>QVQC01000025.1 GCA_003428585.1 Nioella halotolerans
CACGCGCGTCGGTGCGAGGGACACCACATGTCGTGCTCACCGGAAGGAAAGGGATAAGCCTTAACGCTTGCAATGCAGGAGCCATCCACACACGAAACCAAGAACATGTCAGCGTGGATTTTCGGCGGCAAGTCTCAAGCGCGTTGGACGCAGGTCATGCGCCGCCACAAATCACAGTTTCAAAACCCACTGCGCCAGAACTACCATCACGTAAAGGTCGTGCAAGAACTGCTTGGCATCAGACTGGATCAACTGGAAAATCTCGTCGTTTTCGTCGGCTCAGCAGAACCAAAAACCGAAATGCCCCCTAACGTGTTTTGGAACAGACGAGACCTTTCTAACTATATTGCCTCCCGGAAAACCGTTCGGTTCACAGACAGTGAGGTCCGCGACTTTGCCCACAAACTGCGCAGCAGCGCCTTGGAGGCAACTAAGGAGACAAGGCGCGCGCATGTTCATCATGTCCGAGAAAAGGCTACCCGAAAGGAAACTGACCTCACGAAATGCCCACGCTGTGGGTCGAAGATGATTGAGAGAACCAATCGCAAGACAGAGCAAACCTTTTTCGGCTGCTCTCGATACCCGCAATGTCGGGGTAAGCGGCAAGTGAAATGACCTGCCGCATCAGTAGACGTGGCTAACGGCCCGAACCAGACTCAACCCCGCCATTACCCCCGCGCGGAATCAAGGCGTGCTCGCAGGCCGCCGCGCATCGCCGGGCCGCCCCCCGGCACGGCGATTTGGTGGGGCTTGGCGCTCCGCTTCGGTCTTCTTCGGATGTGGCCGCGATAAAGCGCGTCGCTCAATCCTCGGATCGCCGCGCCGCGGCCCGGCGGTGCGGGGCTTGGTCCCGACCCCCCTCACGCCCTGTGATAGGGGCCGCCTGCCAGGATCGACGCGGCGCGGTAGAGTTGCTCGGCCAGCATGGCGCGGGCCAGCATGTGGGGCCAGACCATGGGCCCGAGGCTCAGCGTCCTGTCGGCCTCGGCCACCAGCGCCGGGTCCAGCCCGTCGGCGCCGCCGATCAGGAAGGCGATCTCCGGCGCGCCCGCGTCGCGGTGGCGGGCCAGCATCCGGGCGAAATCGGGGGAGGGCATGGCGCGGCCCCGCTCATCCAGCGCGCAGGTCACCGCGCCCCTTGTCAGGGCCTTGCGCAGCAACGCCGCCTCGCCCGGTTTGCCGCCGTCCTTGCGGTCCTCCACCTCGACAACTCGGGCGGGGCCAAGGCCCAGCGCCCGGCCCGTCCGGTCGAACCGCTTGAGATAGTCGGAAACAAGATCGTCCTCCGGCCCGGCCTTCAGCCGGCCCACGACGCATAGCGAAACCCGCATGGACAGATGTCAGACGCTGCCCGCGGGCATCCACATCTTTTCCAGCTGGTAGAAGTCGCGCACCTCGGGGCGGAAGACATGGACGATGACATCGCCCGCGTCGATCAGCACCCAGTCGCCGGTGTCCTTGCCCTCGCTCCGGGTGGAGAGGCCGAACACATCCTTGAGCCGCTGCACCAGCTTTTCGGAGATCGCCGCGACCTGCCGCGACGACCGCCCCGAGGCGATGACCATCTGGTCCGCCATCTGGGTCTTGCCGCGCAGGTCGATCGTGACGACCTCTTCGGCCTTGTCATCGGTCAGGGATGCGATCACCTCTTCGAGCAGGGTTTCGCTCGTCAGGGGTTTCGTGGGGCGCGCCATCTGCGCCATTGGTGCGGCCTCTTTCATGGCCGCTTGAACAGGTCCAGCCAGGACATGATCCTCCTTCATAGCGCGCCGCAGAAATCCCCGGCGCCGGGATAGGATAAATGTAGCATCGGCGGGGGGCTGTCTCAACCACCGGGGCGGGACGTCGGCGTGATCTCACCGGGAATTGTGGCCGATCGGTCGACCGGCGGGGTTGGGACAATACCGATTTGGTGTCGGCGCCGCGTCGCCCCCCGCGTCATGGCCGGGCCTTGCCCCCTGTCACGTGACAGCCGTCACAACGATAATCATGATGATGGAGTAAAGCGCGATACCACCCCCGATCAACCAGAGGTGCCAGTTCTTCAAAACGCTGGCCCTTGCCAACTGGCTGGCCTGGTAGACCAGGTCGGGCCACGTATAGCTGACGAAGTCGCCTTGCGTGAACAGGGCCGTGATCCGCCCATCGGCATCCACCACCGGCAACCGGCGGAAGCGCTCGTTCGACATGATCCGCAACCAGTCCACCAGGTCGTCGGTCTCCCGGGCGACGCGCGGCTCGGCGGTCATGATGTCTGAAAGCGGCGTCTCGGCGGCGTCCAGCCCGGCATTCACGATCTTCTTCATGATATCGCGTTCCGTGACGATGCCGGTCACCTTGTTGTCGGCATCGACGATCACCACGGAGCCGAATCCCCGCTCCGACATGGCGGCGACAGCCGCGGCTGTCATGTCATCGGCCGTGAAGGTCAACGGCCGGGGCTTGCTGGCGTATTCAGGTCGGTCGCGCAAAGCCATATGTGTTCGGGTCGAAGCGGTCATGCTCGGCACTCCTGAAGGTTGCATTGCATGGACAGCTAAAACGCCGCGCACGCAAGGCAAGCAAAACGGCGACCGCAAGGCCGCTACGTCGGACCGGCGCGCCGCTGCACCGTCGTGCCATATACGGAGCAACCGGGCCGCGGGCCGCGAACGCGAAAACCCCCGGCCATGGCTGGCCGGGGGTCCGTGTGCCTGACGAAAGGGATCAGGCGGGAACGGCGTCCTTGGCGACCGGGGCGAAGTGCTTGCGCGCCAGCATCCAGATCAGCACGATCATGGCAACCTGCAGCGCGATGGCGACACCCGAGATGGCCCAGAATGCGACCGAGTATTTCGCGACGATCCCGGCAGCGACAAGGCCCTTGTTCAACCAGAACTGCGTCATCACCGACAGGGCCACACCCGGGCAGATCAGCGCATAGGAGCCGGCCGAGGTCTCGGGCCCGGTCACGAAGCGGGCAAGGTAGCCGACCCGCGACAGAACGGCGAGGCCGAAGAGGGCGAAGATCACCTCCACCGACAAAAGCCGGGTGGTCAGCATCAGCGTGTCGGCGGCCGTGCTTTCGGCGCCAAAGCTGACATCCAGCCCGTGGTTGATACGCAGCATGGCAATGCCGATCACCGTCATCAGCGGGATCACGACCATCAGGGTCGGCGCGGCCTCGACATTGACGCCGTGTTCCAGCATCGGCCGCACGCTCATCACCAGCACGACCAATGCCAGAACGATCGCCGCGGTCATGAACACGCTGGACAAGACGATCGAAACGCCGGCGATAACGGGCATGGTCGACATGGCGGCCGGCGCGGCCAGCCCGACGGAGACCATCGACAGCGCGAAGGCGGGCAGCATCTGGGCAAAGCTGTTGTTGGCCGAGCAGTCGAAGCCGCCCGAATGCAGCCGTTCGCGGATGAAGTGACCAAGGTCACGCAGGGCGATCCAACCGATGGCGAGGAAGGCAACCATGGCGGCGGGGAACAGGTATTCGACGATGCTCCACAGGCCCGGCGCGAAAGTCAGGCCGATGATGAAAAGCACGTTCACCGTCATCGCCAGCGCCAGCGGCATCGCCAGGACCTGGCTGCCCGCGTTGGACTTGGCAAAGGCCTCGTAGGCATCGGAGCGGCGGAACTCGGCAAAGCGGCGCAGGTTGAAGGCGAGAAGCTTAAGGTTGAGGAACCCGAACACGACGATCCCGGCCCAGGCGCCGACGATCATCGCCTGCTGTAACAAGGTGCCCCCCGTCAGCATCGCCCATGTATCTTCGAAGATCGGCACGGTGCGCCCCGGATGCGGCACCCAGAACATGAGCCACATGAAGAAGGTGACGGTCATCCCCCCCGCGCCAAGCGAGGCGAGGAAATACAGCGGCGAATAGCGGTTGGCGGCATGTGTCATTGCGACCTCCTTTGATTGACATTGCAAACTATTTAGCGAAACCGATCTCGAGTCACAAGGGTAGAATTGACATTGACAACCAACACGATGTCGCAGGGGGTGCCGCGCCCCGGCGTTAACGCCATGGTAACCACGCCGGTGTCAGCCTTCGCGCATGAAGTACCTGATCGTTCCAGTTGTCCTGCTGCTTGCCGCCTGCGACAGCCCCGCCCCTGCGATGATGGGCCAAACGCCGCGCTACATCACCGTGGACGGGATCGACTTTACCATCCGCGTCCGTGACACCCGTGTGGAAGCGATCCGTACCACCATGATGCCCGACCCTTCCATCGGCCGCGTCTATCCCCGCGCGCTGCACGCCATGCAAGAGGCCAGCGGGTGCCGCGTGGTCGAGGATAGCCTGCGCGGCGACGTGGCCGTGATGCGCGCCGATCTGGACTGTGGATAGCCGGGAAAAGCGCATATATCTTGTGGACAATGCGCTTATCCCCGCCATATCGTGGGGGTGCGCGTTGACTTGGCGGGTATCCCTGCCGGATGATACCCGATACGGGAATCACCAGAAGGCAGGCAGGCACGTGCGGTTTTCGCGGCTCAGGCTCAACGGTTTCAAAAGTTTCGTCGACCCGACCGACCTGATCATCGCGGACGGTCTGACCGGCGTTGTCGGCCCCAATGGCTGCGGCAAGTCCAACCTGCTGGAGGCGCTGCGCTGGGTGATGGGCGAAAACCGCCCGACAGCGATGCGCGGCGCGGGCATGGAGGACGTGATCTTCGCCGGGGCATCGTCGCGCACCGCGCGCAACTTCGCCGAGGTGGCCCTGACCCTCGACAACAGCGACCGGCTGGCGCCCGCGCATTTCAACGATTCCGACCAACTGGAGATCATCCGCCGCATCACCCGCGATGCGGGCTCCGCCTTCAAGACCAACGGCAAGGACGTGCGGGCGCGCGACGTGCAGATGCTGTTCGCCGATGCGTCCACCGGGGCACATTCGCCGGCGCTTGTCCGGCAGGGGCAGATTTCGGAACTGATCAATGCCAAGCCCAAGGCAAGGCGCCGGGTGCTGGAGGAGGCGGCCGGCATTTCCGGCCTCTACCAGCGGCGCCACGAAGCGGAACTGAAGCTGAAGGGGGCAGAGGCCAACCTTGCCCGCATCGACGACGTGCTCGACCAGCTTGGCACGCAACTGGCGCAGCTTTCGCGGCAGGCCAAGCAGGCGGCGCGCTACCGCGAGATCGGCGCCGAGTTGCGCCAGGCCGAGGGGCTGCTGCTCTACCGTCGCTGGAAGGAGGCGGAGGATGCCCGGGCCGAGGCCGAGGCGGCCCTGCGTGCCGCCGTCACCGCCGCCGCCCGCGCCGAACATGCCGCGCAGGAGGCCGCGACCAGCCGCGAAACGGCGGAAAACGCGGTGCCCCCGCTGCGTGAGGAAGAGGCGATCGCGTCGGCGCTGTTGCAACGCGTGACAGTGGAACGGGACGCGCTGGCGGATGAAGAAACCCGCGCACGCAAGGCGATCGAGACGCTGACCGCCCGCATTGCGCAACTGACGAAGGATCTCGGGCGCGAGGGCAACCTGAACACCGATGCGGGCCAGTCCATCGCCGCGCTGACGCAGGAGGCCGACGGCCTGCATGCCGAAGCGCAGGGCCACGAGGCGGCATTGTCCGAGGCGGCGGGCGCGGTCGAGGCGGCGACCGGGACGCTGGCCGGCAAGGAGGCCGTGCATGCCGACCTGACGGAGGAGGCCGCCCGGCTGGCCGCGCGCCATCAATCGGCGCAGCGCGCCCTCGACGATGCCACACGTGCCACGGAGCGCCACGACCGCGACGCGCAGAAAGCCCGCGTCAGTGCCGACGAGGCGGAAACCCGGCTGGCCAGCCTCGCCGAGGACCACGACGCCGCAGAGCAGGAACTGGCCCGTGCCACCGACCTTGCCCAGCGGGCCGAGGAGACGCTGATCGAGGCCGATGCCGCCCGCGCCGACGCCCAGGCCCGTGAGAACGAGGCGCGCGCCATCCTTGCAGAGGCCGAAGGCGAATGGACGACTCTCGATTCCGAGGTGCGGGCGCTGACGAAACTGCTCGACCGGGAACGCGGCGGCGCGTCGCAATTGCTCGACCGGGTGCGCGTGGCACCGGGATACGAGGCGGCGGTGGGGGCCGCGCTTGCCGACGACCTGAAGGCGCCCGAGGTGGCGGAGGGCACCGGCTGGACCACCCTGCCGCAATACGATGCGCCGCAACCGCTGCCCGCCGGGGTCGTCGCGCTGGCCGAGTATGTCGATGCGCCACCGGTTCTGGCCCGCCGGTTGCGGCAGGTGGGCGTGTTGCAGAACGGCGAGGGCCCGCAGCTTCAGCCGCGGCTTCTGCCCGGTCAGCGGCTGGTCACCCGCGACGGCGATCTGTGGCGCTGGGACGGTTTCATCTTGGCCGGGGCCGACAGCGCGTCATCGGCGGCGCGCCGCCTGCAACAGGCCAACCGGCTCTCCGACATGTCTGCCGACCTCGAACGCGCCGCAACGGCAATGGATCGCGCCCGCGCCACCCACACCGCCAATGCCGAGCGGCTGGAGGCGCTCAGCAACGCCGATAGCCAGGCCCGCGAGGCAAGGCGCGGCGCCGACCGGCAACTGGCCGAGGCCAGCCGCGCCTTTTCGCGGATCGAGGCCGACCGCAACATCCTCGAAGGTCAGCTTGAAACCCTGCGCCAATCCGCCAGCCGCCACGCAGAGGAGGCTGAATCCGCCCGCCGGACGCTGGCCGAGGCCGAGCGCGCCAAGGCCGGGCTGGAGGATCTCGATGCGGCGCGCACCCGCGTCGAGGCCGCCAAGGCCGAGGCGCAGGCAGCGCGCAGCACCCTGATGACCGCCCGCGCCGCGCATGACGAGGTCAAGCGCGCCGGCGAGGCGCGCGAGGCCCGGCTGGCGAAGATCGCGCAGGACATCGCGTCGTGGCAGAAACGGCTCGACACCGCGGCCACCCGCATCGCGGAACTGAACCACCGAAAGGCGCAGGCCGAGACGGAGCTTGAGGCCGCGCGCGAAACCCCCGGCCGGATCGCCGCCCGCAAGGCGGAACTGGCCACCACCATCGACGCGGCCGAGGCGCGCCGCAAGACCGCCGCCGAGGCGCTGGCGCTGGGCGAAACCCGCCTACGCGAGGCGGTGCAGGGCGAACGCGACGCCGAGCGCGCCGCGTCGGAGGCCCGAGAGGCCCGCGCCCGCGCCGAGGCCCGCCGCGACAACACGCTGGAAGCGCTGCACGCCGCCGCCGAGCGAATCGCGGAAGAGACAGACCAGACGCCCGAAACCCTGCTTGCCCAGCTTGACGCCGACCCCGCCGCCCTGACTCCGGTGGACCGGCTGGACTCGGACGTGACGCGCCTGCGCCGCCAGCGCGACGCGCTCGGTGCCGTCAACCTGCGGGCCGAGGAAGACGCGCGCGAAGTGGCCGGGGAACGCGACACGCTGCTTTCCGACAAGGAGGACCTGGAAGCGGCCATCGGCAAGCTGCGCGGCGGCATTTCCAGCCTCAACCGCGAAGGGCGCGAAAGGCTGCTGGCCGCCTTCGAGCAGGTGAACCGCAATTTCGGCATGCTGTTTACCCATCTTTTCGGCGGCGGCGAGGCGAAATTGGTACTGGTTGAATCCGACGACCCGCTGGAGGCGGGGCTGGAAATCCTCTGTCAGCCCCCGGGCAAGAAGCTCTCCACCCTGTCGCTGCTCTCCGGCGGTGAACAGACCCTTACGGCGCTGGCGCTGATCTTCGCGGTGTTCCTTGCCAACCCGGCACCGATCTGCGTGCTGGACGAGGTCGACGCACCGCTCGACGATGCCAATGTCACCCGCTTCTGCGACCTGCTCGACGAGATGACCCGGCAGACGGAGACCCGGTTCCTGATCATCACCCACCATGCGGTGACGATGAGCCGGATGGACCGCCTGTTCGGCGTCACCATGGCCGAACAGGGGGTCAGCCAGCTGGTCAGCGTCGATCTGCACAAGGCCGAACAACTGGTCGCGTGATCGCGTCCTGCGCGTGCACGGTGTGGGCGTCAAGACACCGACACATAAAGCTTCAACCAGATACGTGTTGCGACGAGGGCCAATAAGTGGGCGTCCTGTTTTTCGTATCTGCTGCCGATCGCCCTGTGATGCTTGATTTTCGGAAAGAATCTCTCGAACCGGCTCCGGCGCTTGTGGGCGTCTCGATCCAACGGCGGCGGTGCGGCTGTCGGCCAGTCGGTCGCGCAGGCGGTTGATGTCGTAGGCGGCATCGGCCAGCAGCGCCTGACCCAGCCCGATCGTGCCCGGCATGCCATCGGCGGACCGGACCGTCCGTCATGTGCCTGCCCGGCTGTCAGCTTCAGCGTGACAGGCAGGTCGCGCGCAAGGGGCACGGCGTGGATTTTCGTGGCCAGAGCGCCCCGTACAGACGGCTCGAAGGTCAGCTACACCGGCGGTGCGGGCGGGCGTTTCACGCCTCCTTTTTGCGTTCGCCCTGTGCTGCTGGACGCGGATGGAGGAACTGCCCACCGATTGTTCGGGGTCTCGCAAGCCCCTGATAATGCGTCGAATATCCTGCCCCAAACGCCAAGCGCGGCCCACCGAACGAAACGGTTTTTTTAGCAGGTCGTAAAGGGGCCGTAGCGCTGGGGGATGTCCGCTCAGGGCGAACCGGTTCTGAACCGCCAGCAAAATGCCGTTCAGCACGCGGCGGTCATTTACCCGAGGCACACCACGCGGCTTGTTCGGAAGAAGCGGTTCGATGATCGGCCACTCGAAGTCGGTCAACTCGTAGCGGCTCACGGTGATGCTGCCCTCCGCTTTTCGAGAAGGGAACCAGCATTGCTCAGGCGCCGCTAGCCATTTATGGGTGTGCCACCCAAGCCTACTGGTTCAGGCTCAGGTGTCAGGTCGAAAATGGCGACAGTTCAGTGCGTGGTCGTGGCGCGCCCGTGACGAAATTTCCCAATAGTGCGTCCCTCCATGCCTGCGAAAGCAGCACACCATCAAGCCACGGGGTTGAACACCTAGACCCAACCACCCAGGTTTTCGTCGATCACATCCGCCAGGGCGGAGATATGCGCGTCCTCGTCATTGAGGCAGGGGATATAAGTGAATTCTTCGCCGCCCGCCTCTTCGAAACTTTCCTTTATCTCCTCGTTGATCTCTTCCAGCGTTTCGATGCAATCGGCGCTGAAGGCGGGGGCGATCACCGCGATCCGTTTCTTGCCCGCCTCGGCCAGTCGCGCGACCTCCTCGACAGTGTAGGGTTTCAGCCATTCTTCCGGGCCGAACTTCGACTGGAAGGTGGTGACGATCCGGTCCTTGTCCCAGCCCAGCCGTTCGCGCAGCAGGCGAGAGGTTTTCTGGCACTGGCAATGATAGGGATCGCCCTGCATCAGGTAGCGTTCCGGCATACCGTGGTAGGAGGCGACGAGGATATCCGGCTTCGTCTCCATCGCATCATAGGCGCGCTCCACCGATCCGGCCAAGGCATCAACGTAAGCGGGATGGTTGAAATAGGCTGGCAGGGTGCGGACGGAAGGCTGCCACGCCTCTTCCATGAGCGCGCGAAAGAACTGGTCATTCGCGGTGGCCGAGGTGGCGCCGGCATATTGCGGGTAGAGGGGCACGAACAGGATCTTGTCGCAACCGGCCTCGACCATCGCGCGAACCTTGGATTTCGTCGACGGGTTGCCGTAACGCATGCAGAAATCCACCATGACGCGGTCCCCATGCCGGTCCTGCATCGCCTCGGCCATCTTGGCGGTCTGGTCCTTGGTGATGGTCATCAGCGGGCTTTCGCCCTTGTCGTGGTTCCAGATCGACTTGTAGGCCGCACCCGAACTGAAGGGCCGCTTGGTCAGGATGATTCCCTGCAGGATCGGCTGCCATTTCCATGCCGGGTAGTCGATCACCCGCTTGTCGGACAGAAACTCGTTCAGGTAGCGGCGCATCGGCCAGTAGGTGTAATCGTCGGGTGTGCCGAGATTGGCGAGAAGAACGCCGATCTTGCCGAATTTCACCGGCGGGTGATCGGCGGGGGCATGCGGCAAAGCTTGGGTCATTCCTGGCCTCTTTTGGGGGGCGCCGGCACGGGGCGGGCGGTTTCATCGAATTCGGTCGTGTCCAGCGCCTCGGCCAGCCGGGCGGCGGCGGATCCGGGGCGAAGCGGTTTCTGTTGGCTTTCATGCGGGCTCCAGCCCGTCAGGAACACCAGTTCGAATGTCGCGGTGATGCGCCCGGCGCCGGCCGGGAAGCTTTCGGCATAGATCTGCGCGGCGCGCGGGAAGTAGGCGCGCGGCGGTGGCGCCTTGTGGCGGGCGGCAAGCGCGTTGGTCTCGCCCATGTCGCGCAGGTCGCGTATAAGGGTGAACATCGACGGGTAGCTCACGCGGTGCGGCAACCGGTCGGCCACCGGCAGCGACAGACCGACCCGGCCCAGAAGCCCGCCAAGGTCGCGAATCTCGCCCATCGGTGCGACGCGCGGCGACAGCCCGCCCATGACCTCGGCTTCCGCCTGCGCCAGCACCGTGCGCAATTCGTGCAGCGTCTCGCCGCCCAGCATCGCCACCAGCAAAAGCCCGTCGGGCTGCAAGGCCCGGCGGCACTGCACCAGCTGGCCCACCGGGTCCTCGGCCCAGTGCAGCCCCATGACGTGGCACACGAGGTCATGCGCGCCTTCCTCAAGCGCCAGAACCTCTGCATCCGGCACGACCACGGCGTCGGGCAGGAAATCGGCCCATCTGGTGGGAAAGGGTGTTACGATCGCCGGCGTTGTAAAGGATCTGTTAACGTCGAGCAGTCTTTCCTGAAGCTCGGCGCGCGCCTCGTCATGCAGAAACCCGGCCGTGTCCAGCCGCGCGCGGGCGCGGTGTCGATCAAGGGCCTGCCGGTCGGTCAGCCGGGGCCGGGATGTGTCATGCGGGTCGGTCATCACGCAGCAAGGTAGGGGGCGGCGATGAAAATGCAAACGGCTGTGAATGCGGTGTTTCCGCCCGATTGCGTCTGTTGCGGCGCGCCGGTGGAAACGGAGTTCGGCCTTTGCGCCGCGTGCTGGGCCGAAACCCCCTTCATCACCGGTGCCTCCTGCGACCAATGCGGCATGCCGCTGCCCGGGTCGGACCCGGACCCGGACCTGCGCTGTGACGATTGCCTGTCCATCGCGCGGCCATGGGACAAGGGCCGTGCCGTTTTTGCCTATGCGGGCAACGGGCGCCGGCTGGTCCTGCGTCTGAAACACGGCGACCAGGCCGCGATCGCGCGGGCGTCGGGCAAGTGGATTGCCACACGCGCCGCTCCTCTGATCACCGACAATACCCTGATCGTGCCGATCCCGCTGCATTGGTGGCGGCTTTTCCGGCGGCGGGTCAACCAATCTGCCTTGCTGGGGCAGGCCTTGGCGAATGAAACCGGCGCCGCCATGGCACCCGATGCGCTTCGGCGCATCCGCGGGACCGGGTCGCAAGACGGCAGGGACCGGGAAGGACGCTTTGCCAACCTGCGCGATTCCATTCACCCGCACCCGCGGCGCGGCCATATCCTTGCCGGGCGCGACGTGCTTCTGGTCGATGACGTGATGACCTCGGGCGCGACCTTTGCCGCCGCCGCGCAAGCCTGCCATGACGCGGGCGCAGGGAACGTTTGCGTCACGGCACTGGCACGCGTGGCAAAGGATGCCTAGATAACGCCCGAACGGGAAAGACTTCGGGAAAGACAAGACATATGCAGCCGATCGAGATCTACACGTCGCCGCTTTGCGGTTTCTGCCACGCGGCCAAACGCCTGCTTAACGCGAAGGGGGTCAGTTTCACCGAACATGACGTGGCGCGCATGCCGGACAAGCGCAAGGAAATGCTGTCCCGCGCCAATGGCCGCCACACGGTGCCGCAGATCTTTGTCGGGCAGACCCATGTCGGTGGCTATGACGACATGGCCGCGCTTGACCGGGCGGGCAAGCTCGATGCGCTGATAAACGGTTGAATGCGCGCCGCCCTGCTTCAGATGTGCGCCTCCGATCAGCCGGAGGAGAACCGCACCGCGGTGCTTCGCGCGATGGACGATGCGAAGGCCGCCGGGGCCGGTATCCTGCTGACGCCGGAGGTGACCAATTGCGTCTCCCAAAGCCGCACCCACCAAAGGGCGGTGCTGCATCACGAGGCCGATGATCCGACGCTTGCCGCCGTGCGGCACGCCGCGGCGCAGGCCGGGATATGGGTGCTTCTGGGCTCGCTTGCCTTGAAAACGGCCGACGCGGACGGACGCTTTGCCAACCGGTCCTTCCTGATTTCCGATCGGGGCGAGATTGCCGGCTGGTATGACAAGATCCACATGTTCGATGTCGAGGTGGACGAGACCGAGACCTTCCGCGAGTCCGACGGATTCCGGCCCGGTGACCGGGCGGTTATGGTGGATACGCCGCTTGCCAGCCTTGGCCTGTCGGTCTGCTACGACCTGCGCTTTGCCCGTCTCTACCGCGACCTTGCGCAGGCGGGCGCGCAGGTGCTGACCGTACCCGCCGCGTTTTCGCCGGTCACGGGCAAGGCGCATTGGGAGGTTCTGTTGCGGGCCCGCGCGATCGAGACGGGCTGTTTCGTGCTCGCGCCCGCGCAAAGCGGCGATCACGCGGTCAGCCGGGGCCGACCGCGCCGGACCCATGGCCACAGCCTCGTCGTGGCGCCGTGGGGCGAGGTTCTGCTGGATGCCGGGACCGCGCCGGGACTGCATGTCATTGACGTGGACGTCAAAGAGGTGGACAAGGCACGGGCGCGGGTTCCCGCGCTACGACATGACCGGCCTTATACCCTTGTGACATGAGCACCAGCGACGACCCGCTTTCCATCGCCCTGTTTTCCGAGCTGTTCATGGCCGACCAGCTGGCGCGCGCGCTGTTGTCGAAAGCGATGCCGCGAGGGATGGAACTGAGCCATTTCTCGGTGCTCAACCACCTTGCCCGCAGCAACGAGGAACGCAGCCCGGCGCAACTGGCGCGCATTTTCCACGTAACGCGCGGCGCGATGACCAACACGCTGAACCGGCTGGAGATTGCGGGCCACGTCCATATCCGCCCGGACTGGGACGATGCGCGGCGCAAGTTCGTGGCGATCAGCCCCTCGGGCCGCGCCGCGCGGGACGCGGCGCTGCAATCCATCGCGCCGGTGCTCCGGCGGATCGTTCAGGAAATCGGCGCCGACCGGGTGCGCGCGGCGTTGCCGGTGATCCGCGAAATGCGGGTCGAGCTGGAACTGGCGCAGAACGTCTAGCCTACCGTTTCACGCTTGCCGTCACGTAGTTCACGCTCAGGTCCCGATCCGAGATCCGCCACTGCCAGCTTACGGGATTGAAGACGAACCCCTTGCGGTCCACCGGGTCCAGCCCCGCCTTGGAAAGAAGGTCGAACAATTCATCCGGGGTGATGAATTTCGACCAGTCATGCGTGCCCTTGGGCAGCCACCGCATCACGTATTCCGCCCCCACGATGGCCAGTGCGAAGCTTTTCGGATTGCGGTTGAGGGTGGAGGCGACCATCAGACCGCCCTGTTTCAGCAATTGCCGGCAGGCGGTCAGGTAGGCCAATGGGTCGGCGACATGTTCCACAACCTCCATGTTCAGCACCACGTCGAAGGTTTCGCCCGCCGCCGCCATCGCCTCGGCCGTGGTGTGGCGATAGTCGATCTGCAGCCCGGATTGTTCCGCGTGGATCTCGGCCACGGGAATGTTGCGCGCGGCCGCGTCAGCGCCCACCACCGTGGCGCCAAGCCGCGCCATGGGTTCCGACAGAAGCCCGCCGCCGCAGCCGATATCCAGCAGCCGCAGCCCGGAAAACGGTTTCTCATCGCGCAGATCGCGCCCGAACTCGGCGGCGATCTGGCGGGTGATGTAATCGAGCCGTACCGGGTTCATCCGGTGCAATGGGGCGAATTTTCCTTTCGGGTCCCACCACTCGGCCGCCATGGCCTCGAACTTCGCGATTTCGGCGTCGTCAACGGTATTGGCCGCGCTGTTCATGGACATCCCTCGTCGTTCTTGGCATCGTGAAGGTCTGGCTGACCCTCTCTCATGGGTCTATATAGGCGATATATGGATAAATTCCCCGGCCAAAAGCGCGCAGCCGCCTTTCTTTACCCGCCGATCGAACCGTTCGATCAGCAGATGCTGGATGTCGGCGACGGGCACCGCGTGTATGTCGAGCAATCCGGCAATCCCGAAGGGGTGCCGGTGGTGGTGCTGCATGGCGGCCCCGGTGGCGGCTGCAGCCCGGCGATGCGGCGCTATTTCGATCCCGAGGCGTTCCGGGTGATCCTGTTTGACCAGCGCGGGTGCGGCCGGTCGCGGCCGCACGCGATGATCGAGGCGAATACCACATGGCACCTCGTTGCCGATATCGAGCGGATCCGCTGCGCGCTCGGTATCCAACGATGGGCCGTGTTCGGCGGCAGTTGGGGGGCGACGCTGGCGCTGATCTACGCCGAGGCCCATCCGGAGTCGGCGGCCTTTCTGGCATTGCGCGGCGTGTTCCTGTCCACCCAGCGGGAACTGGACTGGTTCTACGGCGGCGGCGCCGCGCAGTTCTGGCCCGAGCAATGGGGGCGGTTCACCAGCCTCGTGCCCGAGGCGGAGCGCGGCGACATGATCGCGGCCTATCACCGGCGCCTGTTTTCCGGCGACTTCATGGTCGAGACCCGATTCGCGCGGGCCTGGGCGGCGTGGGAAAACGCGCTTGCCTCGGTCGAGAGCGACGGCAACCCCGGCGAAACCCCGGCCGATTACGCGCGCGCCTTCGCGCGGCTGGAAAACCACTATTTCGTCAACAAGGGCTTTCTGGACGAGGACGGTCATATTCTGCGCAACGTGGGCAAGATCGGCCATATCCCGGGGGTGATCGTGCAGGGCCGCTACGACATGATCTGCCCACCCAAATCGGCGCATGACCTTGCCAATGGCTGGCGTGCGGGGCGGCTGCACATTGTGCGCGCGGCGGGCCATGCCCTGTCGGAACCGGGGATCAGCCAGGAACTCGTCCGGGTCATGCAGGCGGTCGGCCGCAACCGGGGGACATACGGGATCTAGGGTTGGGCGCTACGGCCGCGTCAGCAGCGCCGTCGCCACCATGTCGGCCGAGGCGGCGTTGAGCGCGATCGGCGTGTCATGCAGCACGGCAAGCCGGGTCAGGGCCTGCAAGTCCATGTCGCCGCCATGCGCCACGGTCGGGTCGGCAAAGAAGATCACCGCGTCAAGCTCGTCCGCCGCGATCATCGCGCCGATCTGCTGGTCGCCGCCGCGCGCGCCGCGTTGCAGCCGCCGGATGCTCAGCCCCGGCGCCGCCATTTCAAGCATGCGACCGGTGCCGCCGGTGCAGATCAGCCGATGCCCGAGGAGAAGCCGCTCGAACCGCCGCGCCCAGGCCTTCAGGTGCGCCTTGCGGGTGTCATGCGCGACCATCGCGATCCGCCTCGGCGCGGTGGAGGCCACCCGCGCCCGCCCCGTCATCCCGAGGATCGCGCGCACCTGGTCGGTGAAGTCCGGGCTTTCGGCCGGGAAGGCACCCTCGAAGGCGGCGGTGCCGACGGTGAAGCCGGCCGCCCCCGCCGCCGCGCAGGCCTCGATCCGCGCCGCCGAGTCGATACTGCCGGCCATGATCACCGGCTTGTCCACCACGTTGCAGACGCGGCGCATCAAGTCGTTCACGTCGCCCGCGAAGCGATAGGCCAGAAGGTCCAGCCCGTGAACATGTTCCAGATCGGCCAATCGCAGGGCGGCGGTGACGATGTCCTCGGGCGGGCCCTCCAGAACGCTCGGGTGGCCGGTGATGCGCCCGGCAAACGGGTAGTAGCGCAGCGGGTGGTGGCGGGTGATGTCGGTGACCTCGGCGGCGCGGGTGCCGCCAAGCAGGCAATCCACGTCGAGATCGACGGCGGCGCGCGCGGAGGCCAGCTCGCTTTCGGCGTCGAGGCTCACCACCTCCAGGTAGGAGCGCCCGCCCGCCGCGCGGATCGCGTCGGCAATCGCGCGCAGGTCGTCGAAGGGCAGGCCGACATCCTTGAAACCGATATGCCGCACCCCGCCTTCCAGCGCCTCGTCCAGCC
Source organism: Nioella halotolerans (assembly GCA_003428585.1). Classification (GTDB taxonomy): domain Bacteria; phylum Pseudomonadota; class Alphaproteobacteria; order Rhodobacterales; family Rhodobacteraceae; genus Nioella; species Nioella halotolerans. Next base: position 15,995 of record QVQC01000025.1, read on the forward strand.
GCGCGCGGGCATCGGGGATCGTGCGGTCGTCGCGCGTCAGCATCAGGATGAAGTCGAAAGCCATGGCGCTGTCCTTGTGCGGGCCGTGCGGCTAGGCTACGCGAGCCGCCGGCGCTTGTCAGTCGTCCATCCCGCAGTCGCGCCCGGCCATGCAGGCGGTAATCCGGTCAAGGTCGTCCTGCGCCGGCGCGACCAGCAGGGTGGTCGGGCAGGGCTCCACCTCGAGGTAGTAGTCGCGGTTGTCATCCATGCGCAGGAAGGCCAGCACGTCCTCGCCGTCCTCGGGCGGGGTGCCGCACCAGGCCGACACGCAGGCCACCAGTACCGTCACCTCGAGCTCGGCCGGGGTGTGAAAGCCGACGCGGCTGGCGATATCGCCGAAAAAGAGCGCGTCATAGAGGTAGGAGGCCGGCGCGCCCTCCTCCGTCTCGACCGGCAGCGGTCGGTCCGGGCCGTCGCGCAGGAAGGCTCCGTGCACGATGACATGGCGATGTTCGGACCCGGCGGCGTGGCGATACATCGCCGCCGCATCAAGCGACGCGCAGCGCAGCGCGTGACCCGGGCCGGCCGCCAGTGCCAAGCAGAGCGAAAGCGTGACGGGTCTGAACATTTCCCCTCCGGTCCGATGGCCCTGGCACCCGGTCAGATCAGTCCGAACTCCGCAAACACCTGTTCATAGATCGGGCGCTTGAAGGCAACGATCACGGCAAGGATATCGCTTGCCGCCATCCAGCGCCACGCCGAAAACTCCTCGTCCTTCTGGGCAAGGTCGATAACCTCGTCGGGCGCATCCAGTCGCATCAGCACCCATTTCTGTTCCTGCCCGCGAAACTTTCCGTCCCACCGCGTCGCGGCGACCTCGGGCGGAAAATCGTAGGGCAGCCAGTTGGCAGTTTCCCCGAGGAAAGAGACATGCTGCGCCGAGACGCCGGTTTCCTCGCACAGTTCGCGCAATGCGGCGTCGCGCGGGGTTTCGCCCGCATCCACGCCCCCCTGCGGCATCTGCCATGCGGGCGTCTCCATGTCCGCGCGCTGCCCGGCGAAGATCTGTCCCTCGCCGTTCACCAGGACGACTCCGACGCACGGCCGGTAGGGGCGGTCGTCGGTTTTCGCCTCTGCAACCATCGCCGTCGCCTCCTCAGCGGGGGGCGAGGGCGCGCAGCCCGTGAAGGATGTCGATGGCATAGGCCAGCTGGTAATCCTGCGCGCGTAGTTCCGCCATCGCCATCGCCTGTTCGCTTTCCTCTTCCAACTGGCGCAGTTCATCCTCCGACAGCGTCGAATTGGACAGGGCGCCCCGCAAGCTCGCCTCGGTGCGGGCCGGGCCACGGCTTTCTTCCACCTCGCCGATATCGCGCTGTTCGACGACGATGTCGGGGGCAACGCCCAGCGCCTGGATCGAGCGACCGGACGGCGTGTAGTAAAGCGAGGTGGTCAGGCGCATCGCGCCATCGCCCTGCACCGGCATAACCGACTGCACCGAGCCCTTGCCGAAGCTGTTGGTGCCCACGACGACCGCGCGGCGGTGATCCTGCAACGCACCGGCCACGATTTCCGAGGCCGAGGCCGAGCCACCATTGATCAGCACCACCATTGGCAGCCCGTCGATCAGGTCACCGGGCGTGGCGTTGTAGCGTTCGCCGTCGCCTTCGCTGCGACCGCGGGTGGACACGATTTCCCCCTGTTCGAGGAACGCATCGGACACGCGGATTGCCTGTGTCAACAGCCCGCCGGGGTTGTTGCGCAGGTCCAGCACGACACCTTCAAGGTTTTCAAACCCGCCAACTTCCTCGATCATCTCCTCCAGCCCGTCGCGCAGGTTGGGGAAGGTCTGCTCCGAGAAACTGGCGATGCGCAGGATCGCGGTGTTGCCTTCCAGCCGGTTACGCACGGCGGTCAACTCGATCCGGTCGCGCACGATGGTCAGGTCGAAGGGCTCTTCCTCGCCCTCGCGCACCACGGTGATCACGATTTCGGACCCGACGTCGCCGCGCATCAGGTCAACCGCCTGTTCCAGCGTCAGGCCAAGCAGCGACTGCCCGTCGACATGGGTGATGAAATCGCCCGCCTCGACGCCGGCCTCCATCGCCGGGGTGTCGTCCATAGGCGTGATGACCTTGACGAAGCCCTCTTCCATCGTGACCTCGATGCCAAGGCCGCCGAACTCGCCGCGGGTCTGGGTCTGCATTGCGTCGAAATCGCGCGGCGGCAGGTAGGAACTGTGCGGGTCGAGCGAGGTCAGCATGCCGTTGATGGCGGCCTCGATCAGCTCGGCCTCGTCGACATCCTCGACGTAATACGTTCGAATACGCTCGAACACGTCCCCAAACAGGTCAAGCTGTTCATAGACCGAGGTGCTGCGCGCGTTTTCCTGCGCGATCAGCGGGCCCGCGACCTGCGTGGTCAGCAGAACGCCCGCCGCGGTGCCGCCAAGGGCCGCCATGATGAATCTCTTCATTCGTCCAATCCTCACTGATCTTGTGGCGTGAACCAATCGGTGGGGTCCACGGGCTCTCCGGCCTGTCTTAGTTCCATATAAAGCGTTTGCGACAGTTCTTCACTAGCCGCTTGTGGGTCCGCAACGATCAATTCTTCGCGGCTGGGGGCCTGACCGCCCATCAGGCCCACCGGATCGTCGGCGGAAACGAGGTCTCCGGCGCGCACGAAAAGCTCCCCCATGCCGGCGAGAATCAGCAAGTGGTCGCCCTGCGGTTCCAGCAGCACGACATTGTTGTAGTCAAGGAGCGGGCCGGCATAGCGCACCGTCGCGGGCCATGGCGCGGTGACGAGGGCCCGTGCCTCGGTGATCAGGACAAGACCGGGCCGGGTGACCCCGGCGGCGTCGGCCTCACCGAACCCGCGCAGCACGCGGCCGCGCACCGGTAGCGGCAGGGCGCCCCGCTGGTCGGCGAAATCCGGCAGGTCCGACAGGCCGTCGCTCTGCACGTCGAGCGCGCGAATCGCCGTGGCGAACTCATCGAGCGACTCGGCGCTTCGGGTCAGTTGCAACAGCGCCTCGGTATCAGCGGCGAAGCGCGGCGGAAGGTCCTGGCGGTCCGCCATCGACTGGCTGAGCGCGACGCGGGCCTCCTGCACGCCGGTCAAGCCGTTGGAAAGCTGCGCCATGGCGTCCTCCTGCACGGCGCGCAGCATGGCCAGTTCTTCCAGTTGGCGGCGCAATTCGCGTGCCTCGGCGGCGACGGCGGGGGTCACGTCGGACACGATCATGCCGGATCGCGCAATGCCCAGCGGGCCGGTCGGATGGATCAGCAAAAGCGGCGCGGGGGCCGATTGCATGGATTGCAGCACGCCCAGCAGGCGGCCGAGCCGGCCCTGTTCGGCCTCGAATACCACCGTGATCGATCGTTCACGGATCGCGGCGCGGCGAATGCCCTCGCGCAGGGCAGCCAGCCCTTCTTCATAGGCGCGGATGGTTTCGGTCAGGGCATCGACGCGATCGTGGGCGTCGTCGGCTTCGGCCATGGAGAGGGCGGCGCGTTCCAGCATCTGGGCGGCGCGCTGCGCCGTCAGGTCCGGGCCCTCGCTCTGGGCCGGGGCCATGGTGGCGAAGGCGCCAAGGGCTAGGATCAGCGCCAGCCGTCTCATGCAAAAAGGCACGTGCCGGTCATCTCTTCAGGCTGGACCAACCCCATCAGCCGCAGCAATGTGGGTGCCAGATCGGCCAGCCGGCCATCCCGCATCATGGCCCCCTCGGGTCCGCCGAACAGGATCACGGGCACCGGGTTCAGCGTATGCGCCGTGTGCGGCCCGCCGGTTTCCGGATCGATCATCATGTCGCAATTGCCATGATCGGCGGTCACGATCATCGCGCCGCCCACCTTTTCCAGCGCCGCCATCGCGGCGCCAAGCCCCTTGTCCACGGCTTCACAGGCCGCGACGGCGGCGGGGATCACGCCGGTATGGCCCACCATGTCGGGATTGGCGAAATTGACCACGATAAGGTCGTATCGCCGTTCTATCGCGTCCACGAGGTGCGATGTCACCTCGCCCGCCGACATTTCCGGTTGCAGATCGTAGGTGGCCACCTTGGGTGATTTCGGCATGACGCGGTCCTCGCCGGGCACCGGCTCTTCCTTGCCGCCGTTGAGAAAGAAGGTGACATGCGGGTATTTCTCGGTCTCGGCGATGTGGAACTGGGTCAGGCCATGGGCGGCGACCCATTCGGCCAACGTGTTCGCGATGTCCTGCTTGGGGAAGATCACGGAGAGGAAATCGTTGTGACGGTCCGAGTATTCCACCATCCCGCAGGCTGCGGCCCATTCGGGGCGGGTTGACACGTCGAACTCCGCGAAGTCCGGGTCGGCGATGGCCGAAAGGATCTCGCGCGCCCGGTCGGCGCGGAAATTGAGGAACAGAAGGCCGTCGCCATCCTTGGGGTGCTGGTAGGCGTCGAGGCGGGTGGCGGTGATGAATTCATCGTTCTCGCCCCGGTCATAGGCCGCCTGAATGGCGGCTTCGGCACTGGCGGCCTCGTGGCCTTTTCCCTTCACGACAAGGTCATAGCCCTGCTGCACACGGTCCCAGCGGGTATCGCGGTCCATGGCGAAGTAGCGCCCGACCAGCGTGCCGATCCATGCGCCCTTTGGCAGGGCGGCATCAAAGGCGGCCACCGTGTCGATGGCGGAGCGGGGGGCGACATCGCGCCCGTCGGTGATCGCGTGGACCTGCACCGGAACCCCGGCCGTGGCCAGAACCTCGGCGGCCTTCAGGATATGGCGTTCGTGGCTGTGCACGCCGCCGGGGCTGGTCAGCCCCGACAGATGCGCGGTGCCGCCGGATTTTTTCATCTTTTCAATGAAGTCCAGCAAGGCGGGGCGGGTGGCGAAGCTGCCGTCCTCGATCGCAAGGTCGATCTGGCCAAGGTCCATCGCCACCACCCGGCCGGCGCCGATATTGGTGTGCCCGACCTCCGAATTGCCCATCTGCCCGGTAGGCAGGCCGACATCGCGGCCATGGGTGACGAGGGTGGCATGGGGGCAGGTCGCCATGAGCCGGTCGAAATTCGGCGTATCGGCCAGAAACGGTGCATTGCCGGGGCCGTTGGGGGCCAGGCCCCAGCCGTCGAGGATGCACAGGACAACGGGCTTCGGGACGGTCATGGGGATACCCTTTCGCTACGCTCCCCCGCGTTCTAGGCGGCGAATGGGGTCAGGGCAACCGTGCAAGCCCGCGATCCCGATGTGCAAATGGAAGGGGGTGTCCTGCGTGCACCCCCCGTACACCCCCCGTACACCGGGCGTGCAGACGGGGAGGGGGTTTTGGGGCGAGGTCAGAATGGATCAGGAGTTGGTGTGAACGGCCCTTTGCGGATGAGGTGGATGGCTCCTGCTCCACCGGCATCAAACGTGCCAAAGTGCAGTTGTCATCGACTGCAAGGAAAGGAGCCACCCAATGACAGTAAAGACCGTAGGCTTGGATTTGGCCAAGGATGTTTTTCAGGTTCACTGCGTCTCCGCGACGGGACGCCGGATCGTCAACAAGAAGATCAAGCGCGCAAAACTGCTGACATTCTTTGAGACACTGCCGCGTTGTGTTGTGGGCATGGAGGCGTGCGGATCAGCCCATCATTGGGGTCGCGAGCTGCGCAAGTTAGGCCACGACGTTCGGCTCATGCCTGCAGCCTATGTCAAACCCTACGTGAAGCGCGGCAAGACGGACGCGGCCGATGCCGAAGCGATCTGCGAAGCTGTGCGCCGCCCAACGATGCGGTTTGTTGAGATCAAGTCGGAAGATCAACAGGCCGTGCTCGCGATCCATCGTGCGAGGGATCTGGTCGTGCGCCAGCGCACCCAGGTCGTGAACATGATCCGCAGTATCTGAACTGGCCCCATTTTCGACCGGACACCTGGGCCTGAACCAGGAGGCTTAGGCATATCCC
>QVQC01000066.1 GCA_003428585.1 Nioella halotolerans
GGGAATACGGGGTCGCCGCCGGCCCAGACCCTAGAACAGATCAAACAGACAGGCGGGCGTATTCGCGCAAAGAAGAAGGGGCGGGTTGCGGCAGCCGGCCCGCTATCGGAGAAAGGGCGCATCGGAGGATATGCGATGGCGCGGATTGATCTGGGGCACGTCGCCCTCAACGTTGCCGAGTCGGGCGAGCCCGGCGGGGCACCAGTGGTGTTTGCCGGCGCGCTTGGCACGGAACTGGCAATCTGGGACGCGGTTGTCGCCGCGCTGCCGGCCGGGATCCGCGCGATCCGCTACGACCTGCGCGGACATGGGCAAAGCGATTGCCCGGCCGGGCCCTACGCGATGGGCGCGTTGGTGCGCGATGCCGAGGCGCTGCTGGACGCGCTGTCGATTCGCGACGCGGTGTTCGTCGGCCTCTCGGTCGGCGGGCTGGTGGCGCAGGGGCTGGCCGTGAAACGGATGGACCTTGTGCGCGGGCTGGTGCTGTCGGGCACCGCGCCCAAGATCGGCACGAAGGCGGGCTGGCAGGCGCGGGCCGCCATGGTGCGCGCCGAAGGGCCAGCCGCGATCAGCGACACGGTGATGTGGCGCTGGTTTTCGCGGCGCGTCCGAGACGGCGGCGGCGATAAATGGCTGCGGAACATGCTGGAGCGACAAGCGCCGGAGGGCTATGCCGCCACCTGCGAGGCGATCGCGGGCACCGATTTCCTCACCCCCACAAGCGGGCTTCGCCTGCCCGCGCTGGTCACAGTGGGCACGGAGGACCGCACCACCCCGCCCGACTTGGTGCGCGACCTGGCCGACCTCATCCCCGGATCGCGCTTCGCGCTTCTGCGGGGCGCCGGGCACCTGCCTTGCGTGGACTCCCCCGCCCTCTTCGCAGATACACTGACCGGGTTCCTTGACTCCATCGGCTACGGAGACGCGACATGAGCATCAGCCCCTTCGACAGCGCGCTATACCGTGACCTGTTCAGCGACCGCGAGGTGGCGACGCTGTTTTCGGACAGCGCCGAGATCCGCGCCATGCTGCTGGTCGAGGGGATGCTGGCCCGCGTGCAGGGCGATCTGGGCGTGATCCCGGCCGAAAGCGCGGCCTTCATCCACCGATCCGCGCAGGAGGTGCAGATCGACCCGGCCGGGCTGGCGCAGGCGACGGGGCAGAACGGCGTTTGCGTGCCGGCGCTGGTCGCGGCCTTTCGCAAGGCGATGGAGGCGCCGGACCATGCGCAATACGCCCATTGGGGGGCGACATCGCAGGATATCATCGACACCGGGCTGGCGTTGCGGTTGCGCCAGGTGCTGGCGCTGATCGAAGCGCGGGCCGACCGGCTTCTTGCGGCTCTGGCACGGCTGGCGCGGGATCATGCGGAGACGCCGATGGTGGCGCGGACCTATGGCCAGACGGCGGCGCCCACCAGTTTCGGCGCGGTGGCGGCAAGCTGGGGCTGGCCGATCCTGGCGCATCGGGACCGGCTGGCGGCCTTGCGGCCACGGGTTCTGGCGGTGTCGCTGTCGGGCGCGGCGGGGACAGGGGCGGCGCTGGGCCGCGGGGCTGCCGAGACGCGGGCGCGGCTGGCCAAGGCGCTGAAGCTGGCCGATCCGGGACGGTCGCTGCACGCGACGCGCGATCATGTGGGCGAACTGGCCGGCTGGCTTTCGCTGGTCGCGGGCAGCACCGGCAAGATCGGCGAGGATTTGCTGCTGCTGGCGCAAAGCGATGCGGGCGAGGTGCAGTTTTCCGGGTCCGGCGAAAGCTCCACCATGCCGCAGAAACAGAACCCGGTCGGCGCCTCGGTGCTGGTGGCGCTGGCGCGGCACGTGCACGGGGTGAACGGCGCGATGCAGGGCGCGGCGCTGCACCGTCAACAGCGCGATGGCGCGGCGTGGTTCACCGAGTGGCTGAGCCTGCCGGCGATGGTGATGGGCGCCGCGAAGGGGCTGGCGCTGGCCGCCGACCTGGCCGAGGGGCTGGCGGTGCAGGCCGGGGCGATGGAGGGTCGGCTGCACGATCCCCTGGGGCTGATCCATGCCGAGGCGCTGAGTTTCGCGCTGGCCGCGCAGATGCCACGGCCCGCGGCGCAGGCGGCGGTGAAGGCGGCCTGCAAGGAGGCCATGGCAACGGGCACCCCGCTGCCCGCCCTGCTGGCGGCGGCGCATCCGGGGCTGGAGCTTGGCACCGTGATCGACACGGCGGCAATGCTTGGCGACGCCCCGGCAGAGGCGCGGGCCTTCGCGGCGGCGGTCGAGGGGCGGGGCACGGCGTGACGCCGACGCCGGAGGCTCAGGCGCGGTCGCCAAACTCCTTCAGCACCTTGGCAAACAGCGCCGCATCCACGTTGCCGCCCGAAGCGACGACGATCACCGCCTCCCCTTCCACCGTGTCGGGGTGAAAAAGCGCCGCGGCAAGCGCGACCGCGCCGCCCGGTTCCAGCACGATCTTCAGCCGGGTGAAGGCAAGCGCCATGGCGCGCAGGCAATCGCGGTCGGGCACTGCCACGCCGGGACCGCAGAGGCGCTGCATGATCGGGAAGGTCAACGCGCCCGGCGCCGGCGTGATGATCGCGTCGCAGAGCGAGCCGGTGGTCCGCGCGTTGCGCTCGATCCGGCCGGAGGCAAGCGAGCGGGCCACATCGTCGAAGCCCTCGGGCTCCACCGGGCGGGCGCGCAGGCCGGGCGCGCGATCGGCCAAGGCAAGCGCGATGCCGGAGGTCAGCCCGCCGCCGCCGCAACAGACCAGAACATCGGCCCGTGTCACCCCCGCCGCGGCGGCCTGTTCCGCGATCTCCAGCCCGGTCGTGCCCTGCCCCGCGATCACCTGCGGATCGTCGAACGGCCGGATCAGGGTGAGGCCCCGCGCCTCGGCCAGTTGCGCAACAAGGGCATCGCGGTCCCCCGTGGCGCGGTCATAGGTCACCACCTCGGCCCCGAGGGCACGGGTATTGGCGGTCTTGAGGCGCGGCGCATCGGCGGGCATCAGGATCACCGCCGGGATACCGTGCAGCCGGGCGGCATGGGCCACGCCCTGCGCATGGTTGCCCGAGGACACCGCGACGACGCCGCGCGCGCGGGTTTCGGGATCGAGCGCCGAGACCGCCGACCAGCCGCCGCGAAACTTGAAACTGCCAGTGTGCTGCAACGCCTCCGCCTTGACCAGCACGCGGCGGCCCGCGATCTCGTCGAGGAAGGGCGAGGACAGCAGCGGCGTGCGCCGGGCGCGGCCGTCCAGCCGCGCCGCGGCGGCCTCGATCAGGGCGATATCGGTCATGTCAGGCGGTCGAGGAACTGGGAGATCACGGTCAGGCTTTCGGGTTCGTCAAGGAACGGAACATGCCCCCGGTCGGGCACCTCGGCATAGATCATGTCGGGGCGCATCGCGCGCATCTTACCGGCGGTCTCCGCCGACAGGATGTTGGAATTTGCCCCCCGGATCAACGCCACCGGCAGCCCGGCAAGCGCCGCGAAAAGCGGCCAGAGGTCGGGGGGGCGCTGCGCCTCGGACGCGTTCATCTGCGCCTCGACCGCGTCGCGCAGCCTCGGGTCGTAACGTAGCGAAAGCGTGCCATCCCCGGCCACGGTCCAGACCCGGCGGATATGGGCGGCCCATGTCTCCTGCGGGACATTGGCGAAGGCCGGGGCCATGCGGCCGGGCAGGTTGGCAAGCGCGGTCTCGAAATCGGGATCGACAGGCGGTTGGCCCAGATAACCCAGGATGAACGCCAGCCCCTCGGCCTCCACCACCGGGCCGATATCGTTGAAACACACCCCGGCAAGGCGATCCGCATGGGCGCCGGCCAGCGTCATCGCCACCAGCCCCCCCCGCGAGGTGCCGAGGATCGCCGCCCGCGCCAGCCCGAGGTGATCGAGCAGCGCCAGAACATCCGCGCCCTCGCGCAGCACCGTGTAATTGGCCGGGTCGGGGTCATGATCCGACGCGCCCCGGCCGCGGAAATCCATGCGGATGATACGGGCGCGGTGGGCGAAATGATCCACCACCGGTTCGAAATCGGCCATGTTGCGGGTCAACCCCGGCAGACACAGCAGCACCGGGCCGTCGCCCCGGTCGTCATAGGCGAGCCGGAGCCCGTCATCGGCGGTGACGTAAGGCATCAGAAGTCCCTGACGATAGCTGGCACTGGGGTAAGGTCGTCGGCGATTCGGTCGGGCGGATCGGGCAGGCGGTCGCGCGGCTCGCCCGCGCGGTTGACCCAGAGCACCCGGAAGCCGAAGGCGCGGGCCGAGGCCGCGTCCCAGCCGTTTGCCGAAACGAAGAGCACCTCTCCGGGGCGGCAGCCGAACCGCTCCCCCACCAGCTTGTAGACGCTGGCATCGGGCTTGAAGATGCCAACGCTTTCGACGCTGAGCACATCGTCGAGCAGCGCCGCCAGATCGGCGCTGTCGACCGCGCCTTTCAGCATCTCGGGCGACCCGTTGGACAGGATCGCGGTGTTCAGGCCCTGCGCCTTCAACTTGGCCAGCATCTCAGGCACTTCCGGGTAGGCCTCTAGGGTGAAGTACAGGCCAAGCAGGCGTTCGCGCAGGTCCGGGTCGCCTTGGCCGGTCCTTTCCAGCGCCCAGTCGAGCGCGTCCTGCGTGATCTGCCAGAAATCGGTATGATGGCCGGTCAACGCCCGGATCCAAGTGTACTGCAACTGCTTGGCACGCCAATGGGCGGCGACCTCCTGCCAGACATCGGCGAAGCCCGCCTGTCCCGGTTCGGCGGCCACCGCGCGGGCGGCGGCGTTGACGTCGAACAGCGTGCCGTAGGCGTCGAAAATGCAGGTGGTGATGGTCATCCCGTTCCCCTTTCCGAAGCAGAGTGGCACACCCCGCGGCCGGGGAAAAGCGCCTGTCGCGGCGGCTCCGGGGATTCGGGTTTACAACACCGCATGGGCTGATACGTTTCAAGATGAACCCCGGATGGCCTTGGGCATGAAAAAGCAACGCCCACCCCGGAAATCCACCCCCCACAGACAGGACGACTTCATGACACAGGCCACTTCAGGCACCACTGTTGCACTTCACTACACCGGCACGCTGTCCGACGGCAGCGTCTTCGACAGTTCCGAAGGGCGCGATCCGCTCAGCTTCACCCTTGGCGAAGGCCAGATCATCCCGGGGCTGGAAGCCGCCGTCGAGGGCATGGCCGAAGGCGAGGAAAAGACCGTCACCGTCGCCTGCGATCAGGCCTACGGCGACCGCGACCCGAACGCGATGCAGCAGATTCCGCGCGACCAGATCCCCGCCGACATCCCGACCGATCCGGGTACCCAGTTACAGATGCAGGCCCCGAACGGGCAGGCGATCCCGGTTGTGGTGACCGAGGCCGACGAAAGCACGGTGACGCTGGACGCCAACCACCCGCTGGCGGGCAAGGACCTGACTTTCGCGGTCAAGGTCGTTTCGGTCGGCTGAACGCCCACGCGCCCTGCGCAATCACGCGCATCAGCCCGCGCCCCCGCCCAAGGGCCGCGGGCTGATGCGCCGCCGCCGGCAATCCGCGCGACATCGTTGCCACCCGCGCCGGTCCATGCTTCGCTAACGTCGGGCAAACGACGAGGAGCAGGCCGATGACCGACGACAGCGACACCCTGATCGCGCGGCTGCGCCAGGCACGGCAAGACCTTCAGGACGATATCGAGGAACGCCGCGCCCGGTTCCAATACACCGTGACGGGCAAACGGGTGGCATTCGCCCGCGATATCCGCGCCACCCACAGGGCCGCGCGGGAATCCCTGAAAAGCTTCCTTTCACGCACCCGCCCGCTGGTGGTGCTGACCGCGCCGGTGATCTATTCGCTGATCGTTCCGCTGGTCATTCTCGATCTCTTCGTCACCATCTACCAGGCGGTGTGTTTCCCGATCTACCGCATCCCGAAGGTGCGCCGCGAGGACTACATCGCGATCGACCGCCACATGCTGCAGTATCTGAACGGGCTCCAGAAACTGAACTGCGTCTATTGCGGCTACGGCAACGGGCTGCTGAACTACACCCGCGAAATCGCCGGCCGCACAGAGGCGTTCTGGTGCCCGATCAAGCACTCCCGCCGCCTTGCGGGCACCCATGATCACTACGCCCGCTTCGCCGAATTCGGCGATGCCTGCGATTTCCAGGCGCATGTGGAGGAACAGCGCCGCAAGCTGTCGGACCTCGACCGCTGAGGATCAGAGATTGTCGGGCTGCATCATGCCCAGCACGTGATAGCCACCATCGACGGCGATGATCTCGCCCGTCGTGCAGGCGCCGTAGTCCGATGCCAGATAAACGGCCGTGCCACCGATCGCCTCCAGCGTGGCGTTGGCGCGCAGGGGGGAATTGTCGCGCGCGGTGTTGAAGGTGCGGCGCGCGCCCGTGATGGCGGCACCGGCCAGCGTCTTCATCGGGCCGGGGCTGATCGCGTTCACGCGCACGCCCTTCGGCCCCATGTCGTTGGCAAGGTAGCGCACCGCGCTTTCCAGCGCCGCCTTGGCCACCCCCATCACGTTGTAGAACGGCGTCACCCGGTTCGACCCCATGTAGGTCAGCGTCAGGATGGTGCCGCCCTCGGTCATCAGCGGTTCCGCCCGGCGGGCAACGTCGATCAGCGAGTAGCAGGAGATGGTCAGCGAGTTACGGAAATTCTCGCGGCTGGTGTCGATGAAGCGCCCGGCCAGTTCCGACTTGTCGGAAAAGGCGATGGCATGCACCACGAAATCGAGCTTGCCCCATTCCGCCTCGATCCGGGCAAAACAGGCGTCGAGCGAGGCGTCGTCGGTCACGTCGACATCCACCATCAACTCGACGCCGAGCTGGTCGGCCAGCGGCTTGACGCGCTTGCCAAAGGTCTCCCCCTGGTAGGAAAACGCCAGTTCCGCGCCTTCGTCGCGCATCGCCTTGGCAATGCCCCACGCGATGGACCGATCATTGGCCACGCCCATGATCAGCCCCCGCTTGCCCGTCATCAAATCTGCCATGTTCTTTATCCGTTGTACCTTGAAAGCAGCATGGACCCGTTGGTCCCGCCGAAGCCGAAGCTGTTGGTCATCACCGTGTCAAGCCCGGCATCGGTGACAAGGGAGGTGGCGACCTCCCCGGCGGTGATGCCCTCCGCCAGAGTGTCGATATTGATCGAGGGCGTGATGAAATCGCCCTTCAGCATCAGCAGGCAGAAGATCGCCTCCAGCGCGCCCGCCGCACCCTGCGCGTGGCCGGTCATCGACTTGGTGGAACTGATGGGGGGCGTCTGGCCTTCACCGAACACGCGGCGCACGGCCTCCACCTCGCCCACGTCGCCCACGGGAGTCGAGGTGCCGTGGGCGTTGATGTAGCTGACGCTGCGCCCGTCGGGCAGGGTCTGAAGCGCCAGCCGCATGGCGCGTTCCCCGCCCTCGCCCGAGGGCGCCACCATGTCGTGCCCGTCCGAGGTGGCGGCAAACCCCGTCACTTCCGCGTAGATCGTCGCACCGCGTGCCAGCGCATGGTCGAGATCTTCGAGCACCACCATGCCCCCGCCACCCGAGATCACGAAGCCGTCGCGATCCTCGTCGAAGGCGCGGCTGGCTTTCGCGGGGTCGTCGTTGCGCTTGGACGACATCGCGCCCATGGCGTCGAACAGGCAGGACAGGGTCCAGTCCAGTTCCTCGCCGCCGCCGGCGAACATCACGTCCTGCTTGCCCATCATGATCTGTTCTGCCGCGTTGCCGATGCAGTGCAGGCTGGTCGAGCAGGCCGAGGTGATGGAATAGTTGATGCCCTTGATCTTGAAGGCGGTCGCAAGGTTGGCCGAGATCGTGGAGGACATGCATTTGGGCACCGCGAAGGGGCCGATCCGCTTGGTACCGCCGGATTTCAGCACCGTCTGGTGCGCCGACAACATGGCACTGGTCGACGGGCCGCCCGATCCGGCGACAAGGCCGGTGCGGTCGTTGACGACGTCGGCCTCGTCCAGCCCGGCATCGGCGATGGCTTGGCTCATGGCGATATGGGCATAGGCGGCGCCCGGCCCCATGAAGCGCAGGGTGCGCTTGTCCACGTGGTCCTTGGGGTCGATCTTGAGCGTTCCGGCAATCTGGCTGCGAAAGCCATGCTCGGCCATTTCCGGGCTGGCCTCGATCCCCGACCGGCCCGCGCGCAGGCTGGCGGTGACCTCTTCGGCACTGTTCCCGATCGAGGAGACGATCCCCAGACCGGTGACGACGACACGACGCATGCCCCTCTCCTTCTGATTTTGTCGCGCCTTTGTAGGACGGCGACGGGAAGCGGGGCAAGGGGCAGCGGCGCGCGCAATCGCCCCGCGCACGTCACAGCCGCATGCGCGGCACGTCGTTGGGGTCGAGCTTCAGTTCGATCAGCACCGGCCCCGTGCGCCCGTCGAGCGCCGCGATCGCGGTTTCAAGCTCCTCGGCGGACGCGACCTCGATCCCCGTGCCGCCAAGCGATGTCGCCACCTCCGCGAAGGAGGGCCAGTCGAAGGTCGACAGACCCGGGTCCATCTTGCGGTCGAGGAACTGGATATGCTCGGCCCCGTAGGCGGAATCGTTGGCCACGATCACGATCAGGTCCAGCCCGAGGCGCACCGCGGTGTTGAACTCGTTGATCCCGCCCATCATGAAACCGCCATCGCCGGTGAACAGGACCACCGGGCGCCCCGGCGCCGCGGCGCCCGCGCCGACCGCTTCCTGCAGGCCCTGCCCGATGGCGCCGAAATTGGCGGTGACCACGTTGCTGCGCGGGTCGGGCACCGAGATGCGGCACCAGACCTCTGTCATGAAGCGGCCGCCATCGGTGACAAGGATTCGGTCCTTGGGCAGCGCTTCCTCCAGCCGCTCCAGCGCCCGCACGTAGTTGACGAAACCGGGGGCGGACGTGTCCTTGCCCACCGGGTGACGGGTCAGGCCGGCGCCGTCGAGATCGCGGGTGAAGCCGCTGCCCGGAATCTCCGCCTCGTCCAGCCACCAGGTGATCGCATCCGCCGTCAGGCCCGCATCGGCCACCAGCCCCGCATCGGGATGCTGGGTGTAGCCGATGGCGGTCGGCTGGATATCGACCTGGATGACCCGCTTGCCCTGCATCAGCTTGCCCCGGTCGGTGGTAAAACTGTGCAGCCCGGTGCCGAAGGCCACGATGCAATCGACGCGCGCGATCAGGTCGTAGGCGGCAGGCGTAGACAGGGTGCCGAAGATATCCATGTTGCAGGGATGGCCGGTGAACAGCCCCTTGGCCTTCAGGGTGGTGGCCAGCGGTGCCTCCAGCCGGTCGGCCAGCTTGATCAGGCTGTCGCGCGCATGGATGGCGCCACCCCCGGCCAGCACGATCGGCGCCCGCGCCGAGGCGATCATGCCGATGGCTTCGTCAAGGATACCGCCCTCGGCCACGCCGCCCGGCGCGGTGAACACGTCCAGCAGGTTGCGCGTATGCGTCACCTCCTGCCACATGAATTCCACCGGCATGTTCAGCACGATGGGCCGACGCTCCACCTGCGCGCGATAGACGGCGCGGGCCACGTCCATGCTGACCGTAGCGGGGGTGCGCACCGCCTCGAACCCGGCGCCGGTGGCCTTGACCAGTTCGCGCTGGTCGATGCCTTGCAGGTGGCCGGGATTGTCGACCGGCGTATCGCCCGCCAGCAGCACGATCGCCGCCTGCCCGCGCACGCCTTCGGTCAGCGCGGTGGTGGTGTTGGTCAGCCCGGGGCCGTGGGTGACCGTCGCCATACCGACCCGGCCAGTGACCTGATGGTAGGCAAGCGCCATCAGAACGCTACTGCCCTCGTGGGCGGCTGGCACGAATTGCCCGCCGCAATCGCGCACGAAACTGTCGACCATGAACAGGTTGGCGTCGCCGATCAGGCCGAACATCGTGTCGATGCCATGATCGTCCACGGCGCGGGCGATGGATTGATAAACGAATGTCTTTTCCATGGGGCGGCTCCTGTCGCTGTCGGGCCGTTATAGTCGGAAAAGACGACGTGATCTCCGCATTCTCGCGCGGGGTATCGGTAGTTTATGCGCCTATTCCGCGTCGATCACTCCGATCACGCGGGTTTCGTGCACCGGCGGCGTGGGGGCTCAACTCTCGCTCAGCGCCACCTTCATGTCCTTGACCTGGTAGATCACCTCTCCGTCCGCCTCGACGATG
>QVQC01000054.1 GCA_003428585.1 Nioella halotolerans
GACAGGAACGGACTCGCATTGCCCAGAACGTGGTGAAAGGTGGGGGCCAGCTCGCGCTTACGGAGGTAAAGCGCGCGCTTGAATATTTCGAGGCCGCGCCCTGCAATCTGTGTCGCGAAGCCCGCGCCTCCCGGCAGCGTGTCATAGAGAAATATCTCGACCTCTTTGCCCGATTTGCCGCCGATTGTCAGGGCCGGCCGAAACTCGGCCATCAATTCTTTCGGCTCGACCTCAAGAAGTTGGCATGCGGCCTGGTCCCGCAGGTCAAGCTGCCGAAGCGGCTCGATCTGGACCGGGATGCCGAGCGGGCGCATGACAGCGTGCCGGGGCTGATCGTGGCGAACTGGTTTGAAACCCGCTTATGACATGACCTGTCGACAGGACGGGTGCGTTGGCATATATTGCCAACAGTGGATATGGAGGCACGCATGGTGACCCGCAACGTGGTTCTGACCGAGACGCAATCGGACCTGATCGACCGACTGGTCGCATCGGGCCAGTATCAGAACGCCTCCGAGGCCCTGCGTGCAGGGCTTCGCCTGCTCGAACGCGAAGAGGCCGAGCTTGGAGATCTGCGCCGCCGCCTGGCGATCGGGTTGCAACAGGCCCGGAGTGGCGAACTGGCCGAGGGAAGCGGCGAAGACGCGATCCGCCGCGCCTTTGCTTCGGCACACGACAGGTCCTGATGTCGAAACCCTGGCAGTTGACGCAGGGCGCGGAGGCGGCGCTCGTCGACATCGCGCGCTGGACGATCGAGACTTTCGGGCCGCGACAGGCCGCGGCCTATGAAGAGGATCTGATCGCCGCCTGTCGCGAGATCGCGGCAGGCACCGCCCGGTCGCAAGAGTGCAAGCGCTTCTTCGATCCGGACTTGCCCGAAACCCTTCGGTTTGCGCGCGCAGGTCAGCATTTTGTCGTCTTCATAGAGTACGACAAACAGGTGATCATTATCGATTTCCTGCATAGTCGCTCCGACCTGCCGCGACGGCTGGCGAACCTGCCATTGCCGAAAAGCGAGAGTGGTCATTGACACCGGGCCTATCCCGGAAGAACCGGGATCATCATGCCCACCCCACGCGAAACCATCCTCGCCGCGTTGCACGTGCGGCTTTCGGCGCTGCCCGCCACCGTCCTGCGCGGCGAGGTGCTGCCCGAGCGCGTGCCCACAGAGGGCCTGCTGATCCTGCGCGACGGCGAGCCGGGGGATCCCGAGGTGACGTTGTCGCCGCTCGCCTACCACTACCAGCATCGGGCCGAGGTCGAGGCGGTCGTGCAAGGCCCCGACCGTGACGCCGCCTTCGACGCGCGGACCGCCAGCGTCGGCGCGGCACTCGCCGCCGACCGCACGCTGGGCGGGCTCTGCGACTGGGTCGAGGCAGAAGCGCCGCGGCCCGTGGACCTCCCGGTCGAGGGCGCGGCGAGCCCGAAGGCGGCCACCATCGCGGTGGTGCTGCACTATTCGACGGACGACCCGCTGAGCTGAGCGCGGCGTAGACGATATCCGGCACGCGATCATTGACCCACCGGCCCGCAGACCCGCTCTGCGGGCCGATCCATTTTGCGAAAGGAGACGACCATGGCACGAGCCCAGGGGGCGCGGGCGCAGATGGCGCTTGCCTTCGAGACGACCTATGGCACCCCGTCTGCAAGCGGGTTTGTCCGGATGCCGTTTGCCAGCACGACGCTCGGCGCGGAGCAGCCGCTGAACGACAACGAGCTTCTGGGTTTCGGGCGCGATCCGCTGGCGCCGACGCGGGATGCGGTGTCGGCCGATGGCGACGTCGTGGTCCCGATCGACGCCGAGACCTTCTGGATCTGGCTCAGGGCCACGTTCGGCGATCCCGTCACCACAGGCACCGGGCCTTACACGCATGTCTTCACCTCCGGCGGGGACAGCCTGCCCAGCCTCGCGATCGAGGTCGGCATGCCAGGTCGATCGCCAGCATGTTGATCTTCGTCGTCATCGGTGCACCCTCCATTTGGTTTCCACGCAACCATCATGGCATACGAGATGCCGCTGGGTGGGGGCATCCACCGCATCAGTTCACAAGGCTTCGCCACTCGGACTATCTTGCGCGAGGATTTCCTGATAGAAACTATCAGATGACGGATCTCAGCCCAGAGCGGACTCACAGCTGGTGAACCGCCAGCCGGGAGAGCACCTGCAGGTCGGGCGGAAAGCCGTCGTTCGCTACTCCCTCGATATCCTAAGTCTATGGCGCATGAAACGGACGTGCAGATCAGTAGAGAACGGGCAGGTGTGTTGGGCCGTTGTGATAAATGTTCGACGCCAATCCTGTCTGGATTGGCGTCGGTCGTCGGAATATCATAGCCTCGTTATTCAGAATTCCAGCGATAGACCCACTTCCGCGCCGTAGGTCGTGAAGTCGTCCGAGCCGACCCCGTCGACGAAGACGCCTCCGCCCAGCGTCAGACCCCCGCCGTTATTGAAACGGTAGCCGAGATCGATCCGGGCGCGGCCACCTTCGCTCTCGTCGATATAGGCCGAGGCCGCGCCGTCGCCCTCTACCCGCGACCAGATGCCGGACAGCCCCCAGGTCAGCAGGTGGCCGCTTGCCTCGCCGAGGATCGGCGCTTCGAAATCGACGCCCGCCGACAGCTCACTTAATCGCACGGTCTGTTCCGGCACCGGGTTCGACAGCCCATCCACGTAGGCCAGTTGCGTGTCGACCGCGTGGCTGAACTGCAGACGCGGAAAGTAGCGCAGCGTTTCCGCCTCGTAGGAGCCTTCGAGCGCCACCATGGTCAGCCAGCGTTCACTGTCGAAATCGTCGGTGAAGGTGCCGAAGGGCGAGATTTCGTTCTCGCTTTCGCCGTAGAGCAGGCGCCCCTCGAAGAAGAGCGGCTGGTCGCCGAGCTGCGCGACGACGTAAGGTCCGAGCATCCAGCCGCGCCCAGTCGTCTCGACACCGCCGCCCATGTCGTCCTCGACATAGTCGAATTGCAGCATGGTCGTGTCGCGAATGCTGTGGAAATTCCCTGGCGGCGCGTTCCGAGCATGTGAGGGATCGGT
>QVQC01000002.1 GCA_003428585.1 Nioella halotolerans
TCGCCATCCGCGAAGGCGGCCGCACCGTCGGATCCGGCGTGGTGTCCAAGATCGTCGAGTGATTTCGCTTGATGTTGAGGCCGGTGTCGTTTAAGCGGCGCCGGTTCTCAGTCGCAAACTTACCTACGGGCGGGAGCATATCCCGCCCTTCGGGTTCGAAGAGGGCCGGTGGAATGAGCTGCCGGTCGTCCTATCAACTCCAATAAGCCCTGAAAGGGCGAATGACATGCAAAGCCAAAACATTCGCATACGGCTCAAGGCGTTCGACTACCGTGTTCTGGATTCCAGCACGCAGGAAATCGTCAACACCGCCAAGCGTACCGGTGCACAGGTGCGCGGCCCGATCCCGCTGCCGAACAAGATCGAGAAGTTCACGGTTCTCCGTGGCCCTCACGTCGACAAGAAGAGCCGCGACCAGTGGGAAATCCGCACCCACAAGCGTTTGCTCGACATCGTGGACCCGACCCCGCAGACCGTGGACGCGCTGATGAAGCTCGATCTGGCGGCCGGTGTCGATGTCCAGATTTCGGTTTGAGGGGGGCAAGGATATGTTGCGCTCTGGTGTGATCGCGAAAAAGGTCGGGATGACCCGGCTGTTCATGGAAGACGGCAAGCAGGTTCCCGTGACCGTTCTTCAACTTGACAAGCTTCAGGTGGTGGCGCAGCGCACCCCTGATCAACATGGCTATTCGGCCGTCCAACTCGGTGCCGGGACCGCCAAGGCCAAGCGTACGAGCCAGGCCATGCGGGGCCACTTCGCCGCCGCGAAGGTCGAGCCCAAGCGCAAGGTCGCGGAATTCCGCGTGGCGCCCGAGAACCTTATCGCCATCGGTGAGGAAATCACCGCCGACCATTACTTTGAAGGCCAGTATGTCGACGTGTCCGGCACCTCCATCGGCAAGGGCTTTGCCGGGGGCATGAAGCGGCACAATTTCCGCGGGCTCGAGGCGACGCACGGTGTTTCGATCAGCCACCGTAGCCACGGGTCGACCGGTCAGTGTCAGGATCCCGGCCGCGTGTTCAAGGGCAAGAAGATGGCCGGCCACATGGGCGCTGCGCGGGTGACCACGCAGAACCTGCAAGTGGTCAGCACGGATGCCGAGCGTGGCCTGATCATGATCAAGGGTGCCGTTCCCGGTTCGAAAGGCGGCTGGGTGACGATCAAGGACGCGGTGAAAAAGCCGTTTCCCGAGAATGCCATCCTGCCCGCCGCGCTGAAATCGGCAGCCGAGGAAGCGGCGCGCGCCGCGGAAGAGGCGGCGGCACAGGCCGCGGCCGAGGCCGAGGCCGAGGAGAAGCGCCTTGCCGAGGAGGCCGCCGCCGCTGAACAGGCTGCCCTCAACGACGCCGAGGCCACCATCGAGGCCGAGAAAAAGGACAGCGAGCAATGAAACGCGACGTCATCAAACTGGACGGCGGCACCGCTGGCACGGTGGACCTGTCCGAAGACCTCTTCGGGCTCGAACCGCGTGCCGACATCCTGCACCGCGTCGTCCGCTGGCAACGCAACAAGGCGCAGGCCGGCACCCACAAGGTAAAGACCCGGTCAGAAACCAGCTATTCCACCAAGAAGATCTACCGCCAGAAGGGCACCGGCGGCGCCCGCCACGGCGACCGAAACGCGCCGATCTTCCGCAAGGGGGGGATCTACAAGGGGCCGACCCCGCGCAGTCACGCGCATGATCTGCCCAAGAAGTTCCGCAAGCTCGGCCTGCGCCACGCGCTCTCGGCCAAGGCGGCGGCGGGCGAACTGGTGGTGCTTGACAGCACCGCGTTGGACGCCCCCAAGACCTCGGCGCTTGCCAAGAAGGTCAAGGAACTGGGCTGGAAGCGCGCGCTGGTCATCGACGGGGCCGACGTGGACGAGAACTTTGCCAAGGCGGCGCGCAACATCGAGGGTCTCGATGTGCTGCCCACCATGGGCGCAAACGTCTATGACATCCTCAAGCGTGACACGCTGGTGATCACCAAGGCGGGTGTCGAAGCACTGGAGGCTCGACTGAAATGAGCGCGAAGGCAGAACATTACGACGTGATCCGCAAGCCGATCATCACCGAGAAATCGACCATGGCCTCCGAACATGGCGCGGTTGTCTTCGAAGTGTCGATCGACGCGAACAAACCGCAGATCAAGGAAGCGGTCGAGGCGCTGTTCGGGGTCAAGGTGAAGGCCGTGAACACGACCATCACCAAGGGCAAGGCCAAGCGGTTCCGCGGTCAGCTCGGTCGCCGCAAGGATGTGAAAAAGGCCTATGTGACCCTCGAAGAGGGCAACACGATTGACGTGAGCACGGGCCTCTAATAAGAAACACCATCCGCGCGGCCCCGGTGTCTTCCGGGGCCGCGCATTTTCTGAACTCGGGCACCTCCGGGGGCCTACAACATCAGGGCAGCGCGAGCCGCCCGCACAAGCAAACGGAAGACAGTAAACATGGCACTCAAGTCGTATAAGCCGACGACGCCGGGCCAGCGTGGGCTGGTTCTGATCGACCGTTCGGAGCTGTGGAAAGGACGTCCTGTCAAGGCCCTCACAGAGGGTTTGACCAAGTCGGGCGGACGGAACAACACCGGACGGATCACCATGCGCCGCCGCGGCGGTGGGGCAAAGCGCCTCTACCGCGTCGTCGATTTCAAGCGCAACAAGTTCGACGTCTCCGCGACGGTCGAGCGCATCGAATATGACCCCAACCGCACCGCCTTCATCGCGTTGATCCGCTACGAAGACGGCGAGCAGGCCTATATCCTCGCGCCGCAGCGCCTCGGGGTTGGCGACAAGGTGCTTTCTTCGGCAAAAGCCGATATCAAGCCCGGCAACACCATGCCTTTCGCGGGCATGCCGATCGGGACGATCGTGCACAACATCGAGCTCAAGCCCGGCAAGGGTGGCCAGATCGCGCGCGCCGCGGGCACCTACGCCCAGTTCGTCGGGCGTGACGGCGGTTACGCGCAGATCCGCCTGTCCTCTGGCGAGCTTCGCCTCGTCCGCCAGGAATGCAAGGCAACGGTCGGTGCCGTGTCGAACCCCGACAATTCCAACCAGGATTTCGGGAAGGCCGGTCGCAGCCGTCACAGGGGCATTCGCCCCTCCGTGCGCGGTGTCGTGATGAACCCGATCGATCACCCCCATGGCGGCGGCGAAGGCCGTACCTCGGGCGGTCGTCACCCGGTTACGCCGTGGGGCAAGCCGACCAAGGGCGCGCGCACCCGCAACACGAACAAGGCGTCGCAAAAGCTTATCCTGCGCTCGCGTCACGCCAAGAAGAAAGGACGCTGATAGATGTCGCGTTCCGTCTGGAAAGGGCCTTTTGTCGACTCCTACGTCCTCAAGAAGGCTGAGAAATCCCGTGAATCGGGTCGCAACGAGGTCATCAAGATCTGGTCGCGCCGCTCCACCATCCTGCCGCAATTCGTTGGCCTCACCTTCGGGGTCTACAATGGCAAGAAACACGTCCCGGTGAACGTGTCCGAGGACATGATCGGCCAGAAATTCGGCGAGTACTCCCCGACCCGGACCTATTACGGGCATACGGCGGACAAGAAAGCGAAGAGGAAGTAAGCCATGGGCAAGGATAAGAATCCCCGCCGCGTGGCGGAAAACGAGGCGATGGCCAAGCTGCGCATGCTGCGCACCAGCCCGCAGAAGCTCAACCTCGTGGCGCAGATGATCCGCGGCAAATCGGTGGACAAGGCTCTGACCGATCTCACATTCTCGCAGAAGCGTGTGGCGCAGGACGTCAAGAAGTGTCTTCAGTCCGCCATCGCAAACGCCGAGAACAACCACAACCTTGACGTGGACGAGTTGGTCGTCGCCGAGGCGTATGTCGGCAAGAACCTGGTGTTGAAGCGCGGTCGCCCGCGCGGCCGTGGCCGGTTCGGTCGTATCCTGAAGCCGTTCGCGGAACTCACCATCACGGTGCGTCAAGTTGAGGAGCAAGCCTAATGGGTCACAAGGTCAATCCGATCGGCATGCGCCTTCAGGTCAACCGCACCTGGGACAGCCGCTGGTACGCCGATACCAAGGACTACGGAAACCTCCTGCTGGAGGATATCGCGATCCGTGAGTTCATTCACAACGAGTGCAAGCAGGCGGGCGTCAGCCGCGTCATCATCGAACGTCCGCACCGCAAGTGCCGCGTCACGGTGCACACCGCGCGCCCCGGGGTGATCATCGGCAAGAAAGGCGCAGATATCGAAACGCTGCGCAAGAAACTGTCGGCCATGACGGCATCTGAACTGCACCTCAACATCGTCGAGGTCCGCAAGCCCGAACTGGACGCGCAGCTCGTTGCCGAATCCATCGCGCAGCAACTGGAACGCCGCGTGTCCTTCCGCCGTGCGATGAAGCGTGCCGTGCAGAACGCGATGCGCATGGGGGCCCTGGGCATCCGTGTCAACGTCGCAGGCCGGCTTGGCGGTGCGGAAATCGCCCGGACCGAATGGTATCGAGAGGGACGCGTGCCCCTGCATACCCTTCGCGCCGACATCGACTATGCGCATTGCGAAGCGCATACCGCTTACGGCATCATCGGCATCAAGACCTGGATCTTCAAGGGCGATATCATGGAGCATGATCCGTCGGCCCATGATCGTCGCCACACCGAAGCCCAGGAAGGCGGCGGCCCGCGTCCCCAGGGCGGTGGTCGCCCCCGCCGTGATCGCTAAGGAGTAGAAAACAATGCTGCAACCGAAGCGCACGAAATTCCGCAAGATGCACAAGGGCCGGATCCACGGCGAGGCGAAGGGGGGCTCTGACCTCAACTTCGGCACCTATGGCCTGAAGGCAATGGAACCAGAGCGGATCACCGCCCGCCAGATCGAGGCCGCCCGCCGGGCCATGACGCGCCACATGAAGCGTCAGGGCCGGGTCTGGATCCGGATCTTCCCCGATCTGCCGGTGACCTCGAAGCCCGTCGAAGTGCGGATGGGTAAAGGTAAGGGGTCCGTCGATTTCTGGGCCTGCAAGGTCAAGCCGGGCCGCGTCATGTTCGAGATCGACGGCGTCAACGAGGAAATCGCCCGCGAGGCGCTGCGCCTCGCCGCGATGAAGCTGCCGATCAAGACCCGCACCGTGGTCCGCGAGGACTGGTAAAGGCGGTGCGTGTCCGGCACGCACCTACGGATCGCTAAACCCCCGCCGGATGACTGGCGGGGGTTTTGCAGGGCACTGACGCGGTCAGACCGGTTTTGTTGGCACCCAATCGTCAACTGGTCGCTGTCGCACTCTCGCGCAGCACATTCAGCGGCACGATGTCCAGCGCGCGGGCATGCGTCGCCTTCAGCCGCACTTTCGGGGCGCACCCCTCGTCATGCGCTTGCAGGAAGCGACTGGCGCAAAGGCACCACTGGTCGCCCGGCTTCAACCCGGCGAAGCCGAACTCGGGCCGTGGCGTCGACAGGTCGTTGCCGACATACTTGGAATAGGCAAGGAACTCCGCCGTCATCTCGGCACAGACCGTGTGGCTGCCGTTATCCTCCCGGCAGGTGTTGCAGTGCCCGTCCCGAAAGAACCCGGTCATCGGGGCGGTGGAACAGGGCTGCAAGGCCTCGCCCAGAACGTTTACCGGTTCGTCCATCTTGATCATAGCGCGCTCCTGCCAGTTTGGGCGGATCACAGGCTTTCGGCGATGGCCCGGAAGACCCGCATATTCTCTTCGTGAACGCCGTCCTCGCGAAAGCGCCGGTCGGCGCCGGTGGTTGCGATGACAACATCGTTCACCCTGTCTACATAAACATACTGACCATAAATTCCACGGGCCATGACTTGTCCCGGTTCGCCGCCTTCGGGAATCCACCATTGGTAGCCGTATCCGAGGGCACCCGGCGCCGTCGGCGCGGAAGCGACGGTCGATTGCGCCACCCAGTCCGCCGGCACGATCTGGCGCCCATTCCATGCGCCGTTCCGCAGCATCATCATCCCCATTCGGGCGTAGTCCCGCGTCGTAATGTTCAGCCCGCCCAGCACGAAGGCCACGCCCTCGCCATCGGTCAGGTAATAGGGCGTCGCGTCCAGCCCGAGCGGCCCGATGATCCGTTCCGACATCAGCGAAGGGATGTCGCGCCCGGTGGCGCCACGGATCACCATGCCGATCACATGGGTATCCATCGACACGTAGCGCCATGCCTGCCCCGGTGGCCGGTCGGTATCTGTCAGCCCGGCGGCGAAGCCGTCGAGCGTGCCGCCAAGCGCGATCTCGCGGCCCATTCGGTTGATGTCGGAATCGTAGTCGAGGTAATCCTCGTCGAAGCGCACGCCTGAGGCCATCTGCAACACGTTGCGGATCGTTGCGCCGTCATAGGCGCTGCCGACCAGCATCGGGGCATGTTCGGTGACGGGTGCGTCGAGATCGGGGATCGTGCCGTCGGCCACCAGCGTGCCCAGAAGTGCAGACAGGAAGCTTTTCGCCACCGACCATGAAATCCGCCGGTCACCCTGCGCGGTGCCGAGGTGATAGCTTTCATGCACGATCCGGCCGTCGTGCAGCACCAGAAGCGAGGTGACAGCTCGGTCCTCGATCCAGCCCGCGACCTGCGGCGGCAGGTCGGCGGCGTCGCCCTCGGGCAGGGGGCTGGCCGGGCCGGTGCCGCGCGGCACCGGCGCGGTCAGGAAGGCGCGGTCCATGTTGCTGAAATTCTCGACGATGGACTCCGCTTCGAACAACGTGTTCACCGCCAAAAGCCGCACGATCTCCTCGCGCATGTAGAGGCCGAGGGCGAGCGCCACGGCAATGAACACGACCAGTACGCGGCCCAGAACCTTCATGACACGACGCATCGGCATCCTCCGCGTTCCCAACGATCGCAGCATGCCGCGCGCGGCCCCGGCAATCCAGACGCGATGTCGGGGTCTGCGGCGGCGATCAGCGGAACCTGTCCACCAGCCGTTGCAGGGGGGAGCGGTCGTCGCCCGCGGGGGGCTCTGGCGTGTCGGGCTTGGCCGGCGGGTCTTGTGACGCGTCCGGCGCGGCCTTGGCGGGGCGGGCCGGGGCCATGCGCCGCGCCACCGCGTTCAGGAAGCGCCCCGAATCGTCCTTGGCCAGGTCCGGGACGCCCTCGGCGATGCCGCGCATCACGTCGTCCAGCCAGTCCTGATCCGCCTTGGAAAAATCCGACAACACGTAAGGCGCGACCTTGTCCTTGTGGCCGGGATGGCCGATGCCCAGCCGCACCCGGTCGTAATGCGGGCCGATATGCTGGTGGATGGAGCGCAGCCCGTTATGGCCCGCATGGCCGCCGCCCGCCTTCACCCGGACCTTGCCGGGCGCGAGGTCGAGCTCGTCATGAAAGACGGTCACATCGGGCGCGTCGAGCTTGTAAAAGCGCGCCGCCTCACCCACCGATTGGCCCGAGAGGTTCATGAAGGTCATGGGTTTGAGCAGCAGCACCTTTTCACCGCCGACGCGCCCCTCGGTCACCTGCCCCTGGAATTTCGCGCGCCACGCGGCAAAACCGTGCTCCTCGGCGATCCGGTCCACAGCCATGAAGCCGATATTGTGCCGGTTGTTTGCATATTTCGCGCCGGGATTGCCCAGACCGACCCAAAGTTGCATGGCATCCTCGCATTCACCTCGCCTGTCTGGTGCTATACGGGTCACACGCCGCAGGATCAACGAGAAGAGCCGGACATGCCACAGGTCACGCTGAACGATATCATCCTCGACCTGCCCGACGGGTTTGCGCCGCCGGCGTTGTTGCGTCGGCTGGAGAGCGGCGAGTTCGAAAGCGTCGAGGCCGCCGCCGCGCGCGCCCGGGTGGCGCCGGGGATGCCGGTGCTGGACCTTGGCGGCGGTCTTGGGGTCGTCAGCACCATCCTCGCGCGCGGGGCGGGGGCGGAAAACCTTGTCAGCGTGGAAGCGAACCCGGCCCTGATCCCGGTGCTGCGCGCCAACCTGGAGCGTAACGGGCAGGGCGCGGCGCGCGTGTTGCACGGGGCGGTCGTGGGCGGCGACGGGGGCGGGCGCAGCCGGTTCCAGATCCCGCGCGGAATCCTGGGGTCCAGCCTCGCACGGCCCGGCGTGCCGGAAGACGAGGTGACAGAGGTGCCGAGCCTTGGCCTACAGACGTTGCTCTACGACCACCGGCCCGAACTCGTGATGATGGATGTCGAGGGGGCGGAGGAACATCTCTTCGACCAGCCGTGGAACCCGGAGCTGCGCTTTCTGGTGCTGGAACTGCACCCGCCGCGCTATCCGGAGCGGGTCATCAAGCAGATCGTCGATTGCATGTCCGATACCGGGCTGACCTATGACCCGGTGACCTCGTCCGGCCGCATCCTCGGCTTTCGCCGGGTGCCCCGGCGCGGCTGACCCACTGGCCGTAAATGCAACGGCCTGCACCCGGGGGGGCAGGCCGTCAATGATCCGGTCCGCTGGGCGGCGCGTCGGGGATCACTCCTCGGCGGTGGCCTCTTCGGCTTCGCCCTCTTCGCCGTCTTCCGCGTCATCGCCGGCGGCGAGGGTGGACGGTGCGGAGATATTGGCGATCACGAAGTCACGGTCGATGGTCGGGCGCGCGCCTTTTGGCAGGTCGACCGAGGAAATGGTCACCGTATCGCCGATTTCAAGCGCCGACAGGTCGACGGTGATCTTCTCGGGGATATCGCCCGCGGTCACGCGCAATTCGACTTCCGGGCGCACGATGGTCAGGAAACCGCCCTTCTTGATGCCGGGCGCTTCTTCTTCGCCAAGGAATTCGACCGGGATGAAGAGGTTCACGCGCGAGGTGCGCTTGAGGCGCATCAGGTCGATATGCGTCGGAAGGTCCTTGACGACATCGCGCTGCACCGAGCGGCAGATCACGCGCACATCGTCCTCACCTTCGACCTTCAGGTTGAACAGGGTCGCAAGGAAGCGTCCCGCCTTGAGGCGCTTGATCAACTCGTTGAAGGGAACCTGGATCGGCAGCGGATCCGTGCCACCACCATAAACGATACCGGGCACTTTGCCTTCACGGCGTGCTTGACGAGCGGCCCCCTTGCCTGTCCCCGTCCGTGCCTCGGCGACGAGATCAGGAATCTCACCAGCCATAGCTATTCTCCATGTGATAAGGGGCGGCCTCCAAGGGTGTCCGCCCGGTTGAAGCCTCGGCGTGTAGACCAGATTCCCCGGCTTGGAAAGGGGCAATCTGGGCGCCCGATGGCGGTTTGACGCTTGTCCCGCCGACATGCGCGTGCCACTGGCCTCGGCATGTCCATGCTTCGCGCCATCTCGCTCTCGCGTCACGATCTGCCGGCCTTTGCCGCGCAAGGCATCTACTGGGGAGCGTTCGCAGCCTACGTGCCGCAGATCAAGGCCCATGTCGGGGCGGGCGACGGGGCTTTTGGCGTGATTCTGCTGATAACGGCGGCTGGCGCGATGATGGCGATGCTGTTTGCGCCGGCCTTTTCGGCGCGGTTCGGGCGGCTGGCGGTGCCACTGGCCTCCGTCCTGATGGCGCTCAGCTTTCAGGCGCCGATGTGGGTGGCCTCGGTGCCGCTTTTCGCGGCGTTCATGTTCCTTGCCGGGGCCGGGTCGGGCCTTCAGGACGTGGCTATGAATACCCGGCTCTCGCGGTCGGAGGCGCGCCTCGGCGCTTCTTTGATGAACCTCAACCACGCGGTGTTTTCCTTTGCCTATGCGGCGGCGGCCATCGTGGCCGGGCTGTCGCGCGAGGCGGACGTCGCCCCCGGTATCGTCTTCGCGGCGCTTGGCGTGCTGACACTGGCGGGGTCGGCGCTGATGCTTTCCGACGACACAGCGGAAAGCCGCGGTGGCGCGCGGGCGGCGCGTGGTGGTTTCGGCGGCGTGGTCCTGTGGGGCGGGCTGATCGCCCTCGTGGCCTTCCTGGCCGAGAACGCGACCGAGGGCTGGTCCGCCCTGCACGTGGAACGCACGCTTGGCGGCAGCGCCGCCGAGGGGGCGCTCGGCCCGGCCATGCTGGGCCTGACCATGGGAGTCGGGCGCTTCACCGGGCAGCTTGTGGTCGGGCGGCTGTTGGAAACCCGCGTGATCTTCTGGAGTGCGCTCGTCACGTCCGGCGGGGCGCTTCTGGCGGCCCTCGCACCGGTGCCGCTGGTGGCCTATACCGGCTTTGCCATTCTGGGGCTTGGCGTGTCCACCATCGCGCCGATGCTTCTGGCACTGGCCGGGCGGATGGCCAATGACGAGACCCGCGGTCACGTGATCAGCCGGGTCACGGTGATCGGCTATTTCGGCTTTTTCATCGGCCCGCCGATCATGGGGTTCATTGCCGAAGGGTTCGGCTTGCGCGCCTCGTTCGGGGTTCTGGCGCTGCTGCTGTTGCTGATCCCCGGGTTCCTTGCGCTGATGCGCCGGGCCCGTTAGTCGAAGGTTTCGCCCGGCGCCACCCCCCAAAGGGTGTCGCTTGGCACCCAACCGCGATGCCCACCGACATTGAGCCGGCACCACGCCGCGTTGCATTCATCGAGGAAGGCGATGACGCCCAGTTCGGCCTGCGCCACAACTGGCGCCGCCGGGTCGGGGCGTTGCCGCAGTTCCAGCATGTCGGTCTCGATGATCGCCGTGCGCACCCCCGATAGCAGCGAATAATGCATCCATCCACCGGCCCCGTCGCGGTCCACGATGCGCCGCCAATGGCCGTGTTCGGCCACGATCTGCACCGGCATGTTGCGCCGCTGGAACACCCAGTCGATCCGGTGGCTGCGCGACGGGCCGCGCCGGGCATTGGCCTCCGACGCCTTGATCGAGACGTAGCGCGGAATCGGGAACCCGGTCACGGCGCCGACTTCCTGCGCGTCCTGCGCGGCGGCCTGTTGGGGGGCGGCGCACAGCGTCAGCAGGGCCGCCAGAACCATGCCGCAAAGCTTGCATCTCATCACGTTCACTGCCTGCTCTGACCTGGCCGCATCGGGGCGGTCTTATCGGTGTTTTTGTCGCGGCACGGGTGGCAGTGCCTTGCACCCCCGCGCTTGATAAGAGAGTGTCACGCCAAGGGCGCAAAAGCCAGCAAAAGGGATGGACGGGATGCCGGGACAAAAGCTGAGTGTTGTCGTGACGCGACGGTTACCCGAGGCGGTCGAAACGCGGATGTCGGAACTTTTCGATGTCGAACTGCGCGAGGATGATCGCCCGATGACACGCTCGGAACTGGTTTCGGCGATGAACCGGGCCGACGTTTTGGTGCCGTGCGTGACCGACACCATCGACGCCGGCCTCCTGGGGCAGGCGGGCGACAAGCTGAAACTGATCGCCAATTACGGGGCAGGGGTGGATCATATCGATGTGCACACCGCCCGCCAGCGCGGCATCCTCGTGTCCAACACGCCCGGCGTGGTGACCGATGATACCGCCGACATGACCATGGCGTTGATCCTTGCGGTTACCCGGCGCATCCCGGAGGGTCTGGCGGTGATGCAGGCCGGCAAATGGCAGGGCTGGGCGCCCACCGCCTTCATGGGCGGGCGCATCGGCGGCAAGCGGCTTGGCATCCTCGGCATGGGGCGGATCGGGCAGGCGGTCGCGCGGCGCGCCGCGGCCTTCGGGATGCAGGTGCATTATCACAACCGCCGCCGCCTGCACGAGGAGGTGGAGGCGGAGCTTGAGGCGACCTATTGGGAAAGCCTCGACCAGATGATCGCGCGGGTGGATATCCTGTCGATCAACTGCCCGCACACGCCCTCCACCTTCCACCTGATGAATGCCCGGCGGCTCAAGCTGATGAAACCCTCGGCGGTGATCGTGAACACCTCGCGCGGCGAGGTCATCGACGAGAACGCGTTGACCCGCATGCTGCGCGCTGGCGAGATCGCGGGGGCGGGGCTTGACGTGTTCGAACATGGCAAGGACGTGAACCCGCGCCTGCGGGAGTTGGAAAATGTCGTGCTGCTGCCGCATATGGGATCGGCCACGCTGGAAGGCCGGGTCGAGATGGGCGAGAAGGTCATCATCAACGTCAAGACCTTCGTCGACGGCCACCGGCCGCCGGACCTCGTCGTGCCCAGCATGCTTTGAGCGACGGCCCGGGAAAAGCCCCTGATTTTCTGCGGCGGTGCACAAAACTTGGGTGAAGAATTCTGCATCGCCGACCGTGCGCGAAGTTTAGCGCGCCTGTGTCGCATTATCGCAATATTCGGTCGGCTGTCCTTGGCTGCGACCCCGCCAAATCGGCAAATTGAGCGCTGAAACCACGCCCGGAGTCGCGCCCAATGAAAACCCATGTCAAAGCCCTGATCGTCGGCGGCGGTGCCATCGGCACCTCGATCGCCTATCACCTCGCCCGTGCCGGCTGGACCGATGTCATGCTGCTGGAACGCGACGAACTGACCTCGGGCTCCACGTGGCACGCCGCCGGGCTGCTGCCGTTGTTCAACATGAGCTACGCGGTCAGCCATATCCACCAGTACTCGGTGGATTTCTACAAGACGCTGGAGGCGGAAACCGGCCTCAACGCCGGCTTCTCGGTGGTGGGCAACCTGCGCATGGCGCAGTCGCAGGCGCGCATGGACGAATACATGCTTTACGCCGCGACCGCCGAAACCGTCGGGGTGCATTACGAATGGATGAGCCCCGCCCAGATCAAGGAGCGTTGGCCGCTGGTGCGCACCGATGATCTGGTCGGCGCGATCTACCACCCCGAGGACGGCTACATAAACCCCGCCGACATGACCATGGCGATGGCCAAGGGCGCCCGCCAGCGCGGCGTCACGATAGAGCGCAAGTGGCAGGCCGACGCCTATGAATGGACCGGTTCCGAATGGCGGGTGACGCTGACCAAGATGGTCGAGAAGGGCGGCAACCTCGTGCAATCCGAGGAACAGATTGTCGTCACCGCCGAACATGTCGTCACCGCCACCGGCAACCACGCGCAGCGCACCGCGCGTCTTCTGGGGATCAAGAGCGCGGCGATCCCTGTCGAACACCAGTTCATCGTCACCGATGCCGACCCGGCACTCGTCGAATATCGCAAGACCCATGGCGAACACCCCGTCCTGCGCGATGCCGATGCCAAGTGGTATGTGCGCGAGGAACGCGGGGGCTGGATCCTCGGCCCCTACGAGTTGAACGCGCCGGCGCGGTTCGAATACGGTGTGCCCGACAGCTTCCGTGCCGACCTCTTCCCGCTCGACCTGGAGCGGATCGAGGAAGAATACATGTCCATGATCCACCGCATCCCGTCGACCGAGGAGGTGGGCCTGAAAGACGACTACAACGGCCCGATCTGCTACACGCCCGATGGCAACCCGCTGGTCGGCCCGGCGCCGGGCCTGCGCAACATGTGGCTGGCTGAGGGCTTCTCCTTCGGGATCACGGCGGCCGGCGGCACCGGCTACTACCTTGCCCAGATGATGGTCGAGGGCGAGGCGGAGATCGACATGGCCTCCCTCGATCCCAAGCGCTTCGGCGGCTGGATCACGACAGAATACAGCGCCCGCAAGAGCGAGGAAGCCTACGAGCACGTCTACATCCTGCACCACCCGGATGAAGAGCGCGAAAAGTGCCGCCCGCTGCGCACCGCGCCCAGCTATGACCGGCTGAAGGCGCGCGGCGCGCAATTCGGTGTCGTCAACGGGTTCGAGCGTCCGAACTACTTCGGCCCGCTGGATGCGCCGGACAGCTTCGATCACGACGCGCGCAGCTTTCGCCGCGGCGGCTGGTGGCAATACGCGGTGGACGAGGCCAAGGCCGTGCGCGAGGGCGTTGGCCTGCTCGACGCCTCCGCCTTCACCAAGCACACGGTCAAGGGACCGGGCGCGACCGCGTTTCTCGACTGGTTCACCTGCAACAAGCTGCCGAAAGTGGGCCGCATCAACCTGACCTACGCGCTGACCCCGCAGGGCACGACGCGGACGGAATACACCATCGTGCGGCAGGCCGAGGATGAATACTACCTCGTTTCCTCGGGTGCGTTGACCGATTACGACGGTGACTACCTGCGCAAATGCGCCGCGGACAAGGCCGCCGAGTTTGGCTACATCGCGGTCGAGGACGTGACGACGCAATGGGGCGTCTTCGCCATTGCCGGGCCGAAATCGCGCGATGTACTCGCCGAGGTCATCAAGGACGCGGAGCCGGAATCGGCGCTGTCCAACAAGCGCTTTCCGTGGCTGTCGGCGCGCCAGATCGAGCTTGGCATGTGCCCGGTCAACGCCATCCGCGTGGCCTATACCGGCGAGTTGGGGTGGGAACTGCACCACCCGATCGAAATGCAGAACTACCTCTTTGACCTGCTGGAAAAAGCGGGTGAAAAGTACGGGCTGAAGCTGGTCGGCGCGCGGGCGCAGGGCTGGCTGCGGCAGGAAAAGAGCTACCGCGCTTTCGGCAACGAACTGGGCCGCGACGCCACCCCGCTGGAGGCTGACCTTCCGCGCTTCGTGGACCTGTCGAAGGATTTCCAGGGCAAGGCGGCGATGGAGGCGATCGGCCTGCGCTCCAAGTGCTGCACGGTGCTGATCGACGGGCCGGACGATGCCGACCCCTGGGGGCACGAAGCGCTCTATGCCCCCGATGGCACCCGCGTCGGGCGGCTGACGTCGGGCGGCTATTCGGTGGCTTTCGAAAAGTCCATCGGCATGGGCTATGTGCGCCCCGATCTGGCGGTGGAGGGCACCCGGCTGCAGGTCAGGATGTTCGACCAACTCTGGGAGGCCGAGGTCACCTGCGACAGTCCCTATGATCCGAAGAACGAGACCATCCGCAAGGACGGCTGAACATACAAAGCGGGCCGGATCACCGCCGATCCGGCCTTTTCATCTTGGCAAGAAGTCCCGGGGAGGCGCCTGTCAGGCAACGGGGGCAGCGACCCTTCAAGCTATCGTCACATGCCTTCGCCGCCACCAATGCGCCCCCACCGATCAGAGCGGGCGAAGAAGCACGGCTCGGCGCGCACCGCGCGGCGAAACCGGTTCACCCGCCAGCAGTCCCCAGAGCCTCCGATAATTCGTCGAACGCGTCCAGCGCCTTGGCCGCGTACATCAGCGCCGGGCCCCCGCCCATCTGCACCGCCATGCCAAGCGCCTCGCCCAGTTCCTCGCGGGTTCCGCCGGATTTGATCAACACTTCGACGTGAAAATTGACGCACGGCTCGCAGCCGTCGGCCACGGCAATGGCTATGGCGATCAGTTCCTTGGTCTTCACGTCGAGCGCGCCGTCGGTCTTCACGCTTGCGCTGACCCCGGCGAAGGCCTTGGTGACCTCCGGTATCGTCTTGTTCAGCTTACGCAACTGCCCGTGCATCTCTTCGCGCTTGTTCATCCAGCTCATGGCGGCCCCTTTGATCCGTTATGGAGCCCGTCAAAACAGGAAACCACGCCCCGTGCCTTGACCGGGATCAAACGGGCGCGCGGGCGATCAGCATCAGGTTGTTGGCGGGCCGTTCCACGACCGAGACCGAAAGCGGCGCCAAACGCGCCCGGACCCATGCCACGTCCTTGTAGCCGATGCCGGGATCCTGCGCCGTGAGGCTTGCGTGAAACCGCGCGTCGCCGTCGCTGGTGGCCCGCCCGTCGCGCAGGAACGGCCCGTAGACGAAGGCCACCCCGCCCCGGGCGAGGGCCTTGGCGATGCCCGACAGGACCGCCTCGGCCTCGGCGTCCGATATCAGGTGCAGTAGGTTGACCAGCAGGATCATCTCGACCGGACCATGATCCTTGGCCCATCCCGGCTCGGTCGCGTCGAGCGCAACGGGCGAGGCGAGGTTGACCGGCCCCTCCGCCTGCCGCCACGCCTCGATCGAGGCGAGCCGTTCGGGGTCCACATCCGTAGGCTGCCAGTCAAGCCCGCGCAGCGCGCGCGCGAAACGCACCGCGTGTTCGCCGGTGCCGGCGGCCAGTTCCAGCACCCGGCCGGTCTGCGGCGCGTGGGCCTCCAGAATCTCCAGGATCGGCCAGGCGTTGCGCTGTGCCGAAGGCGCCGACATGCGCCGGTCGGGCATGGCCTTGGGGGCGTCGGGCAGGCTGAGCTTGCGGGTCATCCGAAACGCTCCGGGCTGAGGGCGGCGACGATCTCTGACGCTATCTCGGGCGGGCGTCCGGCGACCAGATCGGCAAGAAGCTGGCTGGCGGCGGGGGCGGTCTGGAAGCCATATCCGCCTTGCCCCGAACACCAGATGAAATCGGGCGTGCCCGGGTCGCGGCCCAGAACCAGCGTCCGGTCGGGCGAGAAGGTGCGCAAGCCCGCCCAGGAGGTTTCGACGCGCGTCACCTCCTCGGTCACGAAGGGCTGGTAGCGGGCAATGCCCTCGGCCAGCACCATGTCATCGGCCCAGGCGTCGTGGGGGGTGTCCACCGGGTCCTCGTCGGCGGGCGAGACGATCCATTTTCCGGCATCGGGCTTGGCATACCATGTCTCACCGGCGCCGATGATCATCGGCCAGGTCGCGGGATCATGCCCGCCCGGCGCCGGCATCCGTGCCATCGATCGCCGCAGCGGGCGGTGGCCAAGGGGCTGCACGCCCGCCAGTGTCGCCACCTCGTCCACCCAGGCGCCGGCGGCATTGACAAGCTGCCGCGCCGTGATCGTTTCTGCCCCGGTTGTGACATGCCACAGCCCGGCGTCGCGGTGGATCGCGGTGACGGCGGCCCCGGTCCTGACCTGCCCGCCATTGGCGCGCATCTCCTTGACGAAATTGCCGATCAACAGGTCGGTGTCGAGATCCCAGGCGTCCGCATGGTAGGCGGCGGCGCGGATATGCTCGGGGTTGAGCGCCGGGATATGGACAAGCGCCTCTTCCACCGGGATCGGGTCGAGCGCCATTGCCGCGATATCGCGCTCCAGCGTGTCTTCTTCGCCCGGCCCGGCCAGCATCATCAAGCCGCGCGGGCGGAGCACGCCGCCATTTGCGGTCATGTGGTAGTCTTTCGAGGCGGCGTTGAGTGCAACCGTGGCGGGCGCGCCATACTGCGCCTCGAAAAGCGCGGCGGACCGGCCCGAGGCATGGTAGGCCAGTGCCGGTTCTGATTCCAGCAGCAGCACGCTGCCCAGATGCGACAGGCGCGCGCCGGCCGAGGTTCCGGCGATGCCGCCGCCGATGATTACGAACTCAAAAATCATGGCTGACGGGTGTCACGGAATGCCCCGAGGAGCAAGCAAGATCGCGCAACGAAAAAGGCCCGCCAGCTGGGACGGGCCTTTCGTGGTGCCATGCGGCGGGATCAGTTCGGCACGTCGCCGGTCAGGCCCTCGACATAGAAATCCATGCCCAACAAGGTGCCGTCCTCGGCCACTTCCCCCTCGGCCAGCCATTCGCTGCCGTCCTGACGATTGATCGGGCCGGTGAAGGGGTGATACTCGCCCGACGCGATGGCATCGACCATGTCCTGTGCCGAGGCGCGGATCTCTTCCGGGATCGCGTCGGTCATTTCCCCGATGCCGACCATGCCCGGCCCGATGCCGTCCCATGTATCGGTGCTTTCCCATGTGCCGTCCATCACCGCCTGCGTGCGGGCGATGTAGTAGGGCGCCCAGTCGTCGATGATCGAGGAGACGCGCGGTTCCGGCGCGAACTGGTACATGTCCGATGCCTGACCGAAGCCGATGGCGCCGGCCTCTTCCATCACTGTCATCGGGGCGGTGGAATCGGTGTGCTGCATGATGACGTCGGCGCCTTGGTCGATCAGCGCCTGCGCGGCGTCAGCCTCGACCGCCGGGTCGAACCACGTGTAGGCCCAGACGATGCGGAATTCGATATCCGGGTTGACTTCACGCGCGTGCAGATAGGCGGAGTTGATGCCCCGGATCACCTCGGGGATCGGATAGGATCCGATGTAACCCACGATGTTCGATTCCGTCATCTGGCCCGCGATATGGCCCATCACGGCGCGGCCCTCATAGAAGCGTGCGGAATAGGTGGACACGTTGGGATGATCGCGGCGGTAGCCGGTGGCATGCTCGAACATCACGTTGGGGAAACGTTCGGCGACGGCATTCGTCGGGTCCATGTAGCCGAACGAGGTGGTGAAGATCAGGTCCGCGCCCGACAGAGCCATCTGGGTCAGGACGCGTTCGGCATCCGCACCCTCGGGGACGTTTTCGACATAGGTGGTTTCGACCGCGTCGCCGAAATGCTCCTCCAGCGCCAGACGGGCGCGGTCGTGTTCATAGGTCCAGCCCAGATCACCGACCGAGCCGACATAGACGAAGCTGACTTGCAGCGGATCGTCCTGTGCAATGGCCGGGGCGGCAAGGCCAAGCGCCATGGCGCTTGCGGTCACGAGCTTTGTGAATGGTTTCATCGTCAAGTCTCCTTGTTGGGATCGGTGTTGGGGTCGGTTTTATGGTTTGGGTCGGGTTGCGGGGTTTCCTTGGTTTCCAACAGCGCGGTGGTGATCAGGGCGGCGGGCACGGCAATGACGCCAAGCCCGATCAGCAGCACCACCCCGGTAAAGGCCCGCCCCGCCGGCGTGATCGGGTAGACATCGCCATATCCCACCGTGGTCAACGTTGCCAGTGCCCACCAAAGCGAGGCGGGGATCGACCCGAAGGTCTCCGGTTGGGCCTCGTGCTCGAAATGATGGATTCCGACGGCCGCAAGGTAAAGCATCACAAGCGCGATCAACGTGAAGATCAGGAGTTCGGCGCGGTTCTTCTCGAAGGCGCCGGCGAGGCGGTCGAGCGCGCGACTTGCGTAAAACAGCTTCAGCAGCCGGATCAGCCGCAACAGGCGCAGCGATCGGATCGATTGTGCATCTGGCAGCAGGAACAGGATCGCCGGAACCACGGCAAGGAAATCGACGATCCCCCAGAAGCTGACCGCGTAGCGCAAAGGCCGGGGCGAACAGGTCAGCCGCAACAGGTATTCCGCGGCGAAGACCGAAAGCGTGGTGTATTCCACCCAGAGAAGCGCCCGGCGCAGTGCGGGGTCGAGGCCCGGGATGGTCTCCACCGCGATCGCGATCGCGGAGACGATGATCAGCCCATGCACGCCAAGCGCGACGGAGCGCCCGATCCTTGCATGGGTGCCGTCGAGCGCCGCGATGATCCCCGCCCGTGCCATGTCCTCTCCTACCCCGTTGCATGGAACACCTTGCCAAGGGCGGCGGGCGCATTCAATGCGGCACGGCTTCGGTCGGAGGACATGATGACCAGAACGATGATGGTCACGACATAGGGCGACATGGACAGGATCTCGACCGGGACATCGACGCCCGCCGCCTGCAACCGCAATTGCAGCGCCGTGACCCCGCCAAACAGGTAGGCACCCAGCAGCGCGCGCCACGGTTTCCAACTGGCAAAGACGACCAGTGCAAGCGCGATCCAGCCGGCCCCGGCCGTCATCCCCTCGACCCAGTTCTGCACCCGCACCACCGACAGGAACGCGCCGCCCAGCCCGGCGCAGGCGCCGCCGAACAGGATCGCCATCAGCCGGATGCGGATCACCTTGTAGCCCAGCGCATGTGCCGCATCGTGGTTTTCGCCGACGGCGCGGATGATCAGCCCGGCGCGGGTATGGCCCAGCACGTACCAGACCACCGCGACCAGCAGCACCGACAGGTAGATCACCAGCGAATGGCCAAAGAGGATCGGGCCGACGACCGGCAAATCGGACAGCGCGTCGGGGAAGGGATCGGCCACCGCCGGCGGTGTCAAGCCGGGATAGCCCACCCCCAGCAACGCCGACAGCCCCAGCCCGAACAGCGTCAGCGCAAGTCCCGTCGCCACCTGGTTGGACAGCAGCAATTGGGTCAGCAGCCCGAAGATCAGTGCCAGCGCCGCGCCGCTGGCCATGCCCGCGAGGAAGCCCAGTGTCGGCGACCCGGTATCGACGGCGACGACGAAGCCCATGACGGCGCCGGTGATCATCATGCCCTCGACCCCGAGGTTGAGAACGCCGGTCTTTTCGACCACCAGTTCGCCGACCGCGGCCAGCAGCACCGGGGTGGAGACGGTGACCAGCGCCACGATCAGCGTGATCGGATCAATTCCGAACATCAGGCGACCCCCTCTGTGTTGATGCGGATGCGGTAGTTGGACAGCACATCGACCGCCAGCAGGAAGAACAGGAGCATCCCCTGGAAGGCCTGGATCGCCGGGGCGGGAATCTGCAACATCATCTGCGCCAGTTCGCCGCCGATATAGGTCAGTGCCATCAACAGCCCCGCAAGCAGGATGCCGATGGGATGCAGCCGGCCAAGAAAGGCGACGATGATCGCGGTGAACCCGTAGCCGACGTTGAAGTCGATGCTGATCTGCCCGGCCGGGCCGGTGACCTCGAAAAGCCCCGCCAGCCCGGCCAGCGCGCCGGATGTGCCAAGGCACAGCACGATCAGCCGGCTGGGGTTCACGCCGGCGAAACGCGCGGCGCGCGGGGCCTGCCCGGCCAGCTTGATCTGGTAGCCCAGAAGGTGCTTGTTGAGCAACACATAGGCCATGATCACGGCGATGAAGGCCGTCACCACGCCCCAGTGCATGCCAGTATTGGCGATCAGTTCGGGGTTGTCCATGGCGTCAAGCCGGTTCAACTGCCGCGAGCCGGGAAAGCCGCGCCCCTCGGGATTGCGCAAGAGGCCGGTCGCGGCGGAGGCCAGCAGTTTCTCGGCGACATAGACCAGCAGCAGCGAGACGAGGATTTCATTGGTGCGAAACCGCGTCTTAAGGATCGCCGGGATCATCGCCCAGGCCCAGCCGCCAAGGGCGCCCGCGATGACCATGCCGGGAAAGATCAGCGGGCTTTCGGACGGATAAAGCGCCAGCCCGAACGCCGCCCCCGCCAGCGCGCCCATGATATACTGCCCCTCGGCGCCGATATTCCACACCCCGGCCCGAAAGCCGAGCGACAG
Organism: Nioella halotolerans; assembly: GCA_003428585.1. Lineage (GTDB taxonomy): Bacteria > Pseudomonadota > Alphaproteobacteria > Rhodobacterales > Rhodobacteraceae > Nioella > Nioella halotolerans. Next base: position 20,728 of record QVQC01000002.1, read on the forward strand.
GCCAATGGCAATCAGGATCAGCGGCCCCGCCTTCACAAGGATCTGCGGGCGCGCGTAGCTGGCGAATTGCGTGTTGAACAGCGGATCCCAGAAGATGATGCGGATGGCCTCGACCGGACTCTTGCCGAGGGCAGCGAACATCAGCCCGCCGGCGATCATCGTCAGGACAACCGCCAGAACCGGGGTGGCCATCGTCCAGCCGCGCGAGGGCGCAGGCCGTTTTTCAAGCCTCAGCATGGAGCGCTTCCTTGTCCGGTTCGTGCATGTCGTGCGCGCCACCCAGCATCAGGCCGATGGTTTCCATCGTCAGCCCGCCCGTGGCCCGCACGTTGGACAGGCGGCCCTCGTTCAAGGCGGTGAAGCTGTCGGCGACTTCAAGCAATTCGTCGAGGTCCTGGCTGATGACGATCACGCCCGCGCCGTTCTGCGCCAGATCGAGGATCGCCTGCCGGATCGCGGCGGCGGCCGACGCATCGACGCCCCAGGTCGGCTGGTTCACGACCAGCACCTTGGGGTCCTGCATGATCTCGCGCCCGATGACGAATTTCTGCAGGTTGCCGCCCGACAGCGCCCGCGCCGCGTTGTCGGGGCCGGGGGTGCGCACGTCATAGGTTTCGATGACCTCGGTGGCGAAGGCCCGCGTGGCCTGCCAGTCGATGAAGCCCGACCGGTCCAGACCCTTGCGCATCCGTGCCGTCAGCAGGGCGTTTTCCACAAGGCTCATGTCCGGCGCGGCGGCATGGCCCAGCCGTTCCTCCGGCGCGCACAGCAGGCCAAGCGCGCGGCGCGCATTGGGGCCCATGTTGCCGATCGGCTCATGGTTCAGCGTGACCGATCCGGGCGCGGTCGGCGTTTCGCCCGAAAGTGCCGCAAGCAGTTCGTCCTGACCGTTGCCCGCGACCCCGCCGATGCCCAGCACCTCGCCGGCATGCAGCTCGATCCCGATATGGCGCAGCGGCGTGCCAAAGGGGGTAGCGGGGTCCACCGACAGGCCGGAAACCTTGAGCACGACCTTGCCCATCTCGGCGCTGTCGCGCGCCGGCGCGGCCAGCGACTTGCCCACCATCATCTCCGCCATCTCGGCGGCGGACGTTTCCCGCGGGTCGCAGTTGCCCACCACCTTGCCCAGCCGCAGGATCGTCGCTTCGTCGCAGAGCGCGCGGATTTCTTCCAGCTTGTGCGAGATGTAGAGGATCGAGGTGCCCTCGTCGCGCAGCGTCCGGAGGGTGCGAAACAGGATTTCCACCTCTTGCGGGGTCAGCACGGAGGTGGGTTCGTCCATCACCAGAAGCTTGGGATCCTGCAACAGGCAGCGCACGATTTCGACCCGCTGGCGTTCCCCGGCGCTGAGATCCCCCACCAACCGGAAGGGATCGAGTGGCAGGCCATAGGCCTCGCTGACATCGGTGATCCGCTTGGCGAGATCGCGCTGCCGGGGCGGGTTTTCCATCCCGAGAGAGATGTTCTCGGCCACGTTCAGCGCCTCGAAGAGCGAGAAGTGCTGAAACACCATCGCCACGCCCAAGGCCCGCGCCGCGCGCGGTTCGGCCGGCGCGTATGGCGCGCCGTTCATCGCCATGCTGCCGCTGTCGGGGCGCACGAGGCCGTAGATCATCTTGACCAGTGTCGATTTTCCGGCGCCGTTCTCCCCTAGAAGGGCATGAACCTCGCCGGGCTGGATCGCGAAGCTGACATCGTCGTTTGCGACGACGCCGGGATAGGCCTTGGTGATGCCGTCGATGGACAAAAGCGCAGGTCCGCTCATGTCTTGGTTCCCTGGCTGGTCATGTCATCCCCCTGATTGCCGCGATTGCGTGCGGTCCGGTTCTTTTTGCGGCATTGCCCGCGCAACCTCTTTCAATAGGCCGGCGGCAACGCCCACGGCAATGGCCTGCGGGTGCTTGCCCAGCCGCGTGTCGCCTATCGGGCAGGCAATGCGTGAAATTTGTGCGTCATGGTGCCCAAGCTGCCGCAGCCGGGTGCGGAAGCGCGCCCACTTGGTGGCCGAGCCGATGAGGCCGCAACCGGCAAAGCCGTGGGCAAGCGCCGCATGGCAAAGCGCAAGGTCGATCTCGTGGCTGTAGGTCAGGATCAGGTGGCGCGCGTCCTGCGGGGCAAGGCGCATGGCGGCTTGCATGTCGGGGGCGGGCAGGGCGGTGACGCCCTCTTGGATCGTGTCGGGGAAGCGGTCCGGCGCGCTGTCGACCCATGTGATGGCGAAATCCGGCAGCGGGGCCAGCGTGGCCACGATGGCGCGCCCCACATGCCCCGCCCCCCAGATCCAGAGCGGCGCGGCGGCGCGCCCGACCGGTTCCACGAACCAGCCCTCGACGATGGCGGGGCGCAGCGGCCGGTGCCCGGCCCGCGCGGCCTTGAGCGTTGCCGCCAGCTTCAGCGGCATGTCCCCGGTGGTGCCGGGCAGGGCGCGCGCATGGGTCGCGCCGGTCACGCGATCAAGGCGGTCGGTATCCCAGACCTCGGTCAAAAGCTGGACCGCCCCGCCGCAGCACTGGCCAAGGCCGGGGCCGAGCGGCACCTTGTCGAACCGGTCGCCGCGGGCAAGCGCCGCCCGCGCCCGCGCCACAGCCTGATATTCCAGCGCACCGCCGCCGATGGTGCCCGATTGCCCGCAAGCCCAGACCAGCATCGCCGCGCCCGCCTCGCGCGGGACGGACCCGGCCGTGGCCGCCACGACGACGCGCGCCACGGGGCCGTGGGCGCGGATCGCCGCGCGCAGGGTATCGGGGCAGAGGCTCATCCCCGCGCCCTCTTCACCGCCGCCAGCACCGCCTCGGCCGTGGCCGGCGCTTGCAGGTCCGGGTAATGCGGCCCGCAGGCGGCGACGGCCTCGGCCAGCGCGGAGAACACGCTGACGCCCAGCATCAGAGGCGGCTCCCCCACCGCCTTGGAGCGGTAGATCGTGTCGGCCGGGTTCGGCGCGTCCCAGAGCGCCACGTTGAACACGTCCGGCCGGTCGGAACAGGCCGGGATCTTGTAGGTGGAAGGCGCGTGCGTGCGCAGCCGGCCGCGATCGTCCCAGACGAGTTCTTCCGTCGTCAGCCAGCCCGCGCCCTGCACGAAACCGCCCTCGATCTGGCCGATATCGAGCGCAGGGTTCAGGCTGGCCCCGCAATCGTGCAGGATATCGGTGCGCAGGATCCGGTTCTCGCCGGTCAGCGTGTCGATCACTACCTCGGAGCAGGCCGCGCCTTGTGCGAAGTAGAAGAACGGCCGCCCGCGCCCGGCGATACGATCCCATTCGATGTCCGGCGTCTTGTAAAACCCCGTTGCGCTCAGGCTGATACGTGCCTGGTAGGCGCGCGCGACCGCCTTGGCAAAGGGGATCGCCTCCGCGCCCACATGCACATGCCCCTCGGCAAAGCGGATCTCCGCCGGGTCGGCCTGGTGTTCCTCCGCCAGCAGCGCCGCGATCCGGTCGCGGATCGTGTCGCAGGCGGCCTTGACGGCCATCCCGTTCAGGTCCGACCCGGAAGAGGCCGCGGTGGCCGAGGTGTTGGGCACCTTGCCGGTATCGGTCGCGGTGATCCTGACCATTTCGGGCGCCACGCCGAAGCGGCTCGCCGCCACCTGCGCGACCTTCTGGAACAGGCCCTGTCCCATCTCGGTGCCGCCGTGGTTCATGTGGATGGAGCCGTCCTGGTAGACATGCACCAGCGCGCCGGCCTGGTTGAGATGGGTGAGCGTGAAGGAAATGCCGAACTTCACCGGCGTCATCGCGATACCGCGCTTCAGCACCGGCTGGCGCCCGTTCCACTCGGCAATCGCGGCGCGGCGGGCGGCGTAGTGGCAGCGTTCGGCCAGCGCCTCGGTCATCCCGTTCAGGATGAAATCGCGCACCTCCATGTGGTAGGGCGTCGTCTGCGGCCCCGCCTCCACCGCTTCCGGCGAATGCGCCCCGGCAAAGCGCGTGGCCGTCCCGGTGCCCGAGCTGATCCTGTGCCCGGCCCCTGCCGTCTTCTTGGTGGTAATACTCTCCGGGGTGTGTGGGGGGGCAGACGGCCCCCCCCCTTTCTCCACCTTCGCATCGGCATAGTAATTCGCCCGCCGCACCGCCAGCGGATCCAGTCCCAGCGTGTGGGCGACATGGTCCATCACCCGCTCGATCCCCAGAAGGCCCTGCGGCCCGCCGAAGCCGCGAAACGCGGTGGCGCTTTGGGTGTGGGTGCGCAGCCGGTGCGAGGTGATGCGCGCCGCTGGCAGGTGATAGGCGTTGTCGGCATGCAGCATGGCGCGGTCGGCCACGGGCAGGGACAGGTCCATCGCCCAGCCGCAGCGGGTCATTTGCACGAAGTCGACGCCGGTCAGTCGCCCATCGGCATCCACCCCGGCGCGGTAGTCGATGCGGAAATCGTGCCGCTTGCCGGTGATCATCATGTCGTCGTCGCGGTCGTAGCGCATTTTTGCCGGTCGCCCGGTCCGGTCGGCCACGAGTGCGCAGGCAATGGCCAGGTGGTTGCCTTGGCTTTCCTTGCCGCCGAAGCCGCCGCCCATGCGGCGCACCTCCACCCGGACCGCGTGCATCGGCCGGGCCAGTGCATCGGCCACCTTGTGCTGGATCTCCGTCGGGTGCTGCGAGGAGACATGCACCACCATGTCGCCGCCTTCCTGCGGCAGGGCGAGCGCGGCCTGCCCTTCAAGGTAGAAATGCTCCTGCCCGCCGATCTCGATGCGGCCGTCGATGACATGGTCGGCGCGGGCCAGCGCCGCCTCCACGTCTCCCTTTTCATAGATGCGCGGCCCGTCCTCGAAACGACTGTCGGCGGCGAGCGCGTCGTCGATGGTCAGGATCGGCTGCCATTCCTCGTAGGTCACCTGTGCCAGGCGCGCGGCCTTTCGCGCGGCAAGGTGGCTGGTCGCCGCAACAAGGAACAGCGGCATGCCAAGGTAGTGGACGGTTCCATCTGACAACAGCGGCTCATCATGCGCGGAGGGCGAGCAATCGGGGACAGGGTCCAGGTCCGTCCCCGCGATCACCGTGACCACGCCGGGGGCCGTGCGCACGGCCGAAAGGTCCATCGACGTGATCCGGCCATGGGCGATCTCGGAAAGGCCGAAGGCAAGGTGCAGGCAGTTGCCGGGCACCGGGATGTCATCGACATAGCGCGCCTGCCCGGTCACGTGCAGGCGGGCCGCGTCATGGGGCAGGGGCTTGTGCACGCTCATGGGTTGACCTCCAGCACGTTGGCGGCGACGCCCTGATCCTCGTGGAAATAGCGCAACAGCATGTTTGCGGCGGTCTCCAGCCGGTAGGCGGCAGAGGCGCGCATGTCCGATAGCGGCGTGAAATCCTGCGAATAGGCGGCCATCGCGGCGCGCACGCTCGCCTCGGTCCAGGGCTGGCCGACCAGCGCGGCCTCAACATGCGTGGCGCGTTTCGGGATGCCTGCCATGCCGCCATAGGCCAGCCGCGCGGCCGTCACGGTGCCACCCTCCACGGTCACCGAGAGGCAGCCGCAGATGGCGGAAATATCCTGGTCGAAACGCTTGGACAGCTTGTAGCAGCGCAGCCGGTCGGGCTGGTCGGGGATGGTGATGGCTTCGACGAATTCGCCCGGGGCGCGGTCCTGCTTGCCGTAGTCGAGGAAGAACGCCTCCAGCGGGATCGTGCGGCGCGCGTCGCCCTTGCGCAGGTGCAATTGCGCATCCAGCGCGATCAGCGCAGGCGGGCTGTCCCCGATGGGCGAGCCATTGGCGATGTTACCGCCGATGGTGGCGGCGTTCCTGACCTGCACGGAGGCGAAACGCCGCAGAAGCTCCGCGAAGGATGGATGCCTTTCGGCCATCACCGGCAAGAGGTCGGTAAATGTGACCATGGCACCGAGGCGGAGGCCCCCGGGCGTGTCCTCGATCCCTTGCAGGTCGGCGCACTGGTTCAGGAAGGCCATCGGCGCAAGGTCGCGCAGCGCCTTGGTCACCCACAGGCCCACATCGGTCGCCCCGGCGATCAGCGTCGCATCGGGATTGTCGGCATACCACGCGGCAAGGGTGTCGGCGGTTTGCGGGGCAATGGGCATTCTGGCGGTCTGCAACGCGGCCACCGCGTCGCGGTCGGTTTGCATCCAGTCCGGCACCGGGTGCGCGGCGGCGGCCTCGGCGGCGCGGATAATGGGCGCATAGCCGGTGCAACGGCACAGGTTGCCGGCCAGCACATCGTCGAACGCGGTGTCGCCATTGGTGTGCGCGGCGGCCATCGAGGCGATGAAGCCCGGCGTGCAGAAGCCGCATTGCGATCCGTGGTGGTCCACCATCGCCGCCTGCACCGGGTGCATCTCGCCGCCGGGGCCGGAAATGCCCTCGACCGTGCGCACCGCCTTGCCGTGCAGGTGCGGCAGGAACTGGATACAGCCGTTGACGGCCTTTGATCCGTCCGCGTCAGTGACGATCACCGTGCAGGCGCCGCAATCGCCCTCGTTGCAGCCTTCCTTGGTGCCGGTCAGGCCGCGATCCTCGCGCAGCCAATCCAAAAGGGTCCGCGTCGCCGGCTGGTCCGAGACCCGCACCGGCGCGCCATTGAGGAGGAAACTCACCTCGTCGGTCATTCAGAATCTCGTGTCGCGGTCTGGTCGGGGGGACGTTGCCCCCTGTTGCGCTGGCCCGATGCGACGTAAAGCCTTGGCGCCTATCCCTGTGGCGCACAGGAAAGCGATTTTTCCGCCTTGTGGCAAGGCGCCACGGGCGCGGGAAGGCGAAAGGACCTTCAGGCAATGCGGGAAAATGGACAATATTTGATCTTTCTGCATGAAAGCATGGCCGCCTGGCAAGACCGGCACGGCGGTTCGCGTCGGGGATGCCAACCTGAAATTGACGCCGGATTCTGCCCCGGCCCAATTCCCTCCGGTCGCGTCGCGGTCTAGACTGCGGGACATGAGCAGCCCCCGATTCATCCATCTTCGCCTTCACACCGAATACAGCCTTCTTGAAGGTGCCGTCCCGGTGAAGAAACTGGCCGACCTGTGCAAGGCCGCCGCCATGCCCGCCGTTGCCGTGACCGAGACCAACAACATGTTCTCTGCGCTGCAATTTTCCGAACTTGCCGCGGGGGCGGGGGTGCAGCCCATCGTCGGGTGCCAGGCCGATCTGGACCATGACCCGGTTCAGCCCGGGGAGCGCCCGCGCCCGCCCGCGCCCATCGTGCTGCTGGCGCAGAACCGGACGGGGTATGAGCACCTGATGAAGCTCAACTCCCGCCTCTACCTGCGCGGCGACGGCACCCTGCCGCATGTCACGCTGGAGGAACTGGCGGCGCATTCAGACGGCCTTATCTGCCTGACCGGCGGCCCCGATGGCCCCACGGGGAGGCTGTTGCGCGGCGGGCAGCGCGCCAAGGCCGAGGCGCTGATGGCGCGGCTGAAGGCGATCTTCGCCGACCGGCTTTACGTCGAGTTGCAACGCCACCCCGGCGAGGACGGCCTGCCCGAGGCCGAACTGCTGTCCGAGCGCGGGCATGTGGAAATGGCCTACGCGATGGATCTGCCGCTTGTCGCCACCAATGACGTGTATTTCCCCAAGGCGGACATGTACGAGGCGCATGACGCGCTTTTGTGCATCGCCGACGGGGCTTACGTGGACCAGCAGGAACCGCGCCGGCGCCTGACCCCGCAGCATTATTTCAAGACGCCCGAGGAGATGGCGACGCTGTTCGCCGATCTGCCCGAGGCGCTGGAAAATACCGTTGAAATCGCCCGGCGCTGTGCCTTCCGGGCGCGCACGCACGACCCGATCCTGCCGCGTTTCGCCGAGGACGAGGTCGAGGAACTGCGGCGGCAGGCCAATGAAGGTCTGCAAAGGCGCCTTGCCGTGATCCCCCATGCCGCCAGCCCCGAGGACTACCAGAAGCGCCTCGATTTCGAGCTTGGCATCATCGAGGGGATGGGCTTTCCCGGTTACTTCCTGATCGTGGCTGATTTCATCAAATGGGCCAAGGAACATGACATCCCGGTGGGGCCGGGGCGCGGTTCCGGCGCGGGCAGCCTTGTCGCCTACGCGCTGACCATCACCGACCTTGACCCCCTGCGCTACAACCTGCTGTTCGAACGCTTCCTGAACCCCGAACGCGTCAGCATGCCCGACTTCGACATCGATTTCTGCATGGACCGGCGCGAGGAGGTGATCCGCTACGTGCAGGAAAAATACGGGCGCGAGAAGGTGGGCCAGATCATCACCTTTGGCGCGCTTCTGTCCAAGGCGGCGGTGCGCGACGTGGGCCGGGTGCTGCAAATGCCATTCATGCAGGTGGACCGGCTGTCCAAGATGATCCCGGTCGAGGGGGTGAAGCCCGTTTCCATCAAGGAGGCGCTGGACCAGGAACCGCGCCTGCGCGAGGCTGCGCGGGAAGAGGAGGTGGTGGATCGCCTTCTGACCTATGCCCAGCAGGTCGAGGGGCTGTTGCGCAATGCCTCGACCCATGCCGCGGGGGTGGTGATCGGCGACCGGCCGCTGGATGAGCTTGTGCCGCTCTACCAGGATCCGCGCTCCGACATGCCGGCGACGCAATTCAACATGAAATGGGTGGAGCCGGCGGGGCTGGTGAAGTTCGACTTCCTCGGCCTGAAGACCCTGACCGTCATCCAGAACGCCATCGACCTCATTCACGCGCAGGGCCGCGACCTGCACGTCGCGGCGGATGGCGCGCAGATCTACGACCCGCCGGAGGGCGCCGAGAACCAGATAAACGCCATCCCGCTGGACAATGACGCCACCTACACGCTCTACGCCAGTGCCAAGACCGTCGCAGTGTTCCAGGTGGAAAGCTCCGGCATGATGGATGCGCTGCGCCGAATGAAGCCGACCTGCATCGAGGATATCGTGGCGCTCGTGGCGCTCTACCGGCCCGGCCCGATGGAGAACATCCCGAAATATTGCGAAGTCAAGAACGGCCTGTCGGCGCGCGACTACCTGCACCCGTCCGTCGACCATATCCTTGACGAGACACAAGGCATCATCGTCTACCAGGAACAGGTGATGCAGATCGCGCAGGAAATGGCGGGCTACAGCCTTGGCGGCGCCGACCTGTTGCGCCGCGCCATGGGCAAGAAGATCCAGGCCGCGATGGACGCCGAGCGGCCCAAGTTCATCGCCGGGGCGAAGAAGAACGGGGTCGATGACGCCAAGGCCGTCGAGGTGTGGAACCTTCTCGACAAGTTCGCCAATTACGGTTTCAACAAGTCGCACGCGGCGGCCTACGCGGTGGTCAGCTACCAGACCGCGTGGCTGAAAGCGAACCACACTGTGGAATTCATGGCCGCGGTGATGAATTGCGATATCCACCTCACCGACAAGCTGGGTGTCTACAAGCAGGAGGTCGACCGGCTGGGGCTGGAAACGATCCCGCCTTGCGTGAACCGCTCCGACGCGATGTTCACGGTCAGCGAGGGGCGCGTGGTCTATGCCCTCGGCGGGCTCAAGAACGTGGGTGTCGAGGCGATGCGCCTGATCGTCGAGGGACGGGGCGGGCAACCCTTCACGACGCTTTACGATTTCGCCCGGCGGGTCGACCTCAAGCGCGTCGGCAAGCGCAGTTTGGAGATGTTGGCGCGCGCCGGGGGCTTCGACCAACTTGACCGCAACCGGCGGCGGGTGCTGGAAAGCCTCGACGCGCTGACCGCCTATTCCGCCGCGGTTCACGAGCAGCGCAATTCGAAGCAGGTGTCGCTTTTCGGCGAGGCGGGCGATGACCTGCCCGAGCCGCGCCTGTCGGCCGCCTCCGACTGGCTGCCGAGCGAACGGCTGGTCGAGGAACACAAGGCCATCGGCTTCTACCTCTCGGGCCATCCGCTGGACGATTACATGCCGGCGCTCAAACGCAAGAAATGCATGACGCTGGCCGAGGTGGAACAGAAGGTTCAGGGCGGGGCCTTCGTGGCCAAGCTGGCCGGCTCGGTTTCCTCGCGGCAGGAAAGGAAGAGCCAGCGCGGCAACCGCTTCGCCTTCGTGCAACTGTCCGATCCGACCGGGCTTTACGAGGTCACGATGTTTTCCGAGGTACTGGAGGCGAGCCGCGAATTCCTTGAAAGCGGGTCCAACGTGGTGCTCACGGCAGACGCGACCTACGAGGGCGAGCAACTCAAGCTTCTGGCGCGCAATGTGCAGCCCGTCGATGCGGTGGTGGCAGATACCGGCGGCACGGGCTTGCGCATTTTCATAGAGGAAGAGCACGCCATTCCCGGCGTTGCGGGCCTGTTGGAGCGGGCCAAGGGCGAGGCGAAGCTGCGCGGGCGCGGCCCGGTGCAGCTCTGCCTGATGCACCCCGACCTGCCGGGCGAGGTCGACGTGCTGCTGGGCGAGGATTTCCCGGTGAACCCGCAGATCAAGGGCGCGCTGAAAAGCCTCGACGGGGTGCTGATGGTGGAAGAGGTGTAGCGACGCGCGAATGGCGCCAGAGGCGCCCCACTCGTCAGATGCCCACGGTCCGCGCGAGGATATCAACGCCTTGCATCCTCCAGAAATGCAAAAGGTCGATGAACACCCAGTTCTCGGCCAACTTGTCGCCATCGCGGCGGTAGATATCCACCACCCGGAATTCGCCTGCCTTGCCCGTTGCCGGCATCCCCATGAAGCCGCCGGTCGGCCGGGCGGTGAAGCTGGGCCAGCCGAAGAACCCGCCATAGGTGCCTTCGGCGAAGCGGCAGACATGGGTGCTTTTGCTGCGGTCGGTGAAACTGCTGCGGAAGGGGCCGGAATGCTGGCGGGCATAGCGCGGGATGGTATAGGTTGCCCCGATCCCGGCTGGCCCCCACCAGATCATGTCGTCGTGCCATGTGCGCGCCAGTTCCTCCTCCAGCGACAGGCCGGATTGCCATTGCCCGAGGTCGGCGATCATCGCGTTGATCAAGGACAGCGTTTTCGCGCTCTCGCCCGCGTCCTGCGCCCCGAACAAAAGCCCGTCATGCGTCCGCGGGCCGGGCTGGACAAGCTGCGCCCCGGTCTGTGCCGGGAAAGGCTCCAACCCCGCCTGCATCATCAGCCCCGGGATATCGACGAACAGCGCCGTTTCCATGATCCGCCCGGCCGCGACCCGGTGGAACTCTGCGTAGCGCAGCATCGCCAGCTTTCCGGTGGGCACGATGCCAAGCCACGGCGCATCGAAGAGCCCCATGAAATGCCCCATCGACACCACCCAGACCGCGCCGCCGGGGTCGAGCGAATTCTGCCCGGCCATGAACACGTCCATCCGTCGCTGCAATCCCGTCAGCGATGCCTTGAGCGGCTCCCAGACGGTTTGCGCAATTGCCCCCGGCCCGGTCACCTTGCCCAGTGGATGCACCCCGCGCCACAGCACGTTGGGTGCGCAGTACCGGTCCAGAACGGCCGCTGATTCGTCCGGCCCGGCCGTCTCAAGCTCCGCGAAGAATGCGCGCACCGTATCTTTCTCGGTTTGGAAATCCGTCATGGCCTCGCCCGCTTTTCAAGCACTTGGCGCTAGTCTGCGCCACTCCCGCGGCCGTTTCCAGAGCTGAAATGCATACGTTTGCAAAAATTTCTTGCCAATCTGTCGTGGCAGCGCCTACGCTTTTGCAAACGTATGCAACAAACGTGCGGGGAGCCCATGGCCGAAATCCAGCTGCGCAATATCTCCAAGCGATGGGGCACGTTCGTGGGCGTCGACAAGTTCGACCTGACCATCGCGGACCGGGAATTCCTCGTGCTGCTCGGCCCGTCGGGCTGCGGCAAGACGACGACGATGCGGATGATCGCCGGGCTTGAAGACCCGACCGAGGGCCAGATCGTCGTCGGGGGCATCGTGGTCAACGATCTCGACCCCAAGGACCGCGACGTCGCCATGGTGTTCCAGAGCTACGGCCTCTACCCCAACATGAATGTCTACGAGAACATCCGCTTCCCGCTGAAAGTGCGTAAGGTCGATGCCGCGACCCATGACGACCGGGTGATGCGCGCCGCCGAGATGGTGGAACTGACCGACTTCCTGCACCGCAAGCCCGCGGAACTGTCGGGCGGGCAACGCCAGCGCGTGGCGCTGGCCCGCGCCATCGTGCGTCAACCGCAGGTCTTCCTGATGGATGAGCCGCTGTCCAATCTCGACGCGAAGCTGCGTGTCTCGACGCGGGCGCAGATCAAGAACCTGAGCCATGAGCTGAAGGTGACCACGGTCTACGTCACCCACGACCAGATCGAGGCGATGACGCTCGCCGATCGTGTCGTGGTGATGAAAGAGGGCGTGGTGCAGCAGGTCGGCACGCCCACCGATATCTACGACATGCCTGCCAACACCTTCGTCGCCAGTTTCATCGGCAGCCCGGCGATGAACCTGATGCAGGGCGAGATCAGCGGCGGCACATTCACCGGAAAGAACGTGCGGATCGAGGGGCTTTCGGCCCCCGATGGCCCGGTGCGGCTTGGCTTTCGGGCCGAGGATGCGGGGATCGCCGACAGCGAGGCCAGCGCCCAGGTCACCGTCCCGCTCTACACCATCGAACTTCTGGGCGATGCCACCATGCTGACCGCCCGCGCCGGCGGGGCGCTGGTTTCCGTCAAGGCGGGCAAGGAATTCCGGGCCGAGATCGGCGACACCGTGTCGTTCTCGATCCCGCCCGCGATTTGCCACCTGTTTCACCACGAAACGGGGGCGCGGCTCGGGGGCTGAGACGCAACCGGGCTCATCAACCTAGGTGCAGGGCTTCGAAGCTGCACCCGACAACCGACAGGGAGACTTGCAATGAACCTCAGACCGATCCTCATGGCCGGCGCGATCAGTGCCGTGGCGCTTCCCGCCGCGGCCGACTGCGCCTATGAAAACGACGTGTCTCTGCGCTCGCTTTCCGCGGCGTTCGAGGCATGGACTGCCGTGACCGACGCGATGGCCGAATGCGGCAATTTCGAAGCCGAACTCAGCCAGGAATTCCGGACCCTCCAGCCCGAAGCGATGGCCGCAAACCCGGCGCTTTATCAACTGGGCGGCGTGTCGAACGGCACCGTCACCCCGTTGCTGAACGCCGAAACGATCCGCCCGCTGGACGATCTGGTGGAGCAATACGGCCAGCAGTTGCGGCCCAACCAGTTGATCCGCATCAATGGTCAGACCATGGCCATCGCGATGATGGTCAACACCCAGCACCTGATGTACCGCGCCGACATTCTTGAAGAACTGGACCTCGACGTTCCCGAGACATGGGACGAGGTTCTGGAGGTCGCCGCGGCGATCGACGAGGCCGACATGGTCGATTACCCGCTCGGCGCCACCATGGCAACGGGCTGGAACCTCGCGCAGGATTTCAACAACATGTTCCTTGGCTACGGCGGGCAGTTCTGGAACGCCGACGGCACGCCTTCGGTGAATTCCGAGGCCGGGGTCAGCGCGCTCGAAACCATGATGGAAATGACCGAGTACATGGACCCCGAATACCTCGTGTCCGACAGCACCTACGTGCAGCAGCAGCTTCAGCAGGGTCGCATCGCCATGGCCAACCTCTGGGCCAGCCGTGGCGCCGCAATGGATGACGAGGATGAAAGCCAGGTCGTCGGGCTGGTTGATGCCGCCGCCGCGCCGCGCGCCATGGAGGGCGGTCCGCCGGCCACCACGCTGTGGTGGGACGGGATCGTGATCGCCGCCAATATCCCCGACGAGGAGGCCGCCGCGGCGTTCCAGGTGGCGATGGAGGGGATCGACCGCGAGATGGTCGAGGCCAACAACGACGCCGCGATCTGGCTGATCGAAGGCTACGAGCCGGGCCGCCTTGCCGAGGGCGCCATCGCCACCGCCTCTGCCAGCCCGGCGCCTGCGGCCTACCCGTCGACCTCGCAGATGGGGCTGATGCACTCCGCGCTCGGCAATGAACTGCCGGCATTCTTCACTGGCGATGTCAGTGCGGAAGAGGCGCTCGCCGCTGTAGAGGCCGCCTACATCACCTCCGCGCAGGAAGCCGGCGTGCTGGAGTGATCCGACCCCGGCGCCGACCGAAACGCCATCGGGGCGCGCGCAAGCCATCGCGGCGCGCGCCCCGCCCCCGAAGACCCCGGACCCGGAGCCAGAGACATGAAGTTCAAGACATTCGCGGCCTTCGTTGCGCCCTCGCTGGTCATGATGCTTCTGTTCATCGCGGCGCCGTTGGTGTCGGTCTTCATCGGGTCGTTCCAGTTGCACCAACCGGTGTTGCAGGAGGTCGAGGAAGAATCCTGCACGCCGGGCTTCACCGGCCAGACCTGCACCACGACCATCGTCACCCGCCCGGTGATCGCCGAAAGCGGCGAGATGCTGACCACCACCGAATGGGTCGGATGGACCAATTACACCCGCGTGCTGAATCCCGAGGCGGCATGGGACGCGGTGACCAGCTTCGACTGGAACGCGCTGATGCAGGTCGATTTCTGGGCCGCGCTGCGCTTCACGCTGATGTTCACGCTGGTCACGCTACCGCTGGTGATCGGGGTCGGGCTGGCCATCGCGCTGGCCGTCAACAACGCGGCCAAGCATGTCCGTGGCCCTGTGATCTTCGTTTCGCTCTTGCCGTTCATCATCACCCCGGTCATCGGCGCGCTGTCGATCCGCTGGCTCTTCATCGGTGATGGCATCCTGACCGCGGGGCTGGAGGCGTGGCTCGACCGTGACCTCGCGCTCTTCGCACAGGCCTGGACGATCGAGCTGATGATGCTGTTCTACCGCGTCTGGCACGTGGCGCCCTTTGCCTTCGTGATCTTCTATGCTGGGCTTCAGACCGTGAACCAGGACACGCTGGAAAGCGCCATCATCGATGGCGCAAACCGGTTCGAGCGTCTGCGCTACGTGATCGTGCCGCACCTCGCGCCGCTGATCGTGTTCATCGCGCTCATTCACCTGATGGACGCCTACCGCGTCTTCGAGGAAATCGTCGGCTTCACCAGCCAGGCGCATGTGATCAGCCTTCAGTGGCTCACCTACGACTTCCTGCAACCCGACGATTCCGGCAACCGCGCCTTCGGACGGGCCTCGGCCTCGGCCATGCTGACCATGGTGGGAATCGTGGTTCTGCTGATACCGCTGCTGCGCCGCACGTGGCGCGACCACAAGGGAGGCTCCCACTGATGTCGACGCCCCGCGCCATGCGCCAACCCCTCGCCCTGCGCCTGACCTCGGCCGGATTCCTCGCCTTCTGGTGCCTGATCGCCGCCTTCCCGATCGTCTGGATCGCGGTGATGAGCTTCAAGTCGCCGGTCGATGCCTTCGCGTCCAATCCGTTCGACGTTCTGTTCGGCCCGGCAACGCGCGCCGCCGGCAACGGGCTGTCGCTGCTCGACATCGTGGCCGGGCTGGTGGTGCTGTTCTATACGGTGCGGCTGGCGCTGAACTGGCTGCCGCGCATGGTGTCGCGCTTCGCGCCCGGCGGGCAGATGCTGTTCGGCTGGATCATCGCCGCGACGGGCTATGCCGTGGCCTTCGTCATCGCCTTCTTCGTGATCCTGCCGGCTGTTCTCGGGGTGTTGAACCCGATCCTTGGCCCGCTCGGCCAGCCGATCGTCGGCCTGACCACGCAGCATTACCAGGCGGTCTGGGTCGATAACGCCTTTTACCGCAACTTCATCAACTCGATGGTGGTGACGGGCGGCGTGGTGACCATATCGCTGACCGTGGGTACGCTGGCGGGGTTCGCGCTGGCGCGGTCGGGGTCGACGATTGCCTTCTGGCTTTTGATCATCGCGCTGGTGTTTCGTGCGCTGCCGCACTCGGTGCTGGTGGCCGGCTACCTGCCGTTCTTCGTCAATTCCGCCGAGATCCTGCGCCCATGGCTGGGCGAGGCGGCGCCGACGCTTTACGGCCAGCCATTGGCGGTGATCGCGGTTCTGGTTTCGATCAATCAGCCGTTCACCATCTGGATGCTGCGCAGCTTCTTCCAGAACATCCCCAACGAACTGGACGAGGCCGCCCGCGTCGATGGCTGCACCCATTTCCAGGCCTTCCGACTGGTGATCATGCCGGTGATGTGGCCCGGCGTGATCACCACCGGGCTGTTCAGCTTCCTCCTGGCCTATAACGACTTTCTGGTGACCTCGCTGCTGCTCGACCAGTCCAACCAGACCATGGTTCCGGCCATCGCGGGCTACTTCAACCGTGAAACCACGACCACCGACCAGGTCGAGGCGGTGGCCGCCGCCGTGTCGATCACCGCGCCCTTGTTCCTTCTGGTGATGATCTTCCAGCGCCAGATCGTCAGTGGCCTGACCGCGGGGGCGGTGAAGGGGTGAGGGCCGGTTCGTCGCAGACGACGAAAGGTCCAGTGGACCTTTCGAGGCCCGAACGGGCGGAGCCCCGGGCCGTGGCCGGTTCGTCGAGGGCCTTGCCCTTTCCTCGCGAAGACGCGCCGGCGCGCGGATGAGCCGCGCAGACAGATAGGAGGTTGGATGAAACATACACGCCCCGAACAGGCCGTGCTGAGCCGTGACACGGACATGGGCAAGACCGACGAGACCCGCGCCGTGATCGAGGGCATGGTCGATGGCCTCAACGATCACCGCATCGACGATATCGGCACCTTCTTCGCGGAGGGTTTTCGCTGGATGGGCAATGCCGGTTGCGGCACCAAGCACGGGCTCAAGGAATTTCAGGACAACTGGCAGCGGCCCTTCCAGTCGGCGTTTTCCGACAAGGTCTGCATCGACGAGGCGCGGCTTTACATGGGCGAATGGGCCGCCGCCTTCGGCCGACAGGAGGCCACCCATTCAGGCGATTTCATGGGGCTCGCCCCAACCGGCAAGCGGGTGAAGATCCGTTACATGGATTTCTGGAAGGTGGAGAACGGCAAGATCACCGACAACTGGGTGATGGTCGATTTCCCCCATGTTCTGGCGCAACTGGGCGTCGACGTTTTCAAAGGTGAAGGCTGGGAGGCCTTCGACCGCGGCGAAAGGACGCCGCCACGCCCCGACACTCAAGGAAGAAGCTGATGACAATCGACTATCTCAAGCGCGGAAAGCCGGCGAATGAACGGGCCGAGGATGACGCGAAGACCCGTGCCATCGTCGAATCCACCCTGTCCGATATCGAGACGCGCGGCGATGCCGCCGTGCGCGCGTTGTCCGAGAAATTCGACGATTATTCCCCCCAGAACTTCCGCCTCGGCCAAGCCGAGATCGACGCGCTGATCGGCGAATTATCGGAACGGGAACTCGCCGACATCAAGTTCGCGCAGGAACAGGTGGTCAGGTTCGCGCAGGCGCAGCGCGACTCGATGCGCGATATCGAGGTCGAACCGCTGCCGGGCGTGATCCTCGGGCACAAGAACATCCCCGTGCAATCGGTGGGCTGCTACGTGCCCGGCGGCAAGTTCCCCATGGTCGCCTCGGCGCATATGTCGGTGGCCACGGCATCGGTGGCGGGCGTGCCGCGCATCGTCGCCTGCACCCCGCCGTGGCAGGGCAAGCCCAACCCCGCCGTGATCGCCGCCATGCATTTCGGCGGCGCACATGAAATCTACGTTCTCGGCGGCATCCAGGCCGTGGGTGCGATGGCCATCGGTACCGAAACGATCGACCCGGTGCATATGCTGGTCGGCCCCGGCAACGCCTTCGTGGCGGAGGCCAAGCGGCAATTGTTCGGCCGCGTCGGTATCGACCTCTTCGCGGGCCCGACCGAAACCATGGTGATCGCCGATGACACCGTGGACGGGGAGCTTTGCGCCACCGATCTCCTCGGCCAGGCCGAGCATGGTTACAACTCTCCCGCCGTGCTCGTCACCAATTCGCGGAAACTGGCCGAGGAGACCCTGTCGGAGATCGACCGCCTGCTGGGTATCCTGCCCACGGCCGGGACTGCCCGCAAAAGCTGGGAGGACTACGGCGAGGTCATCCTGTGCGACAGCTATGACGAGATGCTGGCCGTCGCAGACGATATCGCCAGCGAACACGTGCAGGTGATGACCGACCGCGACGACTGGTTCCTCGACAACATGACCTGCTACGGCGCGCTGTTCCTCGGGGCGCGGACCAACGTGGCCAATGGCGACAAGGTGATCGGCACCAACCACACCCTGCCCACCAAGAAGGCCGGGCGCTATACCGGCGGGCTCTGGGTTGGCAAGTATCTCAAGACCCACAGCTACCAGAAGGTGCTGACCGACGAGGCGGCGACGATGATCGGCGAATACGGGTCGCGCCTGTGCATGCTGGAAGGCTTCGTCGGCCATGCCGAGCAGTGCAATATCCGCGTGCGCCGCTATGGCGGGGTGAACGTGCCCTACGGCGAGGGCGCGCCCTACCGGAACGCGGCGGAGTAACCGCGGGCATTTTGCAGCGGGGGGTCACCCCCCCCCCC
>QVQC01000022.1 GCA_003428585.1 Nioella halotolerans
TCGCCGGATTCTCGCCAGCCACCCGATCACCGTGACGGAGGTGTCGGCGACGCTCGAAGCGCCCTCTTCTGGCCCGGCCGGGGGCACAGTCACGGTGGAGTGGTCGGGCCCGGATTACGACCGCGACTATGTCGGGATCGGCCCTGTCGGGGATGACGACTACGACACCTATTCCTACACGCGCAACGGCAGCCCGGCGCGGCTGACGCTGCCGGAAGCGCCGGGCGACTACGAGATCCGCTATTACATGAACCAGGACCGGCGGGTCATCGCCCGCGTGCCGTTCACTGTGACCGCAGACTGAGCCGGTCAAAGGAAAGCCCCCGCGTGCAGAGTTGCGCGCGGGGGCTTTTTCTGTCGGTTCTGTCGGTGCGTCGCGCAGATCACATGTGAATCACGCGGTCATAGGCGTCGAGCGCGGATTCGTGCATCATCTCGCTCAGCGTCGGGTGGGGGAAGACCGTCTCGAAAAGGTCCTGTTCGGTGGTTTCCAGTTTCTGCCCGACAACGTAGCCCTGGATCAGTTCCGTGACCTCGGCCCCGATCATGTGGGCCCCCAGCAATTCGCCGGTCGCCGCGTCGAACACGGTCTTGATCAGCCCCTCGGATTCGCCAAGCGCGATCGCCTTGCCGTTGCCGATGAAGGGGAAGCGCCCGACCTTGACCTTGTGCCCGGCCTCTTGCGCCTGCGCCTCCGTCAGGCCGACGCTGGCGACCTGCGGGTGGCAATAGGTGCAGCCGGGGATCGATTCCGGCTTGACCGGATGGGCGTGCTGGCCGGCGATCAGGTCGGCGACCATAACGCCCTCATGGCTGGCCTTGTGCGCGAGCCACGGCGCCCCGGCGATATCGCCGATCGCATACAGGCCGTCGACCCCGGTACGGCAATATTCATCCGTCACCACGTGGCTGCGGTCCACCGTCACGCCGAGCGCGTCCAGCCCCAGACCCTCGACGTTGCCGACGATGCCGACGGCGGAAATCACGGTATCGAAATCGTGTTTCTCGACCTTGCCGCCGGCCTCGATATGGGCGGTGACCTTGGCGTCGGATCGGTCAAGCTGTTTGACCGTGGCCTTGGAAAGGATCTTCATCCCCTGCTTTTCAAAGGCTTTCTGGGCAAAGGCGGATATTTCCGCGTCCTCCACCGGCAGCACCCGGTCCATCACCTCGACCACCGTCGTGTCGGCGCCGAGCGTGTTGAAGAAGCTGGCGAACTCGATGCCGATGGCGCCCGACCCGATAACCAGCAGCTTTTTCGGCATGTGCGGCGGTTGCAGGGCGTGCTTGTAGGACCAGACCCGCTTGCCGTCCGCCTCCAGCCCCGGTAGGTCGCGGGCCCGCGCGCCGGTGGCGAGGATGATGTTCTTCGCGGTCAGATCCTCGGTGCCCTTGTCTGTCTCGACCTTGACCCTGCCCTTGGCGGGGATCGTCGCCGAGCCCATGATCACCGTGACCTTGTTCTTCTTGAGAAGATGCCCGACGCCACTGGTCAATTGCTTGGCCACCCCACGGGAGCGTTTGACGACCGCGTCGAGGTCATAGCCGATATTCTCGGCCTTGAGCCCGAAATCCTTGGCGCGCTCCATCAGGTGAAACACTTCCGCGGAGCGCAGCATCGCCTTGGTCGGGATGCAGCCCCAGTTCAGGCAGATACCGCCCAGATGCTCGCGCTCGACGATGGCGACCTTCTGGCCATGCTGTGCCGCCCGGATCGCCGCCACATACCCGCCGGGACCGGCCCCGATCACCACGGTATCGAAAGATTGCGCTGCCACTATGTTTCTCCTCCAGATCAAATTTGTTCAACGTTAAACTACTCACCCCAACCGAGCAAGTTTCCCCGCGAAACCCCGCCCTGCGCAGGGTGCAGGCCTATCCAGCCCGGAAAAGCGGTTCAATCGCTAAACTACTTGCACATTGCCGCGCTGCGGGCTTCCTGCAATACCGCGCCATAACCGCCGGACTCAAGAAACGCCTGCTCCTTGGCCGAGGTTTTCCGCCCGAGCGCCGCGTTACGATAGGGAAAACGCCCGAAGCGGCGGATGATCTCGCGGTGGGCGATCGCGTGGGGCAGGCTGTCCTCGCGATGGTCGGCCATCTTGCGGGCGTAGAGCCGCACGGAATGGTCCTGATCTGGCAGAACCTCGGAATGCATGAAGGGCAGGTAGAAGAATTGCCGTGTCTGTTGATCGAAGCGCTCGTCCCACTGCTGTTTCAGCGCGTAGCAGGCGGCGGTCTTGGCCTTGTGATCGGTGGCGAAGGCCTTGGCGGTGCCACGGAACATGTTGCGGGGGAACTGGTCGAGCAGGATGATCAGCGCAAGCACCTTGCGCGGGTGGCTCGTCCAATGGTCGAGCGTGCCGGTGCGCGCCTCTTCCCAAAGCGCCCCGAAACGATCGCGGATCTCGGCGTCCAATGCCTCGTCTACGGCGTACCATTTCTCCGGTCCGGCCTCCTCCAGCCAGAACGTCAGGATCTCTTCTGTTCTCAAGGTCATGGCAGGGTGTCCTCCTTCTTGCCTGTATCGGCCTCGGTCACGGGCCACGGGGTCTTTGTCAGGCGGCCGTGGTCCCTTCGTCCTCCGTCGTGTCGGCCTCGGCCAGTTCCTCGGCAGCCTCGGCGTAAAGCTCCTGCGCGGTTTCAAGCGCGACGGGCGAGGCCGTCGGCATGATCGCCGCGTAAGGCACGGCCTCATAATCCTCGGCACCCTCGGCATAGGCCGACTGGCGCCGCGTCATGCGCCACCCGCAATACACGGCCATGATGGACATTATGACGACAAGGAACAACCAAAACCCGGATGGCCCTGTCACCTGCATCATCCAGCCAAGCGTCGGCGGCCCCGCAATCGCGCCCAACCCGTTGATGAAGACCAGCCCGCCCGACGCGGCGGCCATATCCTCCACATCGAGGTAATCGTTCGTGTAGGCGATCAGGAGGGCGTAAAGCGGCTGCGCCAACCCGCCGGTGAGCAGGGCCGATGCGATCAGAAATTCGAACTGTCCCCCGAAGAGCAACCCGCCGAGCGAGGACACCGCCCCACCCGCCGCGACCAGAAAGATCAGAACCCGCCGGTCCATACGGTCGGAAAACCAGCCGATCGGGTATTGCAGCACGATCGCCCCCACGAAGAAGGCCGACACGAAGATGGAGATCTGCCGCACCGACAGCCCCGCCTCGGTGCCGTAGACGGAGGACATGCCGAATTGCGCCGAGAAGACGAAGCCCAGAAGGATCATGCCCACGAACCCCAGCGGCGATTTCCGGTAAAGCTGCAACAGGCTCATCGGGCGGGTGGTGTCGAAGGCGGGCGTCGGTGCCACGGCCAGCAGGATCGGCGCGAACGAGAGCGAGACGAGAACGGACGGAATGATGAAGAGGATGAAGCCCGACGGATCGCCGAGGTTGAGCAACCCCTGCCCCATGATCAGCCCCACCATCTGCACCATCATGTAGGCTGACAGCGCTTGGCCGCGCGTCTCGTTCGTGGCCGAATTGTTCAGCCAGCTTTCCGCCGTCACGTAGACGCCCGACAGCGAGAATCCGATGATGACGCGTAGCGCCATCCACGCATAGGCGTCTGTTAGCACCGGGTAGAGGATGAGCGCTGCCGAGATGAACGACCCGAGCGCCGCGAAGACCCGGACATGTCCGACCCGGCGGATCATCGCCGGCGCAAGGCGGGATCCGAACAGGAAGCCGAGGAAATAGGCCGAGGCAATCAGCGACAACTGGAAGGTGTTGAACCCTTCGATGCCACCGCGCACCCCCATCAGCGAGCCCTGCAACGAATTTCCGACCTGCAAGAGCATCAGCCCCAGAAGGATGGCCCACGCGCTTGCAATGACCTTTATCATGGTGCTGCTCCACCTTTTGCGTCGTTTTGACCCTTATGACGGGGACGCCCGAGTCTCCACCGCCAAATTGCGACGCTTTCCCTTGTTCTATCGATCTTTCGCGTCGGATTCCGGGAAAAGGAGAGAGGCGTCGCCATAGGAAAAGAAGCGATACCCCCCGGCCACGGCATGGGCATAGATCGCGCGGATCCGGGTCGGCCCCATCAGCGCTGAAACCAGCATCATCAAAGTCGATTTCGGCAGGTGGAAATTGGTCATCAGCCCGTCGGTGACGCGGAAGCGATAGCCGGGATAGATGAAGATATCCGTATCGCCCTGCCACGCGGCCACGCCGCCATCCGCGGCGGCGGCGGTCTCGATCAGGCGCAACGCGGTGGTGCCGACCGGGATGATGCGCCCGCCGGCGGCGCGGGTCGCGTTGATCGCCTGCGCCGTATCGTCTGTCACCTCGCCCCATTCGGCATGCATCCGGTGCGTCGTGACATCCTCGACGGTGACCGGCAGGAAGGTGCCCGCGCCGACATGCAGGGTCACGAAGCTGACGGTGACCCCCTTGGCGTCGAGCGCCGCCATCAACCCCGCGTCGAAATGCAAGGAAGCCGTCGGCGCGGCGACCGCGCCCTGCCGGCGCGCCCATATGGTCTGGTAATCCTCCCTGTCCTGTGTATCGGGGGCGCGTTTCGCGGCGATATAGGGCGGCAGCGGCATCGCGCCCGCGGCGTCCAACGCGGCGTCGAAATCCTTTCCCGCCAGGTTGAAGCGCAGGCGCAGCCCGCCTTCCATCCCCACCACGTCGGCCGAAAGCGTGTCGCTGAACACCACCGTCTCGCCGGGCGCCAGCTTGCGCAGCGGCTTGGCCAGCGCCGACCAGCTGCCATCGGCTTGCGGTTCGAGCAGCGTCACCTCGATCCGGGCCGAGACCCGGCCCTGCGCGCTGTCGCGCCATCGCTGGCCGGTCAGGCGTGCCGGGATCACCTTCGTATCGTTGAGGATCAGCCGGTCGCCCGCGCGCAGGAGGTCCGGCAGGTCGCGCACGCGTCGATCTTCTATACGATCACCCGCCGCATGCAGCAGCCGGGCCGAGGATCGGGGCCGCGCCGGCCGGGTCGCAATCAGAGTCTCGGGCAGGTCGAAGTCGAAATCATCCAGTTTCATTGCGCAAGCTCCGGTGGTGGGCGGCGAAAGATTTCCCGAAAGATGCCGGGGGTGAAGACGGAAAGCGGGTTGACCGAGACGGTGCTGTCGTCGGGCGTGCCGGTCAGCCGGTAGGTGAAGCCGAACAGCCCCTCGCGCCGTGCGCTGAAGATCCCGCCCATCATGCCGTTGACAAGATAGAAGGGCGACACCACGCCCTCGAAGTCGAAATAGCGCGTGGCGATGTCGTAGACCCCGTCCAGCGACAGGCCCATGGCCGGGCCGAGGGCGGTGCCCTCGCGGATCACGACCTGCCCTTCTGCCATCGAAAAGACCGCCCGCACTGACCCCAGCGCCACGCCTTCCCCGCTAGCCATCTGTTCAAGCAGCCCAACGACGGATACGGCGCTGAGCAATTCCGCGAAGGCGGGCGCATCGCGCAGGCGCGGATTATCGATGGTCAAGAGACCGGAATAGCGCCCCTCCCCCGACAGGGGGCGTAGGATGAGGTCGAGCGTGCCGCCGTAGGAATTGGGATAGACCCCCGCCGCGCGGAGCACCGCCCCGCCATCGTCGGCGCGCAGGCGCAGCGCGGTGCCCTCCTCCTCGCCGACAAGGGTCCCGGTGACCGGCACCTCGCCCCCGACACGCCCCCGGAAGTCGCCCCCCATGGGCCGTCCGGACAGAGCCGCCCTAACGTTCGTCAGGAAGATCGTATCGCTGATGTCGAACCGGTCGAGCCGCAGGTCGAGGGGCATTGGATCGCCGGTGCCGGACACGCCGCCGCGGGTGGGCAGGCCGCGCATGTCGGCGCGCCCGCCGGTGATTTCCAGCCGCGCACCCTGCCCCTGCCCGATCAGCGAGCCGGTCACATCCAGCCAGTCGCCGACTTGAAGCCGTTCGATCCGCAGCCGGTCAAGCGCTCCGGCATCGTCGAGGGTCACGTTTCCAAGCAGCGAAAGGCCGGCGCCCTCGATCTCCAGCAGGGGCACATCCGGTGCAGAACCAAGCGTCACCTCGGCCTCCAGTCGCCCGGTGCTGGCTGTCGGCAGTGACCAGCCGAGGGCTGGAACGGACAGCGCCAGCCCCGCAAGATCGGAACGCAGAGACAGGCGCGGCGGCTGGTCGGCCCCAAGGGTCAGCGTGAAATCCGCCTGCCCGCTCCCGGCCAGCATACCCTCGGGCAGCCGCAAGCCGAACCCAGCAAGGGCTTGCGGTGTCAGCGTCGCAGTACCGGTCACGGTGCTGGCGAAGGAGGTGTCCGGCCCGAGCGCGCGGGTCCACGTGGCATCGATCGGCACCCCGTCCAACCGCGCCCTGCCGGCGATCGAGAGTTGATCATTGTCCGCCTCGAGGCGCAGCGCATTGGCGTTGAGCCCCCGCCCCGGCACAAGTTGGTCAGAGGCGACACCGGCAAGCCGCGCCGCGATTGCGAAGGTCAGATCCTCCGGCGTGATCCTTGGTTGCAGAACCATGTCGACACTTGCCGCGATATCGGCCCGCCCGCGTGCAACGGTGGCCGGATCCAGCGGGAACCGGTCGAGCAGGTTGAACGGTTCCGCGGCGATCAACGTCAGAGCCGAGGGAATGTCGCCCGCGATCTCCAGGTCCAGCGTCGCGGGCGAAAAACGCTGCCGCGTATCGTGGATGCGCATGAGCGACCCGGCAAGGTCCAGCCTGCCGCCATCGGGGGCCATGACGTGCCCTTCGTGCAGGGCGATCGCCACCCGATTGTGGCTGATGTCAAGGTAACCCCGCCCCGCCTGAACCGGCCCCATCCCGCGCAAGGCGCGCACCCGGGCCCCGTCGAAATCGAAGGTCAGTCCGAATTGCGGTGCGTTGTCCGGCACCAATCGCAACCCGGCATGCAGGTTGGTGATCTCGCCCGCCAGGATACGCTCGCCGATCCAGCGGCGCGTGTTGGGCAGCAGGTCCACCGGCCAGAACCCCGGCACGCGGGCAGCCGCAATCCTGGGCACCTCGGTATCGAGCCGCACAGCGAGCCCCGCTTCCTCCGCGGCGATCCGCCCGCGTGCCCGCAGGTGCAGCCGCTCGTCGAAGAGGACCGCCTGCCCGACCTCCACCGCGACGACCGGTTCCAGTTGCAGCCGGAAATCAAGCGCGCCGCCATCGAAACGCAGCGGCGCCGCGAAAAGGCCCGGCGGGTCGGCGGTGATCTCGCTGATCTGGAGCTGGGTCTGGTAGACCGGTCCGTCAAGCAGCGTCGCGTGGCCCGAGATACGGGCCGACAGCGCGGGGGCCTCGACCTCGAACCGCTCGATCCACATGCGCGCGGCAGCGGCGTCGTAATCGAAAGCCAGCGACATCGACGTCAGTGGTAGCGGTGCCACCCCACCGCCCGGCACGAGACGGCCCGCGCCCACGTCGAGGGTCCCCGACAATGTGCCGACCCTGCCTTCGTCGAACAACACGGTGCTGAGTTGTCCAGACAAGCGCGCATCGACCAGCGTCAACCATGCCAGCGCGTCCGAGGCGAACGCGATATCCTCGCTGTGAAGGCTTTCGAAGCGGGCGCTGAACGCGGTTTGACCGGCATCGGCCCGGCGGGTGAAGCTCAGGTCAAGGGCGCTATGCGCGCGCCCCGACACCTGCCCCCCGACCGACAGGGACAACATCCCGTCGGACGGGACCAGTGACAGGTCTGCTTCGTCGATATGCAGGCTGTCGCCGCTCGCGGCATCCTCGATGACCACTGTCAGCCCCTCGCCGGACACCCGTTCCATCGCCGAGAAGACAGGGTCGGCGAACATCCGGTCGATCCCCGCGAGCATCTGGGTCAGGTCGCGCGCCTCGCCCATCGCGGTCCCGGTGAAGTCCATGTCGAAACTGCCATCGGCATTGCGCCGGATGCGGAGACCTGCATCGCGCAGCACGACGCGCCGGGGCCGGATCTGCCCTTGCAGCACCCCCGCGCGGTCCAGTTCGACATCGAGGACCGGGAAATGGATGCGGTCGCCATCCGCCTCGCTCAGCCGCATGTCTGTAAAGCGAACGCGCGGCATCAGTTGCCCGCGCGAAAGCGACAGGCCGATCTCGCCGATCGAAACCTCGCCGCCGGGCATGTCGGAATCGATCGCCGCCTCGATCCGCGCGCGCACCGTCTCGGCGACCGGCACCGGCTGGCCATTCGGCGGGAAGGCAAGGTAGAGGATCGCCCCGGTGCACAGGATCAGCACCAGCGACACGGATCGCAGGGCCCAGCGCACGGCGCGCCTGCGCCAGACATTTGGCGGCTGCGGGGCGGGGCCGGTTTGGGGCATCTTGGGCGGGGCTCGGTAAGGGCGGGTTCGCGTATCTGTTTCGGGCTTTATCTTCGCTGGAAATCGCCTAGCTTGCAAACGACCAACGCGATAAACCGCCGATGACATAGGAGCCCCGAGATGATCGAGCAAGGCGATACCGCCCCCGACTTCACCCTGCCCCGCGATGGCGGAGAAGATGTAACGCTCTTCTCGCTGCGCGGTGGCCCGGTCGTGCTGTATTTCTACCCGCGCGACGACACGCCGGGCTGCACCACCGAGGCCAATGATTTCACGGCGCTGCTGCCGGATTTCAACGAGGCAGGCGCCACCGTGATCGGCGTGTCCAAGGACAGTGTCGCCAAGCATGAAAAGTTCATCGCCAAGCACGGTCTTGGCATCATCCTTGTTTCGGATGAAGAGGGCGACCTGTGCGAGCGCTATGGCACATGGGTTGAAAAGAACATGTACGGCAAGAAAAGCATGGGCATCCAGCGCGCCACGTTCCTGATCGACGCCGAGGGCAATGTGGCCCGTATCTGGCCCAAGGTGAAGGTGGCCGGGCACGCGGCGGAGGTGCTGGAGGCGGTGAAGGCGCTGTGAGCCCCGCAACGCTGACGGACATGGCGACGGCGGTTCTGCAGACCGCCGACGCGCATGAGAAGGCCGCGCTCAGCCGCCAATCCGCCGCCCTATGGTTTGCCGCGCGCCGGGGCGAGACGCCGGAAATTCCCATCGGCACCGCCAGCCCGCCGCTCGATCCGGCACGCCCCGGCAAACCGGCCCTTCTTGACCCGCGCGAGGTGCCGCGCCGCCGTCCCGGCAGCCCCGAGGGGCGCGAGGCGCTCTTGCATGCCGTGGCCCATATCGAGTTGAACGCCGTCGATCTGCACTGGGACATCATCGCGCGCTTCGGCGGCCATGTGCCCTTTCCGATGGGATTCTTCGATGACTGGGTGAAATCGGCCGACGAGGAATCGAAGCATTTCCAGCTTGTCACGGCCTGCCTCGAGGCCACGGGCAGTTTCTACGGCGATTTGCCCGCCCATGCGGGCATGTGGCGCGCCGCTGCCGATACCGCGGGCGATATCATGGGCCGCCTCGCCGTCGTGCCCATGGTGCTGGAGGCGCGCGGCCTCGACGTGACACCGGGCATGATCGAGGTCTTTCGCAAGGCCGGCGACCCGGCGGCGGTGCAGGCTGTCGAGGCGCTTGAGGTGATCTATGCCGAGGAGGTGCACCATGTCGCCTACGGGTCCAAATGGTTCCATTTCCTCTGCGGGCGCCATGACACCGACCCGAAGGACGCCTTTCACCGGTTGGTCCGGACCTATTTCCACGGCCCCCTGAAACCGCCCTTCAACGCGGAAAAGCGTGCCGAGGCCGGGCTGCCGCCGGATTTCTACTGGCCCCTGTCGGAAAGCGGATCGGTGGGCTGAGAGGTCGCTGACGGACTCCGTATGGGCGAAAACCCGCCAAAACGCGCCACAGTCGCCGGATTTATCCACAGGCTGGCGGAAAAGCGTTTGAGCCGGGGCCGGCTTTGTCCTAATCCATTGCGTGTCCGGGTGCATCTCTAGGGGACATGGAGATGCCCGCGACATGACAAGGGCAATGGGACAAGAGAGACGTGAAAACACGCCTGACCAACCGTATAAACGGGGTTCTCGACCGCTTTCTACCCGAGCAGCGGCTATTCCTGAAATCCGATACCGGAATGCGCTACGTGCGGCTTCGGCCGGTTACGCAAGCGATCATGCTGACGGGTTCGTCGCTTTTTCTGGGCTGGACGGTGATCGTCACCGCGATCTTCCTGATCGACTCCATCAGTTCGGACAGCGTGCGCGAACAGGCTGAACGAACGCAATTGGCCTATGAGCAGAGGCTTAACGCGATGTCGGAAGAGCGCGATGCCCGCGCCGCCGAAGCGCAGGCCAGCCAGGAAAGGTTTTCCGTCGCGATGCGCGAGGTCTCGGCGATGCAGTCGCGGCTGCTGGCCTCCGAGGAACGCCGCCGTGAACTGGAAACGGCGGTGGAGGTCATCCAGACCACCCTGCGCCGGGTGATGGCCGAACGCGACGATGCGCGCGACCGGGTCGCGGCGCTTCAATCCGAAACCGAGGCCGGGACCGGAACCGTCCAGACCGCCGCCGAACAGCAAGAACAGCTGGAGCGCACCGTCGATTACCTCGCTCAGGCGTTGGCCCGTGCCGCGGATGAACGCGACGACGCGGTCGATTTCGCCGAGGCTGCCGAGGACGAGATCGACACGTTGCACTACGAACAAGCGCTCGCCGATGAACGCAACGAGCGAATTTTTGCCCAGATCGAACAAGCGGTCGAGATGTCGATGACACCGCTTCAGAACATGTTCGAGTCTGCGGGGCTGTCACCCGACAGGCTGGTCAGCCAGATGCGCGCCAGCTACGATGGACAAGGCGGGCCGCTGCGGCCGATCACGATGTCCTCGCGCGGCGAGGATCCCGACCCGGTTTCGATGCGCGCCAACGAAGTGCTGTCACAGCTCGACATGATGAACCTGCACCGCATGGCCGCGGAAAGGCTGCCTTTTTCCCGGCCCGTCTTTGCCAGCTATCGCCTGAGTTCCACGTTCGGTTACCGGAACGATCCCTTCAACGGCGGCCGCCGCCTGCATTCGGGCGTCGACATGGCCGGGCCGACCGGCACGCCGATCCATGCAACCGCCAACGGCGTGGTCAGTTTCGCCGGACGGCAAAGCGGGTATGGCCTGATCGTGGTGATCGACCATGCGGCGGGATTCGAGACGCGCTACGCGCACATGTCGCGGATTCGCGTGACCGAGGGCCAAAGGGTCTCGCGCGGGGATCGGATAGGTGATATGGGAAGCACCGGACGGTCGACGGGGCCCCATCTTCATTATGAGGTTCGCACCGGTGATACGCCCCGAAACCCCATGAACTACATCACGGCAGGTAGAGATGTTTTCTAAATCGAAGATCAATGAACCCGGCCAGAAGGCGGCCGGTGGCACTGATGTAAAAAGTGAAACCGCGGCTGACGCCGCCCAGGCAGGAACCACGGACAAATCCTCTATGCCCCTTACGAACAATTCCAAGGCCAAGGCCCCCGCCTCGGTTCTCAGCACGGACCTGACGATCACCGGCAATCTTCGCACCACCGGTGACATCCAGGTCGAGGGCACGGTGCAGGGGGATATCCGCGCGCATCTTCTGACGGTCGGCGAAGGCGCCACCATCGAGGGGGAGATCGTGGCCGATGACATCGTCGTGACGGGCCGCGTCGTGGGCAAGGTGCGCGGGCTGAAAGTGCGCCTCACCTCTACCGCGCGGGTCGAGGGGGATATTATCCACAAGACCATAGCGATCGAAAGCGGCGCGCATTTCGAAGGCTCCGTGCAGCGTCAGGAAGACCCGTTGTCGAGTGCCGGGACCAAGAAAGACGCTGCGGGCGGCGGAAAGCAGGGCGCGCAACAGCAAGCCGCCGCCAAGCCGCAACCCGCGGCCCAAGGCAACGGTCAGCGCGAAGGCTGACCGGCCGCCTCGGTACTTGTCACGAAACCGTTGTGGACGGCCCCGGGCACCGCCCCGCGGGCCGTTTCTTCATACGCTCAGTCGTGTTCCAGCGCACTGCGATAAACATGCCAGCTTGCGTGGCCAAGAACCGGCAGCGCGATGAAAAGACCCATAAGCGCCGGCAGCATCGCCACGAAGGTCAACCCGGCGATAACGACGCCCCAGCCGATCATGATCTTGGGGTTGCGCTTGACCACGGCTATCGAGGTCAGCATCGCGGTGACGAAATCAAGCTCCTTGTCCAGAAGCAGCGGCAGAGAGATCACCGTCAGGCAGAACAGCACGAAGGCAAAGACCGCGCCGAACGCGCTCCCGACCAGCAGCATCAACAACCCCTCGGGTTGCAGCAGGTAGGCATAGCTTGACGAGACATTCATCAGCACGGACGGCCCCATGAAAAGCGCAAAGAGCATGTGCGCGAAAAAGGACCAGAACAGGAAATAAACGATGATCACCCAAGACATCAGCGGCAATTGCCGCAAGCGCTGCCGCCAGACCACGCCGAAGATGTCATTGCGGCGCCAGTCCGTCTCGCCCAGTTCCAACCGCCGCGACACCTCGTAGAGGCCAACCGCCAGAAACGGCGCGATCAACGGGAAGCCGACGGTGAAAGGCAGCGCCCACCAGATTTGCTCGGTCACGAAAAGAAACAGGTAGATCAGCCAACCACCGACCACGTATATCAGCGAAAAGAACACCCCCATCATCGGCTTGCGCCGGTAATCGCGCCAACCGGCCACAAGGGCGCGCCTGAGATCGCCAACCTCCATCGTCCGCGGCGCGGGGACTTTCGAGGCCTCGGGCAAACCGTGGGTTGCGTCGCTCATACTGTGTCCTCCCCTCGACAATGCTACGCAAGGTCACTTGCCATTGCCAAGCGAAATGACGCTGCCCGCGTCAGGCAGCGACGGTCACGCTATAGGCGATGGCCATGTCCGCACCCGCCGGCAGCGTGATCGCGCCGGGGCGCTTGTCCATCTCCGGCCCGTCGCCCTGCCGCGCGGCCATGCCGTGCCAAGGCTCGATGCACAGGAACGGCGCGCCGGGCTTTTGCCAGATTCCAAGCTGCGGCGTGTTCTCGAAGGCAAAGCGCAGGGCCGGCCCGCCATCCGCCGCGAAGGTCAGCCCGTCGCCGACCCCCTCGGGGAAGATCATCGCGTCCTCTTCGAACAGGGCAGGGTCCAGTGTCAGGTGACCGCGCGTGAACGGAGACGGCAGCCGATCGGCGCGCACGAGACCGTCCTTCAGCCGCGCCAGTGCGGGTTCGGCAGCGTTGTCCAACGTGAGGTGATGCGCGCGCCCCTCGGCCCCCGGCAATGGCCAGAGGAAGGCGGGATGGAACCCGATGCTGAAGCAACTCGGTCGATCATCGCTGTTCACCACCTCCGCCCGGCAGGTCAGCGTCGCCCCCTCGACCCGGTGTGTCAGCCGCAGCCGGAAGGCGCGTGGAAACGCGGTGCGCGTTTCGGCGCTGTCGGTCAGTTCGTGGGTGACGCTGCCCGTGGTCGCGGCGATACGGCGGAACAGGCGGCGCCGGGCAATCCCGTGCTTTTCCATCGGGAAGGTCTGGCCATCCATGCCGATCCGGTCGTCCGGGGCCTGCCCGATAATGGGAAAGAGGATCGGCGCCCGGCCCGTCCACCACGCGCCATCGCCATGCCAGAGCCAGTCGCTCCCGTCGCGGGTTTGCAGCCGCTGCATCTCTGCCCCGCGGTCGGACACCGTGACGCGCAGCGCGTCGCTTTCGATTTCTGTGGTTGCGTCCCCGCTCATCCCCGTCCCTTCCGCCTCGCGCGCGGTCAAACCTCGCCCTGCGCGTCGGCGCGGCTCTTGCCGGCCACGTTCTGCGCCAGAACAGAGCCCATCAACCCGTCAAGATCGCCGTCGAGCACCCCTTGCGTATCCGAGGTCTCGAACCCCGTGCGCAGGTCCTTGACCATCTGGTAGGGCTGCAACACGTAGGATCGGATCTGGTTGCCCCACCCGGCATCGCCCTTGGCGTCGTGGGCGGCGTTGATATCTGCGGTGCGGCGGTCAAGCTCCATCTGGTAGAGCCGCGATTTCAGCGCCTTCATGGCGATGTCGCGGTTCTGGTGCTGCGACTTTTCCGAACTGCTCACCACGATGCCCGTGGGTATGTGGGTAATGCGCACCGCCGAGTCGGTGGTGTTGACGTGCTGCCCACCCGCGCCCGAGGACCGGTAGGTGTCGATGCGGATATCGGCGGGGTTCACCTCGATCTCGATATTGTCGTCCACCACCGGGTAGACCCAGACCGACGAAAACGAGGTGTGGCGCCGGGCGGAACTGTCATAGGGGCTGATGCGCACCAGCCGGTGAACGCCGGATTCCGATTTCAGCCAGCCATAGGCATTGTGCCCGGTGATCTTGTAGGTGGCCGACTTGATCCCGGCCTCGTCGCCCGGGCTTTCGGCCTGAAGCTCCACCTCGTATCCCTTCTTCTCGGCCCAGCGGACATACATCCGTGCCAGAATGTTGGCCCAGTCGCAGCTTTCGGTGCCGCCGGCGCCGGCATTGATTTCCAGGAAAGTGTCGTTGGCATCGGCCTCGCCGTCGAGCAGCGCCTCCAATTCCTTGGCGGCGGCGGTCTTTTCAAGCTCGGCAAGGGCGGCCTCGGCCTCCGCGACCACCTCGCTATCCCCCTCGGCCTCGCCCATCTCGATCAGCTCGACATTGTCGTTGAGCCCGGTTTCGATGAACTTGTAGGTGTTGATCTTGTCGACCAGCGCCTGCCGGTCGCGCATCAGCTTTTGCGCCTTGTCGGGGTCGTTCCACAGGTCCGGATCCTCGACGCGGGCGTTGAATTCCTCCAGCCGGTGATCCGCCGTTTCCAGATCCATCCGCTGGCCCAGAAGCGACAGGGAGGTCTTGATCTTCTCGATATGGCTCTGGGTTTCGGCCCGCATGGTCTGCTCACTCGGCTTTTGTCATTGCAAATACGGGGTGTAATCCAGCGTCCACGACACTGCAAGCGCGTGCGCCGGGGGGCGCCCCCGGGGTGTCAGTACAGCCCGCCGGAGGTCAGTTCGCCGAAACCGGTGCCAGTGGGCACGCGGGCATCGTTGCCGGTGGAGGTCTCGACCGTGCCGCCATCCTCCTGCCCGCCCGGATCGCCATCCACGATCTCGCCATTCGCGCCGTCTTCCCGATCCGTGGCGAACATCGGCAGGTTGCTGCCCATCCCGAAGCCGCCATCGACGATCGAGAGCATCCCGAAGAACGGCTCTTCCCCCTGCCGGAAATACTCGTAGACCACGTTCGGGCCTTCCGCGTCGCTGTCCAGTCGCTGGCCGGACTGGCGGTCGATCGGGTAGAACTGGCCGCCCGGCGGCACCTCGAACTCTCCCGCGCCATATTCGTCGATCGCCTCTCGCATGAACTCCGCGAAGACCGGCCCGCACATCCCCCCGCCCGAGGCCCCGCGGCCAAGCGACCGTGGATCGTCGTAGCCGATGTAGCACCCCGCCACGATCGTGTTGGTAAAGCCGACGAACCAGACATCGCGGGCATCGTTGGTGGTGCCGGTCTTGCCCGCGACCGGCACGCCAAGCCCGGCATTGCCGACGCTGCCCGCCGCCGTGCCGCGCTGCACCACGCCGCGCATCATCGAGGTCAGCTGGTAGGCGGTGATCGCGTCGATGACCCTCTCGCGGTCCGAGAGGATGCGCGGCGCCTGCCCCTCGGGCAGGGTCTGCCGCCCGCAATCCTGACAAATCCGTTGATCATGCTGGTAGACCGTGCTGCCGAAGCGGTCCTGGACCCGGTCGACCAGCGTCGGGTCGACCCGCTCGCCGCCATTGGCGAACATGGCATAGGCGCTGATCATGCGCAAAAGCGTCGTCTCCTGCGAGCCGAGCGCGTTGGCAAGGTAGGGCTGCAGCGTGTCGTAGACGCCAAAGCGTTCGGCGTAACGCGCGACGGTGCCCATCCCCACATCTTGCGCCAGCCGCACCGTCATCAGGTTGCGCGACCGCTCGATCCCGGTGCGCAGGGGGGCGGGGCCGTAGAACTGGTTGGAGGCGTTGGTGGGCCGCCAGATGCCATCGCCGGTATCGACCTCGATCGGCGCGTCGATCACGATGGTGTTAGGGCTGTAGCCGGAATCGAGCGCCGCGGCATAGACGAAGGGCTTGAAGCTCGACCCCGGCTGCCGGGTGGCCTGCGAGGCCCGGTTGAAGCTGGAATATTGGTAGGAAAAGCCGCCCTGCATGGCCAGCACGCGGCCGGTATTCACATCCATCGCCGCGAAGCCGCCCTGCACCTCGGGGATCTGGCGCAGCGACCAGCGCTGGAAATCGCCGTTGTCATCGGTGATCGCGCGCACATGCACGACATCGCCAAGCGCCAGCAGGTCACCCGCCACCTGCGCCCGGTCGCCCCGGTTGCCATCGGCATCGACGGGGCGCGCCCATGTCACGTCCTCGGGCGCGATCCAGTGGCCGTCCGCGTCATCCTCCACGTCCTCGATCCCGATCCGGGCATGGGTGTTGCCCACCTCCAGCACCACGGCGGCATGCCAGTCTGTGATATCGCGCGGGATCGACACATCGGCCAGCAGGTCGCGCCAGCCCTCATCGCCGGCATCGGCAAGTGAATCGGCCGGAATTGTCGCCAGCGGCGGGCGCCACAATCCCCGGTCGCGGTCATAGGATTCCAGCGCCCGGCGCAAGGCGCGTTCGGCGGCCCCTTGCAGGCGGTCGTCCATCGTTGCGCGCACGGTGTAGCCGCCCGAGAAGAAATCCTCCTCGCCGAAACTGCGCGACAGCTGGCGCCGGATCTCGTCGGTGAAGAAATTGCGCGGCGGCAATTGCGACCGGAACGGTTCGATATGGCCGCTCTGCACGGTTTCAAGCGGCGCGGCGCGCGCCTGCTCCATCTCCTCCAGCGAGAGGTATCCGTTTTCATGCATCTGGCCCAGCACGTAGTTGCGGCGACCGACCGCGCGGTCGTAGTCGCGCACCGGGTGCAGGTTCGACGGCGCCTGCGGCAACGCCGCGAGGTAGGCCGCCTGTTCGGGCCGAAGCTCTGCCAGATCGGCATTGAAATAGGTCTGCGCGGCGGCGGCCACGCCGTAGGAATTCTGGCCCAGGAAGATCTCGTTGAGGTAGAGTTCGAGGATGCGCTCTTTTGACAGCGTCTGCTCGATCCGCGCGGCAAGGATGATTTCACGGACCTTGCGTTCGATGGTGCGCGAGCCGTCGAGCAGAAAGTTCTTCATCACCTGCTGGGTGATTGTCGAGGCGCCGCGCACCTCGCGGCCACGCGATTGCACGGCTTCGACGATCGCGGCGGCGATGGCGCGCGGGTCATAGCCGCCGTGGTCCCAGAAATTGCGATCTTCGGCGCTGATGAAGGCATCGGCAACCAGCGGTGGAATATCCTCGTAGGAGGCGAAAAAACGCCGTTCCGCGGCAAATTCATCCACGATCGCGCCTTCGCGCGAATAGATCCGGCTGATCGTGGCCGGGGCGTATTGCGCCAATGTCTCGTGATCGGGCAGATCGCGCGCATAAGAGAAGATGACACCGCCCGCGATCAGCGCCCCCATGAAAAGGGAGTTGGTCAGGAAGGTGAAAATCCCGCCAATGAATGAAAAAAGGAATCGGACCATGCCCGTGCTCTCCAACCGCGTGTCCGCCTTATAGGCCCCGCACGCGGGGGGGTCAAAAGCCGCGCGATCACGATGGCGGGTTTTCGCGGGTATCGTGGGGTCCGCCGGCGCGGATCAGGCAAAGCCCGTGGCAGGCTTCGGGAGACGGTGCGCTAGCGCTCCGGCGGGATGGCGTAGGTCATCGAGGCGCGCGCCACCGGCGCGTCCTGCCCGTCCGTGAAGATCAGGCAATCGCCCACCGCAAGGCTGCGCCCCAGTTTCAACAGCCGCGCGTCGCAGACAAGGTCCGCCCCCGCGGCGGGCTTGCGCATGAAATCCATGGAGATATTCGTCGTCACGCTCAGCGCCTTCGGCCCGATCATCGCCAGCACCGCGAGGTAGATCGACACATCGGCCAGCGCGAACATCGACGGCCCCGAGATCGTGCCACCGGGGCGCAGGTGGCGCTCATCGACGTTCAACCGGACGCGCACCGCCATGTCGGCCACGTCGAGAATCGAGAAATCGGCTGCCACCTGTGGAAATTCCGCCGCCATGAAGTCGGCCAGCGCCAATTTGTCCATCGCCAGTGCCATTGCCCTGCCCCTCCGTTTGGACATAGGCTTGGCCCGAAACGTCACGAATGGCAAGGGAGGCCCACATGGCCGAGGATATTCTGCTGCGCGAGGATCTGGGCCCGGTCACGCGGTTGACA
The DNA here is from genome assembly GCA_003428585.1 of Nioella halotolerans. GTDB lineage: Bacteria > Pseudomonadota > Alphaproteobacteria > Rhodobacterales > Rhodobacteraceae > Nioella > Nioella halotolerans. The sequence continues at coordinate 18,156 of QVQC01000022.1, forward strand.
CTGAACATTCCCGGTGCGCTCAACCCGTTGTCGGATGCGATGCTGGATCGCTTGCGCGACACGTTCAACGACCTGATGAACGACGAAGCGCAGAAGGTCGTGATCCTGCGCGGCGCCGGCAAGGCTTTCTGCGCCGGCCACGACCTCAAGGAAGTGCGCGCCAAGCGCGCCGCGCCCGACAAGGGGGCGGCCGAGTTGCGCGACCTGTTCACCCGCTGCTCGGAGGTGATGCAGATGATCCCGCGCCTGCCGCAGCCGGTCATCGCGCAGGTTCATGGCATCGCCACGGCGGCGGGCTGCCAGCTTGTCGCCTCTTGCGACATGGCCGTCGCGGCCGACGACACGCGCTTTGGCGTGAACGGGGTCAATATCGGCCTGTTCTGCTCGACACCGATGGTGGCCCTCAGCCGCAACATCCCCCGCAAGCACGCCTTCGAGATGCTGACCACGGGCCGCTTCGTGCTGGCCGACCGCGCGATGGAACTTGGCCTGATCAACAAGGCGGTGCATTCCGACCGGCTGGAGGAGGAAACCATGGACCTCGCGGAAACCGTCGCCGCCAAGCTCGGCAGCGCTGTGCGCGTCGGCAAACGCGCCTTCTACGACCAGATCGAGATGCCGCTCGACAAGGCCTATGACTATACCGGTGTGGTGATGGTCGAGAACATGCTGGAAGACGACACCGCCGAGGGCATCGCCGCCTTCCTCGAAAAGCGCAAGCCGGACTGGGCGGCGGAGTAGGCTTACCCCACCAGCCGCAGGGCCAGCGCAAGGCTGACAAGGATCAGCAGGAGCGACAGAACGATCATCCCGGCCACGCCCGCGCCGGCCAGCACCATCGCGCCCAGAACCGGCGCCACCGCGCCGGCCAGAAGCGCGGGGATCTGGATGGTGCCGGCAATCGCGCCGTAGCCCGCCGGCCCCATCACCTCGGCGATCAGCACCGGGCGCAGGATCGTCATCACCCCGATCGCGCCCCCCTGCACCACCGCGAAGGCAAAGATTGCCTGCGGCGCCAGCCCGGCCAGCCACAGGCAGCCGATGCCGACACCCATGCCCAGAAAGGTCAGCTGCGTCGCCGCCATGGTGCCGATCCGCGACTCGTAACGCATCAGCACCAGCCGCCCGGCCACCTGCGCCGGCCCGATGACCGAGGCGGCCGTGACCGCCAGCCCCTGCGGCGCGCCACGCTCGGTAAAGATCGGCACCGCGAAATTGACCAACATCCAGTGGTTGAGCGCGATGAAGGCAAAGATCGCTGCCAGCATCCAGAACCGGCCGGTGCGCAGCGCCTGCACCCATGTGCCCTTGTCCGATGTGCGCTGCATCGGCGGCTCGCCGTCACGGCGCAGGATTTCCGTGCCCCACCAGACCAGCGGCAGCACCACGGCGGCCATTGTGAAAGCGGCCACCCAGACGGCGCCGCGCCAGCCGATCATGTCGGACAGGAGCGCGCCCGCCGGGAACGCCAGTGTGGAAGCAAAGCCCGCCACCAGCGTCACCCGCACGATGGCGGCGCGCGCGGCGAATGTCAGCCGCCGGATGAGGAAGGCGAAACAGGTCTCGTAGAGGCTGGCCGCCTGCGCCAGCCCGATTCCGGCCCAGGCCATGAGGTAATGCGCCTCGGTCGCGCCAACGGCGAGTCCAGCCAGCGACACTGCGCCAAGGATCGCACCGGCCAGCATCACCTCCGGCCCGCGGCCAAGGTCCACCGCGCGCCCCATCAGCGGCGCCAGCAGCGCGGCGATGCCGATGGCGATGCCGGGGCCAAGCGCCAGCAGGCGCCGGTCCCAGCCGAGGTCGGCCTCCCAAGCAAGGATCAACGCCGCGAAGATGTAATACAGGCAGGCATAGGACAGCGTCTGCGCCACGGCGAGCATCCAGACCCCGGGGCCGCGCGCGGCCCGCTCCGACCGCTCCGCCATCTCAGCCCCCGTAGATCGCGCCGAACTTGGCGTCGAGATAATCGAGCAGCGGTTCCTCGGTGACCGGGGCGCGCGCGGCGCGTTCAACCGCCTCGCGCGGCTCGTAAAGCCCGCCATGGCGCTGCAGGTTTCGCGCCATCCAGCCGGTCGCGCCGGAAAGATCGCCCGTCGCCATCTGCGCATCGACGTCCCCAAGATCCTCGCGCAGCGCCCTGAACAGGCAGCCGGCATAGACATTGCCCAGCGTGTAGGTCGGGAAATAGCCGAACAACCCGACCGACCAATGCACATCCTGCAACATCCCGTTTGACGGCCTGTCGACCGGGACGCCGAAATCGGCCGCGAAACGATCGTTCCACGCGGCCTCCAGGTCGCCGACCTGCAGGTCGCCGGCGATCAGCGCCCGTTCAAGGTCGAAGCGCAGCAGGATATGCAGGTTGTAATGCACCTCGTCGGCCTCGGTACGGATATAGCCCGAATGCACCCGGTTCACGGCGGCGTGGAAGGCATCGGCATCGGCGACATTCAGCTCCCCGAACGTCGCGCGCATTTTCTCGAACAGCCAGCCGGTGAAGGCGCGGCTGCGGCCCATCTGGTTCTCGTAAGCTCGGCTCTGGCTTTCATGCACCCCCATCGACACGCCCTGCCCAAGCACGCTCAGCCGGTAGGCCGGGTCGATATGCAACTCGTAGCAGCCATGCCCGACCTCGTGGATCGTCGAATAGAGGCAGCCCAGAGGGTCGGCCTCAGACACCCGCGTGGTGATCCGCACATCCGCGCCGGAGCCGGAACTGAACGGATGCACCGCCTTGTCGATCCGGCCATGCGCGACGTCATAGCCGAAGCGCGCGGCAATCTCGGCCGACAGCGCCAGTTGCCGGTCCTCGGGAAAATGGCCGCGCAACGGTTCTGGCGACACGCCGCTTGCCATGATCCGCCCGCGCAAATCGACCAGCCGCGGGCGCATCCGCGAAAACATCGCCTCCAGTTCGGACCCGGTGATGCCCGGCTCGTAATCCTGCAACAGCGCGTCGTAGGGATCGGCACCGCCGGCGATGGCCGAGGCCTCCTCGCGCCGCAGGCGCAGGATCTCGGCCAGCGTGGGCAGGAAGGCGGCCACATCCTCGTTTGCCCGCGCCTCGGCCCAGATGCCTTGCGCGCGAGAGGTTGCCCCGGCCAGCGCCTTGGCCAGATCGGCGGGCACCTTGGTGGCGCGCTCATGCTCGCGCCGGATCAGGCGCAGGTTGGCGCGGGCCACGTCGTCGGCGGCCTCCGCCCTGTCCAGCCAGTCGCCCACCTTTGGGTCGGTGCGGCGGGCGTGCAGGACGGATTCCATCGCCGCCATCTCCTCGGACCGCTGATCGGCGGCGCCACGCGGCATCACGGTTTCCTGGTCCCAGCCAAGCCGTCCGGCGACCTGCGCCAGTGCCTGCGTGTCGCGCTGGAACGCGATCAGCTCGTCATAGGCGGACATGTCAGGCCCCTCTCGCGGATTGCATGGGCGGGTGCATCGCGGCAAAGCGCGCCCGCAGGATCAGAACGATGGTGAAGACGGCGCCAAGCTGGTGGAGGATCGCCAGATAAAGCGGCGAGCTGTGCATGACGGTCACAACGCCGAGCGTCGCCTGCACGAAGATCATCGCCGCCGCCACCTGCGCCGCGCCCTTCACCGCCCGGTTCGCCGATTTGCGCGCTGCCAGCACCACGCCGATGGCCAGCGCCGCCAGAACGTAGCCCACGACCCGGTGAATGAACTGCACCGTGCCCGCGTTCTCGAACAGGTTGCGCCAGACGGGCTCGATCTGCCACATGTCGGGCGGCATGATCCCGCCCGCCATCAGCGGCCAGTCGGGAAACAGGCGCCCCGCGTCGATCCCGGCGACCAACGCGCCGATGAGCATCTGCACGAAGGACAGGTGCAAAAGGCCGGTGGTCATCCCCTTCATCGTCCTGTCCAGCCCCCGGCGCGCCTGCAATAGGTCGGCCTCGTCGCGCGACAGTCGCAAAACATACCACGCGATAAGCGACAGGATCAGGAAGGCGATCCCCAGATGGGTCGCCAGCCGGTAGGAGGCGACATCGACCATCCCCGCCTGCAGCCCCGAATGCACCATCCACCATCCGATTGCGCCCTGCAGCCCGCCAAGCGCGCCCAGAAGCACGAACCGGCCGGTCCAGCCACGCGGCATCCGGCCGGTGGCCAGCATGAAGGCAAAGCCCAGCGCCCAGACAAGCCCGATCACCCGGCCAAGCTGCCGGTGGCCCCATTCCCACCAGTAGATATAGCGGAACTCTGCCATGCTCATCCCGGCATTCTGCAACCGGTATTCGTCGGTCTGCTGGTAGGCCGCGAATTCCGCCTGCCAATCGGCCTCGCTCATGGGGGGCACGGCCCCGCTGATCGGCGCCCATTCGGTGATCGACAGTCCCGAATCCGTCAGCCGCGTCAGCCCGCCGACCACGATCATCACCACGACCATGGCGAAAAGCACCATCAGCCAGGCACGCGCGAAGTTGCGCCTCCGGCCCTGCCCGGCGCTCAGGGCGCCCGGTGTCGCAGCGGCTTTCCTCGTGTCTTCGACCTCTTCGAAAATGCTGCGCTTGCCGCTCATCACCACGCTCCCGTGCTTCACCAAGCCAGACCTAGCCGGGCCCCGGGCAAGGTTCAAGCGCAACGCCAAAGGGTCGCGCCCCTGCCCGTCTTATTTGTCGAGCCCCCTGCCGGAGGCCTTCGCGCCGATGACAGCCCCGCAACGGGCATGGATAGGCGTCAGCCCCTCTCCTTCCAGCGCACCATCTGGCGCAGCATCCCGTGCAGCGTCTGCACATCGGCGCGCGTCAGCGGCAGCCGCGCCCACATGTTGCGCAGGACAAGCTTCATGCCGCGTGCCTTGGTCTCTGGAAAGAAGAAGCCAGCCGCCTCCAGCCGCTCCTCGAAATGATCGCCCAGCCGCGCGATTTCCTCGCCGCTGGCAAAGTCGGTGCCCGCCATCTCCATGACCTCCGCCGGGATCTCGGCAGACGCCCGGCGCCATTCGTAAGCGGTCAGAAGCACGCATTGCGCAAGGTTGAGAGAAGGGAAGTCGGGGTTCACCGGCACCGAGATCGTGGCGTTGGCGTGCACGATATCCTCGTTTTCCAGCCCCGCCCGTTCCGGGCCGAACAGCACCCCTACCTTGCCCCCTTCATCATGGATCGCGCGGGCCTGCTGCATGGCGCGTTCCGGCGTCACCACGGGCTTGGTCAGCCCCCGCTGCCGCGCCGTGGTGGCGAACACGTACGTGCAGTCGGCCAGTGCCTCCGGCACCGATCCCATGATCCCAGCATGATCCAGCAACCGCCCCGCGCCACTGGCCAACGCCACCGCGCGTTCGTTCGGCCAGCCGTCGCGCGGGTCCACCACCCGCATGTGATCGAGCCCGAAATTCCACATCGCGCGCGCGGCGGCGCCGATATTCTCGCCCATCTGCGGGCGCACGAGGATGAAGGCGGGCTGGGGGGTGTGCAGGCTCATGCGCATGGCGATTAATCCGCCCCCCGCCCTGATGCAAGCGCCCCATTGTTCCCGCCCGCCGCAACGGCTATCACCGCGCGCAACGCAAGCAAGGACAGAGACATGCCGCAGGACGCCCCCGAGCAGCCGCAGATCTACCTCGTTACGCCGCCGGTCTTCGAGATCGACGCCTTTGCACCGAAACTTTCGGCTGTGCTCGACGCGCAGGATATCGCCTGCTTGCGCCTTGCCCATGCCTCTGGCGACGCGGACGAGGTGGCGCGCGCCGCCGATGCGTTGCGCGAGATCGCGCATGCGCGTGACGTGCCACTCGTGATCGAACGCCATATCGGGCTGGTGGAACGGCTGGGCCTCGACGGGGTGCACCTGACCGATGGCGCGCGCTCGGTGCGCAAGGCGCGCAAGGATCTCGGGACCGAGGCCATTCTCGGTGCCTATTGCGGCGCCTCGCGCCATGACGCCATGACGGCGGGCGAGATCGGCGCCGATTACGTTTCCTTCGGGCCGGTGGGTGACAGCCCGCTCGGTGACGGCACACGGGCGGAAGCGGAGCTTTTCGCGTGGTGGTCGCAGATGATCGAACTGCCGGTGGTGGCCGAAGGCGCGATCAGCACCGAAATCGTGGAACGCCTCGCCCCGGTGACCGATTTCTTCGCCATCGGCGCCGAGGTCTGGGGCGCCGACGATCCCGCCGCCGCCCTTGCCGCCCTTACCGCGCCGCTTCGATGAAGCCCTTGCGGACCGCCGCCTCGCACGCGGTGGCCAGCGCCTTCCGGTCGGGGTAGTCGGCCACAGGCAGGGGCGGATGATAGACCACCTCCACCCGGCCCTGCCTCCGTGCCGCCAGCACCTTCAGCAGCCCTTGCGCGAACCCCATATCGCCCCACCAGCCGTAAAAGCGCGGATCCTCGCCCGCGGGTGCGTGATAGCGCAGGGAGACCGGCTGCACCGTCAGGAAATCGCGCAGCGCCTCGGTGGTGAAGGCGGCGAACAGTGTGGTCTTGAAGGGCAGCACCCGCTGGCCATCGGTGCTGGTCCCCTCGGGAAAGAACAACAGGTGATGCCCGGCGCGCAGCCGCGCCGTCAGGATCGCCTGCTGGCGCCTGGCATCGCGCCGGTCGCGGCGGATGAAGACGGTGCCGGTGCCCCGCGCCAGCCAGCCGATGACGGGCCAGCCCGCCACCTCGGACTTGGCGACGAAGAACACCCGCTTCGACGCGTTCAGCACGAAGATATCGAGCCAACTTGCGTGATTGGCCACGTAAGCCCCCCGCGCCGGACTTGGCGCGCCGCGCACGTGGCGCCGCACCCCCATCAGTCGGCAGGTGGCGATGCAGAACGCCTGCTGGATCCTCGGTGTCACCGGGCGGGCCTCGCCCCAGATCCACTTTTCGGGGCCCCGCAGCAGCAGCAAGAGCGGGAAGGCCACCACCAGCAGCAGCACGATCGGGGCGCCCCGGCGCAGCACCCGCAGCCAGCCCCGCAACGTCAGGCGCGCAGGCGGGGGTGGCGGCGCATCGGACCATGTCGTCACGTGTGCCGCCCCTGCGTGTAAAGGCCAAGCTGCTTTTGAGAGACCTGCTTCACATCCATCAGCAGGCAGATATCGGTGGTATTGAAAGGGTGGTCGATAAACGCCCCCTCGCCCACCACGCCGCCCATCCGCAAGTAACCCTTGATCAGCGCCGGCAGCGCGCGCGCGGCGGCAACACGGTCCAGATCGGCCTCGGCGATCAGGTCCATGCGCTGGAAATGCGGCGCGTGGGCGTGCACCCGGATGTCCTCGGGCGCGAGGTAGCGGTGGTGCAGTAGCGACAAGGGCGCGGCAAAGGCCATCGCATCGGTGCCGTGAAACGAGGCGACGCCGAACATCAGGTCGATGCCGTGCCGCTCCACGTACGCGGCCAGCCCGTTCCACAGATGCATCATCGCGGTGCCGCCGCGATACTCGGCATGCAGACACGACCGCCCCAGTTCGAGGAGCCGCAGGTCCGAGCGTTTCAGAATGCCGAGGTCATATTCGTCGTCGCAGTAGAACTGCCCCGCCGCTGCCGCCTGATCGTCGCGCATGACGCGGTAGACGCCGACGCAGGGGTTTCCGGACCGCCCGTGGTCAAGCAGCATGAGGTGATCGAAGACAGTGTCGAAGCGGTCGGCCTCCAGCCGCCGGTCATGATCGACCAACGGCCCGTCGCTGCCAAGCTCCTCCACGAAGACCTGATAGCGCAGGGACTGCGCCAGCCGCAGATCCTCCGCGCCGCGCGCAAGGCGCACTTCGAACTGGTCCGTGTCGCGTTGCATGTCGGCCCCGGTTTTCCCTTGCCGAGCCGGGTAATCCATCGCCCCCCACATTGCAACATGTCCCACCTGCGCGGGGCCGGCGTTAGGAAGCTGTTAACCTTGGCCGCGCTAGCGTCGGGAGGCCAGCCCGAAGGGGAATCAGAATTCCATGACCAGCGCCACCCGCTCACCGTTGATGACGACCTTGCCCGCATTCTCGAAATTCACCGTGACGCGCCCGCCGATATTGGACTGCACCTGCCCAAGCCCCCAGTCGGGCTCACCGGGATGGCGCACCAGCATTCCCGGCTCCAGCAGGGCGTTCAGTTCTCTCGACATTTGCAGGGCCTTGTGATGATGGATGACCGGCACGATTTCACGGCACCAGACCTGTCGCAACTGGTCGGCTCGCGGCTTTGCCATGACATTGTAAACCCGCTCTCGGCGATTTCCAACGGGATCGAGCTCTTGGCGCTCTCCGGCGCGCCGCGCTCGCCCGAAATCGACCTGATCGCCTCGGCCGTGGGCGACGCGATGGCGCGGGTCCGCTTCTACCGGATCGCCTTTGGCGCCGCGCGTGCCGGCGAAACCCTGTCGCCGCGCGAGTTGCGCGAGATCCTGACCGCGTTGTATTCCAGCGGGCGGCATGATGTGGATTGGCAGATCACGAGCGACCTGCCCCGGCGCGATGCGAAGCTGGCCTTCCTGATGCTCAGCTGCGCCGAAACCGCCTTTCCGCTTGGCGCCAGCTTGCAGGTCACCAACGCCGACGGCGTCTGGCGCCTGACCGGCGCGGGGCGCAAACTCGCCAGCGACGACGCGCTTTGGGGGCTTCTGCACGGATCCGGACTGCCCGACGAGGCGCCGCCGCCCGGGCGTGTGCAGTTCGCCCTGCTGGCGCAGGAAATGGCAGCGCGGGGTCTGATGGCGCGCGTCGCAATGGACGAAGACTCGGCGCACCTGACGCTGAGCGTTGCACTGGCGTAAGAGGCGGGCACCAGCCCGCCGCCACAACACTCGCAGGCAGGGCGCGCTCTACCCGACCGCGCGCAGCCCGGCGCGGAAACGGCGCATGTTCTGCCGGTAATTCTCGGCCGAGGCCAGAAGGGCGGCCCGCGCCTCCTCGTCCAGTTGGCGCACGACCTTGCCCGGTGCGCCCATCACCAGCGAGTTGTCGGGGATTTCCTTGCCTTCGGTCACCAGCGCCCCGGCCCCGACAAGGCAACCCTTGCCGATCACCGCGCCGTTGAGGATCGTTGCGCCCATGCCGATCAGGCTGCCTGCGCCGATGGTGCAGCCATGCAGCATCGCCTTGTGTCCGACGGTGCAATCGGCGCCGATGGTCAGCGGATAACCCATGTCGGTGTGGCAGACGCAGTTTTCCTGCACGTTCGACCCGGCGCCGACGCGGATCGCCTCGTTGTCGCCGCGCAGCGTGCATCCGAACCAGACCGAGGCGCCCGGTTCCAGCACCACCCGACCGATCAGGTTGGCATCGGGCGCGACCCAGCAATCCCCGGCCACCTCGGGCGCCAAGCCGTCAAGTTCATAGAGCATGGCGTTCCTCCTCGAATTCCGCCTGAAGCTTGCGCACGAAACCGCGCAGGCCCGGTTGCTGCGGCTGGCGCAGGCGTTCCGCGCTGACAATGGTCTTGAGCCGGTCGAACGTCACGTCGAGATCGTCGTTGACCAAAACGTAATCGTAGCCGTCCCAATGGCTGATCTCGTCCCAACTGCGCTGCATGCGCTTGGCGATCACCTCGGCGCTGTCCTGCCCGCGTGACACCAGCCGCCGGCGCAATTCCGCGATCGAGGGCGGCAGCACGAAGATCGACAGGACATGGTCGCGCAGGACGCTCGTCTTGATCTGCTGTGCCCCCTGCCAGTCGATGTCGAACAGCACGTCGCGCCCCTCGTCGATCGCCGCGCGCACGGGCTCCAGCGGCGAGCCGTAGAAGTGGCCGAAGACATGGGCGTGTTCCAGCATCGCACCGTCCGAAACCAGCGCCTTGAAATCGGCCTCGTCGAGAAACCGGTAATCGGTGCCATCGACCTCGCCCGCGCGCGGCGGGCGGGTGGTCGCGGACACCGAGAAGGACAGTGTCGGATCCCAGCCCATCAGCCGCCGGGCGAGGGTCGACTTGCCCGCACCCGAGGGCGAGGACAGGATGATCAGAAGGCCGCGGCGGGTGTCGGGGACGGGCATGGCTACTCCACGTTCTGGACCTGCTCGCGCATCTGATCGATCACCACCTTGAGGTCAAGCCCGGTCTGGGTGAGGCCCGCATCGCCCGACTTGGAGCAAAGCGTGTTCGCCTCGCGGTTGAATTCCTGCAACAGGAAGTCAAAGCGCCGCCCGACCGGGCCATCGGCTTCCAGCAGGGCGCGGGCGGCGGGGATATGGGCACTTGCCAGCCGGTCGATTTCCTCGGTCACGTCGGTCTTGACCGCGATCAGCGCAAGCTCCTGCGCCAACCGGTCGGGGTCCATGCCGTCGCTGGCGCGCAGCACACGGGCGAGGGTCTCGGCCATCCGGTCGGCGGCGCTATCGCCGCGGGCGGCAGCCTGCTCCACGGCCTGCCCGGTCAGCGCCTCCAGCCGGTCAATCTGCGCGGTAAGTGTCCGTTGCAGCGCCCGTCCCTCCGCCGCGCGCGAGGCGAGGAAGGCCTCCAGCAGGACACCGAACTCCTCCAGCAGGGCCTCATCGGCTGGCAGCGTTTCCTCGGCGGAGGCGACCATCACCCCCGGCATGGTCAGGATACGGACCGGGTCGGGCGGGGCCACGGGCAGGCCCTGCGCCTCGGATGCGCGCTGCACATGGGACAGCGCGGCCAGGGCCGAGGACAGCGCCGCCTCGTCGACCGCGCCCGCCTTGCCGCCCTCCTCGCGCGCGACGCGCAGGGTGAGCGTGACAGAGCCGCGCGCAAGGGCGGCTTTCAGCCGCTCGCGCAACGGGATCTCCAACCGTCCGAGCCGGTCCGGCAGGCGGAGCCGCATTTCCAGCCCGCGCCCGTTGACGCCGCGCAACTCCCAACTGCGCAGACTCCCGTCGGAGGCGACATCGCGCGCTGCATACCCGGTCATTGAATTAACCACTTAAGGATTTCCCCCCTGCGCATCGAATTGTTCAGATGTTATTAACGTCCCGGTAAGGAATGGTCGCCAAGCGTTATCACATCGTCCGTTGCAACGCCAATGCGCGGCCAGACCTGAAAGGGCCCGGCAAGGCAGGAGCGTGACATGACCAGCGGTTCGATCCCGACGCCCGACACGTCAACATCCCGGGTCGTGCCCCTCTGGCACTGGCAAGATGGCCCGACGGGCGCGATGCTGGCCCGGGTGCAGCACCAATGGGCCGCGCTGCGCCATGGCACTGCACCGCCCGCCCGCGCCGACCTGCGCCCCGAGGCGCTTGGCCCGGCCCTGCCCTGCGCGTTCCTGATCGACCGGGCACACCCCGGAAAGCTGCGCTTCCGGCTGGCCGGACAGCACCTGTCGCGGCTGATGGGGTTGGATGTGCGGGGCATGCCGCTGCGCGCCTTTTTCGAGCTTGGAGACCGCAGCGCGTTGATGGAGAAGGCTGAACAGGTCTTCGAGCAGCCGGCCATGCTGAGGCTGCAACTGGTATCGGACGCGCAGGGTTGCACCGTGCTCGACGGCCAGATGCTTCTGTTGCCGCTACGGGGGCGGTCCGGCCGCGTGGATCGCGCGCTCGGGGTTCTGGCCACCGACGGGCCGTTGGGCCTGCCGCCGCGCAGGTTTCGCATACGGCGCGCCGCGCTCTCGGCACTCGATCCGTGCCGCGATCCCACCCCGGGCAGCCCGGCAGGGGCCGCGCCGCGCCGTGGCAGGGGCCGCGTGCTGACGGTGATCAAGGGCGGCAAGGTCTGATCAGCGCAGGGCGTCAATCGAAAACGCCCCGACCTGCCTGCAGGACGGGGCGCGTTCTGTCCGGGGCAAGCAGCGTATCAGCCCGCTGCAACCGCCGTAGGCCGACCTGTGGCCGAAAGCTCTTCGGCCACGAGGAAGGCCAGTTCCAGCGATTGCGATGCGTTGAGGCGCGGGTCGCAGGCCGTGTGGTAGCGATCCGAGAGATCTTCGTCCGTCACCGCGCGCACACCGCCGGTGCATTCGGTCACGTCCTTGCCCGTCATCTCGAAATGCACCCCGCCCGGCACCGTGCCCTCGGCGCGATGCACCGCGAAGAATTCCTGTACCTCGCGCAGCACGCTGTCGAAGGGGCGGGTCTTGTAGCCAGAGCCCGACTTGATCGTGTTGCCGTGCATCGGGTCGCAGGACCAGACCACGTTGGCGCCTTCCTCTCGCACCGTCCTGATCAGCCGTGGCAGGTGGTCGCCCACCGACCCGGCCCCGAAGCGCGCGATCAGGGTCAGCCGCCCGGCCGCGTTGTCGGGATTGAGCGTGGCCATCAGCCGCTTGAGGTCATCCTCGCTGGTCGTCGGGCCGCATTTCAACCCGATCGGGTTCTGCACGCCGCGGCAAAACTCGACATGCGCGCCATCGGGCTGGCGCGTGCGGTCGCCGATCCAGATCATGTGGCCCGAGCCCGCCACCGGCAGGCCGGTCGTGGAATCGACGCGCGCCAACGCCTCCTCGTATTCCAGCAGCAGCGCTTCGTGGCTGGTGTAGAAATCCACAGTGCCCAGCGTATGCGCGGTTTCCGAGTTCAGCCCGGCCGCCGTCATGAAATCGAGCGCGTCCGAGATCCGGTTGGCCATGTCGCGGTACTTGTCGGCCTCGTCGCCATCGGTAAAGCCCAGCGTCCAGGCATGCACCCGGTGGATATCGGCGAAGCCGCCTTGGCTGAAGGCGCGGAGAAGGTTCAGCGAGGCCGCCGCCTGCGTGTAGGCCTGCAACATCTTGGAGGGGTTCGGGCTCCGGGCTTCGGGCGTGAAGTCAAGTTCGTTGACGATATCGCCGCGGTAGGAGGGCAGCTCCACGCCGTCCTTCACCTCCACCGGCGCGCTGCGCGGCTTGGCGAACTGACCGGCCATGCGCCCCACCTTGACCACCGGCACCTTGGCGCCATAGGTCAGCACGACGGCCATTTGCAGCATCACCTTGTAGGTATCGCGTATGGAATCGGCGGAAAACTCGGCAAAGCTTTCGGCGCAGTCACCGCCCTGCAGCAGGAAGGCCTCACCACGCGACGCGGCGGCCAGTTGCTCGCGCAGCTTGCGGGTCTCACCGGCAAAGACGAGCGGCGGATAGCTGGCCAGCTGCGCCTCGACCGCCGCCAATGCCTCGGCATCGGGATAGTCGGGCATCTGAACGCGCGGCTTCGATCTCCAATCCGATTTCGTCCATGCCTGTGCCATGATGCACCCTCCTGTAACAATCGGCCCCGCTTATACGCTCAGGGCGCGCGAGGTCCAATGCGAAATTCAACCCACCGGGGATTGCGCCGCCCGGAAAATGGTGGTTTCGCTATAAGAGGCAGTCAGGGAGGATGACTGTACAAGAAAGGCAGCGGTATGGCCCCCCTTTTGAACGGCATTCCAAGACAGCCCAAGCGGTTCGTGTTCGTCCTGTTGGACAATTTCACCATGCTCAGTTTCGCTGGCGCGGTGGATGCGCTGCGCATTGCCAACCGGCTGGCCGGGGGCGACCTTTACAAGGTCGTGTTCGCCGGTGAAGGCGGTGACGAGGTGCGCTGCAGTTCGTATGCGCGACTGCGGGTCGACATGGATCTGGAGGAGCTGTCGCGCGAGGACACCGTTGTCGTGTGTGGCGGCACCGATGTGCAGAATGCCACGACCAAGCGGATGGTGAACTGGCTCCGGCGCGAGGCGCGCCGCGGCTGCACAATGGTCGCGCTGTGCACGGCGGGCTACACGATGGCCAAGGCGGGGCTGCTCGACGGACGGCGCGCGACGATCCACTGGGAAAACCAGGACAGTTTTTCGGAAGAGTTCGAAGAGGTGAACCTGACCAAGTCGGTCTTCGTGATCGACGGCAACCGGATGACCACGGCGGGCGGCACCGCCTCGATCGACCTGATGCTGACGCTGATCGCCAATGACCATGGCGAGGATCTGGCCAGCCAGGTGGCCGACCAGATGATCTATACCTCGATCCGCACCGACCAGGATTCGCAGCGCCTGTCGATCCCCACGCGGATCGGCGTGCGCCACCCGAAGCTGAGCCAGGTCATCCGGATGATGGAGCACAACCTTGAGGAACCGATCAGCCCGGCCATCCTGGCGCAGGAGGTCGGCATGTCCACGCGCCAGCTTGAACGGCTGTTCCGGCGCTATCTCAACCGCAGCCCCAAGCGGTATTACATGGAACTCAGGCTGCAAAAGGCGCGCAACCTCCTGATGCAGACCGACATGAGCGTGATCAACGTGGCGCTTGCCTGCGGCTTCGCCTCGCCCTCGCATTTTTCCAAGTGCTACCGGGCGCATTACGACACCACCCCCTACCGCGAACGCGGCGCGCAGGGGTCACGCGTCACCGCATGACCCGGATCGCACCGGAGGACGCCATGCCTCAGCCCTGCCCGATGCGGGCAGCCCGTCCGCCGCGCCGCGCGGCTTTCGGGGGCGCCGCCTCTGCCTCGCGCAGCACCGCCGTCATCGGGTGGTCCGGGTTGTTCGCGGCGTAGCGCGCAAGCAGCGCCGCGATGTGGGGCAACGGCTCGGGGTCGGGCAGGCTCAGCGCCCAGTCCATGAAGATCGACCGGCATTCGCCGTCGCTGATCCCCTCTATCCGGTATGCCTCGAAGATCAGGGCCTTGGGGTCGCTTGCGTCTTTCACGTCATCTCCTCCGGTTCCGGCGGATTCGCCAATGCCGCGTCGATGATAGCTTGCGACGCGGCCCGCAGGCTTTCCGTTTTCGCGCCCAATTCGGTGCTGTCCGCGACACCGGCTTCGCGCGCGGTAAACGCGCGCCCGCCCTGCCCTACCTCGTCGAGGTCGAGCCGCCGATCGGTCAGAAGCCGCGCCGCGTGGTTGAGCCGACCGTAGTGATGATGCGCCTCGGCAAGGGTGCGCGCGTCGTCAGGCCCGATCCAGTCTATCGAAACGGCGGTTTCCAGTTGCCCGGCCACGTCACGTGCCGGCACGCCCGCGATCAGCGCCGCCGCCTCGGCCAGAAGTTCGATATCCTTCATCCGTCCGGGGCCATCCTTGGCGTCCAGCCCTTCGCCCCCACGCCCCGCGGCAGCCAACCTGTCGCGCATGTCCTGGGCGTCGGCCGCGATACGGGCCGGGTCGCGCGGCGTGGTCAGCACCTCGAGCCGCACCGCCTCGATATCCACGCAAAGGCCGATCTCGCCCGCGACGGGCCGCGCACGGGTCAGCGCAAGATGCTCCCATGTCCAGGCCTCGGTCTTCTGGTAGTGGCGGAAGCTGGAAAGCGCCGTTGCCACCGGCCCCTGACGCCCGGAGGGGCGCAGCCGCATGTCCACCTCGTAAAGCTTGCCGTCGGCCATCGGCGCGGTCAGCGCGGTGATCAGCGTCTTGGTCGCCTTGGCGAACCAGCCGCGCGGATCAAGCGGGCGGCGGCCTTCGGTCATCTCCACCCCCCCGGCATCGTAGATCACCAGAAGATCCAGATCCGATCCCGCCGTCAGTTGCCCCGTCCCGAGGCTTCCCATCGCCACCACCGCGCCGCCGCGCCCCGGCGCCGGGCCGTGGCGGCGCGCGACCTCGTCGCAAACCCGCGGCCAGAGCGCGCGCAGGATGACATCGGCGAGCATGGAATATTCCGCCCCCGCCACCTCGGCCGAGATCAGTCCGCGCAGGTGATGCACCCCCACCCGGAAATGCCATTCCTTCATCCAGCGGCGCGCGGCATTCAGGACATCCTCGTAATCCAGCCCATCAAGCGCTGCCTCCAGATCCGCGGCAAGCCCGGATTCGTCGGGCCACGGATCGAAGAAATCGCCACCGATCACCGCGTCCAGAACCCCGGAATTGCGCGACAGGTAGCGCGACAGCCCCGGCGCGGTGCCGCAGATATCGACGATCAGGTCGACCAGCGGCGGGTTGGCCTGGAAAAGCGAGAAAAGCTGCACCCCCGCCGGCAGACCGCGCAGGAAACCGTCGAAATTGGTCAGCGCCTCCTCGGGCCGCGGCGTCGCGGCGAAGCGCGCCAGCAGGTCGGGCTTCAGCCGCGCGAAGATCGCCTGCCCCCGCGCCGAACGCAGCGCCGGGTAGCCGGGCCAGCGGGCAACAATTTCCAGCGCCTTGTCGGACAGCGCCGGCGTCTCGGCCTCCGGCGCCTCGGGCTTGAAGAACGGCTCGCAGAGCGCCTCCACCTCGGCCAGCCTGTCGCGCAGGTCGGCGCGGAAAGCGGCAACGTCGTCGGTGCCGCAGAAATGCGCCAGCCGCGAGATCCCCTCCCCGGAGCTCGGCAACAGGTGGGTCTGGGCATCGTTGATCATCTGCACACGGTGCTCAATCTCGCGGTGAAGGCGGTAGTGACGGATCAGCTTGTCGCGCACCTCCGCCTCGATCCAGCCCTTCTCGGCAAGGGTGTCCAGTGCCGGGACGGTGCCGCGAAGCCGCAGGTCGGGGTCGCGTCCGCCGGCGACGATCTGCCGGGTCTGGGCGAAGAACTCGATTTCCCGGATACCGCCGGCGCCCAGCTTCATGTTGTGGCCTTCCAGCGTGATCGGCCCGTGCAAGCCCTTGTGGCTGCGGATCTTTTCGCGCATTTCGTGGGTGTCCTCGATGGCCGCGAAATCGAGGTGCTTGCGCCAGACGAAGGGGGTCAGCGTTTCAAGGAACCGCTCGCCCGCCGCGATGTCCCCCGCGCAGGGCCGGGCCTTGATATAGGCGGCGCGTTCCCAGTTGCGCCCCTCGGCCTCGTAATAGCGTTCGGCGGCGGCCATGGAGATGCAGACCGGCGTGACCGAGGCATCGGGGCGCAGGCGCAGGTCGGTGCGGAAGACGTAGCCGTCGCGCGTCACGTCCGACAGAGCCGCCGCCAGCCGCCGCGTGACCTTGATGAAGCTGCTGCGGGCCTCTTGCTCATCCTCGGGCGCGAAGCGACTTTCGTCGAAGAGCACGATGAGGTCGATATCCGAGGAATAGTTCAACTCCCCCGCGCCCATCTTGCCCATGGCCAGCGCCACCATGCCGGCGCCGGTCGCGGCGTCGTCCTCGGTCATGCCGGGGATCTTGCCGCGCCGGGCCTCGGCGGCGACCAGCCGGCGGATCGCCACGTCGACGCAGGCATCGGCGAAATCGGTCAGAAAGCCGGTCACCCGCTCCAGCGGCCAGGCGCCGCCCAGGTCGGCCATCGCCGCGTAAAGCGCCACCCGCCGTTTCATGCGCCGCAGCCCCGGCGCGAGGTCATCGGCGCGGATTGCCCGCGTCTCGTCGATCAGCGCGCGGTGCACCGCGTCGGGCGGCTGGTCCAGCACGGGCGAAAGCCACGCCGCCTCCTTTCCCACAAGGCCCGACAGGTAGGGGCTGCACCCGGCCATGCCCGCGATCAGCGGGCGCAAATCAGGCGACAGGTCCGGCAGATGCGCAAGGGCATCGGCGCCCCTTTCCGAATCGAAGGGCACGGGGTGGCGGGTGATGTGCGATGCAAGGCTCATGGCGCTTTTGATGGCGGGCGATGCGCGCCGCGTCAATCGCTTGCACATCGCGGTGACTTCGGGGGATAAGACGGGACGATCGAAAGGAACCGTGATGAGCAAGAGCCTCAAACGCGTCACGCGCGCCTTGCAGGAGGCCGGGATCGCGGCCGAGGTGCTGGAAATGGCGGGCAGCACCCGAACCGCTACCGAGGCAGCGGAACAGGCGGGCTGCGCCGTCGACCAGATCTGCAAATCGGTGATCTTCCGCGGCGAGGAGAGCGGCGCGGCACTGCTGTTCATGACCGCAGGTGGCAACATTGTCTGCGCCGACAAGGCCAGCGCGCTGGCCGGTGAACCGCTTGGCAAGGCGGATGCGGCGCTGATCCGGGCGCAGACGGGGTTTGCCATCGGCGGGGTCGCGCCGGTGGGGCATCTCAATCCGATCCGGGCGTGGTTGGACCCGCGCCTGATGGATTTCGACATGGTCTATGCCGCCGCCGGCACCCCGCGCCACATCGTGCCGATCCCGCCCGATGAGATCCTGCGCCTGACCGGGGCCGAAACGGGCGATTTCATCGGCTGACGCATGTCGGGTCCAAGGGGAACGCCCGACGCGGCGCGACGCTTGGCCGGCGATCACCCCCTACAGATGCGCCAGAACAGACCGCGCGGCGCGCAGCCCCGGCGCCTCCCCGCCCTGTCCGAGCCGCTGCATGGTCAGCGTCATCGCCTCGGCCTGCGCGGCGCGCGCGGCGGGGTCCATCAGCACCTTCTCCAGCGCCGGGGCGATCCGGTCGGCCCGACAATCGGGGCCAAGGAAGTCTGGGATCGCGCGGCTATCGCTGACGAGGTTGACCAGCGTCACCGTGTCGATCCGCGCCATCCGTTTCATCAGGCGGAAACTGAGCCTGTTCATGTCATAGGCGATCACCATCGGCGTGCCCGACGCGGCCAGTTCCAGCGACACCGTGCCCGAAGCCGCAAGCGCCGCATCGGCGGCCCTGTACGCCGCCCGCTTGTCGGCGGCATGGCTGTCGGGGGCGTCGGCGGGGTCCAGAAGGATCGGGCGCGCCGGCCAGCCCCGCACCGCCTTTCGCAGTATCGGGGCCACGTGCGGGACCGTTGGCACCACCGCGCGCAGATCGGGGTTTTTGTGCACCAGCCGCGTCAGCGTCTCGCCGAAGGGGCCGATGTGGCGGGCGACCTCGCCCTTGCGCGACCCGGGCAGCAGCAAGACCAGCGGCGCCCCGGGCGCAATCGCATGGCGGGCGCGGAACTCGGCGGCCTCGGCATCGCTTGCCACCGGCTCGCCCACCACCGGGTGGCCGACGAAATCGCAGGTCATCCCGGCGGCTTGCATGTAGGGCGGCTCGAACGGTAGCAGCGCCAGCACGTGATCCACGTGGCGCGCCATCTTCGCCGCGCGGCCCGGCCGCCATGCCCAGACCGAGGGCGCGACGTAGTGCATGGTGCGGATCCCCGGCGCCGATCCGTGCACCTGCCGGGCCACGCGCAGGCAGAAATCGGGGCTGTCGATGGTAATCAGCGCATCGGGGGCCAGCGCGACCGCGGCCTCCGCCGCCTGCCGCTTGAGCGCGAAAAGCTGGCGCAGCTTTGGCAGCACCTCGACCAGCCCCATGACCGACAGCGCCTCCATCGGGAAGAGGGTTTGCAGCCCCTCGGCCTGCATGCGCGGCCCGCCAATGCCGTGAAACGCCACGTCCGGGCGAAGCGTCTTCAGCCCGGCCATCAGCGCCGCCCCCAGCCGGTCGCCCGAGGCTTCGCCGGCCACGAGGAACAGCGTCAGGCTCATGGCGCGGCCCAGAGAGCCATCCCGGCCGCGTCGCAGGCCGCCTCGGTCGCGGCGCGGTCGAGGATCAGCACCGCGCCGGCAGCGACCTCGATCCCCGAAAGGCCCGCCTCGGCGGCCTTCATCACCGTATCGGGGCCGATCGCGGGGGTGTCCATGCGCAGATCCTGCGACGGTTTGGGCCGCTTGACCAGCACACCGCCCGAGCCCGGCCGCGAGGCGCCGACGAAGCGCAGCATCGCGTCGGTGCCCTGAAGCGTTTCGATCCCGATCACCTGGCCGCGGGCAGCAACCGCCGCCTGCCCGACATCCAGCGGCCCGAGCGCGTCCAGCACCGCCCGCGCCCGCGCGGCATCGGTGCCCTGCGCGGCGCCCGGTGCGCCGCAGATCGGCCCCGGTTCGGCGGCTAGGTCCGGGCGCAGGTCGAGCGCGCCCAAGATGCGAAAATCCTGCGCCTCGAAAATCGCCGCGATCTCGCGCAGGAGCGCGTCATCACCCTGCCCCATCGCCGAGACAAGTCGCGGCATCAGCGCCGCGGTCTCGGCATCCATCTGGCCCGGGTCGAGCGCCGGGCGGCTGAGCGCACCGGCAAAGACCAGATCGCGCACCCCGGCGGTCCCGAGATCGGCAAAGAGCTTGCCCAGCTGCTCGAACCGCGCGGGGATGTCCGGCGCGTCGAGCGGGGCAGACTCCACCCCCTCCAGCCGCACCACATGCGCCGGGCCCGCCTGCAGCAGAAGCCCCGGCAGCACGCCCCCGCCGGCGATGATCGCGCGCGCCATTGCCCTAGCCCGGCGTCAGGAAAGACCGGTCGGTCTCGCCCATGATGAAATCGACGATATCGCGCACATTGGCCGAATCCGGGTTTTCCTGCGCCAGCCTGCGGGCGCGGTCCATGAACGTCCCCTCGCCTTGCGCCAGTTGCTGGAATGCGGCGCGCAGGGCGGTGATCTCTTCGCGCCCGATACCGCGCCGCTTCAGCCCCACGAGGTTCAGCCCGTCCAGCTGACCGCGCGGCCCTTGAACCAGCCCGTGCGGGATCACGTCATTGGTGACCATCGACAACGCGCCGATAATGGCCCCCTTGCCGATGCGAACGAATTGATGGATGCCGCATAGTCCGCCGATAATGACATCATCCTCCAAGATGCAATGCCCCGCGACGGCGGCGGAATTCACCACGATCACCCGGTCACCCAGCTGGCAGTCATGGGCGATGTGGCAGCCCGCCATGAAAAGCCCGTCATCGCCGATCCGCGTCACACCGCCCCCTCCTTCGGTGCCACAATTCATCGTCACGCTTTCGCGGATGCGGTTGCGCTTGCCGATGATCAGCCGCGTTTCCTCGCCCCGGAATTTCAGGTCTTGCGGGATCTCGCCGATGACGGAAAACGGGAAGAGCACCGTTTCCTCGCCGATCTCCGTGCGGCCGGTCACCACCGTATGGGATTTCAGTTCCACCCCACGGTGCAGCACGACCTCGGGGCCGACGACGGCAAAGGGACCGATCCGGCACGCTGGACCGATGACGGCGCCCGGCTCGATCACGGCGGACCCGTGCACCTCGGCACTGGGATCAATGGCCATCGGTTCACTCCTCGGCGGGCAGGTCCATCATCGCGGTGAACTCGGCCCCGCAGGCAAGCTCGCCGTCCACCTCGGCGCGGCCATCGAACTTCCAGACCTTGCCGCCGGGCTTGCCGCGCGTGACCGTCACGTGCAGATTGAGCACGTCACCGGGGCCGACCTTGCGGCGGAACTTGGCCTTGTCGATGCTCATGAAATAGACAAGGAAATTCTTGTCGGCCAGCCCCGCCGATACCCCCACCATCACAGCCGCCGTCTGCGCCATCGCCTCGATGATGGTCACGCCCGGCATGATCGGAAGGCCCGGGAAATGCCCCTGGAAATGGGGTTCGTTCATGGTGACGTTCTTGATGCCCACGGCCGATTGGAACGGAACGATATCGCGCACCTTGTCCACCAGAAGGAACGGGTAGCGGTGCGGAATGATCCGCTGGATCAGGTCGATATCGGCATGGGTCGGGGTCTCGGCCGGCATGGGAAGCGGTCCTCTTGGTCTGGTTTCGCCCGTCCTAGCAATTGCGGCAGGAGGCGACAAGCGCGCGCTACTCGACCTGCCCGCGCAACTGGTCGAGGACCGGCACCCCACCGCCATCGCCCAGAACCGCGTCGATCCGTTCAAGCGCCACATCGGTGATATTCGCGCCATCCACGGCATAGAGAACCACCCGCGCATCCACCACCGCCGAGGCCCCCCGCTCTTCCAGAAGGTCGCGCAGGATCGGCGTGATCAGCTGCAGGAAACGCTCCTCGGCCAGGTCGGCCAGCTGGTTCAACTCCCGGACACGCTCTGACTGGGTGTCGCGGATTTCCTCGACCCGCTCGTCGAAATCGTCTGCAAGCGGCTGGAATTCTTCCGCGGTCATCGTGGCGCGCTGGTCTGTCAGCTCGCGTTCCTCCTGCAAAAGCTCGGACTCGATTTCGCGGTTTTCGCGCGACAGGGCTGCCGACTCGGCCTCCAGTTCCTCTTGAACGCGCTGTCCGAAGCGGGAGTCCCGGAACAGGCGTTCCTGATTGAGGATTACGACCTGCGGCCCCTCGATCTGGCCAAGCGACCAAGTTTGCGCAAACGCCATCGGCCCCGCCCAGGCAAGGGCGAGGCCGAGAAGCAGGGATCGTGCGACGTGGTGCATGCGCGGCCGCTCAGAACCGTGCTTCGATGGTGAAATCGAAATTGCGCGTTCGGTCATAGGGCTGACTGTCGAGCACGTGGCTGAAGTTGAACCGCAAGGGCCCGATCTGCGTGTCCCAGAACAGCGAAAAGCCGACGGACTGGCGCAGGTGAAGGTCGTCATCGACCGGGCCGGCGCCTGCCGTGTCATCAAGGCCCCAGACGCTGCCGATGTCGTAGAACACACCGCCGGACAGGCCGTATTCTTCCGGCAACCCAAGCGGGAAGGCGGTTTCGAACCGGGCCGAGACGAAATAATTGCCGCCAAGCGCATCGGAGAGGCCGGCCGCCGTATCGCGCGGACCAAGCCCGTTCGCCTCGAAGCCACGCATCTGCCGCGCGTTGAGCAGGAAGCGGTCACTGCGGAGCGAATTGCCCGACAGCATGTTCAGCGCGCCACCCTCCACCGTGGCGCGCAGCGACACTTCTTCGCGCATCACGGAGGTTTCCGCGATCACCCCGGCCTGCGTGCGGACATATTCCCGATCGCCGCCAATCCCGGCGAAATCCTGGCCGAAGCGCAACGTGACGCCGGCATTCGGGTTCAGCCCGGTGTCACGCGTACTGTAGGTATAGGTATAGCCGATCGACGAGGTGATGGACGATCCTGCTTCACGCTGAAGGATCGGCGACGCGGTCGCGGGAACATCCGACAGCGTGTCCTCCGACAGCCGATAGCGAAGCTCCAGCCGGCCATATTCGCTGACCGGGAAGGACAGGCTGGGTTGCAGGCCGATATTCTCGGTGTTGAACGACGCGTTTTGCTGGTCGGTGGTGGTATAATAGGCGCGCAATCCGAATTCCACGTCACGTCCGAGGAAGGCCGGCTCGGTGAAGCCGAAATTGAAGCTGCGCGAATCCTCCGACGTGTCGAAGCCGAAATTCAACCGCTGGCCGCGACCGAGGAAGTTGTCCTCGGAGAAGTTGACGGCGAGGCCGACACCGGTATCGGTCGAGTAATTCGCGCCGAAGCCAAGTGACCCGGTAGGCTGTTCCTCGACATCCACGTCGACGATCACCTGTTCATCGCTGGAGCCCGGTCGCGCGTCGACCTGCACGTCCGAAAAGAAGCCAAGCGCGCGAATGCGTTCAGCGCTTTGGCGGATATCGCGGGGGTCCAACGGATCGCCCTCGGCGCTGCGGAACTGGCGGCGAATGACCCGGTCAAGCGTGGTGGCGTTGCCTTCGATGTCGATCCGTTCGACGAAAACACGCTCGCCGCGCGAAATCACGAACTCGATATCCAGCGTCAGCGTCTCGTCGTTGCGCGTTACGCGCGGCTCCACCCGGATGAAGCGCAGACCCATCTGGGAGGCGAGGTTTTCCATCCGCGTGATGGTGGTGTCCACCAACCGCGGCGAATAGGTCACGCCGGGGCGAATGCGCACCGTGTCCTGGAACTCCTGCGCGTCCAGATCGGCGATCTCGCTGACGGTCGTGATCTCCCCGAACGAAAAACTCTGCCCCTCGACGATGTTGAAGGTGATGAAATAGGCGTCCCGCTCTCGTGCCAGTTCGGAGGTGACGCTTTGCACGTTGAAGTCGATATAACCGCGATCGCGGTAGAAATCGGTCAGCAACTGGCGGTCGAAGGCGATGCGATCCGCGACGAACGTGTCGGAGCCGATCAACAAACGGAACAAACCGGCTTGCGTGCTTTCCAGAACGCGCCTCAGGCGGCGATCGGAATAGTTCCGGTTGCCGACAAACTCGATGCGCTCCGTCTCGACAACCCGCCCCTCTGTCACTTCGAAGACGAGGTCGACGCGGTTCTCGCTGCGGCGGATGATGGCGGGCGTCACGGATGCGGCGAGACGGCCCTGCATTTCGTAGGCCTGGGTGATCGCGGCGGCATCCTGCTCGGCCTGCGACGGCGAGTAGACGCGGCGCGATTGCGATTGAACCACCTGCATCAGGTCCTCGTCGTCGATACGCCGGTTACCCTCGATATTGATGCGGTTGATCGTGGGGTATTCGCGCACCACCGCCACAAGGCGGTTGCCGCGCGGCTCAAGCTCCACGTCTTCGAAAAGGCCGGAATTCTGCAGGCGCTGCAACGCGTCGTTGAGATCCGCGGCACTGGCGCTATCCCCGGGCTGAAGGCCCAGGAACGCCAAAACGGTGGCCCGATCTACACGCTCGTTCCCCTCCACCTCGAAAGAAGTGAAGCGGAAGTCTTGCGCCTCCGCCATCGAGGGGGCGAGAATCAGGGAGGCCATCAGCAACGTCAAGACCGCCGCGCCACGCCTGAAAACCCTGGATAATCCAGCTATCGCAGTCATCGAATCCGCCCCGCCAAGTATAAGCAACTGACGCGAATCTCTATCCTGCGCGGGGTGGCTTGTCAAAACGCGCGCGCGCATGGTCTGGAGGTATTTCCCGAACGTGACACAAGATATACAGTGCATGGTCGCGACCCCGTGCGCCTAGGCGCGGCCCGTTTGCATGATAATCATTGTGAATCAGGCCGGTAAACGCAATGGCCCGGCGCCGAAGGCGCAGGCATGCCCTGTGCGTTCGGTATCGTGCCAGTTTAGCGGGACGTTGCAGCCCCACGAACCGCCCCTCGATCGCCTGGACTTGCTTGAAAGGACAGCCCGGCCAGCCGGATCAGAGAGAGATCACCCAGCCGGCCAGAAACAGCGCGCCCACGATCGTCAGCGGGACGAGGAACCTGTCGATGTTCACCTCCACGAAGAAGGTAACGCTGCGGTAGCTTTCGTTGATCATTCTCATCTGTCTTGCCTCGGTTTGCGACCGGGGATCTGCCCCGTGCGAAACCGAGACTCGCGTCAAATTGGGGCGGGATTTTGACCCGATGGCGACGCTTTTGCGAAACCGGCGCCGGGGACTGCGACACCCCGTCCCGGCCCTTGTTTCACGGACAAAACAGATCGTTTGTCAGCGCGAACAGCATCAGCCCGAGGATCAGCGTCAGTCCCACTGTCATGAAGATCTGCAGCGCCTTGTCCGAAGGGGGGCGGCCCGCGACCGCCTCGTAGGCGTGGAACAGCAGGTGGCCGCCATCCAGCACCGGTATCGGGAAAAGGTTGAGCAACCCGACCGCGGTGGACAGGACCGCCACGAACCAGATGAAGCTGTCGATCCCCTGGCTTGCCGCCGCACCGGATGTTTCGGCGATGCCGATCGGCCCTTGCAGGTTGCAGCTGGAAATCGCGCCGGTGATCATGTGCCACAGGCCGGACAACGACGTCTCGACCACACGGCCCACCGTCTGCACCCCGCCCCAGAGCGCCTGCCCCGGCCCGACGCGCGTCACGTCGGGTTCGAAGAACAATCCGCCGGTGATGCCGATCAGCCAGCGGGTTTCGAAACCGCCTTCGGGCGAGGGCAGGTCCATGCGGCGCGGCGCGAGGCCGATCTCGACGATGTCGCCGTCGCGCCAGACCTCCAATGCCAGTTCCGCGCCCTCCGCGGCTTCGACCGCCCCGCGCAACTGTTCGAAGGCATGCACAGGGGTGCCGTCGATGCGCAGGATCACGTCGCCCTGCCGGATGCCCGCATCCATGGCTGCCGAACGGGGCGTGACGCTTTCGACCACTGGGATCAGCGGGAAATTCGCCTCGACGGTCATCGCCTCGCCGCCGCGCTCGATCTGGTAGGTCAGCAGATCGGCGGGTGGCAGAGTTCTGCCAAGCTCCAAAACGTCGGAAAGCGTCTCGACCGGTTCGCCCTCGATCGCGGTGATCCGGTCGCCCGGCTCCAGCACCCGCATCTCGGCCGGCATCGGGCGGATGTCGCCCACGACCGGATCGGTCGAGGCCTGCCCGGTGAACATCATCACGCCCGCGAAGACGAGGATCGACAGGATGAAGTTGAAGATCGGCCCGGCCGCCACCGTCGCCGCCCGCGCCCAAAGTGGCGCGCCATGCATCGAGCGGCGCCGTTCGGCAGGGTCCAGCGCATCCACGGCGGCCCCGTCCTTGCCCGAAGCCGCGTTGGCATCGCCGAGGAATTTCACGTAACCGCCGAATGGCAGCGCCGCGACCTGCCACTTGGTGCCGCGACGGTCCACGCGCGAAAACAGCACCGGCCCGAAACCGAGCGAGAAGACCTCCGCATGAATGCCCGACCAGCGCCCCACGATGTAGTGGCCGTATTCGTGGATGGCGACGATGATCGACAGCGCCACCACGAAGGCCAGCAGGGTAAAGGCGAAGCCGCCGAAGGATGGGATAAGCTCGGTCACGCGGTCTGCTCCTGCATTGAAAGGCCCAGGTCTTGTGCCCGGATCCGTGTCAGATGGTCTGTTTCAAGCACTGTCTCAAGGCCGTCCATGGCATCGGTAAGGCGAATTTCGCGCGACATCGCGTCAAGCGTGGCCTCGACCAACGGCGCCATGTCGGTAAAGCGGATGCGCCCGGCGATGAAAAGGTCGAGCGCGACCTCCTTGGCGGCGTTGAAGACCGCGCCCGCGCCGCCGCCCGCCGCCATCACCTCGCGCGCCAGCCGCAGCGCGGGGAAGCGGGCCATGTCCGGGGCGCGAAACTCCAGCATGGCGAGCTTGGCAAGGTCGACCCGCTCCACCGGCAGGGCGCGCCTGTCGGGCCAATGCAGCGCGTAGCCGATGGCATGGCGCATGTCGGGGGCCCCCAGATGCGCCATCAGCGCCCCGTCGCGGAAACCCACCAGCGCGTGGACGATGCTTTGCGGGTGGATCACGGCCTCGATCCGGTCCGGCGCGACACCGAAGAATTCTTTTGTTTCAATAAGTTCCAGCGCCTTGTTGAACATAGACGCGGAATCGATGGTGATCCGCTGCCCCATGTCCCAGTTGGGATGCGCCCCGGCATCGGCCAGCGTCGCCTCGGCCAACCGGTCGAGCGGCCAGTCGCGCAGGGCGCCCCCCGAGGCGGTGATGATGATGCGCTCCACCGCCGCCATATCCTCGCCCACCAACGCCTGGAACACGGCGGAATGTTCGCTGTCCACCGGCAGGATGCGCGCGCCATGCGCCCGCGCCTCGGCCATCAGGAGCGGCCCGGCGGTGACAAGGCTTTCCTTGTTGGCCAGGGCCAGCGTGCGACCGTGGCGCAGCGCGTGAAACCCCGGGGCCAGCCCCGCCGCGCCGACGATAGCCGACATTGTCCAGTCCGCCGGGCGGTCGGCCGCCTCGATCAGCGCTTGCGTGCCGCCGGCAACGGCGATCCCGGTTCCGCCAAGGGCCTCGCGCAGCGCCGGCAGGCAGTCCTCGAACGAGGTGACGGCCAGTTCCGCGCCGAATTCGCGCGCATCCGCTGCAAGTTGCGCCACGTTGCGCCCCCCGGTCAGCGCCACCACGCGGTAGGCGTCGCGGTCGCGCCGGACAAGGTCGAGCGTGCTCTGCCCGATCGAGCCGGTGGCACCGAATATGCTGATACTGCGCGTCACTGCAGCCACCCCCCGCCGATCACCATCACAAGGGTTGCGACGGCACTTGCGCCGATCATCGCGTCGAACCGGTCCAGCACCCCGCCATGGCCGGGAATGAGGGCCGAGGCATCCTTGACCCCCGCCCGCCGCTTGATCGCGCTTTCGCCGGCATCCCCCATCTGCGAGGCCAGCGACAGGATCGGCGCGATACCCAGAACCATGGCCGGTTCCCACCCCAACAGCGCCCATGCCGTGCCGGCGGCGGCAATCCACCCGGCCACCGTGCCCGACCACGTCTTCTTGGGGCTCACGCGCGGCCAGAATTTCGGCCCGCCGATCAGGCGCCCCGCGAAATACCCGGCGATATCGGTCGCCACCACGACGCCGACAACGAACAGCACGAAGATCAACCCGTGCATCACCCGCAGGTAGAACATCCCGACGAAGGCGAAGAGAACAAGAAGACCGTATGCGGTAAAGACCCAGCGGTGATGTGGCGGGACCGACTGCCCCCCGCCCCAGATCGCCAACCCGATGAACGGCACGATCCACGGGCTGAGGTAGACCTCGTCCCAAAGCCCTTCGCCCGTGGCGAAGGCAAAGATCTGCGCGACCGCGGCCGCTGCGACCCCCGTCGCCGCCAGCCCGCCGGCAACCCCCGGCGTGGTGCCGCCGAGCATCCGGCTCAGCTCCCATGTTGCCAGCCCGGCCAGCATGGACAGCGCCACAAGCAGCGGCAGATGCCCGATATACAGCAGCCCGAACCCCAGCAGCGCCATCGCGATGCCGGAGGCCACCCGTGGCCCCAGATCGTCCCAGTTCGCCGTCATGCGCATGGCCTCATGCCTTCACCGCGCCGAAGCGCCGGTCGCGTTGACCGTAGCGCGCCAGAACCTTGGCGAATTCCTCGGCGGAAAAATCGGGCCACAGCGTGTCAATGAATTCGTATTCCGCATAGGCCGACTGCCAGAGAAGGAAGTTGGAAATCCGGGCCTCGCCGGAAGTGCGGATCACAAGGTCCGGGTCCGGCAGGTAGCAGGTGTCGAGATAGCGCGGCAGCGTCTCGCCATCCACGTCCTCGGGCCTGAGCCGCCCCGCCGCCACGTCCTGCGCCAGCCGCTTGGTGGCGCGCGCAACCTCGTCTCGGCCGCCGTAATTCAACGCGATGGTCAGGTTGACCCCGGTATTGTCCGCCGTCAACAGTTCCAGACTGTCCATCATGGCCTGAAGCCGTGGCTCCAGCCGCATCCGATCACCGATGAAGCGCACCCGCACCTGCCGGGCGTCGAGTTCCTGCGCCTTGTTCGAAATGAAGCGCTTGAACAAGCGCATCAGCCCCGCGACCTCGGTCTGGGTGCGCTTCCAGTTTTCCGTCGAGAAGGCGAAGATGGTCAGGTACTTCACCCCGAGCGGCGTGCACGCCTCGACGATCTCCTCGACCCGGCGCGCGCCGGCGTGATGCCCCACAAGGCGCGGCCGTCCGCGCAGCTTGGCCCAGCGACCGTTGCCATCCATGATGATCGCCACATGCCGTGGGGGGATGTTCGCGGGGTCCGTGGGGTCCTTGGGGGCCATCAACTGTGCTCGCCGGCGATCATGCAGGGTCTCAGACCTGCATGATCTCTTCTTGCTTGGTGGCCAGCGATGTATCGACCTTCTCGATATGGGTGTCGGTCAACTCCTGCACCTCGGATTCCCACAGCTTCTGGTCATCCTCGGACATGCCCGCCGCCTTGGCTTTCTTGATCTGGTCCATGCCGTCGCGGCGCACGTTGCGGATCGCGACACGGGCATGTTCGGCATACTGCGCGGCGACCTTGGTCAACTCGCGGCGCCGTTCCTCGTTCAACTCGGGGATCGGCAACATGATGATGGTGCCGTTCATCTGCGGGTTGATGCCAAGCCCGGATTCGCGGATCGCCTTTTCCACCTTGTTCACCATCGACTTGTCCCAGACATTGATGGTGACCATGCGCGGTTCCGGCACGTTCACCGTGCCGACCTGGTTGATCGGTGTCATCTGGCCGTAGGCCTCGACCTGAACCGGCTCCAGCATCGAGGCCGAGGCGCGGCCGGTGCGCAGGCTTGCGAACTCGGTGCGCAGCGAGGCGAGCGCGCCCTCCATCCGCCGTTGCAGATCGTCCAGATCAATCTCGATTTCGTCCTCGGACATGCCCGTTACTCCGTCAGGTCGTCGTTTTTGTCACCCCCGGTTCTAACCCGGTCAACGCACCTTTGTATAGGTGCCTTCCCCGGCAAGGATGCCCTTCAGGCCGCCGGGTTCATCGAGGCTGAAGACGATGATCGGCATGTGGTTCTCGCGCGCCAGCGCGATCGCCGAGGCATCCATCACCCCAAGGTGCTGCGCGAGGACGTCGTCATAGGACACCTCGTCGTAGCGCACCGCGTCGGCATGCTTGACCGGGTCGCGATCATAGACCCCGTCGACCTTGGTGCCCTTGAAGATCGCCTCGCAGTTCATCTCGTTGGCGCGCAGCGTGGCGGCGGTGTCGGTGGTGAAATAGGGGTTGCCGGTGCCCGCGGCGAAGATCACCACCCGCTTCTTTTCGAGGTGGCGCACGGCGCGCCGCCGGATATAGGGTTCGCAGACCTGGTCCATCGGGATGGCGCTGATCACGCGGGTGTGGATGCCCAGCTTTTCCAGCGCCCCCTGCATGGCCAGCGCGTTCATCACCGTGGCCAGCATCCCCATGTAATCGGCGGTCGCCCGCTCCATCCCCTGCGCGCTGCCCTGCAGCCCGCGAAAGATGTTGCCGCCGCCGATGACCATGCAGATCTCGACCCCCATGTCATGGACCGATTTCACCTCTCGCGCGATCCGCTCCACCGTCGGCGGGTTCAGCCCGTAGCCCGCATCGCCCATCAGCGCCTCGCCGGAAATCTTGAGCATCACGCGCGAATAGGTCGGGGCGGGGGCGGTCTCGGCGGCCATGGGCTGTCCTTGGATCTGGGGTCTGGAAACGGCCGCTTTGCGACCGGGCGCAACATGGCCTAAAGAGGGTCCGGGTTCAACGACCAATCCCGGCGCCGACCCCGCGCCGCGCACGACAATTCCGCAAGGCCCGACTGCTTGATCGACATCGCCTCCCTCTCCGCGAACCGCCCGGTCCTGATCGCCGGGCCGACCGCCTCCGGCAAGACCGCGCTGGCGCTGGAGATCGCCGCGCGGCAGGGCGGGCGCGTTATCAATGCCGACGCGCTGCAGGTCTATGACGGCTGGCGGGTGCTGACCGCGCGTCCCTCGCCCGCGGAAGAAGCGGCCGCGCCGCATGCCTTGTTCGGCCATGTGCCCTTCGACGCGGACTACTCAGCCGGACATTGGCTGCGCGACGTGACGCCGCTGCTGGCAGACGGACCACGCCCGATCATCACCGGCGGCACCGGGCTCTACTTCGCCGCGCTGACCGAGGGGCTGGCAGAAATCCCGCCGACCCCGCCAGAGGTCCGGGCCGAGGCCGACGCGATGGACTCCGCCGAGATGCTGGCCACGCTCGATGCCGAAGACCCCGCCATCGCCGCCCGCGTCGACCGGCAGAACCCGATGCGCATCCAGCGCGCCTGGGAGGTGTTGCGCGCCACCGGCCGGCCGCTGTCGGCCTGGCAGGCCGATACGCCCGCCCCCGCCCTGCCCCTGTCCGCCGCGCAACCGCTCCTACTTGACGCCGACCGCGACTGGCTGGCCGACCGGATCGACCGCCGCTTCGACGCGATGCTGGAAGACGGCGCCCTCGACGAGGCGCGCGCCCTCGCTCCGCACTGGCACCGCGCGAAGGGGGCGGCCAAGGCCATCGGCGGGGCCGAGCTGATCGCGGTGGTCACCGGCGAGATGCAGCTTGACGCCGCCCGCGAGGCCGCCGTGATCGCCAGCCGCAGATACGCCAAGCGCCAACGCACATGGTTTCGCGCCCGCATGGCGCATTGGCCGGCGATCCGCTTGCCCTGACCCGGCTTTCATCCTGCCTGGACGATCTCGGGGGGCGTCACCCCTCGACCTGGTCGAGATAGGCGCCGTAGCCTTCCGCCTCCATCTCCGCTTTCGGAATGAAGCGCAGCGCGGCGGAATTGATGCAATACCGCAAGCCGCCCATCTCGCGCGGCCCGTCGGAAAAGACATGGCCAAGGTGGCTGTCGCCATGCGCCGAGCGCACCTCGATGCGCCGCATCCCGTGCGAGCCGTCTTGCCGCTCGACCACGTGGGCCGGCTCGATCGGTTTCGCGAAAGAGGGCCAACCGCACCCGGAATCAAATTTCTGCGCCGAGGCGAAAAGCGGCTCGCCCGAGACGACATCGACATAGATCCCCGGCTCGAAATGATGGTCGTATTCGCCCGTATAGGGCCGCTCGGTTCCGTTCTCCTGCGTGACGCGGTATTGTTCCTGGCTGAGCCGGGCGACGGCGTCGGGTGTCTTGCGATACTCCATGGGATACGTCCTGTCTGCGGTTTCGGTCCCGTCCTATCTGGGGCGTGACCGCGGGCTTGACCAGTGGCGACCTTGCCAAGACCCCGGCACGGTGGCAGGAGAGGTCGCGCGGTTCCAAGGCGACCGCCTTGAAGGAGGTCCCCCATGACCGCCGCAGGCATCATCCCCGAGACCGGTCAGCCGGGGCGCGCCGCGCTCTGGATGATCGGGGCCATCGTGTCCTTCTCGGCGATGGCGGTCGCGGGGCGGGAACTGGCCAGCGATCTCGACACGTTCGAGATGATGACCTACCGCTCGGTTATCGGGGTGGTGATCGTGGTGGCCGCCGCGACGGTGCGCGGCAAGCTGGGGGAGATCACCACGCGCCAGCTTGGCCGCCACGCGCTGCGCAACATCGCCCATTTCGCGGGGCAGAACCTGTGGCTGGCCTCGCTGTCGCTGATCCCGCTGGCACAGGTCTTCGCGCTGGAATTCACCAGCCCGCTCTGGGTGATCCTGCTGGCCCCCCTGCTGCTGGGGGAGCGGTTCAGCGCGCGCAAGCTGGGCGTCGTGGTCTGCGGCTTCGCCGGCATCCTGATCATCGCGCAGCCCGGCGTCACGCCGGTGTCGCTGGGCACGGTCACGGCGGCGGGCGCGGCGGTGTGCTTCGCGCTGACCGGCATTCTCACCAAGCAACTGACCCGTCATGCAAGCGTCACCTGCATCCTGTTCTACCTCACGGTCATGCAACTGGTCTTCGGACTGGTCTGCGCCGGGGTCGACGGCGATATCGCGCTGCCGACGCTTGCCACGCTGCCCGGCATCGTGGTGATCGGGCTTGGCGGGCTGGCGGCGCATTACTGCATCACCACGGCGATGACGCTGGCCCCGGCGACGGTGGTGCTGCCGGTCGATTTCGCGCGCCTGCCGGTGATCGCGATGGTGGGAATGCTGGTCTACGACGAACCGATCAAGATGTCGGTCTTTCTCGGTGCGCTCCTGATATTCGGGGCGAATTACGCGAATGTTCTGGCCGAGACACGGCCCCGGCGCGGAGCATGACTGTCGCATTCGTGTCACATGTCACGCGCAATTCGCCGTCTGATTGCGGCTACGGAGCCGGCTTACGTTAGGGAATAATTGACTGATACCAGTGCATTTGGGGCATTTGGCGAAGGGATGACCGATCGCGGTCTGAAGGAGGGACAATCACATGAATAAACTCGGGGTCACGGCAACCGTCCTGCTTGCGAGCACGAGCCTCGCGCAGGCCGGCGGGATCGAGCGCACCGCAACAACCACCGGAATCCTGTTCGAGGAAGGCACTTACCTGGAACTGTCCTACGGGTCCGTCTCGCCGGACGTGTCGGGCAGCGTGAACGGGGCGCCGATCAACTCCGGCGACATGGCGCCGTCCTACAACACGGTGACGCTCGGCTTTCACCATGACATCAACGATCAACTGTCCTTCTCGTTGATCATCGACGAACCGATTGGCGCCGATGTCCAGTATCCGGGCAGCCTGGCCCCGGGGGGCTACCCGTTCGCCGGCTCCTACGCGGAACTGTCCTCGCGCCAGATCACCGCCGCGCTGCGCTACGAGATGGCCAACAACGTCTCTGTCTACGGCGGTCTGCGCGCGGTGCAGGTCGATGGCGACGTTTACGTCAGCACGCCGCTCTTTGCATATGAACTGCATGCCGACACGAGCTATGAGCTCGGCTACATGCTCGGCGCTGCCTACGAGCGCCCCGATATCGCGCTGCGCGCGGCCCTGACCTATTTCAGCGAGGTCGATCTCGACATCTCCGGTGTCGAGGGCGTCGGGCCTGCCGGCACGCCCGCGGGCTTCGTCCCGACCGCGCCGACCGCCTTCGGCAACACGCTGCCGGAATCGGTGCTGCTCGAACTGCAATCGGGCATTGCGGAGGATACGCTGCTCTTCGGCTCCGTCCGCTGGACGGCATGGGACGGCTACGCGATTACGCCCAACGCCTACCCGACGCCTTCGGGCAACCTCGTCGACTACGATGACGATGTCTGGACCTACACGCTCGGCATCGGTCACCGCCTGAACGAAAACTGGTCGATCTCCGCCTCGCTCGGCTACGAGGCGGCAAACGGACCGTTCCAGGGCAATCTGGGGCCGACGGATGGGTTCACATCCGTGGGACTCGGGGCCGAATATACCTACGAAAATATCTCCGTCGGGGCGGGTGTGCGCTACATCGACATCGGCGACGCGGCGACCCAGCTTGGCGGCGGTGCAACAAGCGCGTTCCGCGACAATGACGCGATCGCGGTCGGCCTGCGCGTCGGGTTCCAGTTCTAGGGCTCCTGAAAGGGCAACGCGCACTGCACCCCGGGCCGCGATTGGCCCGGGGGTTTCTATGCGCATCTTCCGGGTCGCGGTGGGGCGCGCGCCGGGCTAAGCCCGCGCCATGACACCCGACCGTATCCCCGCCCGCGCCTGGGCCGACCTGATCTTTCTCAGCCTCATCTGGGGCGCGTCCTTCCTGTCGGTCCGCGTCGCGCTGGACGAGATCGGGGTGTTCACCCTTGTTGCGCATCGCGTCGGTTGGGCCATGCTGATCCTGTGGGCCTACGTCGCCCTTCGTCGCCTGCCCGTGCCGCGCGGCTGGCGGATCTGGGCGGCGTTCCTCGTCATGGGCTGTCTCAACAACGCGATCCCCTTTTCGCTGATGGCCTGGGGGCAGTTGCATATCGAGACCGGGCTGACCTCGATCTTCAACGCCGCCACCGCCGTTTTCGCGGTCCCCGTCGCCGCCGCCTGTTTCGCCGATGAACGGATGACGCGGCGCCGGGTGGCGGGGGTGCTGGTCGCCTTCGCGGGTGTTGCCGTGGCGATCGGGCTGGACGCGTTGCGCGGGCTGGACATCCGGTCGTTGGCGCAACTGGCGGTGCTGGCGGGCACCCTGTCCTATGCTTTTGCCGCGGCGTGGGCGCGGGCACGGCTGGCGCATCTCACCCCACAGGTCGCCGCTGCAGGCATGCTGACCGGGTCGAGCCTGATCATGCTGCCGCTCGCTTACCTCGTCGAGGGCACCCCCGCCCTGCCGCGCCAGCCGCAGACCTTCGCTGCCATCGCCTATTTCGCCGCCATCGGCACCGCGCTGGCCTATCTGCTTTACTACCGGATCGTGCGGGCCACCGGCAGTGCCACGACGATGCTGGTCACGCTGA
The DNA here is from genome assembly GCA_003428585.1 of Nioella halotolerans. Taxonomy (GTDB): domain Bacteria; phylum Pseudomonadota; class Alphaproteobacteria; order Rhodobacterales; family Rhodobacteraceae; genus Nioella; species Nioella halotolerans. Next base: position 52,995 of record QVQC01000022.1, read on the forward strand.
TGATCCCGCCGGTCGCCATCGGACTGGGCGCATTGGTTCTGGGCGAGCGTCTGGCCCCCACCGCCTATCTCGGTTTCGCGCTGATCGCGCTTGGCCTCGTAATCCTCGACGGACGCCTCCCGCGGGCCTTGCGGCGCTGAGATTTCGCATGGACGCACGGCGCGCCCCGCGCTATCGAGCGGCCACCGCCACGCGCACCGGGACACGACACCATGGCCCTGATCTACCCCACCGCCCGCGACTGGTCCGCCGCAACCGAAAAGCGGGTGCTGTTCTTTGGCATGTCCGGGCTTGGCAAGACGCATCTGGCCAACCTGCTGCGCGACGAGGGGCACTGGTTTCACTATTCCGTCGACTACCGCATCGGCACCGCCTATATGGGGGAGCATATTTCCGACAACCTCAAGCGGCAGGCGATGCAGGTTCCGTTCCTCGCCGAGCTGCTGAAGTCGGACTCGATCTATATCGGCTCGAACATCACCTTCGACAATCTCACGCCGCTATCCACCTACCTCGGCAAGCCGGGCAACCCCGATCTGGGCGGGCTCAGCTTTGCCGAATACATGCGCCGGCAGGACCTGCACCGCCGGGCGGAGGTCAACGCGCTGCTCGACACGCCGCAATTCATCGCCCGCGCCCATGACCTCTACGGCTACCCGCATTTCGTCTGCGACACCGGCGGCTCGATCTGCGAGGTGGTCGACCCGGACGATCCCCGCGACGAGGTGCTGCGCACGCTTGGCCAGCACACGCTGATGGTCTGGATCGAGGGCAGCGAGGCCCATACGGAGGAGTTGATCCGCCGCTTCGACCGCGCGCCGAAGCCGATGTACTACCAGCCCCGGATCATGCGCCAGCTTTGGGAGGACTACAAGCTGGAGCGCGGGATCGCGGCGGCCGAAGTGGTGCCGGATGATTTCATCCGCTTTGCCTATGCCCGCGCGATCCGCCACCGGGTGCCGCTCTACGCCGCCATGGCGAAGAACTGGGGCATTACCGTCAGCGCCGAGGATGTCGCCGGCGTCCGCGACGCGGCCGATGTTACCGCGCTGGTGGCTGCCGGGCTTGAGCGTCATCGCCAAAAGGCCTAACTGTCTGCCCCCGGACGCCACGTGAAAGCCAACCAGGATGCCAATCAAACTGCCCTCCAGCCTGCCCGCCTATGATGTCCTCTCGAAAGAGGGCGTGATGGTGATGGCGGAGGACGCGGCAGCCCGGCAGGACATCCGGCCGCTGCGCCTTGCGCTGCTCAACCTGATGCCCAAGAAGATCCAGACGGAAAACCAGTTCGCCCGGCTGATCGGCGCGACGCCGCTGCAGATCGAGTTTTCCCTGATCCGGATGTCCGAACACCAGACCCGCAACACCGCCCCCGATCACATGGAAGCCTTCTACCGCCCGTTTGCCGATGTCGCGGCTTCGGGCGAGACATTCGACGGGCTGATCATCACCGGCGCCCCGATCGAGCATCTGGATTTCGACGCGGTCACCTACTGGGACGAACTGACCGAGATCTTCGACTGGACGCAAAGCCACGTCCATTCCACCTTCGGCGTCTGCTGGGGCGGCATGGCGATGATGAACCATTTCCACGGGGTGAAGAAACACCTTCTGGACGAGAAGCTCTTCGGCTGTTATCGCCACGCGAACCTCAAGCCGGAAAGCCCGTTCCTGCGCGGCTTTTCCGATGACATGGTGATGCCGGTCAGCCGCTGGACGGAAATGCGCCGCGCGGAAATCGAGGCGGCAGGGCTTTCGGTGCTGCTCGACTCGCCGGAGGTCGGCCCGGCGCTGGTCGAGGATCCCGTGCATCGCGCGCTCTACATCTTCAACCATCTCGAATATGACAGCGACACGCTGAACGAGGAATACCGGCGCGATCTGGCGGGCGCACAGGTCGACGGGGCCGAGATCCGGATGCCGGTCAATTATTTCCCCGATGACGACCCCGCGAAGCGGCCGCAGAACCGCTGGCGCAGCCATGCGCATCTGCTCTATGGCAACTGGATTTCCGAGATCTACCAGACCACCCCGTTCGACATGGCCCGGATCGGGCTTGACCGTATCGACCTGAGGGGCTGATCGGATGCGCCTTCTGATCGGTCTCGCCGCCGCGCTGCTGGCGCTTGCCGTGCTGACAGGGTGGCGCGCGGCGCGCAACGAGGCGCGCGCGGTCGAAACCCACCCACCGCTTGACCGCTTGTTGACCGTCGGGGGCCGGCAGGTCCATGCTTGGGTCGAGGGCGACGGCCCGGATCTTGTGCTGATCCACGGGTCTTCCGGCAACCTGCGCGATTTCACCTTCCGGCTGGCCCGGCAATTGTCGACGCGATACCGCGTGATCGCCTTCGACCGGCCCGGGCTTGGCTACAGCGACCCGGTGGCGCCCGATGGCAGCAGCCTTGCCGCGCAGGCTGAAACCCTTGCCGCGGCGGCCCGCCAGCTCGGGGCGGAACGCCCCATCGTCTTGGGCCATAGCCTTGGCGGCGCCGTGGCGCTTGCCTGGGCGGTGCATCACCCGGATCGGCTGTCGGCGCTGGTCACGGTTTCAGGCGTGTCGCACCCGTGGCCGGGCGGGCTGGGCGCCTATTACACCGTGCTGTCAAGCTGGCCGGGGCGCACCCTGTTGATCCCCGCAATGTCCGCCTTCGTCAGCGATGCGCGCATCGCCGCCGAGATCGATGCCGTCTTCGCCCCCGCCGCGCCACCCGAGGGGTATATCGCGCATTTCGGACCGCGCCTGACCCTGCGCCGCACCGCGATGCGCGCCAATGCGCTGCAACGCCGGGGCTTGCCCGGCTGGGTCGCCGATCTGGTGCCGCATTACACCGGGATCGGTGTGCCGACGGAAATCCTGCATGCCGAGGACGATCCGACCGTCGGCCATGACATCCATTCCGTCGCCCTCGCCAGGGCCGTGCCGGATGCCCGCCTGACGAGCCTGCCCGGCACCAGCCACATGCTGCCCCATACCGCGCCCGCGGAGGTGATCGCCGCCATCGACCGCGCCGCCACCCGCGCCGGATTGCGCTGACCCCGCGCCCGGCCCATATTGGTCGGAAGCGGCAAGAGCCAGAGAGGCCCCCCATGTCAAACCTGCCCTTCGATGGCGCGATCAGTGATTTCTTTCGGAACGAAGCCCCGCCGGAGGTCCGCGAGGCGATAGAGACCGCGCGCAAGGACAGCATGCTCGACCCGTCCTACCCCTACGAGGCGCGGTTGGAAAAGGACGCCTACCGCGACGAACTGGCCGCGCTTCAGATCGAGCTGGTGAAATGCCTGACATGGGTGCGCGAGACGCGTCGCCGGGTGGCGGTCGTGTTCGAAGGGCGCGACGCCGCCGGCAAGGGCGGCTGCATCGCGCGGGTGCGCGCCCACCTCAACCCCCGCGCGGCCTCGGTGGTGGCGCTGCCCAAACCGACCGAGCGCGAAGCCTCGCAATGGTATTTCCAGCGCTACATAGAGCATCTGCCGGCGGGCGGCGAGATCAGGATGTTCGACCGAAGCTGGTACAATCGCGGCGTGGTGGAGCATGTCTTCGGGTTCTGCAAGCCCGAGGAACGCGCCACCTTCTTCGCGCAATTGCCGGATTTCGAGGACATGCTGGTGCAGGATGGCATCCATGTTGTGAAGATCTGGCTCAATGTCGGGCGGGCCGAACAATTGCGCCGTTTCCTTGAGCGCGAGGCCGATCTGCTCAAGCAATGGAAGCTGAGCTGGATCGACGTCGAGGGGCTGAAACGCTGGGACGCCTATTCCGAGGCGATCACCGAAACGCTCTGGCGCGGGCATAGCGGCAAGGCGCCCTGGACGGTGATCCGCTCGGACGACAAACGCCGGGCAAGGATTGCCGTGATCCGCGCGATCCTGTCGGGGCTGGACTATGCGCGGAAGGACAAGGACGTGGTGATCCGCCCCGACCCGGCGATTTGCGGCGGGCCGGAGATGTGGACGGACAACCCGGCGCATGGCTAAGCGCGGCTACCACCACGGCAACCTGCGACAGGCGCTTGTCGACGCGGCGCTGCGGCTGATCGAGGAAAAGGGGCCGACCGGCTTTACCCTGTCGGAGGCGGCAAAGCAGGCCGGGGTGACGCCGGCCGCCGTTTACCGCCACTTCGACGGGCGCGAGGCGCTGATCGCCGAATGCGCGCGGCAGGGGCACGAGATCTTCGCCGACGTGATGGGCTACGCGTTCGAAAGCGGCGGCCCGTCGGCGCTTGCGGCGTTCGAGGCGACGGGGCGCGCCTACCTCGCCTTCGCGCGCAAGCATCCCGGCCATTACATGGCGATGTTCGAAAGCGGCTTGCCGATGAACGCAACGCCCGACCTTGCCCTCGCGGCGGCGCGCTCGCGCGAGATCCTCGAACGCGCCGCCGAAGCCCTGTCGCGGCATATTCCGCCAGAGAAGCGCCCGCCGGCAGCCATGTTTTCCGCCCATATCTGGGCAATGAGCCACGGCGTGGTCGAACTTTTCGCGCGCGGCCGGCCCGGCGGTAACGCCCCCTTCCCGCCCGAGGAGCTTCTGGAAACCGGGATCGGCATCTACCTGCGCGGGTTGGGCCTCATCGAGCCGGACCGCTGACGGCAGCGTCGGGGATGCCGCCAGCGGAGATGTTCTGGCAAAGGTGGAACAGGAGCGCGCGCACGACCTAACCGTGGTGGGAAGACTGGGCGCCGAGAGCGGCCATGGCCACCCCGCAGGACGGCCTTGCGCGCGATGCTTACTTCTTCAGGACAGGTCCGCGCGTATCGTTCAAGACGACGGCAGGGTCGCGGGCGACGGTCGCGGGCTCGACCGGCTGGAACAGCGGTTTCAACGCGGCCCCGGCGGTGTCCGGTGTCGGGTGCAAGACCACGGTCTTGCCACCCGCGCGATCCGCGCGCGCGTGGTCGGCAACCTGTAGCGTTGCGGCCGGGGCCATCGCCGTGCTGGCGAGCAGGCAAACAACAGAAAACAGAGAACGGATCATCGCTTCGAACTCCCATTTGCTGATGATGATGCGGGGATGTGGGCACCGCACAGCCGCGATCCAGATCCCGTCACGCATTTGTGAAGATGGCAAAAACGGCCGCCCCGCGGGACGGCCCTTCGCGTTCGGTCTTGCCTGAAATCAGCGCTTGGCTATTCGGTAAGTTAAATAGTGATTGCATTACAAATACTTAGGATACGTAATAATCACCTGCTAACGTACTGCTATTCATTATCTTGTGCTGTAATCCACTTTTCAGCCTCAATTACATTTGCGAAAACTTCATCGCCAACGACAACACCTTCACTAGTCTTTAAAAGGCTTATCCCCTTCACTCCGGTCCTACATGATGTTGAATTTTCGGCGTTGCAGGGTGCGC
>QVQC01000049.1 GCA_003428585.1 Nioella halotolerans
GACAGGTATTTCGCCGCGCCAAGCAGCATCGCCGTGTGCCCGTCATGGCCGCAGGCATGCATCTTGCCGGGCGTCTTGGAGGCATAGGGCAGCCCCGTCTTTTCCGCCATCGGCAGCGCGTCCATGTCGGCGCGCAGCCCGATCACCCGGCCCTTGGTATCGGACTTTCCCCTGATCACGCCGACAACACCTGAGCGCCCCACGCCGGTCACCACCTCGTCGCAGCCGAAGGCGCGCAGCTTGTCTTCCACCAGTCCCGTGGTGCGCGGCAGATCGTAAAGCAGTTCCGGGTTTTCATGGATATCGCGGCGCCATTCGGTGATTTCAGGCAGCCACTCGGCAAGACGGTTCTTCACGGGCATCCACGGATTCCTTGTCAAAGCAATGATCGGATGGCCGGAAACCTGACCGATTGTTCAAATCCCGGCAAGGGTCATTCGCAAAGCGTGTCCACCAGCCGGTCCATGAACGCCTCCCCCTTGTGGAACTGGTCCAGCGTGATGAACTCGTCGGGCTGGTGCGCCTGTGCGATGTCGCCGGGGCCGCAGACCACGGCGGAATAGCCCGCCGACTGGAACTGCCCGGCCTCGGTCCCGTAGCTGACCACGTGGCTCGCGTTGTCACCCGTGAGGCGGCGCACGAAGCGTTCGGCCTCGCCGTCCACTTCCGGTTTCAGGCCGGGCACGTCCCACCGGCGATCCAGCGCGATGTAGCATGAGGGATGGACCTTTTGCATCTCGGCCTCCAGCCGGCGCACCTCTGCCTCGTAGCGCGCGCCCCAGTCATCTTGCGAATCGCCGGGAACACAGCGGAAGGACAGCAGGAAATGGCAGTCCTTGGCGGTGATGTTGTGCGCCGTGCCGCCCTCGATGATGCCGACATGGAGCGTGGTGAAAGGCGGGTCGAAGGCCGCGTCGAGGCCCCGCGGCGCGCGCGCCCGGTTCTCGTCGTTCATCTTGTTGGCCCAGTCGATCAGCTTGGCCCCCTCCATGATCGCCGACACGCCCCGGTCGATCATCGAACTGTGCACCTCGAACCCGCGGATATGCGTGTCATATCCCACCCCGCCCTTGTGGCCGGTGACCACCTGCATCGTCGTCGGCTCGCCGATGATGGCCAGCGACGCCTTCGGCAAGGTGCCCTGCATCGCGGCGATCATCGGCGGCGCGCCGGCGCAGCCGATTTCCTCGTCCCGGCTGAGGCAGATCTGCAAGGGCCGCTTGAGGTCGCGCTGCGCCGCCTTGGCCATCGCCGCCATGGCAAGCGCGTCGAACCCCTTCATGTCGCAACAGCCGCGCCCGAAAAGCTTGCCGTCGCGTTCCACGACCGTGAAGGGATCGCTCGACCAGTTCTGCCCGTCCACCGGAACCACGTCGGTATGGCCCGACAGGATGACGCCGCCGGGGATGTCGGGGCCGAGATGGGCATAAAGGCTCGCCTTGGTGCCATCCTCGTTGTAATCGCGGAAGCACCGCGCGCCGATACCCGAAAGCCAATCCTCCGCCCAATCCACCAGGTCAAGATTGCTGTCCCGGCTAACCGTTGGAAACGAAACGAGCTTTTCCATCAGCGCGCGGGCGGATACAGGGTCGGTCATGGGGGATGTCCTTTCATTTTCGCTCAAAGCCTGAGCAGCGGGACCCGCCGCGTCAAGCACGGGCCAAGCATTTGCCCATTTTTTACCCGATCGGTCAAACTCTGACCCAACCTCCCGATCAAAGCGCTTGCGAGGGGTGAATTTCCTGATACCGTGAAACAAATTCGGCACCTTCCCGGCAGAAGAAGGGCCTGTCCAACCGGCGAGGAGCGTCAGACGATGCTTGATGGGGCAACGCCCTCAGTCCTTGATGTCAAGGACCTTAAAACCACATTCAAAACGCGCGGCGGGGCGGTGCACGCGGTCAACAATGTCAGCTTTCACCTGAAGGCGGGAGAGCTGCTGGGCGTGGTCGGCGAATCCGGTTCGGGCAAGTCGGTGACGATGATGTCGCTGCTCGGGCTCGTACCCTCGCCGCCGGCACGCATCACCGGCGGGCCGGTGATGTTCGAGGGGCAGGACCTGCTGACCGCGAGCGATGAGCAGTTGCGCAAGGTGCGTGGCGCCCGCATCGGATTCGTGTTCCAGGACCCGATGACCTCGCTCAACCCGGTGTTCTCGGTCGGCTACCAGTTGATGGAGCCGCTGCGCAAACACATGGGGATGAACAAGACCCGCGCCCGCGCCCGGGCAACCGAATTGCTGCAACTTGTCGGAATCCCCGACGCGGCCCGGCGGCTGGATGACTACCCGCACCAGTTTTCCGGTGGCATGCGGCAGCGGGTGATGATCGCTATCGCCCTTGCCTGCGACCCGCAGGTTCTGATCGCGGATGAACCGACCACGGCGCTCGACGTGACAATCCAGGCGCAGATCCTTGAACTGATGAAGGACCTGCGCGACAAGCTCGGCATGGCGGTGATCTGGATCACCCATGACCTTGGCGTCATCGCCGGAATCGCCGACCGCGTGCTGGTGATGTATGGCGGGCAGATCGTGGAACACGCCCCGGTGCGAGAGCTTTTCGCCAACCCCAAGCATCCCTATACCCGGGCGTTGCTGCAGACCGTGCCGAACGTACGCGGCGAGCGGGCGCCGCGGCTGCGTGTGATCGAGGGGCAACCGCCAATCCTGCGCGCGGCCCCCACCGCCTGCCCGTTCCGCGACCGCTGCGAACATGCCTTCGACCGCTGTTCACGCGAAAACCCGGCCCGCCGCCCGGTCGGCCCGGTCCACGACGTGGCCTGTTTCTGGGACCCCGAAACCGGAGCCGCCCGCGATGTTTGACAACACCACCGACCGCCGTGTTCTGGTCTCCGTGTCAGGGCTGAAGATGTATTTCCCGATCTTCGGAGGAATCCTGAGCCGCCATGTCGGCGACGTGAAAGCCGTCGATGACGTGAGCTTCGACATCTACGAAGGCGAAACGCTTGGCGTCGTCGGGGAATCGGGCTGCGGCAAGTCGACCTGCGGGCGCGCCGTGCTGCGGCTCTACGACCTGACGGCGGGCACCGTGATGGTTGACGGAACCGACATCTCGACGATGGGGCAAGGCGCGCTGCGCAAGATCCGCCCGGTCATGCAGATGGTGTTCCAGGACCCGCAGGCCTGCCTGAACCCGCGCATGTCCTTGGCCGACATCATTGGCGAACCGCTGGTCGAACACACGCGCCTGTCCAAGGCCGAACGGCGCGACCGGGTCTACGACCTGATGGACGCCGTCGGCCTCAACCGCGACTTCGCCAACCGCTACCCGCACGAGTTTTCGGGCGGTCAGCGTCAGCGCATCGGCATTGCCCGCGCGCTCGCCCTCAACCCCAAGTTCATCGTCTGCGACGAACCCATTGCCGCGCTCGACGTGTCGATCCAGGCACAGGTTGTGAACCTTCTGGAAGACCTCCAGAAGGAATTCGGGCTGACCTACCTGTTCATCAGCCACGACTTGTCGATGGTGCGCCATATCGCGGACCGCGTGGCGGTGATGTATCTGGGCAAGATCGTCGAGCTTGCCCCGCGCGAAGGGCTGTATCGCGACCCAAAGCACCCCTACACGCAAGCCTTGCTTTCGGCGGTTCCCGAACCCGATCCGGTCACGCACGACACAGCCAATCGCACGGTTCTGAAAGGGGACGTGCCAAGCCCCTCGAACCCGCCCACGGGCTGCAACTTCTGCACCCGCTGTCCCCGCGTGATGGAGATTTGCAGGCAACAGGACCCCGAGTTCCGCGAAGTCGAACCGGGCCGGTTCGTCGCCTGCCACCTGTTCAACGAAAGCGAGACCGCCGGATAACGGTGGCGATCCATGAGGACAACAAGAGCCCAGGACCAACAAGGAGACTGACATGAAACTAAGACATCTGATGCTGGGGAGCGTGGCGGCAATCGCCCTGTCCCCCGTTGCGGCCCTCGCCGAGCGTGGCTCGGACGGCCAACTCAACATCATCTACTGGCAGGCGCCCTCGACGCTGAACCCGTATCTTTCGGGCGGCACCAAGGAAGTGGAATCCGCGTCGCTGGTGCTCGAATCCTTTGCGCGCTTCAGCGAGACCGGCGAACTGGTTCCCTTCATGGCCGAAGACATCCCGACCCTGGAAAACGGCGGCGTGTCCGAGGACCTGACCTCGATCACGTGGACGATCCGCGAGGGCCTGTTGTGGTCCGACGGAACGCCGGTGACCGCGGCCGACGCCGTGTTCACGTGGGAATACTGCACCCACCCCGAAGGCGGCTGCGCGCAGGCGAGCTACTTCGACGGCGTGGAAAGCGTCGAGGCCGTGGATGACCGCACCGTGACCGTGCATTTCACCGCGCCCAAGCCGTTCCCCTACACCGCCTTTGTCGGCTCCGAGAGCCCGATCATCCAGGCCGCGCAATTTGCCGACTGTCTGGGTGCCGCCGCGCCCGAATGCACGGACGCCAACTTCAGCCCGATCGGCACCGGCCCCTTCGTGGTCGAGGAGTTCCGCCCCAACGACGTGATCACCTTCGTCGCCAACGAGAACTACCGCAACCCGGACCAGCCGGCCTTCGCAAGTGTGACCTTCAAGGGCGGCGGCGACGCGGCTTCGGCGGCGCGCACGGTTCTGGAAACCGGCGAATTCGACTACGCCTGGAACCTGCAGGTCGACCCGACCCTGCTGGAGGAAATGGAGGCGGCCGGAATCGGCAGCGTGGTCACCGCCTTCGGCACCTCGGTCGAGCGCCTGCACCTCAACCAGTTCAACCCCGATCCGGCGCTTGGCGACATCCGCTCCACCGAAGAGGCAGGGCCGCATCCGTTCCTGACCGACCCGATCGTGGGGCAGGCGATGTCGATGGCGATCGACCGTCCGTTGCTGTCGGAAATCGGCTACGGGGCCGGTGGCCAGCCCACCTGCAACGTGCTGCCCGCGCCCGAGCTTTACGCCTCCACCGCCAATGATGACTGCCTCGTGCAGGATATCGATGGGGCGAACGCATTGCTCGACGAGGCCGGCATCGTGGACAGCGATGGCGACGGCATCCGGGAATACGAGGGCACCCCGCTGAGCGTGCTGTTCCAGACCTCGACCAACGCCGTGCGTCAGGACGCACAAGCGCTGATCAAGCAGTGGTGGGCGGAAATCGGCATCGATGCCGAGCTGCGCAACATCGACGCATCGGTGTTCTTCGGTGGTGACCCGTCCAGCCCGGACACGTTCCAGAAGTTCTATGCCGACGTGGAGATGTACACCAACAACTTCGCCGGCGTGGACCCGGAGGCCTACATGGCCAACTGGCTGTGCTCGGATATTCCCAGCCCTGAAACCCAGTGGCAGGGTGCCAATATCCAACGGTTCTGCGATCCCGCCTATGACGCGCTGGTCGCCGAGATGAGCGAAACCGCCGAGCTGGAGGAACGCGGCCGCATCGCGCGCGAGATGAACGACATGATCATGCAATCCTACTCGATCATCCCGCTGGTGCACCGTGGCGGCGTTTCGGCCCATGCCAACACGCTTGGCGGCGTGCGCATGTCGGACTGGGATTCCGAGCTGTGGAACATCGCCGAGTGGTATCGCCTCGACGAATGATCGTCTGACCCGACATCCTGCATCTCCCGCGTCTCGCGCGGGGGATGCCTCCCGATAACAGACTTCTGAACCGAGGCGCCCCGATGCTGACATTCACGATCCGTCGCTTGCTGATGGCAATCCCGACGCTTCTGTTCATAAGTCTGATCATCTTCCTGATCCTCGACCTGGCGCCGTCCGACCCGACGGGAAGCCTGCCGCTGACCATTCCGCCGGAGGTGCGCGCCGATATCCGCGCCTCGCTCGGCCTTGACGAGCCGATCCACATCCGCTTCCTTCTCTGGTTGCAGCAGTTCTTCGTGAACGAGCCGCTCAACCTATTTGAACATTGGACCGGCTGGGACCTCGGCGGCGAGGACCGGACGCGCGTGATTTCGTGGCAGACGCGCAGCCCGGTCGTCGACATCATCGCGGAGCGCATGCCACAGACCCTGTGGGTGGTCGGCACCGCCTATATCGTCGGCATCCTGATCGCGCTGCCGATCGGCATTTACTCGGCCTACAAGCAGTATTCGGTCTTCGACCAGGCCGGCACCTTCATCACCATGGTCGGCTTCTCGATCCCGCCCTTCTTTTCCGGGGTGCTGGTGATCGTGATCTTCGCGGTGCAGTTGCAGTGGTTCCCCTCTGTCTATGACACGACGCACGAAGTCACCGATTGGGACAGCCTCGTTATCCAGCTCAAGCAGATGATCCTGCCGGTGATGGTGCTGGCCTTGCAGATCACCAGCCAGATCAGCCGCTTCATGCGGGCCTCCATGCTCGACAACCTGAGCCAGGATTACGTGCGGACCGCGCGCGCCAAGGGGCTGACCGAAAGCGTCGTGGTGCTGGTACACGTGGTGCGCAATTCCATGATCCCGGTGATCACGGTGATCGCGCTTGGCGTGCCGCAGGTCTTCGGCGGCGCCATCATCACCGAGCAGGTGTTCAAGGTGAACGGGCTCGGCCACCTGCTGATCGGCGCCATCCAGGGCGGCGACATCCCCACCGTTCAGACGCTGACCTTCATCTTCGCGGTGCTCATCGTGCTGTTCAACCTCATTGCCGATGTGCTCTACGGCATTCTTGACCCGAGGATCCGCTATGACTGAACTGACCACGCTAGAGGCACAGACCTACCAGAAGCAGCGCAACCAGTGGTGGGATGTCTGGGACCAGTTCAAGACCCACAAGGGCGCGTTGATCGGTGCGGGCTTCTTCATATTCGTGCTGCTTTTCGTCTATCTCGGCCCGCTCGTCTGGAGCATCGACTCGCAATACATCGACATCCGCGCCCGCAACCAGGGGCCATCGTGGGCCCATCCCATGGGGACGGACCAGCTTGGCCGCGACATGCTGGCCCGGCTGATGGCTGGCGGGCGCACCTCGATCGCCGTGGGGCTGACCGCGATGGGGCTGGCGCTGATCGTCGGCACCTTCGTCGGGGTGATCGCCGGCTATTTCCGGCGGCTCGACGGGGTCTTGATGCGCCTGACGGACCTGTTCCTCGCGCTGCCGATCCTGCCGCTTTTGCTGGTCATCATCATGCTGTTCCGCGATCCGCTGCGTGCCAGCTTCGGGCCCGAGGCCGGGATCTTCATCCTGATCGTCTTCGTTATCGGCATCACCAGCTGGATGCCGACCGCGCGGATCGTGCGCGGCGATGTGCTGGCGCTGAAGGAGCGGGAATTCGTGCTGGCCGCCCGCTCCATCGGCACGCCGCCGCATCGCATGGTGCTGCGCCATATCCTGCCCAACGTCCTGTCACCGATCATGGTTTCGGCCACGCTTGGCATCGCCACGGCGATCATCACCGAAAGCGCGCTGTCGTTTCTCGGCCTCGGCTTCCCGTCCGATTTCCCGACATGGGGCCGACTGCTGTTCGATGGCACCGACTGGCTGCAACGCAACCCCGAACGGGTGATCTGGCCGGGACTGGCGATTTCGCTGACGGTTCTGTCGGTGAACTATATCGGCGACGGCCTGCGCGACGCGCTTGACCCGCGCATCCGGGGGCGCTGAGCTACCCGGACGAGCGCGCCGCACCGATGCCGGGCGCCGCGATTTCATCTGCGATCCGGCGAATGCCCTCGGGGATCTTCTCGGCGCGGATCGAACTATAGGCCAGCCTGTAGAACGGGTTCGCCCCGCTTGGGCCGTGGAAGAACCCGCGCCCCGGTTCGATCACCACCCCGCGATCATAGAGCCGCCGTGCCAGATTCTCTGTATCCGTGCCGGGCGGAGACGCCATCCAGAAGCTCGACCCGCCTGTCGCCGTCGCCCCCGCGATCACAAGCCCGTGGCGCGCGATCGCCTCTTCCATCACGGCGCGGCGCGCTGCATAGGCCCGGCGCATGCGGTTGATCTGCGCATCGTAATGACCCAGCGACAGGAAATAGGCGACGGTGCGCTGCAGGTGCCCCGGCGGATGGCGCAGAACCAGCGTGCGCAGCGCCCGCGCTTCGCGGATGAAGGCAGCATCGCCCACGAGGTAGCCAAGGCGCAGCCCCGGAAACAGGGACTTGGAGAAGGAGCCGATATGGATCACCGATCCGGTATCGTCCATCGACTTCAACGAGGGCGACGGCGCCCCCTTGAACGACATCTCGAACTCGTAGTCATCCTCGACGACGATCATGCCCCGCGCCGCCGCCATGTCGAGCAGCTTGCGCCGCCGCGCCACCGGCATGGTCACGTTGGTCGGGCAATGGTGCGATACGGTGGCAAAGACGACATCGGTATCGGGCGGCAGCGCCTCTGGCCGCAACCCGCCCCCATCCACGTCCAGCGGCACGAGGTGGCAGCGCGTCTGCGTCAGGATCTCGCGCAGGCCCGGATAGGTCGGGTTTTCCACCGCCGCGATGCGCCGCTGCGTCAGCAATATCTGCGCCGTCATCCACAGCGCGTTCTGCGCGCCCATGGTGATCAGGATCTCCTCCTTGCGGGCGGCGATGCCCCGGCGCGGCAGGATGTGGCGCTGGATATGGTCCACCAGCCGTTCGTCATCCTCCTCGTAGCGGTCGGCGGTCAGCATCTCGAAATCGCGCTGCCCAAGCGCCTGAAGCGCGCATTGGCGCCATGTCTGGTGCGAGAACAGCGTCGGGTCGGCCTGACCGTAGATGAAGGGATAGGGGTAGTCCTTCCAATTGGCCGGGCGCAGCGGTTCGGCGGGCTGGTCAAATCGCCGCCCAAGGGCGCGTGACCAGTCGATGCGGGGCCGATCGCCCCGTTCGGGCAGGTCGAAATCGGCGGGCGTCGGTGCCGAGTCAGAAACGAAATAGCCCGACCGCCCACGCGACCAGAGGTATTCGTCGGCCACCAGTTCGGTATAGGCATTGGTCACGGTGATCCGGCTAACCCCGAGATGGCCGGCCAGCTTTCGGCTGGAGGGCAGCTTCTCACCGGGCTGGAACCGGCCAGAGAGGATGCCCTCCGCCACCAACCTTTGCACCCTTTGTTGCAGGGTTCCCTCGCCCTCCGGATCGAGGAAGAAAGACTCCACCGGGATCGCCATGCCTGCCTCGCCTCACCCCTGTCCGCCCCGCTGGGCCATGGCCGCAGATGGCCGGACACCCGGCGGCTTGTCAATCCACTGGACCTATCTTTACCGTTTATCTGGCCCTATCCGTTGACCAAGAGTGCGGCCACCCTTCTCTTCAAGTGTTTCCTGCGCGGGAGAACCCTATGAACACCGCTTTCCCACCCAATGACATGAGTCACGTGATCGAGGCCGATCGCGCCAATGTCTGGCACCACCTGATCCAGCACAAACCGTTCGAGACCGGCGAGCCGCGTATCATCGTCGAGGGCAAGGGCATGCGGGTCTGGGACGCGCATGGCAAGGAATACATCGACGCCGTGTCGGGCGCGGTCTGGACGGTCAACACCGGCTACGGGCGGACCCGCATCGCCGACGCGGTGCGCGAACAACTGGTGCAGATGTGCTATTTCGCGCAGGCCGCGGGGTCGATCCCCGGCGCGCTTTACGCCGAGAAACTGATCGAGAAGATGCCGGGCATGTCCCGCGTCTACTACACCAATTCCGGGTCGGAGGCGAACGAGAAGGCCTTCAAGATGGTGCGCCAGATCGCGCACAAGAAATACGGCGGCAAGAAAACCAAGATCCTCTACCGCGACCGCGATTACCACGGCTCCACGCTCGCCGCGATGTCGGCGGGCGGGCAGGACGAGCGCAACATGCAATACGGCCCCTTCGCGCCCGATTTCGTGCGCGTGCCCCATTGCATGGAATACCGCAAGGAGGAGCTTGGCCTTGGCCATCTCTCCGGTCGCGACTTCGGCATCGCGGCGGCGAACCAGATCGAGGAGGTGATCCTGCGCGAAGGCCCCGAAACGGTCGGTGCGCTCTGCCTTGAACCCGTCACCGCCGGCGGCGGCGTCATCCCGCCACCCGAAGGTTACTGGGACCGGGTTCAGGAAATCTGCACGCAATACGACATCCTTCTGCATATCGACGAAGTCGTCTGCGGCATCGGGCGCACCGGCACCCATTGGTTCGGCTACCAGCATTACGGCGTGAAGCCCGATTTCGTGACGATGGCCAAGGGGGTCGCCTCCGGCTACGCCGCGATTGCCTGCATGGTGACGACGGAAGAGGTGTTTGACCTGTTCAAGTCCGACCCGACCGACAAGCTCGACCATTTCCGCGATATCTCCACCTTCGGGGGCTGCACCGGCGGGCCGGCGGCAGCGCTGGAAAACATGAAGATCATTGAGGAAGAGGACCTTCTGACCAACACCACCGACATGGGTGCGCGGCTGATGGGCAACCTGAACGTCCTGATGGCGAAGCACGAGGTCATCGGCGACGTGCGCGGCAAGGGGCTGTTCCAGGGCGTCGAGCTTGTCAAGGATCGCGCCACGAAGGAGCCCGTGGAGGAAAAGCATGTCGGCGCGGTGGTGGCCGAATGCGCCAATCTGGGGGTGATCATCGGCGCCGCCAACCGCTCGATCCCGGGGCGCAACAACGTGCTCTGTTTCAGCCCGGCGCTGATCGCGACAGCAGCGGATATCGACGCGATCACCGACGCGGTGGACAAGGCGCTCGGCGAGGTTTTCGGCTGACACGGCCCCCGGGGCAACAGGCCGGCGCGCCCCGCCAAGCGGGCGCGAAAAGGTGCAGGGTCAGTGCAGCCGGCCCTCGCCCGCCTCGTCCATGGCCTCGGCGGCGGCCTCGATATCCTCGGGGTCTTGCGAGGGAACGGCGTAGCTGCCGTTCAGCCAGCGGCCCAGATCGACGTCGGCGCAGCGGCGCGAACAGAACGGGCGGTATTTCGGATCGCTGTCCTTTGCACAGATCGGGCAGGTCAAGCGCGGCCTCCATCACTTCGGTCGCGGGCAAACTGCCACGACCCTGCCCCGCACGAAAGGCCCCCCGTCACAGCAGCGCCGACAGCGGCAGCCGGTCACGCTTGCGCTGCAATTCGAACATCCCCAGCGGCGTCCAGCCCGCCAGCACCGTGTCGCTGCCCTCAAGGCGGAGCGCGCGGCGCAGCGCATCCTCGAAGCGGCGGCGCTCCTTCTTGGGCATCGGCGCCACGTCGATCGTGACCTGCCCGCCAAGCCCGCGCAGCCGCAACTGGCGCGGCAATTCCTTGGCGGCGGCGAGGTTGGCCTTCAACCCGGCGGCCAGCGAGGGATCTGCGCCGGTATTCACATCGACCGCCACCAAGGCCGAGGTCGGTTCCACCATCATCGAGGCGCCGCCCGCAAGCGTCGCGTGCCCCCCTCGCAGGGTCGCTATGGCGTCATGCACACCATGTTCCTCGAAACAATCCACCCGTTCGATCACCTCGTCGGGCGCGGGAAGCGACCAGTCACGCCACGCCAGAAGATGCGCGTCGGGCGCATCGACCAGCAATTCGGCCTCCCCGGCGGTGTCGGCCGTGACCGCCTCGGCGAGGTTGCGCATGGCGGCGATGTCCGCGGCCAGATCCTCCTCCTCGGCCCCCTCGGCGGCGCTGCGCAGGATAAGGCCAAAGCCTTCGGGCGCGCCCTGCATCGCGTCATGCGCGATCTCTTGCAGGCGGTCGCGCTCTTCATCATCCTTGATCGATCGCGCGATGTTCAGCCCCGGCGCGCCCGGCGTCACGATGGAAAGGCGCGACTTGAACAGCAGCCGGGTGGTGACCGGCGTTGCCTTGCCGTCTATGCCCAGCCCGGTGACCTGCACCAGCAGCGGCTGGCCGGGCGCAAGCCCCTTGCCCTGTTTCAGAAAGCCCGTCTGCCCGCCGGGCAGGCGCAGCATGATGCCGCCCTGCCCCTTCAGTGGCCGATCGCAGACACCGCGCAGGATCGCGCCAATGCCGGGCGCTCCGCCATCGGGCGGATCGATCAGCAGGTCCTCCAGCCGCCCATCGACCATCAGCGCGGCGGCGGGCCGCCCCCCGATCTGGTCGAGCAGAACGGAACGCCCCTTCATGCGCGCCGCCAGACCGGCCAGCCCGCCGCCTGCAACAGATGCGCGGTTTCCGGCAGGGGCAGGCCCATGATGGCGTGAAAGCTGCCGCTGATCCACGGGATGAAGGCCCCCGCCGGCCCCTGGATCGAATAGCCGCCAGCCTTGCCCTGCCAGTCGCCGCTGTCGAGATAGGCGTTGAGTTCGAGGTCCGACAGAAGCTTCATCTTGACCCGGCTCTCGACGGTCCGCTGCCACGTCCGATCCCCCCGCCGCACGGCGACCGAGGTATAGACCCGGTGACGCCGGCCCGACAGCGCGGTCAGGAATTCGGCGGCCTCGCCGGCATCGGCGGGCTTGCCCATGATCCGGCGGCCCATGGCAACGGTGGTATCGGCGCAAAGCACGACGTCATCCGGCGCGGCCTCGACGGCCTGTGCCTTCTCGCGCGCGATGCGCTCGACGTACGGACGGGGCAATTCGCCCTTGTCCGGGTCCTCGTCGATATCGGGAGGGCGGATCGCGTCGGGAGTCACGCCGAGCACCCCCAACAGCTCCTGCCGCCGTGGGCTGGCCGATCCAAGGATCAAAGCCATCTTGCGCCGCTTACTTGAAGCGATAGTTGATCCGACCCTTGGTCAGATCATAGGGGGTCATCTCGACCTGCACCTTGTCGCCTGCCAGAACGCGGATGCGGTTCTTGCGCATCTTGCCTGCCGTATGTGCGATGATCTCATGGCCGTTTTCAAGCTCGACCCGGAACGTCGCATTCGGCAGGAGTTCCTTCACGACACCGGGAAATTCGAGCATTTCTTCCTTGGCCATGGTCTCTCCTACATCAATGGTCCGCGTATGGTGCGCGGAATGGCGGTTAAATGCGCCCCTTGGGCATGTTTTTCAAGGCCAATCTCACACACGCGCGGCAGTGCCGGAAAGCGTGACGGGCGTGACCCGGTCAAGGCCATGCGGCCAGTCGGCAAAATTGACGACCTGCCCGCTTCGACGCGGGGCCGCGATGGCGGCGGGGTCGACCTCGGCCACCACGGCGCCGGGGCGGTCGGTTTCACCTTCCGCGATGATCCCGTCGGACGGAAGCCCGTGATCGGGCGGGCAGAACAGCGCCGCACGCCCGGTGGACCGGTCGATAGGATCGCAGCCCGACACCTCCCCCACCAGCGGCGCCTGCACGACGAGGCACTGGTTCTCGATGGCGCGGGCGCGGCAGGATTGGCGCACGCGGGTCTGGCCGGCGGGAAAATCGGTGCAGGAGGGCACGAGCAGCATCTCCGCCCCCGCCTCGCAAAGCGCGCGAGCCTGCAGGGGAAATTCACTGTCATAGCAGACCAGCAGGCCGATCCGTCCGAGCGCGGTGGCAAACAGGCGCAATTCCTCGCCCGGCACCATGCCAAGCGCCTCGCGTTCGTAGGTAAGCAGCAGCCGCTTGTCCTGATGGGCGACATGGCCGTCCGGCGCGATCAGCCAGCTTCGGTTCACCACGCCACGGTCGGTCGCCACGGGGCCAGAGCCCGCCACGATATGACAGCGGTGCTTCCGGGCCATGTGGCGGAACTGCTCCACCCAGTCGTCCGCCCGCTCCGCCGCCAGATCACGCCATTCGGTGATGCCGGCGGTTTGCGGCCCGGCGATCAGCGCAGCCTCCATCGCGGCGTATTCGGGAAAGACAACCAGATCGGCGGCGGCCTCGCGCAGGAGGGCGTCGAGCTTGGCCTCCTGCGCAGTCCAGCCGGGCAGGCGCTCGCACGGGTAGGCGACGGCGGCGATCCTCATAGGCGTTTCATCCAGAATTGCAGCGGTTTCCCGGTTTCCGCATCTTCCCCGATATCGGTCCACGCGAAGCGGGCGATGGCGCCCTCGACCGGCAGGTAGCCGCGATTGCGCCAGAAGGGATCGAGCGGTCGGTACCCGGCGGGCCGCGCAGGGTGATCGGCGGGGCGCTGCACCGCGCAGAACGCCGAATGCGATAAGCCGAGGGCGCGGGCGTGATCCTCGCGCACCTCGAAAAAGGCATGCCCTGCCCCCTGCCCGCGATACCCGGGCAGCAGAACGGATTCGGCACAATAGAAAATGTTGGCGATGGGCACCGCGACGCCATCAAGCGCCGTTCCGAAATCGTCGTCGTGGTCCGTCAGCGGCATGCCCGTCGCCGCCCCGACCATCCGGTCCCCGTCATAGGCCCCCACCACGATGGCGCGCGGCGCGGTATAGAACGCGAGGTAGCGCCGCTCGTAATCGGGATCGCCATCGTAAAGGTAGGGCCAGTCACGGAAGACGGCGATGCGCAGGCGCGCGAGGTCATCCAGCACCGCGCCCACATCGCGGCCGACATGGTTTCGGAAGGTCAGGGTCATGCGTCGTCGGTCTGTGTCGGGGGGCCGAACCGGCCCTGCATCCGGTCGATCAGCATGTCGCGGGTCTGGCGGTAGGCGGCAAGCTGCGCCTCGCGCTTTTGCCCGATGCCGGACGGGTCGAGGATCAGCCAGTGTTCAACCGCGACGTGGAAATGCCGGGTCAGTTCCTGCGCCCGGCGCAAGCTGGCGGGCGACAGGGCGATGATCAGGTCGAAGCCCGACAGGTCGTCGCCCCATTGTTCCATCTCGTCGAAACTGCGCGAACGGTGGCTTTCCAGTTGCACGCCGATCTCTGCGCAGACGGCGATGGCGAAGCCGTCGATCTCGAGATCGTTATGCACCCCCGCCGATTGCACGTAGGCGGCGTGGCCGTAGAAATGCTTCATCAGCGCCTCGGCCATGGGCGAGCGAATCGCATTGTGATCGCAACAGAACAGGATGGAGTGGGGAAAGTCCTTCGCCACCTCGCTCACCCGCCGTGATGCAGGACGCAGACAAGGGTGAAGAGGCGGCGGGCGGTATCGTGGTCGACCTCGGCCTTGCCGTCGAGACGTTCCTGCAAGACCCGCGCGCCCTCGTCGTGGATGCCGCGCCGGGCCATGTCGATCGCCTCGATCTTGCTGGGTGGCAGGGTCTTGACCGCCTCGTAATAGCTTTCGCAGATCTGCCAGTAATCCTTGACCACCTGTCGGAACGGGCTGAGCGAGAGGTGAAATTCCGCCGCGTCCTCGCCGCCCTCGGTGTCGACATCGAAGACGAGGCGCCGGTCACGGATCGCAAGGTGCAGCGTGTAAGGCGCGGCAGGCCCGTCGCGGCCATCCCGCGCGGGCAGGCAAAAGCTGTTGTCCTCCAGCAGGTCGAAGACGGCGACCTTGCGCTCCTGCTCGATCTCGGGCGTGGGCGCCGGCAAGTCGCTGTCGTCGATCTCGATGGCGCAGATATCCTTGCTCATTCCCCTGCCCCCTTGTTCAGCCGCGCCAGACGCGCCGCCACGCTCAGCCCATGTGCCTCCAGGCTTTCGGATTTGGCAAGGGTTTCGGCCGCCGGGCCGATGGCTTTCATCGCCTCGGGCGTCATCTGCGCCACGGTGGTCCGCTTGAGAAAATCCATGACCGATAAGCCCGAGGAAAACCGCGCCGACCGTGCCGTCGGCAGTACGTGGTTGGGGCCGCCCACGTAGTCGCCGATCGCCTCGGGCGTCCATGCCCCCAGGAAGATCGCGCCGGCATGGACGGTCTCGCGGCTCAGCGCCGCAGGGTCGGCAACGCACAGTTCCAGGTGTTCGGGCGCGATGCGGTTGGAAAGCTCCGCCGCCTCGCCCAAATCGCGCACGGTGATGATTGCGCCGAAATCGCGCCAGCTGGCGCCCGCGATGGCGCGCCGGTCGAGGGTTTCCAGCCGCTTTTCCACCGCTCGCGCCACCGCCTGCCCGAACCCGGCATCGTCGGTGATCAGGATCGACTGCGCGCTTTCGTCATGCTCGGCCTGACTGAGCAGGTCGAGCGCGATCCAGTCGGGGTCATTGTCGCGGTCCGCGATAACAAGGATTTCGGACGGCCCGGCGATCATGTCGATGCCGACACGCCCGAAGACCCGGCGCTTGGCGGCGGCGACGAAGGCATTGCCAGGGCCGGTGATCTTGTCGACGGGCCGGATCGTCTCGGTGCCGTAGGCCATGGCGGCAATCGCCTGCGCCCCGCCGATGCGGTACACTGTATCGACGCCCGCAAGATGGGCGGCCAGCAGGACCAGCGGGTTGACCTTGCCATCGGGCGTCGGCGCGCAGACCACCAGCCGCCCGACGCCGGCCACCTGCGCCGGTATCGCGTTCATCAGCACAGAGGACGGGTAGGAAGCCAGCCCGCCGGGCACGTAGAGCCCCGCCGCCGACACCGCCGACCAGCGCCAGCCCAGCGTCGCGCCCTCGGGGTCGGTCCAATGGTGATCCTCGGGCATCTGGCGAGCGTGGTAGGCGCGGATGCGTTCGGCCGCCAGTTCCAGCGCGGCCCGCTCCGCCGCGGGGACCTCATCGATCGCGCGGGCGATTTCTTCGGCCGAAATGGCCAGCGTGTCCGGCGTCAGCGTGAGGCGGTCGAAGCGTTCCGTCAACTCGATGACCGCCGCGTCGCCGCGCGCGCGCACGTCGGCGATGATCGCGGCAACCGTCTCGTCCACCTCCGGCGTGTCTTCGCGTTTCATGGTCAGAAGCGCCGCGAAGGCAGCATCGAACCCATCGTCCTGACTGTTGAGAAAAACCGGCATGGTCCACCCGTTGTGATTGCCCGCCTTCCCTACCCCGCTTCGCCGGCGGATTGAAGCGCGAAGGGCTGCGGTCTTCGGCCCCATCGGCCGGCGGGCACGGCGGCCATCTCGACCAGGTCGCGCAACCGCCCGTCGCGTGTCAGCGCGCGCGGTCCCCCGCCGCCCGTCACGCGGAACCCGGCCCGCGCATAAAGCGCCCGGGCCGGCGCGTTATCGGCGGCCACCATCAGCGTCAGGCGCGCCAGGCCCTGCCCGCGCGCCTCGGCCAGAAGCCCGGACAAAAGGCGTCGCCCTATCCCCCTGCCCCGGTGCTCGGCACGCACGTAAACCGCCTCTATCGCGGCGCGTTCGGGGTCGAGCGCGGCGCAGCCAAGGGGTTCCTTTCCGGCGCCGGCCATAAGCACGCAGTCGCGCCGCAACTGGTCGGCGAAGGCGGGCAAGCCCTGCCCGGCGAGGGCATCGTGACTGTTGCCGAAGGCCTCGGGGTGGCGCGCCCAGACCTCTTGCCGCAGGGCGCGCCACAACGCCGCGTCGCCCGCGCCAAGGCGGCGCAAGATGACACGCGGGCGCCTCATGCGGGGTGGTCCGGCACCTTGCGTGAGGGGGCAAGGTAGGGCCGGGTCACGTCGCGCAGGGTGACGTCGATGCATTCCACGTCCACCGCGATCGCCCCGTCACCGGCCAGCACCAGCACCAGCCGCCCGGTGCCGTCCTCGCCCGGCTGCCAATCGAGCGCCAGCAGGGACAGCACCGCGTCGCGGTCGTCGCGGTCTATCCCCTGCGAGGCCACGGCGATCACGTCCTCGATCACCAGCACCGATTGCACCCGCTCCGGCGGATGTTCCCCGATGCGCGCGCCCTCTTCCCAGCGGAACCGGTTGACAAGCAGTGCGAAGCGGCGGCGGGCACGGTCCCACCGCATTTCCGTGATCGGGAAGACCGCGTCCTGCACCAATGCCGAGACGACAGTCAGATCCTCCGCGTCCAGCGCCTTCAGGCGCAGCGGCGCCTCGCCCCCATCCTCGAACCGCGCATCAGTCATCGCCCTGCACCCGCTCGATATTCGCCCCGCAGGCGCGCAGTTTCTCTTCCACCCGCTCATAGCCGCGGTCGAGGTGGTAGACCCGGTTGACGACGGTTTCCCCTTCAGCCGCCAGCCCGGCAAGGATCAACGAGACCGAGGCGCGCAGGTCCGTCGCCATCACCGGCGCGCCGCGCAACCTTTCCACCCCGGTCACCGTGGCGTGCCCGCCCTGCACGTCGATCCGCGCGCCCATGCGCACCAGTTCCGGCGCGTGCATGAAGCGGTTCTCGAAGATCTTTTCCTCCAGCACCGATACCCCCTCGGCCGTGCACATCAGTGCCATCATCTGCGCCTGCAGGTCGGTGGGAAAGCCCGGGAACGGCTCCGTCACGACGTCGACCGCGGCCACGCGGCCATTGCGCCGCGCCACCCGCAAGCCACGGTCGGTCTCCGCCACGTCTATGCCGGCCTCGTGCAGCTTCGCAGCGAAGCTGTCGACAAGCGACAGGGTCCCGCCCAGAAGCTCCACCTCGCCGCCGGCGATCGCCGGCGCCAGCATGTAGGTGCCAAGCTCGATCCGGTCTGTGACCACCCGGTGGGTCGCCCCGTGAAGCCGGTCGACGCCCTGAATCTCTATGGTTGATGTGCCCTCTCCCGCGATCTCGGCCCCCATGGCGCGCAGGCAGGTCACGAGGTCCACGATCTCGGGTTCGCGCGCGGCATTCTTCAGCACCGTGGTGCCCTTGGCCAGCGTTGCCGCCATCACCATGTTCTCGGTCGCGCCGACGGAGGCGAAATCAAGCTCGTGCACCGCGCCCTTCAGCCCCTGTGGCGCCGTGGCGTGCAAGTAGCCGTCGCGTAGCTCGATCTCGGCGCCGAGCGCCTCCAACGCGGTGATGTGTAGGTCCATCGGCCGCGCCCCGATGGCACAACCGCCGGGCAGCGACACCTTCGCCCGGCCATGGCGGGCCAGAAGCGGGCCAAGCACGAGGTTGGAAGCGCGCATCTTGCGCACGATATCGTAATGCGCAAGGTGGTTGTCGGCCCCGTGCGACGACAGCGCGATGACCTTGCCGTCGTTCATCGCCGTCACCTCCGCGCCGAGCGAGCGCAGAAGCTCCGACATGGTGCGGATGTCCGACAGCCGCGGCGCGTTGGTCAGAGTCAGCGGTTCCTCGCTCAGAAGCGTCGCGGGCATCAGCGCAAGGCAGGCATTCTTCGCCCCCGCGATGGGAATCGCGCCGCCCAGTTGCGCACCGCCCTTTATGATGATCCTGTCCACTGCCCTGCCGCCTTTCGCTTGCTGCCTTTATCGGGTCGGGGGATGCCCCGGCCTCATGTCTCGTTATCCGTATCTGCCGCACCCGCCGCCTTGCGCGCCCGCGCCTGCGCCTTGCGCCGCGCCATGTTCGCCTTGAGCGCGGCCTTCAGCCGATCCTCGCGGCTTGACGTGGCGGGTTTCGCGGGGCGCTTGGGGGGATTCTCTTTCGGGGTCCTGTCGGTCATGGCCCCTGCATACTACCCGAGCGAAAAAGGGTCCAGATTGCGCTTGCGCCGCCCCGCGATTGAGTCTAATCCACTGCCCACGATTGAAGGCTGCTGTAGCTCAGAGGTAGAGCACTCCCTTGGTAAGGGAGAGGTCGAGAGTTCGATTCTCTCCAGCAGCACCACGTCCCTCGCACTTCAGTGGTCTCGCATTTTGCAATGATCGGGTCGCGCGACGACCGGCAGGGTGCGCCGCCCGCGCCGCCTACGCGGCAGCCAGCGTGGCAAGGATATCCTGCGCCATCGCCTGACCGGATCGCCACGCATCGCCGGCTTTCGCCCCCATCGTCCAGTCGCCACCGGCCCACAGGGTGCCGTCGCGCAGGAAGGCGCGTCCCAGCGGTGCGCCGGTCAGGCCGTGGCGCCAGCCATGCACGGCCAGATGGCGCGCGGTCGCGGGATCGGTGGCGATCTCGGCGCAGAGCATGTCGCGCATGCGGACCTTTATCGCGTCGCGGTCGGTGTCGATATGCGCCCCGCTCCACCCGGCATTGGCCTGCGCGATCCATGTTCGGGCGGCAGCGCCACGGCCCGGCTTGCTGTCGTCGCGCGCGATCCACGACAGGGCGCGCGCCGGGGCGCGCCGCGTCACGAACGGCGCCGGCGCTTCTTTCGGAAACACGGCCAGAAGCGTCAGGCAGGGATGCATGAAGACGCCCCGAACGGCCCGCGCAAACGGATGCGCGGCGCCGACAAGGGCGGCGATTTGCGGCGCGGGAACGCTCAGCACCACGCGCGCGGCGACCTGCGTGCCACGGTCGGTATCCACCCGCCAACCCGCCCCGTCGGGCGACACCGCACCGACCTCGACGCCCTGCGCGACATCGAGCCCGGCGGCGAGCGCGCGGGGGAGCGCGGCCATGCCACCGTGCCCCACGATGCGCGCCCGCCCATCGCCCGGGTCCCATCGCGCCACGGCGCCCGGCGCGGCGGCGGCGATCGCCTCGGCCTCGGGCCCGTCCGAGAGGTATTGCGCCCCGTGGTCGAGGCGCAGCTCTGCCGCGTCGATCGTGACCCGGCGGGTCGCCATACGCCCGCCGATGCCGCGCCCCTTGTCGATCAGGCGCACCGCAAGGCCCGCGTCTTGCAACACCCGCGCGCAGGCGATGCCGGTCACCCCGGCGCCGACGATCAGCACATCGCTCATGCCAGGCCCGCCTCGCGCAGGATCCGGGG
Source organism: Nioella halotolerans (assembly GCA_003428585.1). Classification (GTDB taxonomy): domain Bacteria; phylum Pseudomonadota; class Alphaproteobacteria; order Rhodobacterales; family Rhodobacteraceae; genus Nioella; species Nioella halotolerans. The sequence continues at coordinate 20,366 of QVQC01000049.1, forward strand.
GATCTGCTTTTTCACCTTGAAGAACCCGGCCGTGGCATGGGGCCAGATCAGCCGGTCCCAGTCGCGCTGCCATTCGGTCAGGGTGATGCCCGCCGCCTCCAGCGCCGGGGCGGCCTCGGTCAGCCAGTCGCGCAGCGGACCTTCGGGGACGTATGGCGTGACGATCTGCGCCGCGCCGGCCCGCGCCGCCCAGCGGGCAAGGTCGCCGGGCACCCCGGCGCGCATCCCGGTCACCGCGAGATTGCTGCGCGCCGCGGTGTCGTCCAGCGCCCCGGCCTCGAACGCCTGCACCGCGTCCGACACCGGGCGCGGCGACCGAAGGTGGCTGGATATCAGCGTCGCCGCCCCGCGCAGGTCCAGACCGGACAGGTCGAAATCCTCGGGGCGGCAGTCCTCTTCGGTGATCAGCAGGACAGAGGATTTGCCGGGGTCGGGCGCGATCGGGGCGCGCAGCGCCAGAAGGTCGGGCAGGCCGTCCGGTTCCTCCGCCTCCAGCCCCGATGTCACCTCGGCCAGATCCGCGGCGCGCGGCGTGAACCGGTCATCGGTGAATTTCGCAATGTTCCACGCCTGCGCGGCATAGGGTTTGCCCCGCGTGTGCAGCCCCGCGACCCAGCGCCAGCCCAGCGTGTTCGACGCCGCGTCGCCGTCGAGCAGGTGGCGCAGGAAGAAATCCGCCCCCAGCCGCCACGGCAAGCCGAGGGTGAATACCCAGATCGAGGCGAACCACATGCGCGCATGGTTGTGCAGGTATCCCGTTTCCGCCAGTTCCGTGGCCCATGCGTCGAAACAGGCCAGCCCGGTCCGGCCCGCTTCTGCCGCGTCCACGTCGCGGCGCAGGCGGCGGTCGCGGTCCAGCGCCATCAGGTCGCGCTGAAGACCGTCGCGGTAGCTTGCCCAGACCTGTGGACGCCGTTCCAGCCAGCCCTTGAAATAGCCGCGCCAGATCACTTCCTGCACGAACTTCTCTGCCCCCGCGTCGCCATGATGGGCCAGCGCCGTCGCCACCACGTCGCGTTCCAGCAGCAGACGCCGCCGGATGAACGGCGAGAGCGTGGACACGTCCCGGTGCCGCCCGGCCCCGCGGTCGACGTTGCGCCGCGCCGCGTAGAGCCGCCCCATGCGCGGGGCAAAGGCCTGCATCGCCGCCTCGCCGGCCGCGCGGGTGGGCTCGGGACAGGGCGGGGCCACATCGTCGAAAGTCATCGATATCTCCGGTCTTGCAAGGTGACACGCAAGGTAAGCGTCGGCGCCCGCTTGTCGATGTCACGACCGGGAAATCTGGACGCTGGGCTTGCTCGGCCCGCCTCTAGGCCGGTTCGGGCAGTGCCCCGACGGCCGCCTGCGTCCAGCCGATGATCGCCTGCCGGTCCGGCGGCAGCGGAACTGACAAACCTTCTGCGAAAGTGTCGAACGCATCCCGGTTCAGACGGTTCAGGCCGACCAGCACCGGAACATCCAGCGCCAGCGCCTCGGCGATCACGTCGCGAAAGCCGCGCCCCTCGGCCTCGTGCTTGCCGAACTTGTTGACGATCAGAAGATCCGTTTGCGGCGACAGGCGCGCGCTGACCTCTGCCACCGCCGTTTCCAGCGCCGCCGGATCAAGCCGGCAGCCGCGCGCGGCGCTGCCAAGGTGCTGGCTGATGCGCAGGACGGGGCCGTCGGGCAGAACCTTTACATCCATGTCGCAGGGGCCGTCGGTGGCGCGTTCGGTGTTGATCTGGATCGTGCCGCAACAGCACAGCCCGCGCGCGGCAAGATCGGCGGCGACGGTCTTGAGCAGCAGGTCGGTATCGCCGCGCCCCGGCGCCATCGTGTAGGCGAGTTTCATGTCATGTCTCCTCGGGTCTTGCGGGGTGGTTGCGACCGGGGGCGCAGCAGGGCCGGCCCCCTTTCGCGTGCTCAGATCGGGTCGAGGGTTGCGCCCGCGATCTCGCTTCGGGCGGCCAGTCCGGCGATGAAATCGCGCGAGGCCCGTGCCCAGGCCGCCTTTTCCAGCGCCTGCGTGATCTTCGGCGCGACCGTCTCGAAGGGCAGAACCTCCCCGGGGGCGACGGCGTTCAGGCGGATGACGTGCCAGCCGTGGCGCGTTTGCACCGGCTCCGGCGTGATTTCTTCAGCCTTGAGCGCGCGCAGGGCGGCCTCGAATTCCGGCACGCTGTCACCCGGTCCGAGCTGGCCAAGCGCACCGCCCGCCGATTTGGAGCCGCAATCGCTTTCGCGCGCGGCAAGCGTGGCAAAGCCCTTGGCGTCGCCGTCGAGCCGCGCGATCAGCGCCTCGGCGCGGGCCTTGGCGGCGGCGCTTTCGGCCGCGTCATGCGGGTCGCAGGCGATCAGGATATGCGACGCGTCCCACAGCGGGGCGGAGCGGAAGCGATCCGGGTCACGCGCCCATTCGGCGCGCACGTGGTCCGCCGTTATCTCCGGCATCTCCACTGCCTCTTCCAGCAGCGCGCGGATCAGCGCCTCCTCCTCCGTTTCGACCCGGCCCGGCGCCAGTTCCTGCGCCTCGGCCGTCAGGCGGCGGCGCGCCGCCTCCTGCAGCAGCAGCGCGCGGATGGTCAGCGCCTGCGCCGCCTTGCGCCACGCGATACCCGGCTTGCCCCTTGGGCCGCTGTGGTTCTGTGCCTCGGCCGCGATGGCGGCCGGGGCGATGGTTTCACCGTTGACGATGACATCGGGGAACAACGCATTCATCGTCTTCACTCCGCCGGGGTTTCGGGCGCGGAATGCCCTTGCCGCTTGTCAAAGGCGCGGCGGCGCTCCTCCAGCGGGCGGGACCGGCGCGAGCGCACGATCTGGAAACCGGACCGCGTCAGCAGGTAGCGGAACGGCGCTGCAAAGCCCGACCAGATATGCACCAGCCGCGTGAAAGGAAACAGCATGGTGATGACCAGGCCAAGGAAGATGTGCAGCTTGTAGAGCCAGTGCACGTCCACGACCGTGACCCACGCGTTGATGTTCCACGTCACCACGCTTTGCGACCACATCATGAAGCGGACCATTTCCGAGCCGTCCATGTGTTGCAGCGTCTGGGTCATGGTCAGCAGCCCGATCGCCAGTTGCAGCCAGATCAGCCCCGCGATCGCGATATCGGCATGGGTGGAGGTGACGCGGATGCGCGGGTCGGTCAGGCGGCGGTGTAACAGCATGGTTGACCCGATCAGCGCCGCGACACCGGCCGGGCCGCCGATCAGAACGGCCATCCATTGTTTCAGGCCATACGGAATAGCCAGCATGTCCAGCACCCAGACCGGCGTGAACAGGCCGATCAGGTGACCGAAGAACAGCGTGATGATCCCGACATGGAACAGGATCGAGCCCCAGATCAGATGCTTGCGGCGCAAAAGCTGGCTGGAGGAGCTTTTCCAGGTGAACGGGTCGCGTTCGTAACGCGCGATGGAACCCAGCAGGAACACCGTCAGCGCCACGTAGGGCATGACCCCGAACAGCATGAAGTTGATATCGAAATTGGCGAACATTTGCTTGTCTCCTATTGGGCGGCGGGCGACGCGGCGGCGCCGCGCGCCTTGGGGTCCATCTGGGCGAGCATGTCGCGCACCTGCGGGCAGCCGGCATTGGGGTCGGGGCCGAAGGTGACCTCGGCCTCCTCCCAGACGGCATCGAGCGCCTCCAGATCGGTCGGGTCATCGTCGGGCTGGTCCAGCAGTTCCGCCACCGCCGCGCTGTCAACCTGCACGTGGGCAAGCTGCACAAGGCCATCGAAGACCGGCGCATAGAGGCTTTCGCGCCGGGCGAGGCGCGCGCCGATGGCGGCAACGATATGCGCGGCATCCTGCAGGGTTTCCGTCGCCTCGGCCGTGGGCCGGGTGGCGAGGTATTCCAGCAGCACCGGCAGGTGGTCGGGCAGTTCGGTCGTCGCCGGTTCGACCCCGGCGGCACGGTAGGTCTCCATCAGGCTGACCATGGCGCTGCCGCGTTCCCGGCTTTCGCCGTGAACATGCTCGAACAGGTTGAGCGACAGGGTGCGCGACCGGTCGAACAGCATGACGTAGTCTTCCTGCACGTCATAGATGTCGCCCTGCCCCAGCCGCCCCAGCAGCGGGCGCAGCGCGTCGCGCAGATCCGCAGGCAGGCGCGGGTCGGCGGTGACGACCGCGCCGATCTCCGGCATCGCGGCCTGCAATTCCGCCGTCGGGTAGCTCAGCAGAAGCGAGAGCGACTTGAGGGTGCGGTCCATCATCAGAAGGTCTCCGTCGGAAGGGTGAGGGGTTTGGTCTTCTTGCCGCCGAACAGCGAATAGGTGTTCTGCGAGCCGGTGGAGCAACCATTCCCATCGGTAAAGCCGCAGCCGCCGCGGATGTCGGCGCCGTCTTCCACCTGTTCGCGGTGCGCCGTGGGAATGGCGAAGCGGTCCTCGTAATCTGCGATGGCCATGATCTTGTACATGTCCTCGATCACCCGGCCCGACATGCCGACGCGGGCGGCGATGCCCTCGTCGCGCACGCCGTCCACGCTGAGCGCGCGCATGTAAAGCCGCATCGCGGACATGCGCTCCAGCGCGGTCACGATCGGCGCCTCGTCGCCCGCCGTCAGCATGTTGGCAAGGTATTTCACCGGGATGCGCAGGCTGCGCACGTCGGGCATCTGGTCGCTCATGGCGACCTGCCCCGCCTCTGCCGCGTTCTGGATCGGGCTGAGCGGCGGAATATACCACACCATCGGCAGCGTCCGGTATTCGGGATGCAGCGGGAAGGCGACCTTCCACTCCATCGCCATTTTCCAGACGGGGCTGACCTTGGCCGCCTCGATCCAGTCCTCGGGCACGCCGTCGCGGCGGGCGGCTTCGATCACCTCCGGGTCGTGCGGGTCGAGGAACACGTCCATCTGCGCATCGTATAGGTCGGTCTCCTTCTCGGCATTGGCGGCCGCCTCGATCTTGTCGGCGTCATAGAGGATCACGCCCAGATAGCGGATGCGCCCCACGCAGGTTTCCGAGCAGACGGTTGGCTGGCCGGACTCGATCCGCGGATAGCAGAAGGTGCATTTCTCGGATTTGCCGCTTTCCCAGTTGTAATAGACTTTCTTGTAGGGACAGCCCGAGATGCACATCCGCCAGCCGCGGCATTTTTCCTGGTCGATCAGGACGATGCCGTCCTCTTCGCGCTTATAGATCGCGCCCGAGGGGCAGGAGGCCGAGCAGGTCGGGTTGAGGCAGTGTTCACACAACCGCGGCAGATACATCATGAAGGTATTTTCATACTCTCCGTAGATCTCCTTCTGCACATTCTCGAAATTGTAGTCCTGCGACCGCTTCGAAAACTCGCCGCCGAGGATTTCCTCCCAGTTCGGGCCTTTCTCGATCTTCTCCATCCGCTCGCCGGTGATCTTGGACCGGGGCCGAGCCGTCGGGAAATGATCCATGTCGGGGGCGGATTTCAGGTGGTCGTGGTCGAAATCGAACGGCTCGTAATAGTCGTCGATCTCGGGCAGGTCCGGGTTGGCGAAGATGTTGGCAAGGATGCGCCACTTGGCGCCCTGCTTGGGCTGCAACTTGCCGCGCGCGTTGCGCACCCAGCCGCCGTTCCATCGTTTCTGGTTTTCCCAGTCGGTGGGGTAGCCGGTGCCGGGCTTGGTTTCCACGTTGTTGAACCATGCGTATTCGACGCCTTCGCGCGTCGTCCACACGTTCTTGCAGGTGACCGAGCAGGTGTGACACCCGATACATTTGTCGAGGTTCAGGACCTTGCCGATTTGCGCACGAACTCTCATTCCGCTGCCTCCATGTTGCCGGTTGCGGACTGGCTTGCGGGCTGATCCAGCCAGTCGATCTTGGTCATCTTGCGCACGATCACGAACTCGTCGCGGTTGCTGCCCACGGTGCCGTAGTAGTTGAACCCGTAGGACAGCTGCGCGTAGCCGCCGATCATGTGCGTGGGTTTCAGCGTGGCGCGGGTCACCGAGTTGTGGATGCCGCCGCGATGGCCGGTCTTTTCCGATCCGGGCGTGTTCACGATCTTTTCCTGCGCGTGATACATGAACAGCGTGCCCTGCTTGATCCGCTGGCTCACCACCACTCGCGCGGTCAGCGCGCCGTTGATGTTGTACGCCTCGACCCAGTCGTTATCGACAAGGCCCGCCTTCTGCGCGTCGATCTCGGACATCCAGACGACCGGCCCGCCCCTGTTGAGCGTCAGCATCAGCAGGTTGTCGGTATAGGTGGAGTGGATACCCCATTTCTGGTGCGGCGTGATGAAGTTCAGCACCACGTGCGGGCTGCCCTCCGCGGCGTCGCTGTTGACAGCCTCGGTGATGGTCTTGAGGTCCACCGGCGGGCGGTAGCCCACGAACCCCTCGCCGAAGGCGCGCATCCACAGGTGATCCTGGTAGAGTTGCTGACGCCCTGTAAGCGTGCGCCACGGGATCAACTCGTGCACGTTGGTGTAGCCCGCGTTGTAGCTGACGGTTTCGCTTTCGATCCCCGACCATGTCGGCGACGAGATGATCTTGCGCGGTTGCGCCGCGATATCGCGGAAACGGATCTTGGTGTGATGCGCGCCCTCGGCCAGGTGGGCATGTTCGCGCCCGGTGGGCTTTTCCAGTTCTTCCCACGCCTTGACCGCGACATTACCGTTGGTCTCTGGCGCCAGCATCAGGATCATCTCGCAGGCGTCGATGGCGGTTTCCAGCTTCGGCTGGCCGTTTGAAACGCCCTCGTCCAGAACCGCGCCGTTCAGGTCGCGCAGGCCCTGCACCTCCTCCTCGGTGTTCCAGGTGATGCCCTTGCCGCCATTGCCAAGCTTTTCCAGAAGCGGGCCGACGGAGGTAAACTTGGCATAGAGGTTGGGATAATCCCGCTCCACCGCGACGTAGTTGGGCGCGGTCTTGCCCGGGATCAGGTCGCATTCGCCCTTTTTCCAGTCGCGGACTTCGGCCTGTGCCAATTCGCCCGGCGTGTCATGCAGAAGCGGAAGCTGGACGATGTCCGTCTCCACCCCCAGCACTTCGGGCGCGACCTCGGAAAACTTCCTGGCGATCGTCTTGAAGATGTCCCAGTCCGAGCGGCTTTCGTAGGCCGGGTCCACCGCCGCCTGCAGCGGGTGGATGAACGGGTGCATGTCCGAGGTGTTCAGGTCGTCCTTTTCGTACCAGCTGGCCGTCGGCAAGACGATGTCCGAATAGACGCAGGTGGTGGACATGCGGAAGTCGATGGTCACCAGAAGGTCGAGCTTGCCCTCCGGCGCCGCCTCGTGCCAGCGGGCCTCCTTCGGCATCACGCCGCCTTCCTCGCCCAGATCCTTGCCCATCACGCCGTGATCGGTGCCCAAGAGGTGCTTGAGGAAGTATTCGTGCCCCTTGCCGGAGGAGCCCAGCAGGTTGGAGCGCCACACGAACAGGTTGCGCGGCCAATTCTCCGGCGCGTCCGGGTCTTGGCAGGACATTTCCAGATCGCCGGATTTCAGCCCGTCGGCAACGTAATCCTTGATCTCCTTGCCCGCCGCCTTGGCCGCCTTCGAGACCTCCAGCGGGTTGGCCTTGAGCTGCGGGGCGGAGGGCAGCCAGCCCATGCGTTCGGCGCGGATGTTGTAGTCGATCAGGCTGATATCCCAATCGCCCTCCGGCGCCGTGGGCGACAGGATCTCGCCCGCGCGCAGCGTCTCGTAGCGCCACTGGTCGGTATGGGCATACCAGCAGGAGGTGGAGTTCATGTGCCGCGGCGGGCGGTTCCAGTCGAGCGCGAAGGCCAGCGGTTGCCAGCCCGTTTGCGGGCGCAGTTTTTCCTGCCCGACATAGTGCGACCAGCCGCCGCCCTCCTGCCCGATGCAGCCGCACATCACCAGCATGTTGATGATGCCGCGGTAGTTCATGTCCATGTGGTACCAGTGGTTCAGACCGGCCCCGAGGATGACCATCGACTTGCCATGCGTCTTTTCGGCGTTGCCCGCGAATTCGCGCGCCACGGCGATGATCTTCTCGCGCGCCACGCCGGTGATCTTCTCGGCCCAGGCCGGGGTGTAGGGCAGATCCTCGTCGAAATCCTTGGACACCCAGTCACCGCCAAGGCCCCGATCCAGCCCGTAATTGGCACAGAAGAGATCGAAGACCGTGGCGACCAGCACCTCCTCGCCGTCTGCCAGTGTCACCCGCTTGGCGGGGATGTTGCGCGTCAGCACCTCGGCGTGGTCGCATTTCACGAAGTCGCCCGTTGCCGCACCGCCGAAATAGGGGAAATCGACGCCGACGACCTCGTCATGATCTTCTTCGAGGATCTGGCTCAGGCGCAGATTCGTCTCGGCGTCCCCGGCGCGGTCTTCGAGGTTCCACTTGCCCTCCTCGCCCCAGCGAAAGCCGATGGATCCGTTGGGCGCGACGATGCTGCCCGACGCCCTGTCATGGGCGACGGTCTTCCAGTCGGGGTTGTTGGCCTCGCCCAGTGCCCCGTCGAAATCCTCGGCGCGCAGCATCCGGCCCGGCACAAGCTGGCCGTCCTTTTCATCCAGCCGCACCAGCATCGGCATGTCGGTGTATTTGCGGGCATAGTCCTCGAAATACTCGGCCTGCCGGTCGAGGTGGTATTCGCGCAGGATCACGTGGCCCATGGCCATCGCAAGGGCGGCATCGGTGCCCGCCTGCGGGTTCAGCCAGATGTCACCGAACTTCGCGGCCTCGGAATAATCGGGGCTGACCACCGCCGACTTTGTGCCGCGATAGCGCACCTCGGTGTAGAAATGGGCATCGGGCGTGCGCGTCTGCGGCACGTTCGAACCCCACAGCATCAGGAAACCGGCATTGTACCAGTCGGCCGATTCCGGCACGTCGGTCTGCTCGCCCCAAGTCTGGGGGCTGGCGGGCGGCAGGTCGCAATACCAGTCGTAGAAGGACATGCAGGTGCCGCCCAGAAGGCTCAGGTAGCGCGAACCGGCGGCATAGCTGACCATCGACATGGCCGGGATCGGCGAGAAGCCGAAAACGCGATCGGGGCCGTAGGTTTTCGCGGTATAGGCATTGGCGGCGGCGGTGATCTCCGTCGCCTCGTCCCATGTGGCGCGCACGAAGCCGCCCTTGCCGCGCGTTCGGGTGTAGCTGGCGCGCAGGATCGGATCCTCCTGGATCGCCTTCCACGCCGCGACCGGCGTCATCGTCTTGCGCATCTTGCGCCACGCGCGCATCAATGCGCCCCGGATCAGCGGGTTCTTCACCCGGTTGGCAGAATAGAGATACCAGCTGTAGGAGGCGCCCCGCGCGCAGCCGCGCGGTTCGTGGTTGGGCATGCCGGCACGGGTGCGGGGGTAATCCGTCTGCTGGGTTTCCCACGTCACGATGCCGGATTTCACGTAGATCTTCCAGCTGCACGAGCCGGTGCAGTTCACCCCGTGGGTCGAGCGCACCACCTTGTCGTGCCGCCAGCGGTTGCGGTAGGTATCCTCCCAGTCGCGGTTCTCGGCCGTGGTCTGGCCCCAACCGTCCGAGAATTGTTCCAGTTCCTTGCTCTGGAAGAAATTCAGTCTGTCGAGTATGTGGCTCATGTCTTGCTCCTCAACGGGATGTGGTCGAGGGGCGCGCCGACACCGGCGCGCCCGGTGTTGGCTCAGGGGTTCTGGATGTAGGCGCCGGGGCGCAGGTAGAACCACCAGTTGATGGCGATGCAGAGCACGTAGAAGGCTGCAAACCCGTAGAGCGCGTATTCCGGCGTTCCGGCGGTCAGCTGTTCACCGAACACCTTGGGGATGATGAAGGCGCCGTAGGCCGCGACCGCTGCCGTCCAGCCCAGAACCGGCCCGGCCTGTTCCTTGTTGAAGGCCACCGCGATGGTGCGGAAGGTCGAGCCGTTGCCGATGCCGGTGGCCGCGAAGAGGATCAGGAAAAGCCCGAGGAACGGGTAGAAATGCTGTTCCGGCGTCGCCGAGGCATAGGCCTGCTGGATGAAGTAGGCCACGCCCAGCGCCGAGGCGACCATCACGATCGAGATCCACTGGGTGACGCGAGCCCCGCCCAGCTTGTCGGCCATCATGCCGCCAATGGGCCGGATCAGCGCGCCGATGAACGGCCCCATCCATGCGAACATCAGGGCCGAGGGACCATCCGGGTTCGCCGTGTCGTGCGTCATCACGCCATCGACCTCGATATGCGAAAAGCCGAAGACCACCTTGATGGTCAGCGCCAGCGCCGCCGAGTAGCCGATGAAGCTGCCGAAGGTCATGGTGTAGATGACCGTCATCGCCCATGTGTGCCGGTTGCCGAAGATCTTGTATTGGCGCGTCAGGTTCTCGCCCACGGCGCCGGGGATCATCTTCAGCCCCAGAACGGTCAGCGCGATGACGACGGGCAACACGAGCCATTTCGACACACCAAGCCCGGAGGTCGGCAGCCCGCCCTCGACCGACGGCAGCAGCAGCCACAGCCCGAACGCCGCCGTGGCAAAGCCGATCAGCAGCATGCCGGTGATCGTGGCAAAGGCGCCCAGCGGCTTCGGGATATCGGGCGAGACATGCTCGTCCCGGATATTGTTCATGCCGAACCAGCCGATGATCACCAGCGGCACAAGCGCCAGCAGCCACACGAAGCCCGCGTTGTGGATATAGGTCTCCGACCCGGCGGGGATGCGGGCGAAGAAGGTGCCCGAGGTGTTGACCAGCGTGCGGCTTTCACCGCCGAAAAGGCCGAAGGTCATGACCAGCGGAATGACGATCTGCATCGTCGTCACGCCGAAATTGCCCAGCCCCGCGTTCATGCCCAGCGCGTAGCCCTGGATCTTCTTGGGATAGAAAAAGCTGATATTCGACATCGAGCTGGAAAAGTTGCCACCGCCGATGCCGCTGAGAAAGGCCAGGACCTGGAACTGCCACAGCGGCGTGTCGGGGTTCTGCAAGGCCACCCCCGCCCCCAGCGCCGGGATGATCAGCAGCGCGGTAGTAAAGACGATGGTGTTGCGCCCGCCCGCGATGCGGATGAAGAAGGTCGAGGGGATGCGCAGTGTCGCCCCCGTCAGGCCGGCGATGGCGCCCAGCGTGAACAGTTGCGACTGTTCGAACGCGAAGCCCAGATTGACCATCTGGACCGTGATGATGCCCCAATAGAGCCAGACGGCGAAGCCGCACAGCAGCGAGGGGATCGAGATCCACAGGTTTCGGGTGGCGATGGATTTGCCGGTGGAGGCCCAGAAGCCCTCGTCATCCGGTGTCCAGTTCTTCAGGTCTTGTCCCATGTCAGGTCCTCTTGACGGTCAGGAAGGGGGCGGCGGGGACAGGCCCCGCCACGCCATTGTCTGTTTCTATTCAGCAGGTTGGTCATTTGCGCCGCGGCCAAGCCGGGCGAGTGTGCTGCGTAACTCGTCCATGTCGCGGAAGCTTGCCGTCACGGTCAGGCCGTCGCCCCGCTCGGCCAGGGCCACGTTCCGGGAGCCGTCGAAGATCTCGGCCAGATCGCGCTCGGCCTCTTTGCGGAGTTTCGCTTCCTCGGCGATTGCCCGGTCGACGGATGACAGGACGTAATCTTCGTCGAACCCGCCCTCTGGCTCTTTCAGCCACAGGTAGCAAACGATCCAGGACAGGAAGGCGCCGGTGGCGAGGATGAAGAAGAAGGTCGAGTAGTCGACGAACATGAACACGAAGAGGTAGAAGACCGCCCCGACGTTGCCGTAGGCCCCGGCCATGCCGGCGATCTGGCCCGTGACCCGGCGCTTGACCGAGGGGATGATGCCGAACGTCGCGCCTTCCGCCCCTTGCACGAAGAAGGAACATGCAATGGTGATGACGATGGCGACGGGCAACGGCCATGCTGCGTTCAGCAAGCCCATCAGCGCGAGGCCGACCCCGATGCCGAACATGTAGGACAGCATCACGAAGCGGCGGTTGCCCATGCGGTCCGACACCAGCCCGCCCATGGGGCGCGCCACGAGGTTGATGAAGGCGAACGAGGCCGCGATGATACCGGCGGCGACCGCGGTAAGCCCCCAGGTTTCCTGGAAGAACATCGGCAGCATCGACACCACGGCCAGTTCCGCCCCGAAATTGGCGAAATAGGTGGTGTTCAGCGCGGCCACGGAGGCGAAGGGGTAGCGATCGTCCTCGGGGACGCCCTTGCGCAGGATCGGCAGGTTGACGCGCAGCACCTGCCAGACCTGGTAGGCGACGATCACGACGATGGCGGCGTAACAGATCGCGGCCACGAACCCGTCGATATACCCCATCATCTGCACGCGGTAGACGAGGATCGACAGGATGCCGACCAGCGGCACGGTGAAGAGCACCAGCAGCACGAGGTCTTTGTAGGTCGACACTTCGAGCGCGCCGCTCTTGCGCGCCTTCTTGTGGGTGTCCGCGGTTGGCCCGTCGGTGATGGCGAACCAGTAGAACACGCCATAGCCGGCCATGATCAGCCCCGACATTGCCGTGGCGTAGCGCCAGCCGTCATCGCCGCCAAACACGCTCAGCGCGATGGTCGGGATGGTCAGCGCCGCCGCGGCCGAGCCGAAATTGCCCCAGCCCGCGTAAAAGCCTTCGGCAAAGCCGATATCGCGCGGTTTGAACCAAAGCGCGGTCATGTGGATGCCCACGACGAAGCCCGCGCCGACCGACGACAGGATCAGACGGGAGATGAAGAGTTGAAGCTTGGAATCGCCAAAGGCGAAGAACAGCGTCGGAATGGCCATCGTGACCATCAGCACCGAGAACACCCGGCGTGGTCCCCATTTGTCGAGCGCCATGCCGACGATGATGCGGGCGGGAATGGTCAATGCCACGTTGGCAATGGCAAACAGCCGGATGTCATCGCGGGTCAGCCAATCGGCCGAAGCCAGCATCGAGGATGCCAGCGGGGCCATGTTGAACCAGACGTAGAACGTGATGAAGAAGGCGATCCATGTCAGGTGGAGCGCGCGTATTTCGCGGTTGCGAACGCGAAAGAGGTCTGAGACTTGCATTGGTCTTGTCCTTGCCTTCGGTTACGACGCGTCGTGCATCTTGATGTCGGACGCGTTGACATGTGTCGGGATGATCAGGATCGGGCATTTCACGCGCCGGGCGAGAAAGGCGGATACCGAGCCGAAGGTCATGTGATCGAATTCCTCGACAAGCGCGTCGATCCGGCGGGTGATGAAGCCGAGCGGCACGTTGTCGGGCTGATGGCTGTGGCGGGCCATCACCAAGAGATCCGGTTTGCGCTCTTCGGTCGCGCGCAGGATCATCTTGCGCGCGTCGCCCTCGGCAAGCAGGACCCTTGCGTCGATGCCGTCCGCCATCAATTCCGCAGCGGCCCGTTCGACATCGGCTTTCTGGCTTTCGTATTGTTCTTCAAACAGGTCATCGGCACCGGACGTGGCGCTTCCCACATCCTCGACGACAGAGATAAGCGTGACCGTCGGTTTCAGCGTCCCGAGCAGCTCTCGCGTTGAACTCAGCGCGATCCGCGCGTTGCGCGAACTGTCATACGCAAGCATGATTTCCATATGTCCCTCCGACTTTGGCGCCAGATACGGCGCTCTGCGCGTTTCATGGCGTTAGGCCACGCCGGCCCGATTGGCGGAGTTGACATGAATCAAGTTTCACAATTTTCCGTTCAGAATAAATGCCTTATAGAAATTTGTCAGGTGGGTCCGGTGGTTGTGCAAGCCGTCGACAGGGTTTTCACGGCGGGGGGCTTGACCCACCCCCCGGCTCGCCTTGATATATGTTAAATCCCCTCGAAGGTGCCCCGAATGCCCGACTCACACTATACGGACGTCCGTGCCCTCCACCTTTTCGAGGCGATGGATGCCGGCAGTTTCGAGACGCTTATGCGGGGGTCATACGTGCAGAACTTCCCGCCCCAGATCGAGTTGATCACCGAAGGCGAACCAAGCGACTTTCTGCATGTCGTGTTATCCGGCGCGGTCGATCTGTTCGCCTCTTGGAACGGGCGTGAAACCAGCATGGCAACCGTGCGCCCGATCTCGACGTTCATCCTTGCCGCCACGATCAAGGACGCGCCCTACCTGATGTCGGCGCGTACGCTCGAAAAAAGCCGGATCGCCCTGATCCCCAGTCAGGACGTTCGCGCGGTGTTCGATACGGACAATGCCTTCGCGCGCGCGATGGTCACCGAATTGGCGCATTGCTACCGGTCCGTGGTCAAGGCGCAAAAGGACCTCAAGTTGCGTAGCTCGCTGGAGCGTTTGGCCAACTACCTGCTGCGTCAACAGGCCCGGGCCGGGGGGGCGGCGGATTTCGCGCTGAATTTCGAGAAACGCCGCCTTGCCGCCGTGCTGGGCATGTCTCCGGAAAACCTGAGCCGCGCCTTCAAGGGGCTGAAGGCCTATGGTGTGCAGGTGGATGGCACACAGGTCACGATCCGTGATCCGGAGGATCTGGCGCGGCTGGCAAAACCCAGCCCGCTGATCGACGATCCGACACTATGACCACGGCGCGGGGCGCGACGCGCCCGATGCCGGCCGCTACGGGTCGAAGCCGTGCAGCTCTTCGAGAAGATCGAGCAGTCGTTCCATTTTCTCGACGCCATAACGTGCTTGCAGCCGTTGAAAAATCTGCTCGGCCTGCGGCAGGTGCGTATGGATCAGGTTGCGGCCTTTCTCGGTCACGCTCACGATGGATTTGCGCCGATCTGCCCTGTCCGGGGTTCGCAGCAACAGCCCTTCGCCCTCCATCGTTTTCAGGATGCGTGTCAGGCTCGACAACAACAAGCAGGCCCGCCGGGCAAGCGCCGTCTGTTCCATCGGCCCTTCTTCATCGAGAACCCGCAACACCCGCCACTTCTGTTCATTGATGCCGCTTTCCGCCAGCATCTCGCGGATCGGGCCCATCACCGTTTCGCGCGCGCGCAGCAGGGAAATCGGCAACGAGCGGCTGGTGCGCCGGATGGGGGGCTGGGCAGGACGATCCGGTTGATGGCTACGATCAGTCTGTGACATGGGTCTGTTTACCCCGTTTGCCCCTGCCCTCTCAAGCTGCAAGACGCCACAGGCACGGGACTTTCTGCACCGCAAAATGTCGCTCCTTGGCCTGCCCGCACGGCGCGCGCCGCCCTGCCCCACCGTCACCGCCCGCGCCACAAGGTGGTCGGCCTTGCGTCGCCCGCCCGGCAGTGCCGCCGGCAGGGTGTCGCGGCGATCCGGTCACATGCCTTTGAAAGGCCGTGTGAAACTTTCTGTTTCGCCAACCCGTTTATTCTTCACAATTCACGCATTCCGGCGCCAGCGGGAACGCGGGCCCCGAAACGGCCCCCGCGCAGCAGAGGTTCAAGGACGATGCCACCCGAGGATCCACCGGCCGAAGGCAACCTGATCTACCGACAGTCCATCTGGACGCGGGCGACGCACTGGATATGGGCGATCTGCCTGTTTTTCCTCGTGCTGACCGGGCTTCAGATCTTCAACGCCTACCCCAAGCTGGAAATCGGCATCGAGTCGGGCTTCGAATACGACAACGCGGTCTTCGAGATCGGGGCGCGACGTATCGATGACGAGCTACAGGGCTACACGCGCCTGTTTTCGCAGGAATTCGACACAACCGGCATGCTTGGCGTCTCGAACGGGGAACCGCGCGCCTTCCCGGCCGCCGTCACCATCCCCTCGACCCGCAGCCTCGCGACCGGCCGGGTGATCCATTTCTTCTTTGCATGGGTTCTGGTCGGAACGCTGGCGATCTGGTTCATCGCCAGCCTGCTCAACGGGCACCTGCACGACCTGCTGCCGCGCGGCGCCGGTTTCCGCGCGCTCGGTCGCGACATTGCCGACCATGCAAGGCTGCGCTTTCACCATGGCCGCACCTACGGCGCGCTGCAGAAACTGAGCTATGCCGGGGTGATGTTCGTTCTGATGCCGCTGATGATCCTTACCGGGTTGTCGATGTCGCCGTGGTTCAACGCGGTGGCGCCGTGGCTGCTCGATCTCTTCGGCGGGCGACCGACGGCGCGCACGCTGCATTTCCTCGTCATGCTGCTGCTGGTCGGGTTCTTCGCGGTGCATATCCTGATGGTGCTGGCCTCGGGACCGCTGAACGCGCTGCGCTCGATGCTGACCGGCTGGTACCGGATCGACCCGGCGCCGGAGGCCGATGCCGCCAGCCCAGACCGAAAGGAGGACTGACATGTCCCGCACGCCCATCGACCGGCGGACCTTCCTGCGGCGCGGCCTCGTCGGCGCCTCAAGCCTCGCGCTTGGCGGCTGCCAGATCCTCGACAGCGCAACCCGACAGGAGTCGACATTGCGAAACGTGTTCGAATCCGCCAGCGGCCTGACCCACCGCGCGCAGCGCGCACTTGGCGGCGACCAGACCCTGGCGCGTGAATACAGCCGCGCCGATATCCGCCAGTCGCAACACCCAAACGGCAGCGTCTGGCCCACGGGCGAGGACTACCGGGAAATGGCGCAGGACGGTTTCGCCGATTTCGCGCTTTCGGTGACCGGTCAGGTCGAGACGCCGCTGACCCTGTCGCGCGACGCCCTGCTGGCGATGCCGGCGCGCACCCAGATCACCCGGCACGATTGCGTCGAGGGCTGGTCCTGCATCGCCGAATGGACCGGCGTGCCGCTTGGCCATGTGCTCGACCGGGCGCGGCCACGGCCGAATGCGCGCTACGCGGTCTTTCACTGCTTCGACGCGATCGAGCGCAGCCTGTCCGGCCCGGTCTACTACTACGAGAGTATCGGCATGGTGGATGCCTACCACCCGCAGACCATCCTCGCCTACGCCATGAACGGCGCCCCCCTGCCGATCCCCAACGGCGCGCCGCTGCGGGTCCGGGTGGAACGCCAGCTCGGTTACAAGATGGCCAAGTACATCCACAGCATCGAACTGGTCGAAAGCTTTGCCCATCTCGGCCATGGCCGGGGCAGCTACTGGGCGGACAGGGGCTATGAGTGGTATGCCGGTATCTAGGCGCAGAACCGCGAGAGGCGGCGCGCCTTGGTCCCGCATACCCTTGGGCAAGGGGTCGATTTTCAAGAGAGAATGGTGCGGTCGAGAAGACTCGAACTTCCACGGGAGTTACCCCACAGCGACCTCAACGCTGCGCGTCTACCAATTCCGCCACGACCGCACGTGATCAGGTAGTGCGCGGCTGTTTAGCCGAGGGTCGCGGGGATTTGCAAGGGGGATTCGTCGCGCCGCGCACACAAGTTTTCCGGCTCTGCACAGGCCATGAAAAAGGGCCGTCCGAACGCCCGGACGGCCCTTGAAACGTGATGTTTTCGCGCGGATTACTTGCTGTCTTGTGCCGGTTCAGGGGCCGGGGCCGGCACCACCGTCGTCTGGGCCGGGGGCTGCGCAACCACCTGCGGGTCAGGCTGGGTCTCCTGTGCGGGCTGCTGTTGCGGCACCACGACGACTTGCGGCTGCTGCGGCGCGGCCTGCGCGTCGCGATAGGCCATCAGCAAGGGCTGGCCGACAAGGCCGGTCTGCGCCGAGCCGCCGTTGATCGCCCAGTAATAGGCCTGCATCAGGGTGTCATACTGGTAGCTGGGGTAGTTGCGCCCGTTCACCGGGTAGCCCATCACCAGCTGGTACCGCTCGATCGCCCCGCGCGTGCCGGAGCCGATCTGGCCGTCCACGGCACCGGCGTTGAAGCCGAAATAGTTCAGCGCGGTCTGCGTGTCGCGGCCCATCTGCGTGGCGGGAATGCCTTGGTAGCTGGTGGTGCTCCTGTTGCCGGCACTGTTGTTGCGGCCATTCCGGTCATTGGCGATCGCGGCACCAACCAGGCCGCCGACGATGAGGCCGCCGACAACGTCACCGGCATCGGCACGGGCTTCCTCGGCGGGGAACGCGGCAAGGGCGACGGCGAAGGCCCCGGCGGTGATGGCTTTGAAGATCATGGCATCCTCCTGAAATTGCGTATCTGCCTATTGGTCGCACTATAACACGCAATGGTTCAAACCACAGTCCGAATTCCTCAGGATTTTCGGTCACCTCGTGGCCCCGCCCCCGGCGCCGCGGCACGAAACGCCGCCCGCGCCCACCTTTGCAGGATCTTCCGTGCCCTACGGCCGGACCTGATTCGCGCCTGATCCCCGGCGCAGAACCCGAACGCCCCCGGCGATGCAAGCGGCCAGCCCGACGACGAGGGCAAAGCCCGGCCAGCCCGCACCGTCCAGCACGATCCGGTTGGTCAGCCGGCCCGGCAGGAAGTTCAGAAGCCCCGCCGCCGCCAGCCCCCAGGCCATGTTGGTCATCGCCTGCCGGTGTCCGTCATGCTGGCCACGGATCGCCGCGCGCACCCCCGTCACCAGCCCCACCAGCGTGACGACGGACAACAGGTGGATCGGGCTGAACGGGCCGATGATACCGAACCCGGTGATCCAGAAGGAACTTGCCGCCGTCAGCGCCATGGCCAGCACCCAGGCATAGCCGGCGCGCCTGTGCAGTCGGTCGCGCCGCCGCCGCCACAGCACGACAGGCGTCAGCAAAAGCGCCGGCAGCGCCCCGGCCACGTGGAGTTGAACGGCGAGCGGCGCGTTGAAAAGCGGATCGAAACTTGTCATGTCAAACCTCGTTGCGGTGTCGGTGAAGCGATGCCCCGGCCCTGGCACGGGGCGCGGTCGGGGCAACAGGACGGATGCGCGAAGCGAAGGAAACAATCGTGAATGGCAACGCCTTGCAGCTTGCGCAGCGCGAAATGCAGCGTCTGCTTGCCAGCCACCCGACGCTGGTGGCAGTCGGCGCGGCGGGCATCGTCGCCGGGCTCGCCGGGCCGTTCGGCACGATGGAGCATCTCGCGCTCCTGCCCCGGCTGGCCTACTGGCTGGTGCTCTGCGCGGTCAGCTACCTCACCGGCGCGGTCCTGACGGCCGTGGCCATGCGCGGGCTGACGACGCGCGGCTGGTCCCGGATCGCGGCGGCCGTGGCGGGCAGCATGCCCGCTGGCCTCGTGATCGCGGCGGAGGTTGCGGCGCTCAACTGGGCGGTTTTCGGCCTGCCGCCGGTCGCGCCGGGCTACCTTGCGATGCTGGGCCTGAACGGCATCGCGATCGCGCTGGTGATCACGCTGGCCAGCGTCGCCCTGACACCGGAAGAGGATGCCCCGGCGGCGCCGGAATCGTCCGGCACGCCACCGCTTCTCGACCGGCTGCCGCTGGACAAGCGCGGCGCCCTCGTTGCCCTCTCGGTGCAGGACCACTATGTCGAGGTGGTCACCACACGCGGCAGGGAGATGATGCTGATGCGCCTGTCAGATGCCATCCGGGAAGCGGCCCCGACCCCCGGCCTTCAGGTCCACCGCTCGCACTGGGTGGCCACCGGGCAGGTGCGGGCCGCGCGGCGCGACGGGGCGCGCGCGGTCTTGACGATGGTGGACGGGCGCGACATTCCGGTAAGCCGGTCCAACGTCGCGGCCGTGAAGGAGGCCGGGCTGCTGCCCGGGGAGAGGCATGGTTGACTGGATCCGCTCCGATACGCTCGTCCCCTACCCGAAGGCCATCGCGTGGATGGAAGACCGCGCCGCCGCCATCGCGCGCGGGGAGGCCGGCGAGGCGATCTGGCTGCTCGAACACCCGCCCCTTTACACCGCCGGAACCTCAGCGCGGCCCGCCGACCTGACCGAACCGGGCCGCTTCCCCGTCTATGCCAGCAAACGCGGCGGGCAGTATACCTATCACGGGCCGGGGCAGCGGGTGGCCTACGTATTGCTGGATGTTGGGGCGCGGGGGCGCGACGTGCGCGCCTTCGTGCAGCAGATGGAGGATTGGGTCATCGCCACGCTGGCCGAGTTCAACCTGCGCGGCGAAAAGCGCGACGGCCGCGTCGGCGTCTGGGTGCCCCGCCCCGACAAGCCGCCGCTGCCCGACGGCACCCCGCGCGAGGACAAGATCGCCGCGCTTGGCGTGCGCCTGACCAAGTGGGTCAGCTACCATGGCCTGTCGATCAATGTCGAACCGGACCTGTCGCATTTCGACGGCATCGTGCCCTGCGGCATTTCCGGCCACGGCGTGACGTCACTGGTCGATCTGGGCCTGCCGGTGACGCTGGCCGACGTGGACGTGGCGCTGGAAAAGACCTTCGCGCAGGTCTTCGGCAGCGCCCCGGTGCCGCGCCGCGCCGCGCAAAGCCAGCCCGGCTGAGGCCCGCACCGCCCCGGCAATTCCCCCGACTTGGCCGGTCCGCGCCAGACCGTCACCATGGTTTCGCCCTGATCGCATGGCATTTTCCGACAATTCGCAGGACTGCCCTGCACGCAACATGTCAGGAGGGACATCCATGTCCGTTACCGGGAAACCCGCGCCCCTTGGTGCCCTGATCCGTTTCGCGGCCGATGAGGCCGGCGCGGTAACTGTCGACTGGGTGGTTCTGACCGGCGGCCTTGTCGGGCTTGGCCTTGCGGCGACGGCGGTGGTTTCCTCCGGGGTCGAGAGCCAATCGCACGAGATCGCCGGCCTCGCGGGGCAAAGCATCACCGACCTGCATCGCTGGGGCGTCAACCGGCTGGCCAATGGCTCGTTCGAGGATATCGACGGCATGCTCGAAGCCGGCTGGGGGTTCTACCATGCCGACGGGACGCTCAACGGGTGGGAAAACCTCGACGACCCCCGCGCGGAAGTCACATGGAGCGGTTACCACGGCGTCACCGCCACCGATGGCGACTACATGCTCGATCTCGATGCCAGCCCCGGCAATATCAGCTTCGGGCAGGTGGTATCGGATGCCGTGGACGGGCAGACCTACACGGTGTCGTTCGACGCCGCCGACCCGCGCAACGACAATGGCGTGGACGTCTACTGGGGCGGGGAGCTTGTCGGATCGGTCAACCCCGAGGGGGCCACCATGCAGAATTACAACTTCGAGATCGAGGGCGGAGCCGGTGACGGGTCGAACCTGCTGATGATCTCGGGTACCGGGCCGGAGGACAACATCGGTGCCTATGTCGACAGCGTCAGTGTCGGGAACTGAGGCCCCACCGGCACCGCGACGAAACCCGCCGCCGTCATGATGTTGCCGAATTTCTCCTCCAGCCTGCACCCGGCGCCGTTGCGCCGAGGCACCACCGCGCGGCCATCCCCGGCCGCCCCCTTGCCCGAAGCGGTCGCTACCCGATATCGGCCACAGTGTCGGGCCACGCGCCAGAAGGACATCGACTTGAAGAGTGACGCCGAACACGCCCGCAATGACAGGATCGAAGCCGCGGTCCTGCTGGCCGCCCTCGCGACGCTGTGCCTGCTGGTGGCCATCGCGGTTTCGACGTCGATCATCCAGATACGGTCCGAGCCCGACCTGCAGGCCGACGCGCCGGACCCCGGACGCACAGGCGCCGGAATCGAGGCCGCGGAGGCGCCCCCGGACCAGCAAACGCTGCGCTGACGCGCCAGCCATTCCGCCCGATCCGGTGCAACGGTGGGTTGACGGTCCGCGACCTTGGCACCGTGAATGCCCCCGTAAGGCGAATACTGAGGCATTTTTTCCCACCCCCGCCCTGCCAAACACGTTGCGAAGCCCCCCCCTGCAAACTAGAACATCCGTCAGGGAACAGGGTGCGCCGGACCTTAGCGGGGCCCGTGTGCGCGCGCCGCAGAACAGGAGACGTCCATGGCTGATGCTGCCATTTCCGGACACGACCACGAAAAGCCGGGCTTCTTCACCCGGTGGTTCATGTCCACCAACCACAAGGATATCGGTATCCTTTACCTCTTCACCGCAGGGGCCGTGGGCCTTCTGTCGGTGGCCTTTACCGTCTACATGCGCATGGAGCTGATGGAACCCGGCGTCCAGTTCATGTGTGACGAGGGCGCGCGCTTCCTCGGCGGTATCGGGGCATCGGAATGCACCCCGAACGGGCACTTGTGGAACGTCATGATCACCTATCACGGGGTGCTGATGATGTTCTTCGTGGTGATCCCGGCGCTGTTCGGCGGCTTCGGCAACTACTTCATGCCGCTGATGATCGGCGCGCCGGACATGGCATTCCCGCGTCTCAACAACCTCAGCTACTGGATGTATGTCGCCGGCGTCTCGCTTGGCGTCGCCTCGCTGCTGGCCCCCGGTGGCAACGGGCAGCTCGGCTCCGGCGTCGGGTGGGTTCTTTATGCGCCGCTATCCACGAACGAGGCCGGGATCTCGATGGATTTCGCGATTTTCGCGATCCACGTCTCGGGCGCGTCGTCGATCCTTGGCGCGATCAACATCATCACCACCTTCCTGAACATGCGCGCGCCGGGCATGACCCTGCACAAGACGCCGCTGTTCCCGTGGTCGATCTTCGTGACCGCATGGCTGATCCTGCTGAGCCTGCCCGTTCTGGCCGGCGCGATCACCATGCTGCTGACCGACCGCAATTTCGGCACCGGCTTCTTCGTGCCGGAACTCGGCGGTGACCCGGTGCTTTACCAGCACCTGCTGTGGTTCTTCGGCCATCCCGAGGTCTACATGATCATCGTGCCCGGGTTCGGTATCGTCAGCCACATCATCGCGACCTTCTCGAAGAAGCCGATCTTCGGCTACCTGCCGATGGTCTACGCGATGGTCGCCATCGGCGCGCTTGGCTTCGTCGTCTGGGCACACCACATGTACACCGTGGGCATGACGGTCAGCCAGCAAGCGTATTTCATGGTCGCCACGATGGTCATCGCGGTGCCCACGGGGATCAAGATCTTCAGCTGGATCGCAACGATGTGGCAGGGCTCGATCGAGTTCAAGACTCCCATGCTGTTCGCCGTCGGCTTCATCTTCATCTTCACCGTGGGCGGCGTCACCGGCATCGTGCTCAGCCAGGCCGGCCTCGACCGCGCCTATCACGACACGTATTACGTGGTTGCGCACTTCCACTACGTGATGAGCCTTGGCGCCGTCTTCTGCATCTTCGCCGGCACCTATTACTGGATCGGCAAGATGTCGGGCCGTCAGTATCCCGAATGGGCCGGCAAGCTGCACTTCTGGACCTTCTTCATCGGGGCCAACGTCACCTTCTTCCCGCAGCACTTCCTTGGCCGCCAAGGCATGCCGCGGCGCTACATCGACTACCCGGAGGCCTTCGCCTACTGGAACTACATCTCGTCGATCGGCGCCTTCATCGCCTTCGCCTCCTTCGTGTTCTTCATCGGGATCGTTTTCTACACGATCTATGCAGGTCGCCGGGTCGAGGAGGAAAGCTACTGGGGCGACTACGCCGAAACGCTGGAATGGACCCTGCCCAACCCGCCGCCGGAACACACCTTCGAGGAGCTTCCGACGCAGGAGATGTGGGACAAGCAGCCCGGCCACTGACGGCAAACGCGATGACAATCGACATCACACGCTACGCGGACGGGGCCCCGGAACATTCCGGGGCCCCTTTCGATCCGGATCATGGCACCCCGCGCCTGCGCGTCCTGCTCAGCCCGCACAAGGCACTGACACCCAACGGGTTCGTCTGGTTCGTCGGGCTGACCGCCTCGCTTCTGTTGCTGCCGCTGCTGGCCGTGTTCGGCACACCGGTCCTGTGGGGGCTTCTGCCCTTCGTGCTGGCCGCGCTCTGGGCGTTGTGGTGGGGACTGACGCGCAGCTGGCGCGACGCCGAGCGTTACGAGGAACTGCTGCTGTGGGACGACCACCTGCGCCTGACCCACGCGGTGCCGCGCAAGGCGCCGCTGCGCTGGGATACCAACCCCTACTGGGTGCGGCTGCGCCTGATCCCCGAGGGCGGAAAGGTGCCTGATTACGTCACTCTGAAGGCCGGCGGCCGCGAGGTGGAAATCGGCGCTTTCCTCGCCCCCTCCGAGCGGCGCGAACTTTACGCGCTGCTTAGCCGGGAACTGGGCGGCGGGATATGAGCCGGGGACGTCGTCCGCGCACCCCGTAGCAGCCAGCCCCGCGCTGCCGGGGGCCCGCACTTTGCCGATGGTTAAAAAAGATGCGGCGGCGCCTGCAAAATGACCTTCGGCTTTTTCGGCGCGCAGGACCCAATGCGGGGACGGGTGGCCAATCCAACTGTGCTGTTGACTGGAAATGCCCGTGCGGCGACCATTTTGTCATTTCAGGAAGTCGAATCAGATAAAGGGAGTAAGCTCATGGCAAAAGCAATCACCCGTCGCCAGTTTTCGATCGGATCCGGCGCCTTGGTCGCAGGATCGGTCGCGGCCCCTGTCACATTTGCAGATGACCGCATGGACGGTGTCATCTCCATTCAGTTCCGCAACGCATCGCGGCTTGAAGGGCTTGCCGGTGAAGAGCTGCGCCGCGCGCTCGCCGAAAACCTCGTAGTGACCCTGGATGCCGATACGGAAAGCCTTGTCGCGCGCCTTTTTGCGGTGCGGATCGGCGAAGACGGCAGCCTCGACACCTTCGAATCGCGCGGCATGCGCACGAGTGTCGGCCGGTCGAGATTGTCCGAAAGGGCATTCCCCGGCGAAATGGTCTTTCCGGGCGAGATGGTCTTTCCGGGGGAAATGGTCTTCCCTGGGGAAATGGTCTACCCAGGTGGCGGCTCGCAACGCGACGTTGCGTCGGTCGCGCGCGAGGTTCTGGGGGGCCGCCCCGGCTGGTTCTTCGTGGTCGTCGCCGAGGCCGAGGGGATGGCGTCGTCCGGTGTCGCGTTGGTCTGAATGCAGGTCCTGATCGCGG
Organism: Nioella halotolerans; assembly: GCA_003428585.1. Lineage (GTDB taxonomy): Bacteria > Pseudomonadota > Alphaproteobacteria > Rhodobacterales > Rhodobacteraceae > Nioella > Nioella halotolerans. The sequence continues at coordinate 44,845 of QVQC01000049.1, forward strand.
GCGCGGGGTTTGCCGGCTGCCTGAGCGCGCATGCGCTTGCGCGGCGTGGCATGGGCTGCCGCGTCATCGAGGGCGGCACACGCGAGCAATCCGGCCCGGCGGCGCGGCATGCCCACAGCTTCCGGGCCGAGGATCTCGCCGCTGTCGCGGCGCTGGCGGATCTGCACCCCGCACCTGCGACGGGCATCGGTCGCCATGAGCTGCTGATGCTTCTGCGGGAACGCCTGGAGACACGGGCGGACCTGCGCTGGCAAACCAAGCCGCGGGTCGTCGATATCGGGGACGACGGGCTCTGTGTCGGCCTGACCGGCTGCGGCAGAATCGGCGCCGATCTTGGTATTGACGCCTCCGGCCATGCCTTTGCCATCGCCAGCCGCGCGGCGGAAACGGCCGGAGCACGGCTGGACATCGAAGAAATCCCGGACCGGTGGATCTACGAAAGCTATCCGCTCGACGGCGCGGCGGATGGACTTCACAGCGGGCCCTGCGGCAGCGGCCGGATCGTCTATGCCGTGAAGGACGGGGCCGGGGTGGCGACGGTAATGGCCCCGCGTGACTCGATGCCGGCCGCCGAGGCCGTTGAAGTCGCCCTGTCCGGCTTGGTCGGACGGGACGTGGCCCGATTGTCCGGCCGGGTCCCGAACCGCCAAGGGGGTGCGTCCCTATCGATCACCCGCCTGCCGCCATCGTGGCCGATCCTCTGCGTTGGCGATGCGCTCCTGAAAACCCCGCCACGTTACGGCGACGGCCTTCATCACGCCTTGGCCATGGCGCGTTGCCTCGCGGCGTCCGCTTCGGTCCCGGATGCGCGCGGGGCGCTTGCCGCCCATGCGGAAACGGCCTGGACCGGCGCCAGCATCGCGATGGCCATGGAGGGTGCCGGACGCCTGACGTGACGGGGGGCGGGTCCGGGTCGATACCCGGTTTCCGACGGTCGGAGAGCAGGCGGCGGTCGCGGCGTCAGCATGTGACCAATGACCCGCGGCCTGCGCAGTGCAGGGATGCGATGGGGGCGACAGCAGCCACATAGCCGGTCGAACCCGCCTTATCCCGGCGATGGCGACCGGCCGGAACGGAGCGATCTTGCGCCAACGCTGCCATTCCCCGGCATCGCTGATCCAGTGGGCCAGTATGTCGACCCTGTTTCATTCCATCTTAACTATTTCGTGGCACCGTCCTAGGCGGTTAACCACTCGCGAAGCGTGGCTTCAGGTCGACCGCCACCGAAGACAGCCCCCGACACGGGCCAAGGCGGCGGACAAACCGAAAGCTTTCGCCAGACCGCCCAAAGCCCACGCGCCCCGAAGCGGCGCCGCTTTTCCTTTCCGAGACGGATCCGCCGGGCCCCGCGCCCGCGCCTTCATCACGCCGGCGCGCATCATCGGCGCGTGCTGGCCCTGCGTGACATACGCGCGGGGTGGAACCTAGCCCAGCATGTCGCGCACCCGCGCGCCGACCGAACCGAAATCCATCCGACCGGCATATTTCGATTTCAACTGGCCCATGACCTTGCCCATGTCGCGGATGCTCTCGGCGCCGGTTTCCGCGATCGCTTTGGAGATCGCGGCCGTCACCTCCTCCTCGGTCAATTGCCGGGGCAGGAATTCCTCGATCACGGCGATTTCCTCGCGCTCGTTCTCGGCCAGTTCCAGCCGCCCGCCCTCTTCATAGGCGCGCACGCTTTCCTGCCGCTGCTTGACCATCTTGCCAAGGATCGCCAGCACATCGGCATCGGCCACGCCGTCATTGTTGCCCTTGGCGCGCGCGGCGATGTCCTGGTCCTTGATCGCGGCGTTGATCAGCCGCAGGGTCGACACGCGGGTGGCGTCCTTGTCGCGCATGGCCTGTTTCAAGCCGGCATTGATCTGGTCCCTCAGGGGCATCGCTGCATTCCCTCTGTTGTGCGAACACCGTGTCCAACAGCGTCAGACCCTACGCCAATGCAGGCGCAGCAACAAGCGCCCCGCGCCGGCTTGACCCTGCCCTGCGCGGCCCGTAAGTTGCCGCGAATTTCGCGCCAGAACCGGAGTCGCCCATGAGTGCCCGCCCCACCGCCTGCCTCGTTCTCGCCGATGGGACCGTGTTCTACGGCCGCGGCTTCGGCGCCACCGGCCAGACCGTCGCGGAACTGTGTTTCAACACCGCCATGACCGGCTATCAGGAAATCATGACCGACCCCTCCTACGCGGGCCAGATCGTGACCTTCACCTTCCCCCATATCGGCAATACCGGGGTCAACGCGGACGATGACGAAACCGCCGACCCCGTCGCCGCCGGCATGGTCGTCCGCTGGGACCCGACGACGCCGTCGAACTGGCGCGCCGAGGCGGACCTGACCGACTGGCTCGCCGCGCGCGGGCGCATCTGCATCGGGGGCGTCGATACCCGCAGGCTGACCCGCGCCATCCGCCAGCAGGGCGCGCCGCATGTCGCGCTGGCCCATGACCCGGACGGAAAGTTCGACCTCGAGGCGCTGATCACCGCCGCGCGCGGCTTTGCCGGGCTGGAGGGGCTGGACCTCGCGCGCGACGTGACCTGCGCGCAAAGCTACAAGTGGGACGAGAAACGCTGGGCCTGGCCCGAGGGTTACACGCGCCGCGACGGGCCGGGCTTCAAGGTCGTCGCGGTGGATTTCGGCGCCAAGCGCAACATCCTGCGCTGCCTTGCCTCGGCGGGCTGCGATGTGACCGTCCTGCCCGCCACCGCCACCGCCGAGGAGGTGCTGGCCCATCAGCCCGACGGCGTGTTCCTGTCGAACGGCCCCGGCGACCCGGCGGCGACCGGCGACTATGCCGTTCCGATGATCCGCGAGGTTCTGGACAATGGCCTGCCCGTCTTCGGGATCTGCCTCGGCCACCAGATGCTGGCGCTGGCACTTGGCGCGACCACGGTCAAGATGAACCACGGCCATCACGGCGCCAACCACCCGGTGAAAGACCTTGAAACCGGCAAGGTGGAAATCACCTCAATGAACCACGGCTTCACCGTTGACAGCCAGAGCCTGCCGGCGGGCGTCGTGGAAACCCATGTCTCGCTCTTCGACGGGTCGAACTGCGGTATCCGGGTGGCCGACAAGCCCGTTTTCTCGGTGCAATACCACCCCGAGGCGAGTCCGGGGCCACAGGACAGCTATTACCTCTTCGAACGCTTCACCGCCGCGATGCGCGACCGGCAGGTCGAGACCGCTTAACCATTTGTTAGGGTTTACAAAGTCCAATCGACCCCGGCGGATCAAGGCCGGGGACGGGACGGGTGACACCATCGCAACATCACGCGCGCGCGGCGCGGCAGGGGGGCGGCCCGGCCCGCAGCCCGCCCTATCTGCGCGCGCTGACGCCACCTGACGACCCCAAGCCGGCCCGGCGCCCGCGCCTTGCCGAGATCCTGTTGGCCGAGGGCACCGTCAGCCCGGCGGAATTGGACCGCGCGCTGGAAAGCCAGCGCAGCCGCGACCTGCCGCTTGGCGAGATCCTGATCATACAGGGCGCGATCGACGAAGCGCAGCTGCTCGACGCGCTCGCAACCCAGTTCGGCACCCGCGTTCTGGCGTCCGGCGAATGCACCCCGGATCCGTCCCTTGCCGGGCTGTTGCCCGCCGCGCTTGCGATCCGCCTCGGCGTTGTGCCGCTGCGCCGCGCCGGCGCGGCCCTTGTCGTGATGACCAACCGCCCCGACCGGGACGACGATATCCGGCAGGCGCTGGCCCATGACGGCCCTGTTCTGCTGGCGCTGGCCGGGCGCGACACCATGCAGGCCGCCCTCACCCGGATCTACGGCAAGGATCTGGCCCGCCTGGCGGAGGCCCGCACCCGCGGGGTTTACAGTTGCCGGGAATGGAACCCCGAGCGTGTATCCCGGCGCTGGCTTGGCGCGCTCCTGGTCGGTCTGGCCGCTGTGCTGCTGGCGCCCGCCGTGGCGCTGTCGCTGCTCTTCGCGCTTGCACTTTGCGTCTCGGCGGCCAATTTCATGCTGAAATGGCTGGCCCTTCACACGATGTCGCGCCGGCCCGAGGTCGCGGAGGGCGCGACGCCCCCGGCCCCGCCCGACACCGCGCGCCGCCCCGTGGTCACGATCCTTGTGCCGCTGTTCAACGAGCCCGATATCGCGGCCAACCTGCTGCACCGGCTGACGCGGATCGACTATCCGCCGGAACTTCTCGACGTGCTGCTTCTGATCGAGGAGAGCGACCGGACGACGCGCCAGGCGCTGACCCGGGCCAGCCTGCCACCGTGGGTGCGCACGATCATCGTGCCACCCGGCCAGCCGCAAACAAAGCCACGGGCGATGAATTACGGCCTCAACTTCGCTCACGGCTCGATCGTCGGGGTCTACGATGCCGAGGACGCGCCGGAACCCGACCAGGTCGAGAAGATGGTCGCCCGCTTTGCCGAAGCCGCGCCCGATATCGCCTGCCTTCAGGGCCAGCTCGACTATTACAATCCCGGCCACAACTGGCTCAGCCGCTGTTTCACGCTAGAATATGCCGCGTGGTTCCGACTGCTGCTGCCCGGGGTGCAGCGGCTGGGTCTCTTCGTGCCGCTGGGGGGCACGACGCTGTTCTTTCGCCGGTCCGTGCTGGAGGAGATGGGCGCCTGGGACGCCCACAACGTGACCGAGGATGCCGATCTCGGCCTGCGCCTCGCGCGGCGCGGCTACCGCACCGAGATCGTCGAGACCACCACCTTCGAGGAGGCGAACGCCGCCCTCATCCCCTGGGTCAAGCAACGCTCGCGCTGGCTCAAGGGCTACGCGATGACATGGGCCACGCATATGCGCGATCCGGGCCGGCTTTGGCGCGATCTGGGCGCGCGCAAGTTCATCGGGGTGCAGGTGCAGCTATTGGGCACGCTGCTTGGCTTCGCGCTGGCCCCCGTCCTCTGGACCCTGATCGTGAAGCTTTTCGGCTGGCCGCATCCGATGGACCGGTTCGTGCCGCGGGCGGGCTACCTTGGCATCGCGCTGTTCTTTCTCGCCAGCCAGGCGCTGACCATCTACGTCGCATGGCGGGCGTCCGCCCTGCCGCGCCACCGACGTCTGCGGGGCTGGATCCCGACGCTGGACATCTATTTCCTGCTCGCCTCCGCCGCGACGCTTCTGGGGCTGGCGGAATTGCTGGTCAAACCGTTCCATTGGCGCAAGACGGCGCATGGCGGTTATTCGGAAGCCGGACAGGCGGCGCAGGCGATGCGGGCTCAGACCGATCCGGCCTCCTCCTTCAGCCGCACTTCGAACGCGGTCGAGAGGTGATCCTTCAGCCTGCGCGCAGCCCGCTCGCCGTCGCGCTCTGCAATCGCCGCCACGATCGCGGCGTGTTCCTCCAGCGCCACCGGCCCGCGCCCCTCGGCGGCCAGAGAGGTTGTCGCCATCAGCGCCATGGACCGGTGCACGAGGTCAAGCTGCTGAACCAGATACTTGTTGTGAGAGGCAAGGTGGATCTGCTTGTGAAAGCGCCGATTGGCGCGCGCCAGCGCCACCGGGTCGTCCAGTAACGTCCGGTCGGCCGCGACCATTTCCTGCAACACGCGGATTTCCTCGGCGGCCGCATGCTGTGCCGCCAGCCGGGCAGCCAGACCTTCCAGTTCGGCGCGCACGATGTAAAGCTGCGCCATCTGGTCATGGTCCAGCGAGGCGACGATCAGGCTGCGCCCGTCGCGCGTCAGCAACCCTTGCGTTTCGAACCGCTGCAATGCCTCGCGGATGGGGGTGCGGCTGACCCCGAACCGATCGGCCAGTTCCGATTCCACCAGCCGTGCACCGGGCCGATAGGTGCCCTCGTCGATCGCCTGCAGGATCAGGTCGTATGCGTCCCTTTGCGGGGGTTTCGCGCTGGCCATTGGATTTCCTCCGGATTTCTGGCAAGGCTAGGTCCGCCCTGCAGCAAGCGCAAGCCTTTCGGGGCGCGGCAAAAAAGGACCACCGGCCCATGCCCCGCGATGCTTTCGCCCATGTCACAACATGGGTCTTCGACCTCGACAACACGCTTTACCCGCCGGAAATGGCGCTCTTCGACCAGATCAACGTCAAGATGACCGCCTACGTGATGGCGGCGCTTGGCGTGACCCGCGAGGAGGCCGACCGCCTGCGCCACGCCTATTGGCGTGACCATGGCACAACGCTGGCCGGGCTGATGGACCGGCACGGGGTCGATCCCGACCCCTACCTGTCGGAGGTGCATGACATCGACTTCACGGTTCTGCGCCCCGACCCGGACCTGCGCGCCCGCATCCGGGCGCTACCGGGGCGGCGCATCGTCTTCACCAACGGCACCGGCGACTATGCCGAACAGGTGATCGCGCATCGCGGGCTGGCGGGCCTTTTCGACGCGGTCTACGGCGTGGAACATGCCGGCCTGCGCCCCAAGCCGGAGCGTCGCGCCTTCGAGGCGGTCTTCACCCGCGACGGGCTGGACCCGTTGCGCGCCGCGATGTTCGAGGATGATCCGCGCAACCTCGCCGCGCCGCACGCGATGGGGCTGCGCACGGTGCATGTCGCGCCCGCGCCGGCGCCAGCCGACCATATCCATCACCACACCGATGACCTTGCGGATTTCCTGTCCCGGCTGATCGCCTGATCTGCCGGGATCACCGCATACCGGTCGCAGCCCCACCCTATGAGAAGGCGAAGAGGGCGCGCGGCGAAACACCTCCTGCGACCTGCCGCCGCGCTGCGACAGCCCGGCCCATGGCACCCGCTGCGGCCCCCCCTAGATGGATGGTCAGCAAACAGGAGTCCAAGATATGTCTTTCATTCCCAATCACGAGCGTACCCCGCTTCTCTACCGTCTGCCGATCCTCGGGCGCATGATCCGTGAAACGGTGGAAGGGGATGAAGATACCCCCTTCTACGCGCTTGCAGCCGTGATCAGCCTCTGGGCCATCGCGGTCCTCACCTTCGGCTATGCCGGGCTGATCACCGGCGCGTTGGTCATGGCCGCGACCATGTTGCTGATCCTGATTCGCCTGACGCGTGGCTAAACCTCCGGTGGGGCCATCTGACGCTTGGAAATGCCCCTCGGCCCGGCCTATGTGATGGGGGCGATGCGCCGCGACGGAGTTTCCCCATGCCCAACACGACCGATACCGACATCCTCGTGTCCGGAGGCGGCGTCGCCGGCCTGACTGCGGCGGCCGCCTTCGGCGCGGCGGGGTTCTCCGTGACATGCGTCGACCCCGCGCCGCCGGTCACGGAAATGTCGGACGAGGGATCGGACCTGCGCACGACGGCTTTCCTGCAACCCTCGCGCGATTTCCTGATCCGCGCCGGGATCTGGGACCGGCTGCACCCCCATGCCAGTGCCTTGCAGATCATGCGCGTGGTGGATGCCGGCGGCGCGGATTCCGTGCCGCGCAGCAGCCATGATTTCGATGCCGCCGACATTTCTGACCTGCCGTTTGGCTGGAACCTGCCCAACTGGCTGCTGAGCCGCGAAATACTGGCCCGGCTGGGCGAGCTTGCTACGGTGGATTTCCGGCCCGGCATCGGCACGGCATCGGTGCTGACGCGCGAGCGTGAAGCGCTGGTCACCCTGTCGGACGGTGCCCGGGTCCGCGCACGGCTTGTCGTGGCCGCCGATGGCCGCGCGTCCCCGGTCCGCGAGGCGGTTGGCATTCCCGTCAAGACGACGCGCTACGGGCAAAAGGCCCTGGCCTTCGCCGTCGGCCATGATGCCCCGCATGACAACGTGTCGACGGAGATCCACCGCTCCGGCGGGCCGTTCACGCTGGTCCCGCTGCCCGATCATGACGGGCGCCCCTCCTCTGCCGTGGTCTGGATGGAACGCGGGCCGGAGGTCGCGCGCCTCGCCGCGCTGCCGGTGCCCGCCTTCGAGGCGGAGATGACGGAGCGATCGGCCGGCCTTTTCGGGCCGCTCACGCTGCTGACCCGGCGCACGGTCTGGCCGATCATCAGCCAGATCGCCGCGCGGATGGAGGCCGAGCGCGTCGCCCTCGTGGCCGAGGCCGCCCACGTGGTGCCGCCGATCGGCGCGCAGGGGCTGAACATGAGCCTTGGCGACGTGCGGGTTCTGCTCGACCTGGCCGAGGCCGACCCGGACGGGCTGGGGTCGCGCGCCATGCTGGCGGCCTATCACGGGGCCCGCCACGGCGAGGTGCGCGCCCGCGTCGCCGGGATCGACGCGCTCAACCGGGCCTCCATGGTGTCGATGCAGGGGCTGCGCGACATGCGGATGCGGGCGTTGCAAGCGTTCTACTCGGTCAAGCCCGTGCGCACCACGCTCATGCGCGCCGGGCTGGGGACGGGCCGCGCCGGGTAACGGGATGTCGTCGCGCGTCGCGCGCCGATCCGCGCCCTCTTCGCTGGCGCTCATCGGGCGGGGGCGCGTCGCGGGGTCCGGTTGGCGCGGGCGGCGCGGCAGGCGGGGGCGCTGCCCCCATCGCCGAGCAGGCGACTCCCCCGGAGTATTTGCGCCAAGAAGAAGGGCGGGTCAGCCCATGGCCGCGTCGAGCGCCGTCTCCAGCCGCGTCACGGTCGCATCCACATCGTAGAGCTTGTCGAGCCCGAAAAGGCCGATCCGGAAGGTCGAGAAGCCCTGCGGCTCATCCACTTGCAAGGGCACGCCGGCGGCGATCTGCACGCCATTGGCCGCGAATTTCGCGCCGGACCTGACGCCCGGATCGTCGGTGTAGCTGACCACCACGCCCGGCGCGCCGTAGCCCTCCGCCGCCACCGACCGGATGCCACGCGCCGCCAGAAGCGCGCGCACCTTTCCGCCGAGATCCCATTGCGCGGCGCATACCCGATCCGTGCCCCAATCCAGCGTCTCGGCCATGGTGTCGCAAAACGCGGCCAGCCCGTCGGTCGGCATGGTCGCGTGATAGGCATGGCCACCGCCCTCGTAGGCCGCCATGATCGACCGCCATTTCGCGAGGTCCATGGCGAAACTGTCGCTACGCGTTTCCTCCATCCGCGCAAGCGCCCGCTGCGACAGCATCACCAACCCGGCGCAGGGCATGGACGACCAGCCCTTCTGCGGCGCCGAGATCAAAACGTCCACCCCGGTCGCGGCCATGTCCACCCAGGCACAGCCCGACGCGATGCAGTCGAGCACCATGAGCGCGCCCACCTCGTGCGCCGCCCCGGCGAGGGCCGCGATGTAATCGTCTGGCAGGATGATGCCGGCCGAGGTTTCCACATGCGGGGCGAAAACCACGGCAGGCCGTTCGGCGTGGATGCGCGTCACGACCTCCTCGACCGGCGGGGGGGCGAACGGTGCCGTTGCCTCGTTGCCGACCTGCCGCGCCTTCATCACGACGCTTTCCGACGTGATCCCCCCGGCCTCGACGATCTGGGACCAGCGGAAGGAGAACCAGCCGTTGCGCACCACCAGCACCTTCTCGCCACAAGCGAATTGCCGCGCCACGGCCTCCATCGCGAAGGTGCCGCCGCCGGGCACGATCGCCGTGGCATCGGCACCGTAGACCTGCCGCAGCCCGGCATCGATGTCGCGCATCACCTGCCCGAACCGCGCCGACATGTGGTTGAGCGAGCGGTCGGTAAAGACCACCGAGAATTCCAGCAACCCGTCGGGGTCGACAGTTTCAAGCAATGCGGACATCAGGCCCTCCCTCTTGCAACATCCTGCTTTCTTCTTGGTCCAAATACTCATATTCCGACGCAAGACGCCAGTGCCGACCTCCGGCACGGGTGCGCGCCCCGGCGGGATGGCGGGTGGGGCGAGGCCGCAGGCGCGCGTCACCCGCCATCACCCCAACGGGCCGGGGCGGCGTTCCTCCGACAGCAGCACGTTGGCCTCCACCGATCCCACGCCGGGCAGGGTCATGATCCGCCGCCGCAGAACCCGCTCGAAATCGGACAGGTCGCGCGCGACCACCCTCAGCCGGTAGTCGTAAAGCCCCAGCACGTGCTGCACTGTCTGCACCTCCGGGATCGCGGTCACCGCGCGCTCGAAATCCTCAAGGCTCACCCGCCCCTTGGTGGCCAGTTTCACGCCAAGGAAGACCGTCACCCCGAAGCCCAGCTTTTCCGCGTCAAGCTCCAGCCGCCGCCCGAGGATGACCCCCGCCGCCTCCAGCCGCCGGATGCGCCGCCATGTCGCGGGCTGTGACAGGCCCAGACGGCGGCCGAGTGTCGCGCTCTTGACCGTGGCATCGGCCTGCAGGGCCCGCAGGATGGCGCGGTCGGTGTCGTCGAGCTCGATCATAGCGGCAGGGTCTCGGCATCCTTGATCGTGGCAACGTGCATCAGCGCCTCGATATCGGCGATATGCGGCAGGGCGAGGATCCGCTCGCGGTAGACCTCCTGGTAATGCGCCATGTCGCGCGCCAGCACCGACAGCCGCGTGTCGACGCGACCAAGGAAGGTCTGGATGTCCTGCACTTCCGGGATATCGCGGGCGGCGGCGAGGAAGGCGTCGAAAGCGCGGTCCTGCGTTTTGTCGAGGGTGATGCGCAAGCTCACCTCAACCGTGTAGCCAAGTGCGTTCCAGTCGATCACCGCCCGCGTGGCGCGGATCACGCCCGCAGCCTGCAACCGGTCGAGCCGCTTGTAACAGGTGGCCGGCGCCAGCCCCACGGCCTCGGCCAGATCGGCGACCGGCATCCCCGGGTCGGCCTGCAGGCGGCGCAAAAGCCGCCGGTCGGTGTCTGTCAGCATGATTTTTTCATTTTTTCCGTTTTGGTGAATATTTTTCTATATTAGATGGTTAGTTTTGCCAATAAGCATACGAACACGCGCCGCGAGACACCTATGGTCCGCGCCAGACGGATCCCAAGCAAGACAAGGAGCGACCGAGATGCGCGTGTATTACGACCGCGATTGCGACATCAACCTGATCAAGGACATGAAGGTGGCCATCCTCGGCTATGGCAGCCAAGGCCACGCCCATGCGCTGAACCTGCGCGATTCCGGCGCCAAGAACGTCGTCGTGGCGCTGCGCGAAGGCTCTGCCTCCGCCGCCAAGGCCGAGGGAGAGGGGCTGAAGGTCATGGGCATCGCCGAGGCCGCGGCATGGTGCGACCTGATCATGTTCACCATGCCCGACGAGCTTCAGGCCGAGACCTATCGCAAATACGTCCATGACAACCTGCGCGACGGCGCGGCGATTGCCTTCGCCCACGGCCTGAACGTGCATTTCGGCCTGATCGAGCCCAAGCCGGGCGTCGACGTGATCATGATGGCGCCCAAGGGCCCCGGCCACACGGTGCGCGGCGAATACACCAAGGGCGGCGGCGTGCCCTGCCTTGTCGCCGTGAACAACGACGCCTCGGGCCGCGCGCTGGAAATTGGCCTGTCCTACTGTTCCGCCATCGGCGGCGGCCGCTCGGGCATCATCGAGACCAATTTCCGCGAGGAATGCGAAACCGACCTGTTCGGCGAACAGGCGGTTCTCTGCGGCGGCCTGGTCGAACTGATCCGCATGGGCTTCGAGACGCTGGTCGAGGCGGGCTACGCGCCCGAGATGGCCTATTTCGAATGCCTGCACGAGGTCAAGTTGATCGTGGACCTGATCTACGAGGGCGGCATCGCGAACATGAATTACTCGATCTCGAACACGGCCGAGTATGGTGAATATGTCTCCGGTCCGCGGGTTCTGCCTTACGAGCAGACCAAGAAAGAGATGAAGGCCATCCTGCACGACATCCAGTCGGGCAAGTTCGTGCGCGACTTCATGGTCGAGAACGCCGTTGGCCAGCCCTTCTTCAAGGGCACCCGCCGGATGAACGACGCTCACCAGATCGAAGAGGTCGGCGAGAAGCTGCGCGGCATGATGCCGTGGATTTCCGCCGGCAAGATGGTGGACAAGGCGAAGAACTGACGTATTTCCCTGACAGGAGCGCGCGACGGGGCGCGGGGCGGGAAACCGCCTCGCGCCCTTCTTCTTTCGGCCGGTGCGAAAACCGGGGGGCTTCGGGCCGTTTCCGGTTCGACACTCCCGGCGGATCTGCTTGTGCCCCGGCGCGCGCTCTGGGACAGTCGCGCCGGAACCAAACGGAGCACGCGACATGACCGACATCACCGGCATCACCACCGGGGTCTACCTGACCCGGCTTCTGGCGCTTTACGGGGTTGATACCGTCTTTGGCATTCCCGGCGTGCACACGGTGGAGCTTTATCGCGGCCTGCCCGGCACCGGCATCCGGCACGTCACGCCGCGCCATGAACAGGGCGCGGGCTTCATGGCCGATGGGTATGCGCGGGTGACGGGCCGGCCCGGTGTCTGTTTCATCATCTCGGGCCCCGGCATGACCAATATCGCCACCGCCATGGGGCAGGCCCGTGGCGAGTCGATCCCGATGCTGGTGATCTCGTCGGTGAATGCCCATGGCCGCATGGGCAGCGGCGCGGGCTGGCTGCACGAATTGCCCAACCAGCAGGCACTGGCCGCGGGGGTTTCGGCCTTCAGCCGCACAATCCACCGGCCAGAGGACCTTGCCCCGGCGCTGGCCGAGGCCTTCGCGCTGTTCGAGGGCGCCCGCCCGCGGCCCGTTCATATCGAGATTCCCCTCGATGTCATGACCGCCCGCGCCGATCACCTGCCGCTGCCCAAGGCCCCGATGCGGCTGGCGCCGCCCGCCCCTGCCCCGGACGCGCTGGACCGCGCGGCAGACGCCTTGCGCGCGGCCGAGGCGCCGGTGATCCTTGCCGGTGGCGGCGCAAGGCGCGCCGTCGGGATGCGTGCGCTGGCCGAGGCACTGGACGCGCCGGTGGTGATGACGGCGAATGCGCGCGGGCTGCTGGCGCCGGGCCACCCGCTTGGCGTCTCGCTATCCGCCTCGCAGGCCGAAACGCGGCAACTCGTGGCCTCGGCGGACGTGGTGCTGGCGCTTGGCACCGAGCTGGGGCCGACCGACTACGACATGTACGAAGATGGCGGCTTTGCCATTCCCGGCCGGCTGATCCGGGTGGATATGGACCCGATGCAACTGGCCCGCAGCGCGGCGCCCGAGATCGGCATCGTCGGCGACGCGGCGGCAGCGGTCGATGGCCTGCTGGAGCGGGTGGCGCCGGGGGCCGCAAAGGACGGCGCGGCGCGGACGGCGGCGGCGAACCTTGGCCGCAGGACGCTGGACAAGGCGATGCGCGGTGACCTCGCCCTGCTTGACACCATCCGCGACGCTCTGGCCGGCGCGATCCTGCTGGGCGACAGCACGCAGGCCGCCTATGCCGGCAACCTCGGCCATGAGGCAGCACGCCCCGGCAGCTACCACAGTTCGACCACCGGGTTCGGCACGCTCGGCTACGCCCTGCCCGCCGCGATCGGTGCGGCGCTGGTGCATGACGGGCCGGTGGTTGCACTGGTCGGCGATGGAGGATTCCAGTTCACGGCGCCGGAAATGGCAAGCGCGGTGGAGGCGGAAACGCCGGTTATCGTGCTGCTTTACGACAATGCAGGTTATGGCGAGATCAAGCACTTCATGCAGGGCGCCGGCGTCGCCACCATCGGCGTCGACCTGCACACCCCCGACTTGTGCGCGCAGGCCGAGGCGAGCGGCTGGCGCGTGGCGCAGGCCGACGACCCCGAGGCGCTGCCGGGTCTTTTGCGAGACGCCGCCGGGGCGACGCGCCCAACGCTGATCCGTTACACCGACACCCTGCGCGAGGCGTTTCAGGCGCGGCTATGATCGCGCCCGTGCGGTGCCGTCCAGTCGATGACGGGGCCGGCGGGGACGATGCCAAGCGGGTTGCGCAGCTCCGACTGGGAAAAATAGCCCTGCTTGTAGATGTCGAAGGCGACCGTGTCCGCGACGCCGGGCATGGCATAAATCTCGCGCGCATAGGCCCAGAGGTTGGGGTAATCCATCAGCCGGCGGATGTTGCACTTGAACGCGTAGTGATAGGCCACGTCGAAGCGTGCCAGCGTCGGGAAGAGGCGGATATCGGCCTCGGTGAAGGTGTCGCCCATCAGGTAGCGGTTGGCGGCGAGGTGGTCCTCGATCTTGTCGAGCGCGGCAAAGACCTGCGCCACCGCCGCGTCATAGGCGGCCTGGCTGCGGGCAAACCCGGCGCGGTAGACCCCGTTGTTCACGTCGGCATAAATGCGCGCGTTCCACGCGTCGATGCCCTCCCGCAAGGGGGCCGGCGCGAAATCGGGGCCGGGAAAGGCATCGTTCAGCATCCGCACGATATCGGCGCTTTCGTTCGACACCGGCTGTTCGGTTTCGCGGTCCCAAAAAAGCGGCACGGTGATGCGGCCCGTATAGGGCGGCGCGGCGCGGGCGTAGACCGCGTGCAGCGCGCCGACGCCCAGTTCGGGGTCGCTATAGGGGCCGTCCGCGTCGTGGACCCAGCCCTGATCGGTGCGGCGCGGGCGGGCATAGGCAACGCTGATCGTGTCCTGAAGCCCCTTCAACGCCCGCATGAGCAGCGCCCGGTGCGCCCAAGGGCAGTTCCATGCCGCGTAGAGGTGGTAGCGTCCGGCGTCTGGCGCGAACGGCCCTTGGGGCGTGATCCAGTGGCGGATCGTGGCCTTGGCACGCTGAAACCGGCCCTCGGCATCGGTGTCCGGGGCGGGGTCTTCGGCATGGTAGGCGCCGTCGATCATAAGGCCCATGGGCGGCCTCCTTTTCCTGTGTCAGGCTGGGAGCGGCGCGTACGGCCCGGCCGGCGACTCGTGCCTGCCGATGTGACCCGTTGTCGGGCCCCGGGGCAACCCGCCCGATGGCCCCGCACCCGCGGCGCCGCGCGCATGACCAAGCGTCAGCCTTTCCAAGGCCGGTGACAATCGCGCCGCGAACACCTACCTTGCGACCAATCCAAGCACACTCGGCGAGGTCAGCCATGCGATTTTCCGTGAACGGCACAGAACGCGAGGTGGATGTCGAACCCGACATGCCACTGTTGTGGGTTCTGCGCGACGAGCTTGGGATCACCAGCGTCAAATACGGCTGCGGCATCGCCCAATGCGGCGCCTGCACGGTGCATGTGGACGGCATCGCCACGCGGTCCTGCCAATTGCCCGCCGACACGGTGGAGGGCGCCGAGATCACCACGCTGGAAGGGCTTGCGCCGGGCGACACGCTGCACGCGGTGCAGGAGGCGTGGATCACCCACCAGGTGGCGCAATGCGGCTATTGCCAGTCGGGGCAGATGATGCAGGCCGCCGACCTTCTGGCCACCACGCCAGAGCCGACAGATGAAGATATCGACACCGTGATGGGCGGCAACCTGTGCCGCTGCGGCACCTATCCGCGCATCCGCACCGCGATCCACGACGCCGCCGCGCGGCTGAGGGAGGGCTGAGCCATGGGCAGACTGAAACGGATCGCGCGCCGCACGTTCCTCGTGGGCGCCGCCGCGCTGGCCGGGGGCGTCGCCTTCGGCGCCTACATGGTGCGCCGTCCGCATGACAACCCGCTGGCCGAGGGGCTGGGGCCGGACGAGGTCACTTTCAACCCTTGGATCCTGATCGGGCCGGAGCGGATCACCCTGATCACCCCGCATGTCGATCTGGGACAGGGCACCGCGCATATGCAGGCGATGCTGCTGGCCGAGGAGATGGACCTTGACCCCGGCGGCTTCGAGACCGATTTCGGCCCGCCCGCCGCGGCCTACTGGAACACCGCCATGGCCGAGGATGCCGCGCCCTTCCGGTCCAGCGACGATGGTCTCATGGCGCGCGGCACGCGCACGGCGATGGACGCGGCCTTCAAGGTGCTGGGCATGCAGGTGACGGGCGGCTCGACCTCCTCCGCAGACAGTTTCGACAAGCTGCGCGCAGCCGGCGCCATGGCGCGCGAAACGCTGAAACTGGCCGCCGCGCAGGAGACCGGCATCGCGGTCGATCGCCTTTCAACCGGGGGTGGCGCGGTGGTGCTGCCGGATGGCAACCGCCTGCCCTATACCGCGCTTGCCGCGACCGCCGCCACGCTGGAGCCGGTGACGGATGTTGCCCCGCGGGCGGCGTCGAACTGGCGGCTCATCGGGCAGGAGACAGAGCGGCTGGACATCGTCGCCAAGTCCACCGGGCAGCAGGTCTTTGGCATCGACGTGACGGTTGAGGGCATGGTGCATGCCGCCGTGCGGGTAAACCCGCGCCGTGGCGGGCTGAACGGTTACGACGCGAGCGAAGCTGAGGCGATGCGCGGCGTGCAGGGTATTGTCGAGGTAACGGACGGCGTCGCCGCCATTGCCGACAACACGTGGCGCGCTTTCGAGGCGGTGAACGCGGTGGAGTGCAACTGGGCCGCCGGCCCCTACCCGGAGGAACAGGCCGACCATTGGGCGGCGGTGGCGGCAAGCTTCACCGAAGAGCGGCTGGACAAGGAATGGCGCCATGACGGCGACGTGCCCGCGGCTCTGTCGGGCGAGGCGATCGAGGCGGAATATCGCGCGCCCTACCTGGCCCACCAGCCGCTGGAGCCCCTGAACGCCATCGTGCGCATCACCGAAGGCGGCGTCGAGGTCTGGACCGGCCACCAGATGCCGCGATTCCTGCAACAGGTCGTCGCCGGCGTCACCGGGCATGAACCGGAGCAGGTCATGCTGCACAACCAGTATACCGGCGGCAGTTTCGGCCACCGGCTGGAACTGGCGCATGTGCGGCTGGCCACCGAGATCGCCGACCAGATGCGCGGCACACCGGTCAAGCTGACCTTCCAGCGGGAAGAGGATTTCGCCCACGATTTCCCCCGCCAGATCAGCATGGCACGTGCGCGCGGCGCGGTGTCGGAAGGCCGGATCGCGGCCGCCGATATCCAGATTGCCAGCGTTTCGGCGGTGCGCAGCCAGATGGGCCGTATCGGGCAGGACGTTCCCGGCCCCGACTCTCAGATCCCGGCCGGCGTGTGGAACGCGCCCTACGCAATCCCGAATTACCGGGTGCGCGCCTACGCGGTGCCGGAACTGGCGCCGACCTCAAGCTGGCGCTCGGTCGGGGCGTCGTCGGCCGGGTTCTTCGGCGAAAGCTTCCTTGACGAGCTGATCCATGCCGCCGGCGCCGACCCGATTGAGGAACGGCTGCGGCTTGCCTCCGACCCGCGGGCGGGGGCGGTGCTGGAAGCGGTGGCCGAGATGTCGGGCTGGGGCCGCGCCCTGCCGGAAGGGCGCGGGCTGGGCGTTGCCATGGTCGAAAGTTTCGGCGTGCCCACGGCGGAGGTGATCGAGGTCGAGGCGACCGATCGCGGCATCCGCATCCACGATGTCTGGGTCGCGGCAGAGGTGGGCACGCTGCTCGACCCCGTCAATTTCGAGAACCAGGTGCAGGGCGGCGTGATCTGGGGCCTTGGCCACGCGATCAACTGCGAGATCACCTATGCGGGCGGCATCGCCGAGCAATCCAATTACGACAGCCATGACGGCATGCGGATCTGGCAGGCGCCGCGCATCGCGGTGCGCGCGGTGGAACTGGGCGGCCCGGTGCGCGGCATCGGGGAGCCGCCGGTGCCCCCCGCGGCCCCGGCCCTGGCGAACGCGATCTTCGCCGCGACCGGGCAGCGCCTGCGCGAGATGCCCTTCGTCCGGGCGATGGACTTCGCCTGATCCGGCGCGCCGGGGGCATTGACCTTTCCCGCGCGCCGGGGTCATGTGCCGGCGTTCACAGGAGCCCCGGCATGACCCCCGACATTACCCGCGCAAGCTGGCTCATGGTGCTGGCGCTTGGCCTCACATGGGGCGCGACCTTCATGGTGATCGAGATCGCGCTGACCGGCATCACGCCGTTCTGGCTGGCCGCCGGGCGGATCGGCTTTGCCGCGATGCTGATGCTGGCGGTCTGGGGCCTGCGCGGCGGGCGGCTGTTCCTGACGGGCGCACGGGACTGGCCGGCGATGGTCTTTGTCGGCACGTTCAGTTCGGCGGTTCCCTTCATGCTGCTCAGCTGGGGGCAGCAATACGTGACCTCGGGTTTCGCGGGCGTTTCGATGGCCGCCGTGCCGCTCATGGTGCTGCCTCTGGCGCATCTTCTGGTCACCGGCGAGCAGATGACGCTGCGCCGGGCGGCCGGGTTCCTCGTCGGTTTCGCGGGCGTGGTCGTGCTGATCGGCGGACAGGCCTTCGCCTCGACCGGCGCGGCGATGGAACCCTTGGGGCGCGCCGCCTGCCTTGGCGCGGCGGGCTGCTACGCGGTCAGTTCGGTGGTCATGCGCCGGCTGCCGGCGGTGGACCCGATCGGGCTGGCCACCGTTCTCTTGCTGATCGGGGCCGCAGTCGTGCTGCCCGCGGCGTGGATCGTCGAAGGGCCGCCCCCCGCCGTCAGCGGACAAACGCTTGCGGTTCTGGCGGTGCTGGGGCTGGTGCCGACAGCGGGGGCCAATATCCTGCGGGTGATGGTGATCCGCACCGCCGGGCCGACCTTCATGAGCCTTGTTAATTACATCGTGCCGGTCTGGTCGGTGGTGCTGGGGGCGCTGGTCTTGTCCGAAGCACTGCCGCCCGCCCTGCTGGGCGCCCTGGCGCTGATCCTTGCGGGCGTGTTGCTGAGCCAGTGGGGCGCGCTGAAGCGGCTGTTCACCGGGTAGACGCGGTGCCCACGGACTGGTGTGGCTCGGGGATCCTCTCAGAGGATCGGTGCGAAGCCGCGCAGCGTCGGGCCGTGGCGCGGCGATCCCAGGCCGGTGCTTAGCGATTTATCCCTGCCACATCCGCTCAAACTGCGAGCTTTGCGCCAAGACCAGCCAAATCGCCGTGCCGGGGGGCGGCCCGGCGATGCGCGGCGCCTTCGGCGCTATTCGCGCGGG
>QVQC01000039.1 GCA_003428585.1 Nioella halotolerans
CGTCAGCGCGGACTGGCTTTCACCAAGCGCCTCGCGCGCCGCGTCGGTCTCGGTGCGCGAGGCCGCCAGCAAATCCTCCAGCCGGGCGATTTCCTGCGCGTCGTTGCCCGCCCGGTCATTCGCCTCGGCCAAGGCGGCGGCAAGCTGGCCTTCCAGCGCGGTGATCGCGTCACGCCGATCGGCAAGCGCCTCTTGCGTTGTCTCAAGCTCGGTGCGGGTGGTGTCAAGCTGGTCTTCCAATTCCGCGATCCGGCCGGCATCCGCATCAGACCGGTCGCGCGCCTCGGCCAGCGCCGTGGCAAGGCGCCGTTGCAGGGCAGACAGGTTATCCTGCGCCGCCGCCAGTTCCGCGCGGCGCGCCGCCTCGGCGGCCTGCGACGCGGCAAGGTCGTCCTCCAGCGCGGCGATCCGGGCGCGGCTTTCGTTGGCCTGCGTGGACAGCCGCGCCAGCGCACGCGCCAGTTCCTCCTCCACCCGGCTGAGTTCGCTGGCCCGGTCCTCGGCGGTTTCACGCGCGGCCTCGAGGTCAGCCTGCGTTTGCGACAGTTCCCGCGTCCGCTGCGCCTGCGCGGCCAACGCCAGCGCAAGCTGGCCTTCAAGGTCGGAGAGGCGCCCGGCCTCTTCTGTCGCTTCGGCCAATTCGGTTTCCAGGTTCTCGATGCGCTCGGCCTGCGCCGTCGTCTCGGCCAGCGCCGCGGCCAGCCGCGCGGCAAACTCCTCGCGCGCCTGATCGGCGGCGGCCAGCAACGTCAGGGTTTCCTCCGCTTCGCGGCGGCGCTGTTCCAGCGCCAGTGCCATCGCCGTCAGTTCGGCATCGGCGTCTTGCAGGCGCGCGCGCAGCGCCTCGGCGGCGGCGGCCTCTGCAAGGCGGGCGGCTTCCTCGTCCGACAGCGCCGCCTCGGTATCCTGTAAACGGTTGCGCAAGGCGGCGGCGGCGGCAGCCTCGGCCAAACGCGCGGCGGCTTCGCTGTCGAGATCGGTTTCCAGCACCGCGATGCGTTCGCGCAAGACCGCGGCCGCGGCCTGTTCGGCCAGACGCGCGGCCTCCTCCTCGCTCAGTTCCTCTTCCAGTTCGGCGATCCGACCTTCCAGCGCGGCGGCCCGGTCCTCTTCGTCCTGCAAGGCCGCCAATGCGCTGCCCAGCCGGGTATCCAGATCGGCCGATGTCGCCTGCTGGTCTTCCAGCGCGGCCAGCGTTTCGGAAAGGGTCGCCTGCTGGTCTTCCGCCTCCGCCTCCAGATCAGAGATCAGGGCCTCCATCGCCTCGCGTTCCGCTGCCGCGAGGCGGGCGGCCTCCGCGGCCTCGTCGATCTCGTCCCGCGCCGAGGCAAGCGCGAGGTTGAGCGCCTCGACCTCCGACACGCGCTCCGCGAGTTCAGCCTCGGCGGTATCGCGCTCTTCGGTCAGGTCGGCATTCTCGGCCAGAAGCCCCGCCACCTGATCCTCGAATTCGGCGATCCGGGCCGTTTGTGCCGCGTTTTCCCCGCGCAGCGAAGCGATCAGCGCCGCCCGCGTGGCCAGTTCATCCTGCGCCGCCTCCAGATCAGAGCCGAGCGTCGCCACCCTCTGTTGCAACGTGTCGTTGCGGGCCTCGGCAAGCCCCAACCGCGTGGACAATTCGTTGAGCCGCGTGTTCAGCGCGTTCAATTCGTCATCCTGGTTGTTGATCGTCTCCGACAGAACGAACTGCACCACCATGAAGATGGTCAGAACGAAGATCATCACCATCAGAAGCGCGGTGATCGCATCCACGAAGCCCGGCCAGATCGAGGCGGTGAAACGGGTGCCGGTGCGACGATGAAACGCCATCGGTCAGGTCTCTTGCGGCGGGTCTTCAGGCGCGCCCTGCGGGCCGGGACGACGACGACCGGGCCGCTGCTGACGCGGCTGCGAGGCGGAACGGGTCAGATCCTGCAACGCGGTGGTCAGCGCCGCCATGTCCTGACGCAGCGCGCCAAACTCCTCCTGCCGGGAACTGCCCAGTTCCTCGAAGATCTTGAGAAGTTGCACGTCGATCGAGCGCAGGCGCATCCGGCTTTCGGCATCCATGCCGCCCTCGTTCGAACTGTCGGCCAGCACTGCGGCCAGCCGCTCCTGCGCGGCGGCAAGGCGTTCGGTCGCCGCGACCTGCCCGGGGCCAAGCCGCTCCGCCAGATCCGACAACACCCCCGTGACCTCGCCAAGGCGCGCCTCGGTTTCCGCGTGGCGTGCCTCGGACTGGGAAAACAGGCTTTGCAGCGTGTCGATCTGGTCCACCATGTGATCGAGCACGGTGGCGATCGCAGCGCGATCCAGCCCGCCACCTTCCCCCTCGCCCGAGGAAAAACTGACGCGGGTGACGGTGGACAGCCATTCCTCCATCTCGCGGTAAAAGCGGTTCTGCCCGTGCCCGGCGAACAGTTCCAGAAGCCCCACGACAAGCGAGCCGGCCAACCCCAGAAGCGACGACGCAAAGGCCGTGCCCATGCCGCCAAGCTGGCTTTCCAGCCCGCCCATCAGCCGGCCGAAGACCTCGATCCCCTCATCCTCCGCCGTGGGCTGAAGCGAGCGGATCGTGTCGACCACCGCGGGCACCGTGACGGCGAGGCCGTAGAACGTGCCAAGAAGCCCGAGAAAGATCAGCAGGCTGGTGATGTAGCGGGTGATGTCGCGGGCTTCCTCCATCCGCGCGCCGACGGAATCGAGGACCGAGCGCGACGAGGTGGAGGTCAGTTGCAGCCGCGAGCCGCGGGCCTGGAAGATGCCGGTCAGCGCCGCCAGCAGAAGCGGCGGTCTGCCCTGGTTTTCATCGGCGCCGTTGGCGATGCTCTCGATCCACGCGATCGACGAGAAAAGCTGCACCACCTGCCAGAAACAGGCCAGCACACCGGCGACGAACACCAGCACGATGACGCTGTTGAGGTAGGTGTTGGCCATGATCACGGGCTCGATGCTGGGCCAGACGAGGAAGGTGCCCAAGCCGACGAGGCCGCAGACCATGAGCATGATCGCGATCTGGCGGATGGGTTGGGTAAAGCGGGGCGCGTCCGGTCTGCTCGTCAAGGCTGTTCTGCCGTCACCTGTTGATCGCGCGCACCCTACCCGGCTTGGCCGTCGCTGCCAAGGTCGCGCGGGTCATCCGGCTGTCAGCTGGCGCACGCGGGTGACAAGCCAGTCGAGATCGTCGTCGCCGAGGCCCAGTTCGGCCAGATGCGCCGCGGTGTTGTAAAGGTATTCGTCGTTCGGCCCGCGTCCGCCCGTCGCGCCGGCAATGATCCGGGCCTGATCCTCAAGCCGCATCCCCGCGACATATTGTTCATGTTCGGGGTCGATCACGTAGGTGACCGCCGTGACCCCTCCGCCATCGTGGAAGGTGATCGGCACCTCGCGCTCAAGATAGGCGGAGGATACCAGTTCGCGGGCGCGCAGGTAGTCGATCGTCGCCGCCTCCTGTCCCGGTTCGACGCGGAAGCCGACTCCGTCGCAATGCGCCCCTTCGGCGGCATCAAGCGCCAGAACCAGCCCCGGCGCCTCCACCGTGCCGCGATGGTGGATGGAGGACATGCAGAACGACCGGTGCCACCCGGGCAGGCGCGCGAGGCGACGCTCGGCCACCTCGAAACCGGGGTTCCAGATGAGCGATCCGTAGCCGAAAACCCAAAGCGCGCTGTCATCCGTTGCCATTATCCTGCCTGTCCTCTGGTCTCTGCTTCCGGCGCCCCGTATATGCAGGCAGGCTGCGGGATGAAACAGGGGAGTCGCGCGGATGAAGACCCTTCTGCGCATGATCGCGGCGCTTGCGGTCCTTGTGTCGCTGTGGTGGCTTGCCGGGTCCGTGGTCGTGCCCCGTCTGATTACCGGCTGGCTGGATCAGCGCGCGGCGGCGGGATGGGAGGTGGACCATGACAGCGTGGAGACCACGGGCTTTCCCACCCGGTTCGAAACCACCCTGCACGGGCTGACCCTTGCCGATCCCTTTACCGGCTGGGCGGTCCGTGCCGATCGCTTCGATCTGCACCAGGCCAGCCACCGGCCACAGGCGATCCGCGCCATCTGGCCCGAAGAACACGTATTCGCCACCCCCGGCGAACGGCTGACCATCCGCGCCGGGCGTCTGGAGACGCTGCTGCATGTCCGCCCCTTGGACAATCTCGCGCTGCAACGCGCCGAGACGGAGATGCGCGCGCTACAGATAGACAGCGATCTGGGATGGACCGGCCGGCTTGCCGAGGCGGAGGCACGCATCGCCCGCCGAGAGGAGGCCGCGCCACGCTACGACATCACCTTCGACGCGCGCGGCTTGGTGCCCGCGGACGAGGTGCTGCGGCTGATCGACCCGGCCGCAACCCTGCCCGGCGCGATCGAGCACCTGCATGTCGACGGCGTCGCCGGGTTCGACCGGGCGTGGGACCTCGACGCGCTGGAACGCGCCCGCCCCGCGATCACGAGGATCGAGCTGGTCCGCTTTCGCGTCGACTGGGGCGATCTGGCGCTGGAAGTGTCGGGCGATCTCGACGTGGATGCAGCGGGCCTGCCCACGGGGGAACTGGCCGTGCAGGCACGCAACTGGCGCCGGATGCTGATGCTTGGCGCCGAGGCCGGCGCGCTTCCCGCCGCGCTGCGCCGCACGCTCGACTCGGGGCTTGGCGTCCTGGCCGGATTGTCGGGTCGGCCCGAGAACCTCGACACGACGCTGCGGTTCGCCGCCGGGCAGGTCTATCTGGGGCCGGTCCCCCTTGGCCCCGCCCCGCGGCTGGTGCTGCGCTAGGCCATCCCGGTCGATGCAAACGGCGCGCGGGCCGGTTCGAGGGCTTCGCGGACCGATCGGGCCAGTCGCGCGCGAATGGCGCCGCGGGCGCCGCGCGCGTCATCGGCAATAGGCGCCGCTGCGATAGGACGCCACGTCGAAATGGAAATGATCGCGGTGGTAACGATCAGAGTCGGGCCCCAGCACGGTGCCAAATGTCCCGCAGGCAGCCGCATGCACCCGCCGCAGGATGCGCCCGTCACGCCCGCCGCCCCAATCGTCCAGCACCGAGATCTCGCGACCATTGGCCAACCCGATCGCGGCGACATCCACGGCGTTGCCCGTGGCGTGTTCCGATAGCCGTGCGCCGGGCTGGTGGTTGCGCGTCCGGCAGGAATAGGAGGCGACGACCCGCAGCGACGCGACCCCGCCGCCGCGCCGCCCCACCGCCGGGATGACGCTCTCGCGCAGCCAGTCGCGCATCGCCCGCGCCGTGTCGCAGTTGATCGTTGCCGGCTGGCGCAGCGGGATGCCGTCGATCTCGCGCACCCGAACCGGCGCGCTGATGCCGCATCCGTTGATCCGGCCGGTGATCGGCGCCAACCGCTCACCCACGATGTCGGGGTCACCGCATAGCGGCCGGTAAACCCCCGGCTGCGCCACGCGCGACGGGGTGGCGGCGATGCCGGTGCTATGCACGGTCGCCGCAAGTCCCGAGGGCCGCATGCCGGGCCGGATCGACACCGCGACCGCCATGTCGCTTGCCGCGACCGGGGGCGTTGCCCTTTCCAGAAGCGCGATCAGATCACGTGGCACGTCCGCCTGCCCCGGCCGGGCCCGCATCACGGGCCGCGGCGAGGCACCGGGCGCCAAGGCGCTGCCCGCGATGGTGACGACAAGCGGCACACGCGGATCAAACGTCGGATCGGGGCGCGGCAGCGGGCGGGGCGACTGCACCGGAGCCTCTGCCAGAACCGGCCCGGCAAGGCCCATCGAAATCCACAGCAGCGCCGCCACGATCCTCATGCCCCGGCGTCATCCTTCCGCGTCTTGACACGCCCGAAATCAGGCGCGTCGGTGTCCTGCCCGGCCTCGATGATGCCGCGCCGGATCGCGCGGGTGCGGGTGAAATACGCGTGCAGCTCGTCACCGTCGCCCATGCGGATCGCCCGTTGCAGCACGAAAAGCTCCTCGGTGAAGCGCCCGAGGATATCCAGAACGGCTTCCTTGTTGGTCAGGAACACGTCGCGCCACATCGTGGGATCGCTGGCCGCGATCCGGGTGAAATCGCGAAACCCCGCGGCGGAATACTTGATGACCTCGCTTTCCGTCACCCGTCGCAGGTGATCGGCGACGCCCACCATCGTATAGGCGATCAGGTGCGGCGCGTGCGAGGTGACGGCCAGCACAAGGTCATGGTGATCGGGCTCCATCTCCTCGACGATGGCACCCATGCCCTCCCATAGGCCGCGCAGCCGCATGACGGCCGCCGGGTCGCTGTCTGCCACAGGTGTCAGCAGCGTGTAGCGGTTCTCGAACAACTCCGCGAAGCCGGCGCGCGGGCCGGAATGTTCCGTTCCCGCCAGCGGGTGGCCGGGGATGAAATGGACGCCCGCGGGCAGATGCGGGCCGACGGCGGCGATCACGTCGCCCTTGACCGAGCCGACATCCGTCACCGTCGCACCGGGCGCGAGGTGCGGCGCGATCTCGGCTGCGACGCGCCCCATGGCGCCCACCGGCATCGCCAAGACGATCAGGTCCGCGCCCTTGACGGCCTCGACGGCGGTGTCGGTGACCCGGTCGCACAGCCCGATCTCGCGCGCGGTATCACGGGTCTCGGGCGAGCGGGCGGTGCCCACGATTTCCCCTGCCAGCCCGTGGCGACGCATGGCATGGGCCATCGACCCGGCGATCAGGCCCAGCCCGATCAGGGCGACGCGGGTGTAGATCACGCTCATGCCGCGCCTCCGAAATCCTGCATGGCCGCCAGCACGCGGGTCACGTCGGCCTCCGATCCGACGGTGATGCGCAGGCAACCGGGCAGGCCGTAGCCGGCCACCAGCCGCACGATGATGCCCTTCGATTTCAGATGCGCGTCGGCGGCCTTGGCCGTCGCCGCGTCGCCCATCCGGCAGAGGATGAAATTGCCCTCCGACGGGTCTGAGGGATAGCCAAGCGACGCCATCCCCGCGGCCAGCCGGGCGCGTTCGGTGGCGTTCACCGCCCGGCAATGATCCACGTAGCCGGTATCGCGCACCGCCGCCTCGGCCCCGGCCAGTGCCAGCGTCGAAAGGTTGAACGGCCCCCGCACCCGGTTCAGCACATCGATGATCGCGCGTGGGCCGTAGCCCCAGCCGACGCGCAGGCCGCCAAGCCCGTAGATCTTCGAGAAGGTCCGCGTCATCACCACGTTGTCACGCGCATCGACCAGCGCCGCGCCACCGTCATATCCTTCGACATACTCTGCATAGGCCCCGTCGAGCACCAGCAGGGAGTCGCCGGGCAGGCCATCGGCCAGCCGCGTGACCTCGGCCGTGTCGATCATCGTGCCGGTCGGGTTGTTGGGGTTGGCAATGAAGACGAGCCGCGTGCGCGCCGTTACGCGCGACAGGATCGCGTCCACATCCACCCTGCGCCCGGCCTCCGGCGCCACCACCGGCGTCGCCCCCGCGGCGAGCGCCGAGATCCGGTACATCAGGAAGCCATGCTCGGTATGCAGCACCTCGTCGCCCGGCCCGGCATAGGCCTGGCACAGGAAGGTGATGATCTCGTCCGAGCCGACGCCGCAGATGACCCGCTCCGGGTCAAGCCCGTGCGCCGCGCCGATCGCCCTGCGCAGGCCGCCGTGGTCAGTGGGCGGGTAAAGATGCATCTCGGCCGCAACCGCCTGCACCGCGGCGACCGCCGCCGGGCTGGGGCCGAACGGGTTCTCGTTCGACGAGAGTTTCAGCACCTTGTCCTGCCCGGCGATTGCGGCGCCCCCGCCTTGATAGAGCGCGATGTCCATGATGCCGGGTTGCGGGCGGATCTGGGTCATTTGGTCGAACCTTCTGAAGACTGCTCGGCGCGTTGTAGCGCCCCGACCCGCCCTTGGAAACCGCCGCGTCGCCGCGCCGGCCCGGTCGATGCACCCCATGGCGTTCATCTTGGCCAAAAACACCCCGGGGCAACGCCTTCGGATGACGCGGGCTGCACCCTCACCCATCTTTCCTGCCGCGCCCACCGGGCGCCGTGACGCGCCACCAGCCGTTGAACGGCAGCGAAAAGGCATGGATCGGCGCCGTCAGGCGCCGATCCGCTGTCAGCCGTCGTCAGTCGTCCGCGACCCCGTCCGCCCGCAGCCGTGCCCGCCGCGCGCGGTAGCTTGGCACCAACACCAGAAGCGCCGCGAACACCAGCAAGCCAAGCGTCATCGGCCGTTCGAGGATGAAGCCGAACCCGTCGTAGAGTTGCATCGCCCGGCTGAAATTATCCTCCATCATCGCCCCGAGGATGAACCCGATCAGCAGCGGCGCCAGCGGGTAGTCGGCAAAGCGCAGGATCGTCGCAATCAGGCCGAAGCCGACGAGGATCAGAAGCTCGGTTGCGTTGTTCTGCCCGATATAGGCCCCCATCATCGTGAAAAAGAGGATGAACGGGATGAGAAAGCTGCGCGGCACGGACAGGATCTTGGCGATATACGGGATCAGCGGCAGGTTCAGCACCAGCAGAACGAGGTTGCCGATATACATCGAGATGATGACCGCCCAGAAGATCTGCGGCTCGTCCACCATGAGCCGCGGCCCGGGGCTGACATTGAGCGCGATGAGCGCCCCCAGCAGGATCGCCGTCGTGCCCGATCCCGGGATGCCCAGCGTCAGGAGCGGCACGAAAGACCCGGTGCAGGCGGCGTTGTTGGCGGTTTCCGGCGCCGCCAACCCCTTGACCGATCCCTTGCCGAATTCCGCCTGCTCCTCTTGCGAGGCGATGTTGCGCTCCACCGCGTAGCCGAGGAAGGAGGCGATCGTCGCGCCCGCCCCCGGCAGCACGCCGATGAAGAAGCCCTGCACCGACTGGCGGCCCAGAACCGGGGCCATGCTGCGCGCCTCGGCGCGTGTGATGCGCAGGTCCTTCACCTCGCCCTGCTTGCCCCCCTCGCTGCCGGTCTCGGACCGGGCCGGGTTCAGCACAAGGTACATCGCCTCGGGCAGCGCGAAGAGCGCCATCGCCAGCGTAATGAAACCGAACCCCGATTGCAGGTCCATCATCCCCATGGTGAAGCGCGGCAGGTTGTAAAGCGCGCCCTCGCCCACCGTCGCCATGATCAGGCCCAGAAGCGTCATCATCACCGCCTTGGCGACATTGCCGGTGCCGGCAAAGGCCGCGATGGCCGAAAGCCCGACCACCATCAGCGCGAAATATTCGGCCGAGTGGAACAGCAGCGCCACCGAGGACAGCATCGGCGCGAAGATCATCAACAGCATGACACCGATCGTCCCCCCCACGAAGGAAGAGACCGCGGCGATGGTCAGCGCCTTGCCCGCCTTGCCTGCCCGCGCCATCGGGTAGCCGTCGAAACTGGAGGCGACGGTGCCCGCCACCCCCGGCGCATTGATCAGGATCGAGGAGGTGGAGCCACCGAAGATGGCGCCGTAATAGACCCCGGCAAGCAGGATCAGCGCCGCCGACGGATCGCCGATGGTGATCGCCACCGGGATCATGATCGCGATGATGGACATCGGGCCGAGGCCGGGCAGCATCCCGACGAAGGTGCCAATCAGGCAGCCGCCAATGACCATCAGGAGGTTGGTTACGGAAAAGGCCGTCGAGAGGCCGATCATCAGTCCTTCGAGCATCTGCTCACATCCCCATGAAGAAAGGCCAAGGCCGCAGGAAGATGCCCAGCACCTCCTGCACGAGATACCAGATGAAGCCGGTCGCCAGGAGCGTGACGGGAATCATCAGGTGGAACCGCCGCTCGCCGAGGATAAGCGCCCCGGCGATCAGGAACCCGGTGGTCGAGATCAGGAACCCGGCCGGGCGCAACAACAGCGCATAGGCCACCATCAGCGCCAGCAGCGCCAGCGCCTGGCCAAGCTTGTATTCGTGCAGGCGGCGATAGTTGATGTCCTGCGCCTTGGGCTCTTTCGAAGGCTTCTCCAGCCCCAGCAGGATGACCAGCGCCGTCACCGCGCCGAGCACCGCCAGAACCTTGGGAAAGGTCGAGGGCCAGACCGGGTTGCGCTGCATGAAAGGCGGCAGGCTCGCGTCCATGGTAAAAAAGGCGGTGTAGCCGTATGCGAGGCATATCAGCAGGAACACCAGTGCAACCCATCGGTCCAGTGCCATCTGTCCCCTCCCTGTTGTCTCGAAATCCGCGCGGCCGTTGCCGGGCGCGGGCGAGGGCTCAGCCGCCCCCGGTCAGCGCCCCGCGCCGCGCGATGCGGGCGCGGGGCGCTCTTTCGGGCTTAGAGGAAGCCCAGCGTGCGCATCAGGGTGCCGATCGCCTCTTCCTGCTCTTCAAGGAAGGCACGGAAATCGTCGCCGGAATTGTGGATGTTGACCCAGCCGTTGCGGGCGCGGACCTCTTCCCAGGCCTCGGTCTCGTACATCGCGGCCAGCGTGTCGCGATAGGCCTGTGCTTCCGCGTCCGACAGGGTCGGGGCGCCGAAGAAGCCGCGCCAGTTGACGAATTCCACGTCGAGCCCCTGTTCCATCATGGTCGGGGCGTCTTCATAGGCCGCCACGCGCTCCGGGGACGTCACGCCAAGGATTCGCACCTCGTCGGCATTGGCCAGATCGACCGCCTCGGAAAAGCCGGTCGACAAGGCCTGGATCTCGCCGGACAGAAGGCCGGCCATCGCCGCGCCGCCCGCGTCATAGGGAACGTAGTTGACATCCAGCGGATCCGCGCCCGCCGATTCCATCACCATCGCGGCCACGAGGTGATCCATGCCACCGGGGACCGAACCGCCGCCGATGGCGGTGCCGTTCGGGTCGGCGCGGAAAGCTTCCAGCAGGTCGTCCATCGACTCGATATCGCTGTCGGTATTCACGACGAAGGCCGCGTAGTCACCGATCGTGCCGGCGATCAGCGTCAGGTCACGGAAGCTTTGCGGGAACACGCCGGTGAGCGAGCGGATCACGATGGGGGTGGAGTTCACCATGATCGTGCCGTGCTGGCTTTCCGAATTGTCGATCATGTAGCGGATCGCCACGCCGCCGCCGCCGCCGGACATGTTTTCATAGCTGGCCGTGCCGACAAGGCCGGATTCTGTCAGCGCCTCGCCGGTGCCGCGCGCGGTGCCGTCCCAGCCGCCGCCGGCGCCGCCGGGGATCAGGAAGTGAATGCTGTCCATCATCGGGCCATCGCCGTGGCTCTCGGCCAGTGCGGGGGTGGCGATGCTCATTGCTGCCGCCGCCGCGGCCGCGCAGGCCCGGCGTGTCAGTGTCGTTTTCATCATTGTCTCCTCCCAGTTTGACAAAGTGGGGCATCTGCCCATGGATAGGGATCAATCATCCGAACCTGACATTCACCTGTCACGTCCAAACGGGAGGCACGCCGCGCGATGAGGTTTCTTCTTGTAGAAGATAACGCCAAGCTTGCCGCCGCCGTGTTGGACCGGCTGGCGCTGGACGGGCACGTGGTGGACCACGCCGCCGATCTTGGCATGGCGGAGGATTTCGTCGAGGTCACCGATTACGACCTGATCCTGCTCGACATCATGCTGCCCGACGGGGATGGCCGCGATTTCCTGAACGCGCAGCGCGCGCGCGGCGCCGATACGCCGGTGATCGTGCTGACGGCCCGCTCCGAAGTGTCGGACCGGGTCGGCGCGCTGGACATGGGGGCCGATGACTACATCCCCAAACCCTTCGATTTCGCGGAACTCGAAGCACGCTGCCGCGCCGTCCTGCGCCGCCGGACGGGCACCGCGACCAACGTGAAGCGCTTTGGCAGCGTCGCCTTCGACCCGCTGGCCGGAACGCTGACCAACGGCGATACCGTGATCACGCTGCGCAACCGAGAATTGCGCCTGCTGGAGGTGTTCTTCGCCGCCCCCGGCCAGATCATCCCCAAGCCCAAGCTGGTGGACCGGCTGTTTTCCTATGACGACGACGTGTCGGAAAACGCAATCGAGGTCTATGTCGGCCGCCTGCGCAAGCATCTGGACGGCAGCGCGGTCGCCATCATCACCGTGCGCGGGCTGGGCTACCGGCTAGAGGTGCCATGAGCCGTCCGCGCCCCTCCCCCGGTTCGATTCGCCGCCGCCTGACGCTGCAACTGCTGACCGGGGCGGCGGTGATGGCGGTGGTGCTTTTCCTGATCGTCTACAACTTCGCGCGCGAGATCGGCGCCGAATCGCAGGACACGATCCTTGCCGCCTCGGCCACGGCGATCCTCGACGCGACCACCGTGCAATCGGGCGAGGTGCGGATCGACATCCCTTACTCGGCTTTCACCATGCTGGACAACACGGCGGATGACCGGGTGTTCTACCGGATCACGCAGGACGGCGCGGGGCTGACGGGCTATGACGACCTGCCCGCCGCGCGGCTGGATCCCGGGGCAAGCGCCGGTTTCGATACCGTCACCTATCGCGGCGCGGCGTTGCGCCTCGCCACGCTGTCGCGGCTCGTCTCGATCGACGGGACGCCGGCGCGGATCGACGTAAGCGTGGGCCAGACCCGCGACGCGCAGGCCGAGATGCTGGCCCGCATCCTGCGCATGACCGTCCTGCTCGGCCTTGGCTTCTTCGCGGCCTCGGCGGGGCTTGCGGTGTTGGCCGGTCAAAGCACCGCCGCCTCGCTGCGCCGGCTCGCGGCCTCGGTCTCGCGCCGGGGGCCAGCCGACCTGCGACCGGTGGTGGCCGAGGTCCCGCGCGAGATGCGGCCGCTGGTCAAGTCGCTCAACAGCCTGATTTCCCGGCTCTCGGGCGCACTCAACCGGACCGAGGATTTCATCGCCGAGGCCGCGCACCGGGTGCGCACGCCGCTGGCCACGGTGCGCGCCCATGCCGACAACACGCTGCGCCGCGTCGACAAGGAGGAAAACCGCGCCGCCCTGCGCGAGATGATCCGCGCCATCGACGAAAGCAGCCGCGCGGCAGGGCAGCTTCTGGACCATGCCATGGTGTCGCTGCGTGCCGACCAGCTGGAACTGACGTCGGTGGCGCTGCGCCCGCTGGTGGGCGAACTGGTGGACCGGCTGCGCCCGTTGGCCGATCTCAAGGACATGGACCTGCATTTCGACGACCCCCAAGACGCCGAGATCATGGGCGATGCGATCCTGATCCAGAACGCGGTGCGCAACCTGATCGACAACGCGATCAAGTACGCGCCGCCGGAAACGCCGGTCGAGGTGGCGCTGACCGCGAACGGGGGGCAAGCCACCCTCACCATCCGCGACCGGGGCCGCGGCTTTCCCATCACGGGGACCGAAGGGTTGACCGGCCGTTTCGCGCGCGGCGAGAACGCGGCCGACGTCGTCGGCTCGGGCCTTGGGCTGACCATCGCGGAGGAGGTCGCGCGCGCCCATCGTGGCACCCTGACCATTGCCAACATCGACGGAGGCCCCGGCGCATGCGTGTCCTTGTCCTTTCCCTTGCATTGAGCCTTGTTGCGCAGGCGCTCGCCGCCTTCGAGATCGAGGAGCGGATGTCCTTCCCGGTGCCGGACGCGGCGGCGCGGCTGAGGGTGATTTCCACCGCCGATGCCGGGCTGTTCTCGCCTTTCATCGACGCGTTCCAAGCCCGCAACCCGGGCATCGCGGTGGACTATGTCATGGTCAGTTCCAGCCAGATCAACGTCGCGCTGGCCGAGGAAGGGGAACGCTTCGACCTTGCCATATCCTCGGCGATGGATCTGCAGATCCAGCTTGCCAATGACGGGCTGGCGCGGCCCTATCGCTCCGTCGCCACCGGCAGCCTGCCCGATTGGGCGCGCTGGCGCGACCGGGTTTTTGCCTTCACGCTGGAACCGGCGACCGTGGTCCTGTCACGCGACGCGTTCGAAGGGTTGGATTTGCCGCGGACACGCCAGGACCTGATTACCGCGCTCCGCGACAATCCCGACCGGTTCGCGGGCCGGATCGGCACCTATGACGTGCGCGAAAGCGGGCTGGGCTACCTTTTCGCCACGCAGGACGGTCGGACCTCGGAAACCTTCTGGCGGCTCGTTCAGGTGATAGGGGGACTGCAGCCGCAGCTTTACGGCGCGTCGGCGGCGATGATCGAGGATGTCGCGGAGGGCCGGCTTGCGGTAGCCTACAACGTGCTTGGCAGCTATGCGCAACTGCGCGACGACCTTGGCGAGCGCATCCACCTGATCGCGCCCGACGATTTCACCACCGTCATGATGCGCACCGCGCTGATCCCGTCCACGGCCGAGGCGACGGAGGCTGCCGGGCGCTTCATCGACCACCTGATCGAAACCGGCTGGACCGAGGGTGGCGGGCGCTTCGCGTCCCCCGGCATCACGCCG
Source organism: Nioella halotolerans (assembly GCA_003428585.1). Taxonomy (GTDB): domain Bacteria; phylum Pseudomonadota; class Alphaproteobacteria; order Rhodobacterales; family Rhodobacteraceae; genus Nioella; species Nioella halotolerans. The sequence goes on from QVQC01000039.1 coordinate 14,189, forward strand.
GGCACGATGTCCGAGAATGCCAGCCTGCGCCCGATCCAGCTTGGCCCCGGGCTGCTGGTCTATCTCGACCGGCTGAAACGGCGCCAGTTCCTTGAGGAATGGGAGGCGGCGATGGTGCAGCCACGATAGTGCCAATCCCCCGCCAAGGCGGCCTGCGTGTCGCTTGGGCCATTGGCAAGGACGATCGGCGGCGCGGATCGGGGGCGCTTGGGCGCTGCCCCCTCGCGCCGCTTGGACCAAGGTCTGCAAAGCACGCCACGCCTTGACCGCCCGCGTCGTTGCAAGGCCGTAGCCTAGAAAAGCGGATACGCGGCCAGCGCGTCATAGCGCGCGCCATCGGGCGAAAGCGTCGACGCTTGCAGGGAGACCCCCGTCGCGGGCAGGACCGGCACCCGGACCAGCGGCGGCTCGGCCAGAAAGCGGTGCAACGCGGCCACCGCGTCTGGCGGCATCTGGCGGCGAAACCGCACCAGCGTCACATGCGGGCGGAACGGGCGGCGCTCCGGGCGGATCCCGAGCTTACGCGCGCGGCGGTCGACCTCGGCGTGGAGGCGGACAAGCTCCGGCACCGGCGCGACGATCGCGGCCAGCACCCGCGCCTTCGACGGCCCGAACCAGTCAAGCCCGCCGATGCGCAGGTCCGGCGCAGGCAGACGCAATGGTTCAAGCGCGCCGTGCAACTCCTGCAGCCGGTCCTCGGGCTGCTCACCAAGGAAGGACAGGGTGATGTGCAGGTTCTCGCGCGGCACCGCCCGGCCGGCGCGCAGCCCGCCGATCATTGCCCCGAGGGGGTCGCGCAGATCCTCGGGCAGGTCTAGGCTCAGGAACGCGCGCATGACGCTAGCCCGCGGCGGCGTCAGGCTTTATGTCTCCCGTCGTCAACACCGGCGAGGCGTCCATGTCATCCGCATCGAGCATCGCCGCGACGCGTTCCAGCGAAGAGACAAGCTGCGCCTGTTCCCAATCGGCCAGCGCCTGGAAGGCCTTGACGTAGCGTTGTTGCAGCGCGTCCGGCGCTTCCTCCGCCGCTGAACGGCCGGCATCGGTGATCATCACGTTGGTCTGGCGCCGGTCGCGGGAGGATCGTTCGCGCAGCACGTAGCCGCGCGCCACCAGCTTGTCGACGAGGGCCGTCACCGTTGCTTGGCTGACCCCCATCCGGGTGGCCAGCAAAGTCGGCGTGGCGCTGCCGCCCTCGCCGGTGACGATCTGCAACACCCGAAGCTGCGCCGGGCTGAGCCCCGCAGCGTGCGCGAGACTGCGCGCGTAAAGCTCCGTCGAGCGGAGGATGCGTCGCAGGGCGATCAGGCTTTCGTCAACACGGTCCATGGCGGGCTCCGTCAGGTGAATCACTTTTGCATGCATAGGGCGGCTCCTTCAATCCTCAAAGCAATCTTATCGGTCCTTAACACACCTAAGTATAATTTCTTAGGTTTTTAAGACCAAACCAACGCCGCAACGGCTCATAAGCCGCTATATGCGCGCAAATGGGCATCAAACTTGCTTTAGGTGTTGAAATTTCCGATGGATCGGTTATTTAGGCCCCTGAACCACAAAGGAACTGTGTCCATGCCGAAAGATGTCTCGAAGCCCCGAACCGGATTGCCCTGCCTCCGCACACCAACTGCCGAGGACGGGGCCGATATCTGGGAGCTGATCCGCGACTGCGCGCCGCTCGACGAAAATTCCATGTATTGCAACCTGTTGCAGGCCGACCACTTCCGCGACACCTGCGTTGTCGCCGAGATGGATGGCAATGTCGTCGGCTGGGTTTCCGCCTATGTGATGCCGAACGACCCGGATACGGTGTTCGTCTGGCAGGTCGCCGTGTCCGACAAGGCACGCGGCTGCGGCCTTGGCCTGACGATGCTGGAACACCTGCTGGCCCGCCCCGCCTGCGAGGGGGTGAGCCGCCTGCAAACCACCATCACCGCGGATAACGATGCCAGCTGGGCCCTGTTCCGCAAGTTCGGCCGCCTGAATGGCGAAGACCTGAACGTGCGCGCCTACTACACGCAGGCGCTGCATTTTCAGGAACGTCACCGCACCGAACACATGGTCACGATCGACCTGGCGAGCATGGCCCTGGCCAAAGCCGCCTGAGGGTGTTCCGGCGGGCGGCGTCAACGCGGCCCGCGATCACCCAACTCATTCCCAGACATATCAAAGGAAATCAGATGACTTCCGATACCAATTCCGTGTTCGCACGACGCGAATCCGAAGCCCGTTCCTATTGCCGTGGCATCCCGTCCACCTTCAGCTCGGCCAAAGGGTCCGAGATGACGGATTCCGACGGCCGCAGCTATATCGACTTTCTCGCCGGTTGTTCCTCGCTGAACTACGGCCACAACGACCCCGACATGAAGGCGGCTCTGGTCGAGCACATCACCGGCGACGGGCTGGCCCATGCGCTGGACCTTCACACCGACACCAAGGCCGATTTCCTGACCGCCTTCGAGAAGCATGTCCTGCAGCCGCGCGACATGGATCATCGCGTGATGTTCACCGGTCCGACCGGCGCCAATGCCGTCGAGGCGGCGATGAAGATGGCGCGCAAGGCCACCGGACGCACCAACATCATCGCCTTCACCAACGGGTTCCACGGTGTGACGCTGGGCGCGCTGGCCGCAACCGGCAACAGCTATCACCGTGGCGGCGCGGGCGTCAGCCTCGATGGCGTGACCCGCATGCCCTACGACGGCTACATGGGTGACCGCACCGACACGACGGAGCTTCTGGCCGCGATGCTGTCGGACCCGTCTTCGGGCGTCGACAAGCCAGCCGCCATCATGCTTGAAACCGTACAGGGCGAAGGCGGGCTGACCGCGGCAAGTCCGGACTGGATCCGCCGGGTGGCGGAGCTTGCCAAGGAACATGGCGCGCTGCTGATCGTCGACGACATTCAGGCGGGCTGCGGGCGCACCGGCACCTTCTTCTCGTTCGAAGGGATGGGGATCGAGCCCGATATCATCACCATGGCGAAATCGGTTTCCGGTTTCGGCCTGCCGCTGGCGCTGACCCTCGTGCGGCCCGAATACGACGTGTTCGGCCCGGCGGAGCATAACGGCACCTTCCGCGGCAACACCCATGCCTTCGTAACCGCCCGCGTGGCGATCGAGAAATTCTGGGCCAACGCCAATTTCCAGCAGGAAATTGCCACCAAGGCCCTGATGCTGACCACCGCTCTGGAGGAACTGGCCGGCATGGTCGAAGGCGCGCGCCTGAAGGGCCGTGGCATGATGCAGGGCGTCGATGTCGGCAGCGGTGAACTGGCCGAGGAGATCTGCGCCCGCGCCTATGACAAGGGCCTGATCATCGAGACCTCCGGGCCGAATGACGAGGTGGTCAAGGTGCTCGCCCCGCTGACCACGCCCGAGGCGACCTTCCGCAAGGGGTTGGGGCTCATGCTCGAGTCCGCCCGCGAGGTCCTGGCACAATCGAAACTGGCAGCGGAGTAATCGGCATGATCGTTCGCGACTTCAACAAGATCATCAAGGACGAGCACGACCGCGTTGTATCGGATGCGCACTGGACCAGCGTGCGCATGCTGCTGGCGGGCGACGGGATGGGGTTCTCCTTCCACATCACCTTCCTGGAACCGGGATCGGAGCACGAGTTCGAATACAAGAACCACTTCGAAAGCGTCTACTGCATGCAAGGCACCGGCTCGATCACCGACATCGCCACCGGCGAAACGCACGAGATCAAGCCCGGCGTGATGTATGCGCTCAACCAGAACGACCGGCACATCCTGCGCGCCGAGGAGGAACTGGTGATGGCCTGCGTGTTCAACCCGCCCGTCACCGGCACCGAAGTGCATCGCGAGGACGGCTCCTACGCCGCCCCGCAAGAGGCAGAGGCAAGCTGACACCATGACCCATACTGTCGAGAAGATCGGCGGCACGTCCATGTCCCGCGTGGACGCGCTGCGCGACACGCTGTTCATCGGCGACCGCACCGGAAGCGCGCTTTACGGCCGCGTCTTCGTGGTCTCCGCCTTCGGCGGCATCACCAACCTTCTGTTGGAACACAAGAAATCGGGCAAACCCGGCGTCTACGCCGCCTATGCCAGTGCCGACAACGATCACGGTTGGCACGAGGCACTTGACGTCGCGGCCGGCGAAATGGCGAAGGCCCATGCAGGGGTTCTTGACCACCCGGCCGATATCGAGCGTGCGGATGAATTTCTGCGCGAACGGATCGAAGGCGCCCGGAACTGCCTGATCGACCTGCAGCGCCTGTGCTCCTACGGGCATTTCCGGCTGGCCGAGCACCTTCTGCAGATCCGCGAATTGCTGTCCGGTCTGGGCGAGGCACATTCGGCGCTTGTCACCACGCTGCTGTTGCAGCGGGCCGGCGTCAACGCGCGGCTGGTGGACCTGTCAGGCTGGCGCGACGAGGGCGATGTCAGCCTCGACGACCGGATCAACGGCGCCATGGCGGGGGTGGACCCGGAAACCGAAATGCCCATCGTCACCGGCTACGCGCAATGCGCCGAAGGGCTGATGCGCGAGTTCGACCGCGGTTATTCGGAAGTGACGTTCTCACGGCTCGCCGCGCTCACCGGCGCGCGCGAAGCGATCATCCACAAGGAGTTCCACCTGTCGTCCGCCGATCCCAAGCAGGTTGGCGAAGAGTCCGTGCGCAAGCTGGGCCGGACCAATTACGACGTGGCCGACCAGCTTTCGAACATGGGGATGGAGGCGATCCACCCCAAGGCGGCCAAGACCCTACGCCAGTCGGGCGTGCCCCTGCGCGTGACCAACGCGTTCGAGCCGGGCGATCCCGGCACGCTGATCGACGACCAGCCCGCGGACGCGGCGGCGGTGGAGATCGTGACCGGGCTCGACATCATCGCGCTGGAACTGTTCGAGCAGGACATGGTCGGGGTGAAAGGCTACGACGCCGCGATCCTTGACGTGCTGACCCGCCACGATGTGCGCATCGTGTCCAAGGTGTCGAATGCCAACACGATCACCCATTACGTGGACAGTTCGCTCAAAACGATGCGCCGGGTCGAGAAGGACCTTGCCACGCTTTACCCTTCGGCCGAGATCACGTCTCGCCGGCTGTCCATGGCCGCGGCCATCGGGCGCGACCTCAAGGGGTTGTCGGTTCTGACGCGCGGGTTGCAAGCCATTGCCGAGGCTGGCTACGAGGCGCTCGGCGCCACGCAAGGCCCGCGTAACGTGGACGTACAGTTCATCCTCGAACGCGAGGACCTGCAACCGGTGATCAAGGCGCTGCATGCGGCCTTCGTCGAAGACGGCGCATCCGCGATTGCGAAAGCGGCGTAGTCATCCCGCGACCAACGACAGGCTAGGGCCCGGAACATGCATTGTTCCGGGCCTTTTTCGCTTGTGCGTATCGGATTGCGCGTCAACTGCCCCGGTAGGTGCTGTAGCCGAACGGCGACAGAAGCAGAGGCACATGGTAATGCGCAGGGGCCGACATGCCGAAACGGATCGGGATCATGTCGAGGAAGCGCGGCGCCTCGGGCGCGGTGCCGATACTGTCCAGATAGGCGCCGGCGTGGAACAGCAATTCGTAGGTGCCGGTCTCGAACCGCTCCTCCGGTAGGATCCGCTCGTCGGTGCGCCCGTCGGCATTCGTCACCATCGTGGCCAGTCGGGTCCGCGTCTCGCCCTCGATCCGGTAAAGTTCTATCCGCAGCCCCGCCGCCGGGCAGCCGCGGGCGGTGTCGAGAACATGGGTCGTCAGGTAGCCGGTCGTCATGCGCGGTATCTCCTTTTTACCGTATACCGTCTTAGGCCGGATGCCCCGCGCCCCGCAAATCCCGACAAGCCGAAGGCAGCTTTCAGGATTTTTTGCAAATCACGCGGCACTTTTCGGTTTAACCATAGATGAAACGAGCAAGGGGTGACATGTGAAACGCTATCCGCGCAACATGACAGGCTACGCTGCGACACCGCCAGATGCGGCTTGGCCGAACAACGCGAAGATCGCGATCCAGATCGTGCTGAACTACGAGGAAGGCGGCGAGACCTGCATCCTGCACGGCGATGACGCATCCGAAGCCTTCCTGTCGGAAATCACCGGCGCCGCGCCATGGCCGGGGCAACGCCATTGGAACATGGAATCGCTTTACGAATACGGCGCCCGCGCCGGATTCTGGCGGCTGCACCGGCTGCTGAAGGATACGCCCGTCACCGTCTACGGCGTTGCGACCGCGCTGGCCCGCGCGCCCGAACAGGTCGCCGCGATGCAGGATGCGGGGTGGGAGATCGCCAGCCACGGGCTGAAATGGGTCGAACACAAGGACATGAACCGCGAGGAAGAGCGCGCCCAGATCCGCGAGGCGATCCGCCTGCATGAAGAGGTGACGGGCAGCCCCCCGCGCGGCTGGTATACCGGCCGCTGTTCGATGAACACGGTCGACCTTGCGGCCGAGGAAGGTGACTTCGCCTATATCGCCGACAGCTACGCCGACGACCTGCCCTACTGGGTGCGGGCCGGCGGCAAGCACCAGCTGATCGTGCCCTACACGATGGATTGCAACGACATGCGCTTCGCGATCCGGGCCGGCTTCACCGATGGGCGGCAGTTCGAGGGGTATCTGAAGGACAGTTTCGACATGCTCTACGCCGAGGGGCAGGACGGCGCGCCGAAGATGCTGTCGATCGGGCTGCATTGCCGCCTTGTCGGGCGGCCGGGGCGGGCGGCGGCACTGAAACGGGTTCTGGATCATTTCCGCGGGCACGACGGCGTCTGGTTCGCCACCCGCGCCCAGATCGCCGACCACTGGGCCGCCACGCACCCGCCGAAGACGGGCCCGCGCCCGTCGGACATGGACCGGGCGGCCTTCGTGGCGGAATTCGGCGCCATCTTCGAGCACAGCCCCTGGATCTCCGACAGGGCCTTCGATCTCGGCCTCGGGCCGACACATGACACCGCGACCGGGGTGCACAGCGCCCTTGCCCGCGTCTTTCGCAGCGCGACCGAGGAGGCGCGCCTTGGCGTGCTGAAAGCCCACCCGGACCTTGCCGGCAAGCTCGCCACGGCCCGGCGCCTGACGGCAGAGTCGACGGCGGAGCAGGCCAGTGCCGGGCTCGATGCGCTGACCGACGCGGAGCGCGACCGCTTCACCAAGCTCAACGACGCCTATACCGAGAAGTTCGGCTTTCCCTTCATCATCGCGGTGCGCGATCACGACAAGGCCTCGATCATGGCGGCCTTCGAGCGGCGCCTGCAGAACGACCGCGACACCGAGTTCGCGGAAGCTTGCCGGCAGGTCGAACGCATCGCCGCCCTGCGCCTTGCCGAGAAGCTGGGCACATGACCCGCGTGTTCACGCAAATGCTGACCGCCGAGGGATTGGCCCCCTTCGGCGACGTGCTGGAGGCAGACGGCGCGCCCGACAAGCTGATCAACCAGGGGCTTTGCGGGCGCTACCACGACCGCGCGCGGCTGGATTTCGACGGCGGGCGCGCCGGCATCAGCCTGTTCAAGGCCGATCTGCGCGCCCTGCCCTACCGGCTGGAGATGATGGAACGCCACCCGCTGGGGTCGCAGGCCTTCATCCCGATGTCGGAGGAGGCATTCCTCGTGATCGTTGCACAAGATGCGGGCAATCGTCCGGGCCGGCCGCTGGCCTTCCTCACCCGCCCCGGACAGGCGATCAATTTTCACAAGAATACCTGGCACGGGGTTCTGACCCCGATCGCGGGCAGCGGCCTCTTCGCCGTCATCGACCGGATCGGCCCCGGCGAGAACCTGCAGGAACACTGGTTCGACACGCCCTACGAGGTCGTGCCGGACTGACAAGAAGGGACCGTCGCCAAAGAAACGGCCCGCCCAAAAACCAACAAGGAGAGACCCATGACAGACAGTTCCATCGGAACGCCGCAGCAGCTGCGCGACCCGAACTACACCCCGCCGCTTGTCAAGGCGGTGCCGCTTGGCATCCAGCACGTGCTGGCCATGTTTGTCTCGAACGTGACGCCCGCGATCATCGTCTGCGGCGCCGCCGGCTTCGGCTTCGGCTCGAACTCACCCGATTTTCCGCAGATGATCTACATGATCCAGATGTCGATGTTCTTTGCCGGGGTGGCCACCCTGATCCAGACCATCGGCATCGGCCCGGTCGGCGCGCGCCTGCCGATCGTGCAGGGCACGTCCTTTGCCTTCATTCCCATCATGATCCCGCTGGTGGCCGGGCAAGGCGTCGATGCGATCGCCGTTCTGATGGGGGGCATTCTTGTCGGTGGCCTCTTTCACGCGGTGCTTGGGCTGTTCATCGGCAAGATCCGCTTCGCGCTGCCGCCGCTGGTGACCGGCCTTGTCGTCACGATGATCGGTCTCGCGCTTGTGCAGGTCGGCATTCAATACGCCGCCGGCGGCGTGCCCGCCATCGGGACGGAGGAATACGGCAGCCTGCAGAACTGGACCGTGGCCGGGGTGGTCATCGTCGTGACGCTGGCGCTGAAATTCTTCACCCGCGGGATGCTGTCGGTCTCGGCGGTGCTGATCGGATTGCTTGCCGGCTACGTGGTCGCGCTCGCCATCGGCATGGTCAGCTTCGGTAATGTCGCGACGGCGGCCCCCTTCGCGCTGCCCAACCCGCTGCATTTCGGGCTCGAATTCAGCATCGCCGCGATCATCGGCTTCTGCCTGATGAGCTTCGTCTCCGCGGTGGAAACCGTGGGCGATGTCAGCGGCATAACCAAGGGCGGCGCAGGCCGCGAGGCGACCGACACCGAAATTCAGGGCGCGACCTTCGCCGACGGGATCGGCACCGCCGCCTCGGGCCTTTTCGGGGCGCTGCCCAACACCTCGTTCAGCCAGAATGTCGGCCTCATCGCCATGACCGGCGTGATGAGCCGCCACGTCGTCACCATCGGCGCTCTGTTCCTGATCCTTGCCGGGCTGGTGCCCAAGGTGGGCGCGGTGATCTCCACGGTGCCGATCGAGGTGCTGGGCGGCGGCGTCATCGTGATGTTCGGCATGGTCGTGGCGGCCGGCGTGTCCATGCTGTCGGACGTGACGTGGAACCGGCGCAACATGGTGATCTTCGCCATCGCGCTGTCGCTGGGGCTGGGCCTGCAACTGGAACCCGGCGCGCTGCAACACCTGCCCGACACGCTGAAGGTTCTGGCGACCTCGGGCATCCTGCCCGCCGCGCTGATCGCCATCGTGCTGAACCTGGCCCTGCCGCAGGAATTGTCCGACGAGTCGACCGAGGACGTGTCCGGCGGCCTGTCCGGTCAAGGCGCGGGATCGTTCGAGACGCGCAAGCGCTGAGCCATGCGCCGCCCGGCCCTTCGGGGCCGGGTGGTGGGGCGATCTTGGCGTCAAACAGCACGCCACTTGGCGAATGTCGGTTTTCGGGGCTATTGCGCGGTATAACCGCCATCGACCAGATGATAGCTGCCGGTGATGAAACTGGCCCCGTCAGACAGCAAGAAGCACGTCAAAGCAGCGACTTCGTCGGGGGTGCCAAGCCGCCCCATGGCGTGTTTGCCTTCGAGCATCTTGAGCGTATCTTCATCAAGCGCGCCTTCCACCAAGGGCGTGCGGATGAATCCCGGCCCGACGGAATTGACCCGGATGTTTTGCGCAGCATGTTCCATCGCTGCGACCTTGGTCATGCCGACAACCGCATGTTTGGCAGCGGTATATGCGCTTGCGGTGGCAAACCCGACAGATCCGAGGATCGAGGCCATGTTGACGATGGCACCACCACCCGCTTCGACCATTTCAGGGATCGCGTAGCGCATGCCGTAGAAGACGCCGTTCAGGTTCACGTCGATCACATGCTTCCACCCGTCGACCGGATAGTTGCCCACCGGTTCGGCAGGGCCGCCGATGCCCGCATTGTTGACAATATAGTGCACCGCGCCGCCCTTTTGTTTTGCAAAGGCCACCATGGACTCGACCTGATCGGGCTTCGCGGTGTCGACCTCGAAGGCGTGACCATCAATTTCCCCGGCGACGGATTCGGCGGCCGCCATATTCAGATCGGCGACGACAACCGTTGCACCGCCTTGGGCGAGGTGTTTGCAGATGGCCATGCCGATGCCTGAACCACCGCCTGTTACGATGGCGGTTTTTCCCTTGAAATCATACGTCATCAGAAGACCCTCCTATACAGTTTCGCGCTTCGGTCTCTCGGCGAGTCTAGACCTGCGCGGGCGGGCCGCCTTGATCTGCATCAGGGTGCGATCAGCGGTCGCGGGATTGGCCCATTCAGGTAGATTTTTTGAATTGTCTTGAGTGGCTTTCGAGTAGATTATGTACGAATCATCAATCCAATCTCTGGCAACATCAATAGTGACGCGCGATTTTCTTGGCGCGATAAAGAGAACCCGGTTGAGGACTGCTTTGAATGCAGCGCGAATCCTCAGAAACCATTCCGAAAGCCTCTTATAATTCAAATACCACTTCAGCTTGATATATTCCTTGCCTTCTCTTCATTTATTCCATCCAATCCTTAGCTCCTGTTGTTGTGTTTCTTTCTCAAACGTAGAAGCTCTATCAGCTGGCATTTTCACCCCCTCCGCCTCTTCCCACCCCTTTGCCCCGGCCGTCCCGCCGTGGAGCGGCCGGATGCCTTCGCGGCCCCCTCCACGGCGCTTTCCACCGCCGATTGCCGCGCCAGCGGGTCGTCGGACACCACGAGGTCCACCGTTTCGAGCCGCTTGACCTCGTCGCGCAGCCGCGCCGCTTCCTCGAATTCGAGGTTCTCGGCCGCTTTCCGCATCTGCTCTCGCAGCCCCTCCAGGTGCGCCTCGAGGTTGGCGCCGTGCAGCGGCTTGTCGATCTGGGCGGTGACGCGGGCCATGTCCACGTCGCCCTCGTAAAGCCCGGCGAGGATGTCGTCGACGTTTCGTTTCACCGTCGCGGGCGTGATCCCGTGCGCCTCGTTATAGGCGATCTGCTTCTCGCGGCGGCGGTTGGTCTCGCCGATCGCCCGCTCCATGCTGCCGGTCACCCGGTCGGCATACATGATCACCCGCCCGTCGACGTTGCGCGCGGCGCGCCCGATGGTCTGCACGAGGCTGGTTTCCGATCGCAGGAACCCTTCCTTGTCGGCATCGAGGATCGCCACCAGCCCGCATTCGGGAATGTCGAGCCCCTCGCGCAAGAGGTTGATGCCGATCAGCACGTCGAAGGCGCCAAGGCGCAGGTCGCGCAGGATCTCGATCCGCTCAATCGTGTCGATGTCGGAATGCATGTAGCGCACCTTGATGCCCTGTTCGTGCAGGTATTCGGTCAGGTCCTCGGCCATGCGCTTGGTCAGCGTGGTGCACAGCGTCCGGTAGCCCGCCGCCGTGACCCGCCGGATTTCATCCAGAAGGTCATCGACCTGCGTGGTGACCGGGCGAATCTCCACCTCCGGGTCCAGAAGACCCGTGGGCCGGATCACCTGTTCGGTGAAGACGCCGCCCGATTGGTCCAGCTCCCACGCCGCCGGGGTGGCGGAGACGAAGATGCTTTGCGGGCGCATCGCGTCCCATTCCTCGAACTTCAGGGGGCGGTTGTCCATGCATGACGGCAGGCGAAAGCCATGCTCGGCCAGCGTGAACTTGCGCCGGTAGTCGCCCTTGTACATGCCGCCGATCTGCGGCACCGAGACGTGGCTTTCATCGGCGAAGACGATGGCGTTGTCGGGGATGTATTCGAACAGCGTGGGGGGCGGTTCGCCCGGCGCGCGGCCCGTCAGGTAGCGCGAGTAGTTCTCGATCCCGTTGCAGACGCCGGTCGCTTCCAGCATTTCAAGGTCGAACCGCGTGCGCTGTTCCAACCGCTGCGCTTCCAGCAGCTTGCCCTCGTCCTCCAGTTGCTTGAGGCGCAGGGTCAGCTCCGCCTTGATGCCCTTGATCGCCTGTTTCATCGTCGGCGTGGGCGTCACGTAGTGGCTGTTGGCGTAGACGCGCACCTTGTCCAGCGTGTCGGTCTTGGCGCCGGTCAGCGTGTCGAACTCTATGATCGCCTCCAACTCCTCGCCGAAGAAGGACAGCCGCCAACCGCGATCTTCAAGGTGCGAGGGCCAGATTTCCAGGGAGTCGCCCCGCACCCGGAAGGTGCCGCGCTGGAAGGCCTGATCGTTGCGCTTGTATTGCTGCGCGATGAGATCGGCCATCACGGCGCGCTGGTCATAGTCCTTGCCGACCTCGATATCCTGCGTCATCGCGGTGTAGGTTTCGGGGCTGCCGATGCCGTAGATACACGACACCGAGGCCACGATGATCACGTCATCGCGTTCCAGCAACGACCGGGTGGCCGAGTGGCGCATGCGGTCGATCTGTTCGTTGATCTGGCTTTCTTTCTCGATATAGGTGTCGCTGCGCGGCACGTAGGCCTCGGGCTGGTAGTAGTCGTAGTAGCTGACGAAGTATTCCACCGCGTTCTCGGGGAAAAAGCCCTTGAACTCGCCGTAAAGCTGGGCGGCCAGCGTCTTGTTGGGGGCAAGGATGATCGCCGGGCGCTGCGTTTCCTCGATCACCTTGCCCATCGTAAAGGTCTTGCCGCTGCCGGTGACGCCCAGCAGCACCTGCGCGCGCTCGCCCTCCAGGATCCCGTCCGACAGTTCTTCGATGGCCATGGGCTGGTCGCCGGCCGGCTTGAACTCCGTGTGCATGACGAACCGTTTGCCGCCCTCAAGCTTGGGGCGCGGCTGGCTGGCCTCGGCGATATCGCGGCGGTCGGTGGTGGAGTAGGGCATGCGCGGGCTCCTCGGGCGGTTACTTTCTAGAATGGTCCCATCTTGGCGCGATGCAAGGCCGGGGTCAGCGCGCGGAACGCGGTGCCGCGAGATTGCCCCGATTTTTAAACGAATTCATAAGAAATCTGCGGGACTATCTCCTTGCTGCAAGACGGGCCCCACGCCTAGGGTCGCGGTGCAAGCAGCATGAAGGTTGCCGGTCGGCCTCGCACGACCCACCCCCACACTCGCTCCCCGAGCGTTGGCCGGCAACCCGCTTCCCTCTTCCCCGGCGCGACCAGAATGCCCGTTGCATAACCGGCCCGGTTTCGGGATAACAGAGAAGGTCACTGCCAAGGAGTTGCCCGATGCGCGCACGAATCTACCAGCCGGCCCGGACCGCGATGCAATCCGGCATGGGAAAGACCAATACATGGCTGCTGGAATTCGCCCCGGGGGAAAAGCGCGAGGTCGATCCGCTGATGGGCTGGACAAGTTCCGGCGACATGAACAGCCAGGTGACCCTGCGCTTCGACAGCCTCGAGGCGGCCAAGGACTATGCCGAGGAGCGCGGGATCGAGTACATCGTGCTGCAGCCCAAGAAGCGCAAGGTGAATGTCCGCCCGCGCGGCTACGGCGGCAACTTCGCCCCCGACCGGCGGCAGGTCTGGACCCACTGACAAGGGCATGAACGTGGGCATGGTCGTCGCGCACGAGGTTCCCGGGCGTGAAGATATCGCCGCCCTTCTGGCGGCACACGAGGCCCAGATGCGCGGCCAGACCCCGACCGAAAGCTGCCATGTTCAATCCGCCGACGACCTGCGCGCTGCGAAAGCCCGGGTCTACACACTACGTTCTGCAAACGGCGCACTTCTGGCGGTCGGCGCCCTGCTGCCGCTTGGCCCGGCGCACGAGGAACTGAAATCCATGCACACCGCGAAGCCTGCGCGCGGCAAGGGAGTCGGGCGCCGCCTACTGGCCGGCATGATCACCGACGCGCGGTCGCGCGGTATCTTGCGACTCAGCCTCGAAACCGGGTCAGGCCCGCAACATGGCCCGTCCCGCGCGCTTTACGCGAAGACCGGCTTCGTCGAAACCGGCCCCTTCGCGGATTACACGGACGACCCGCTTTCGACCTTCATGACCCGCCGGCTCTGACGTCTTCACACTTGCGTTCGCGCCGCCGCTCGCGCATCTAAGGCTGGCGCGGTCCCGTAGCTCAACTGGATAGAGCAGCTGACTTCTAATCAGCAGGTTCGGGGTTCGAGTCCTCGCGGGATCGCCATTTTCATCCATGGCTGCGCAGGGGCGAAAGGTGTGCAGTCGCCGCCTCTGGCACGGATGTCTGCGACAGGGAAAAAGCGGATCCGCGCGCACCTGATGCTGGGCGCGGATGAGGCGACGTCGCGCATCAAGGCGCTCAAGCAATTGTTGGTCGATGCTGGTTTGCGCCTTCGTTGGAACGGCGGGATCCCAAGCTGGTCACCGGATTATCCGATGCTGAATCGGACCGGTCGCATGTCAGGCGTGCACTTTCAGGCCGGTGTCGTCTCGGTCACAACGGGCCGCCCGTCTTCACGCCACTCGGGAAGCCCGCCGTCAAGCCGCTTTGCGCTTAGCCCGTGCCTGCGCAGCGCCGTCACCGCCTGATGGGCGTAGATGCAGTAAGGGCCCCGGCAATAGGCGACGATCTCGGTGCCGGGATCGAGCGTGGGCAGGATATGATCGAGGTCATCCAGCGTGATGTTGCGCGCGCCGGGGATATGCGCGCTGGCGTATTCATCGGCAGGGCGCATGTCGAGAACCGTAACGGAGCCTCCGGCCAGTCGCGCGGCAAGGTCTTCGCGGCTCACCGGTTCGGGCGCGTCCTCGCCGCCGGAAAGGCCCCGCAGGATGCGATCGACCTGCGCGAGGTTGCGCTCCGCTAGGATACGCAGGAGGTCCATCAGCTGAAGCGTCTTCGCGTCGGTCAGCCGGTAGATCACCGCCTTGCCGTCTCGGCGGCTGGTGACGAGGCCCGCACGGCGCAGCTGCTGGAGATGCTGCGAGCAATTGGCGACGGTCAGGCCGGTCTTGTCGGCCAGCGCCTCGACCCCGCGTTCCCCTTGCGCCAGTTGTTCCAGCAGCATCAACCGCGCCGGTGCAGACAGCGCGCGGGCGACAAGAGCATATTCCTCGAGCAGGGCTGTCTTCGGGCTGGTTGACATGGGGGCCTCCAAGTTCTAATCATTCAAATGATAAATTGAATGATAGATATTTGACCGCTTTCCGCAACCCCGGGGGTCAGACCCATGTCCGAAACCATCCTTGCCACTGACGCGGCGATCCGCCTTGCCGCCTTTCTGGGCGTTCTGGCGGCCATGGCCCTGTGGGAGGTGGCGGCACCCCGGCGTCGGCGGGAAATTCCCCGGCTAATCCGCTGGACGAACAACATGGCACTCGTCGTGCTCGATACGGTCATCCTGCGGCTGTCGTTTCCCATTATCGCCGTCGGCCTTGCGGTCATGGCCGAGGACCGTGGCTGGGGGCTGTTCAACACCATCGATGCGCCTTTCTGGCTGGCCATCGTCGTCTCGATGCTGCTGCTCGATCTGGCGATCTACCTCCAGCACGTGATGTTCCACGCGGTGCCGGGGCTCTGGCGGCTGCACCGGCTGCACCATGCCGATCTGGACTTCGACGCGACCACCGGTCTGCGCTTTCACCCGGTGGAGATCCTCATCTCGATGGGGATCAAGCTGGCGGTGGTCGCGGCGCTCGGCCCGCCCGCCATTGCCGTGCTGCTGTTCGAGGTGATCCTGAACGCCACCGCGCTGTTCAACCACGCCAACATCGACCTGCCGCGCCCGGTGGACCGTGTGCTGCGACTGTTCGTGGTGACACCCGACATGCACCGCGTCCACCATTCCGTCGATCCGCGAGAAACCAACTCGAACTACGGCTTCAACCTGCCGTGGTGGGACCGGCTCTTGGGCACCTACATCGCCCAGCCCGCCAAGGGGCATGAGGGGATGGAGATCGGCATCGAACAGTTCCGCACGCGCCGCGATCTCTGGCTCGACAGGATGCTGATCCAGCCGCTGCGCGGACCGGCATCGGGCCATGCACTCGATCCCCGGAACACGAAGAGGGAGCCCGCAGAATGACCGCAAGTGAATTCACGCGTGGGATCCGCGAGAACCGCGTTCAGGTCGCGCATCAACTCATCCAGGTGATGCTGGTCGGTTTCGCCATCGGCATGACGCGGACCGTCGTCCCCGCCCTGGCCGAGAGCGAGTTCGGGCTGGAGCGTGGGTCGTTCCTGCTGCTCGCCTCCTTCGTCGTGGTCTTCGGTGCGGTGAAGGCGGTGATGAACTTCGTCGCCGGGCGCTGGTCGGAGCGGATTGGCCGCAAGCGCGTGCTGTTCTGGGGTTGGGTCGTCGCGGTGCCGATCCCCGTGATGATCTGGCACGCGCCAGACTGGAACTGGATCGTCGCCGCGACCGTGCTTCTGGGCGTCAACCAGGGCCTCTGCTGGTCGATGACGCAGACGGCCAAGCTCGACATCACCAAGGCTGAGGAACGCGGCCTCACCATGGGGCTGAACGAGTTTTCCGGCTATGTCGGCGTCGCGATCGCGGGGATCCTGACCGCCTATGCCGCCGAATGGCTGGGGGCACGTGTTGGCTTGTTGGTCTTCGGCATGGCCGTGGTCCTCTTGGCGCTGCTGCTGACCGTGGTCTGGGTCAAGGACACGCTGCCGTGGGCCAAGGCGGAGACAGCAGCGCACAAGGCAGCTCCACCGAAATCCCTGCCGCGCTACCCCGAAGGCGTGTCCGAGCATCCCACAACGGGCGAGGTCTTCGCGCTGATGAGCTGGCGCGACCGCCGCCTCTTCGCGATCTCGCAGGCCGGGCTTGTCGAGAAGTTCGTCGATGCCCTCGTCTGGGCGCTGTTCCCCGTCTTCCTCGTGACGCAAGGCGCCAGCCTGACGGAGGTCGGCTGGATCGTCGGCACCTATGGTTTCGTCTGGGGCGGTTCGCAGCTTGTCACCGGGCGGCTGTCTGACCATGTGGGCCGATTCTGGCCCAACGTGCTGGGCATGTGGATCTGCGGCGCGGGCGTGGCGATGGTGGTCATGGGCACCGGCGCGCTCTGGTGGTCGGTCTCGGCCGGGGTGGCGGGCTTCGGCATGGCGCTCCTCTATCCGAACCTCTCGGCGGCGGTCGCGGACATCACGCCGCCCGCCTGGCGCGGCTCGGCCATCGGCATCTACCGCTTCTGGCGCGACCTCGGCTATGCGGTCGGCGCGCTCGGCCTCGGGCTTGCCGCCAGCCTGACCGGCGCGGCGGAGGCAGCCTTCTGGTTCGTCGCGATCTCCATGTTCGTCTCCGGCGGCCTGCTGTTCTGGCTCGCAGAGGAAACCCACCCACGGCTGAACCCTGCCACTGATGGAGCTAAACCATGAAACACCTGATCCTTCTGAACGACCCACCCTATGGCACAGAGCGCAGCTTCAACGGGTTGCGCATGGCCCACGCACTGGCCAAGAACGACACGGAGGCCGAGATCACCGTTTTCCTGATGGCCGACGCGGTGCTTTGCGCCAAGGCGGGGCAGAAGACGCCCGACGGCTACTACAACCTCGAACGGATGATCCGCCGCGTCCTGACCGCGGAAGGCCGCGTCCTGATGTGCGGCACTTGCATGGACGCGCGCGGTTTGGCCGAGAGCGACATGATGGAGGGGCCGACCCGCTCCACCATGGACGAACTCGCCGAGGCGACACTGGCCGCCGACAAGGTGCTGGTGTTCTGATCGAGCGAAGCCTGCCTCGCCCCGGCTTGCAGCACCCGTTCCGGCCCCCGACACGCCTTGCCGGCAAGGACAGACCGGCACCGGCGAAGATCCGGGCCGACCCCCTTTCGGACAAGACCGGAAGGGCCGTGTTGCATGAACGACGGGGTCGAGCCGTGCCCTGTCACTCGTCCAGCGCGCCGGCGGTTTCGAAATAGGTTTCCGCGATGCCGCGGACGACGGCTTCGTCGTGTTCCTCGGTGGCGAGGTGCAATTCCTCCAGCGTGGCGGCGAGCGCACCGAATTCCGCGTTCATCTTCGCCAGTGCGAGTTCGATCGTGTAGGTATATTCGTGGATCTCCTCCATGTCGCTGACGCTCAGCGTCTCACGCGACAGAACATCCCGAATCCTGTCGTTGTAGTCCACGAAGTTCTCGAGGGCGTCTTCAACGGTCTCCGACGGTTCGGCGAAGTAGTGATCGACCTCGTCTGCGAAAGACTGCGCTGTCATGACGAGCGAGAGAGCTGCCCCGGCGGCGAATGCGGTGAACAGGTGCATGGCAGATATCCTTTTCCTGCGTATTTCATTTAGGTGTCAGGCTGCGGCGCGGGCTTGCGCAAGGAAGGCAACGGATCCGGACCGGATAAGCGGCCCACGGCACGGCGCCCAAACCCTATCGGCGAATACCTGACAGTTTTTATCAATAATTTGAGACGCACGTTTCCGTCAAGTGCGAAGACCCCGCAAGGATTGTTTTGCCGCAGACCGGCAGACAGCCTACGCGGCCTGCCGCAAGCCCGTCTTCATTTCGAACGCCCGACGGGATAGGCTGCAAAAGCCTCAATCTGCGCGAAATTGCCGGCCTCTCGGGGCGTCGTCACGCAGAGACAGCTGACATAAAACGGAACGGAGCAACCATGAGTGCCGGCGACGGAACCACGCCACCCATTCTTGCCGACAAGCATCACGACGCGCTGTCGGCCTTCACGCCCGAAAACCTGCTGCGCGAAGCGCGCCACCAAAAGGGCGCGGCCAATGGAACGTCAGATGCACTGGCTGTGGTTTCGACCGTCATGGCGCGTCTCGGCTGACAAACCAAGGGGACACCCTGAATGTCGAGGGGCAGCGGAACTTCATGCCGGTCAGGCTGGAACACATCCGCCGCCGCATGACCCTGCGGCCTGTCGAAAAGCACTTGGCAACTGACGAACAGGCGCCGGTCCGGACTGATCGTTCGCCGCGAAACATGTGCCTAGCCCGGCACGCTGCACTGTGATAGTTTTGCCTCAATTGCAGGATAACACCGCGCGAAAAGCGGGAATGACAACGAGGCAGTGTGATGTGGCAAGCGGTTGGCCGGGCGGCTTTTACCCTTCTTTTCATCGTGGGCACGGTGTCCGAGGCGCCGGCGCAGGATCGCGGTCGTCTTGGGCAGGCGCGGCTTTTCACCAATGACCTGATCGGCGACGGGGAAGACCGTTGGCGCTCCGGCGCTTACTGGGTCAGCGATGTGCGCGGGCTGGACTGGGCAGGCGCGTTGCCCGAGCGCATGGGCGCGGTGATGGAATACCGCTTTCGCGGCGAGGTGATCGCCCCGAGCAACCTCAACGCCCCGGCACCCGGCGACCGGCTGTTCGCCGGGGTGCTTTCGGTCGGGGCACATACGCATTTCGACTGGCATGGCTACGAGGTCAGCTTCGGCGCCGATATCGTCGCCATGGGTGAGCAGACCGGAATCCGCCATTTGCAGGAAGCGATGCATGACGTGTTTAGCCTCGCCTCCAGCAATGTCGAGACTTTCCAGGTCGATAACGGCATCTACCTGCATGGCACGCTGGAACTGGGCCGGGAATACAACCTTGGCAACAGCCGCCTGCGCCCCTTCGTCGAGGTGCAGGCCGGTGTGGAAACGATGGCCCGCGCCGGGATGGACTGGACCTTCGGCGGCTACGGAGATGGCGGCTTGCGCCTGCGTGACGTGACCACCGGCCAGCGGATCAGCGCCGTGGACAGCCCCTTTGATCAAGGATATTCTTTCTTGCTGGGCGGCGACATCGCCTATGTCGACAACTCGCGCTATCTGCCCTCCGACCGCGGCTACACACCGGAGGACACGCGCTACAGGCTTCGGGCGGGCGTGAACTATGCTTTCGGCCATTCCAATGTCTTTTACGGCATGACCTACCTGTCGGAGGAATTCGTGGGCCAGCCCGAAGGGCAGACCGTCGGGTCGCTGACCCTAGCCCTCGAATTCTGACACCGCGGTCGAAAATTTTTTCCGAATCGCAAGCGAATCGCCCCCTTCCCAGGGTGATTCGAGCGTGCTACGATTCGCGGACAAGGGCAGAAAAAACAGGCAAATCGGGATGAGCACGGGCACTGGGGGCCTGACCATGATCGCATGGTCGCAAACCCTGATAGAGGGCGGTCCGGCAGAACATAACAACGAACTGGCCGAAGGGATGACTTGGCGCTGGCAGGGCCGCGCGCTTCCACTGGAGGGCGATGGCGCCGCGCTTCTCCTGGGTGTCAGCCAGGATCACGCCGAGCTTCGTGCAAGGGCCGCGCGGGTGGTGCGCAAATTGCTGCACCACCCGGCGCCCACCCCCGGGCAAGACGCCGCCGCCGATGCCGACCCGCTGTTCGCGGGGGCCTTCGTCGTCGCGGACGGGCCGCGTTTCTACACCGTTGTGCCGGTAACCGCGCGCGACGGGCACCTGCCCATCCTGCTGTTTCCCGATGCGATGCCGCCGGCAAACCGGGATCTTGCGATCATCCGCGTGAACCAGCCCCGACCTATGGCGGCCGCGGACGACACCTCCGTCATCTGTTTTACGCCGGGCACCCGGCTGCGCACCGAATCCGGCGACGTTGCGATCGAGGATCTCGGGCCCGGCGACCGGATCCTGACCCGCGACGATGGCCCGCAAACGCTTGTCTGGACCGGGCAGCGGCGGATGTCGGGCGCGCGGCTTTTCGCGATGCCGGGGCAAAGGCCGATCCGGATGCGCGCCGGCGCGCTGGGGATTGACCGGCCGGATGCCGACCTTGTCGTGTCGCCCGACCACCGAGTTGTCGTGAAGGGCGCCGTCGCCCGCGATCTCTGGGGCGAGGCGGAAGTGCTGGTCAGCGCCCGCGACCTTGTCGGCGACCGGCGGGTGACGGTGGACCATTCCCTGCGCGAGACGTGGTATGTCCACCTGATGCTGGACCGCCACCAGGTGATCTGGGCCAACGGGCTGGAGGTGGAAACCTTCCACCCCGGCTACATGGGGCTGGACCACCTTGACCCCGGTCAGCGACACAGTCTTCTGTCGCATTTCCCCGATCTGGCCGACGACCCGTTCAACTACGGTGCCCCGGCCCGGCGGATGCTGGACCGGGCCGAGGCGGCGATCCTGATGCACGGGCTTGGAAACACCGGCCTGGGGCATTGACTCCCCCGGTCAGGGCTGTAAAAGCCGCCCATCCCGGCAAGCGATTGCCGGGGTTTTCATTGGTGTTGGTGGCCCCCGCAAGGGGATGCCTGTCGGGCCTCGGCCAAAGGACAACGCCCTTCGCACGAGAAAGAAGGAGATCAGACGGTGACCAAACGCACCTCTGCCAAGTACAAGATCGACCGCCGCATGGGCGAAAACATCTGGGGCCGCCCCAAGTCCCCCGTCAACCGCCGCGAATACGGCCCCGGCCAGCACGGCCAGCGCCGCAAGGGCAAGATGTCCGATTTCGGCCTGCAGCTGCGCGCCAAGCAGAAGCTTAAGGGCTATTACGGCGACCTGACCGAAAAGCAGTTCCGCCGCATCTTCGCCGAGGCCGAGCGCCTGCGCGGCGACACCGGTGAAATCCTGATCGGCCTTCTGGAACGCCGCCTCGACGCGGTCGTCTACCGCGCCAAGTTCGTGGCGACCATGTTCGCGGCTCGGCAGTTCGTGAACCATGGCCACGTGAAGGTGAACGGCAAGCGCGTCAACATCCCCTCCTACCGCGTGAAGGAAGGCGACGTGATCGAAGTGCGCGAGAAGTCCAAGCAGATCGCCGTCCTGCTGGAAGCCGTGCAACTGGCCGAACGCGACGTGCCCGATTACATCGAGGCCGACCATTCCAAGATGACCGCGACCTTCGTGCGCACCCCCGGCCTCGGCGATGTGCCCTACGCGGTGCACATGGAACCGAACCTCGTCATCGAATACTACGCGCAGAACTGAGCTTTCCGCGCATCCCGAATAACGAAGAGCCGCCCCCGTCGGGCGGCTCTTTTAGGTTCCGGGGGGCGTTCAGGCCGGTTGCGCCATCGCGCCACGATGGTCGAGCAGCCTGCTTGTCGCCATGCCCCCCACCCACATGCAGAACAGCGCCAACCAAGCGGTTCCGACGAAGATCGACCCGCCAGTGACCCCCGCCCCTATAGCGCAGCCACCCGCCAGCATGCCGCCCATGCCCATCAGCGCGGCGCCGAACAGCGCCTGGCGCATGGTGCCTGCCCCATCAAATCCCTGCCATTTCAGATCGCGCCCCCAAGCGGCGGCGAGGAAGGCACCAAGGAACACGCCCGGGACGAGGCCGATGTCGAACTCCAGCACCGGGCTCGCGGTCAGAAAGAACATCAGCGTGTTGGCCGAGGGGCCGGTGAAGGTCGCGCTTTCGACCTGCACCGGCTCAAACGCCACCTGGCTGAGCGCGAAGGTCAGCGCCCAGCCAACCGCGACGGCAAAGCCGACACCCGAGGCCATGACCAGCACCTTGAGGCCGACCCGGTTGCGCCGCGCCAGCCACAGCGCGACAAGGGCGAGGATCAACCCGATCACGACCCCCGTCTCCCGCGGCAGGCGGAGCATGGACACAAGGTCGATATTGCTGCCCCCCGGCGTGATCCAGAGCGCCGCGATCCAGTCGCGCAGCGGTGCCAGCCAGCCCTGCAACGACATCTGCGCGACCACCGCGAAAACCAGCCCCGACACGATGGAGCGCAGGTTGCCCGTCGCCGCCAGCACCAGCAGCCGCCCCGAACAGCCGCGCGCCAGCACCATGCCCGCGCCGAACATCAGCCCGCCGACGATCGCGCCGGACACCGAACCGGGCACCGCCATCATCCGCGCATCGGCCGCGCGCATCAGCCCCGAAAGCTCCGCCACCTGCACCCAGACAAGCGCTGTCGAGAAGGCCAGGAGCCAGATCGCCATTCGGTTGCCGAGTCGGCCCTTGGCGAACTCGACCACCGAGGCGCGCAGGCAGAAACCCGAACGCTGCGCCGCGATGCCGAAGATCACGCCGGTGATCAGCCCGAAAAGCGCGGCGGCCGAGGGCTCGCCGATCCGGTCGACAAGGGGGATGATGTCCATGGTCTTCTCCTGCGGTATCGCCAAGGTTTTGCGCCGCTTGCCAACGCGCGGCCTTGATTCATGTCATATGCACGGGTCTGAATGCGATTTTTCGCTCGTCGGGCGGTGCAAAATTGCCTAGATCGCGGGCATGGCTGGCAAACCCTTTTTCCGCACGCTGCCGCTGGACAGCGCCAAGGCCCTGCCGCTCTGGCGTCAGCCGGTGGCGCTGCTCTTTCTCATGGCGCTGTGCATGCCCATCGCCTTCGCGACATGGACGGCGCTACTGAACAACTTCGTGATCGAGGTCGCGGGGTTCGACGGGTCGGATATCGGCTGGCTTCACACGGTGCGCGAGATCCCCGGCTTCCTTGCCATCGGGGTGATCGCGCTGATCATGGTGGTGCGCGAACAGGTGTTGGCACTTCTGTCGCTGGTGCTGCTGGGGGCGGCCACCGCGGTGACGGCGCAGTTTCCCTCGCTCGGCGGGATCCTGATGGTGACACTGCTCAGTTCCATCGGCTTTCACTATTACGAAACGGTGAACCAGTCGCTGCAACTGCAATGGCTGGACAAGAAACGTGCGCCGCAGGTGCTGGGCTGGTTGCTGGCCGCCGGGTCGGGCGCGACGCTGGTGGCCTATGGGCTGATCATCCTGACATGGCGCGCCTATGATCTGAGCTTTTCGGTGGTCTACTGGACGGCAGGCGGCTTTACCGCGCTTGTCGCGCTTTATTGCCTTTTCGCCTATCCACAGTTCGAGGCGCCCAATCCGCAACGCAAGCAATTCATCCTGCGCCGGCGCTACTGGCTTTATTACGCGTTGCAATTCATGGCCGGTGCGCGGCGGCAGATCTTCGTGGTCTTCGCCGGATTCATGATGGTCGAGCGCTTCGGCTTCGACGTGCACGAAGTGACGCTGCTGTTCATGGCGACGCTGGTGCTGAACATGATCTGCGCGCCGCTTCTGGGCAAGCTGGTCAGCGTCTTCGGCGAACGCATGGCACTTGCGCTTGAATATGTCGGGCTGACCGGGGTCTTCCTGCTTTATGCCGGGATTTACTTCTTCGACTGGGGCGTGACGCTGGCTATCGCGCTTTACATCGTAGATCACCTGTTCTTCTCGCTGGCCCTTGCCATCAAGACCTATTTCCAGAAGATCGCCGATCCCGGAGACATCGCCCCCACCGCCGCCGTGGCCTTCACCATCAACCATATCGCGGCGGTGTTCCTGCCCGCAGCCCTCGGGTACCTGTGGCTGGTCACGCCCGGCGCGGTCTTCGTGCTGGCCGCTGCGATGGCGGTGGTGTCGCTTCTGTTGGCGCTGATGATCCCGCGCCACCCGCAGCCGGGCAGCGAAACGGTGCTGCAGGCCGCCCTGCCCGCCCCGGCGGAGTGATCAGGGCAGCGGGCAAGGCGGGGTGAAATCGAACATGACAATCTGGTCGCCAATCAATTCGAACGCCACCCCGCTGCTGCAATCGCTGGCGGTGGTGGCCGTTCCTGAAAGCTCTGCCCGATCGCCGTTCATGCTGATCGCGGAGAAAGACACGTCGACATAAGGCTGCAAGCCGCTGAACATCAGGTCCAGATCCGCCACGGAGAATTGCTGCTGCAATTGCTGATGCATGCGGGCATGGGCAGCGGCATAGTCGCCTGCGGCCAACTCCTCGACAAAGCCGCGCGCATGATCGCGCACGCCTGAACTGGCGAACATCACCACGCCGTAGATCAAGCTGCCAATGCCCAAAAATACCAAAACAATGATCCCGAAAACCCTCATGACGTTTCCCCCACGGCAGTCGAGGCGCGGGCTGATTCCCGCTACGGTGTGGGAAATGATACAGCACTGTCTGGTCAGCGCACCAGACTGCTTAGGTCCGCGCCGCCTCGAAAGCGGCCCAGGCTTTCTCGAACGCGTCGAAATCGAAACCCTCGGCGCTGGCCGGGTCGAGCACCAGCCGCTCCGTCTCCTGCATCTTGGCGATCGCGGCGCCGAGCGAGCCCACCACGTCGGGCGGGATCACCACCGCGCCGTGCCGGTCGGCATGGACAAGGTCGCCCGGCGCCACATCCATCCCCATCACGCGCACCGGCTGATTGACGGTGCGCACATGCACGAAGCCATGGCTCGGCCCGATGCTGCCCGCGACGACCGGGAAACCGGTGGCCATGTCGCCCAGATCGCGCATCACCCCGTTGGTCAGCGCGCCGGACATGCCGAACCCCTTGTGGATGGTGGTGTTCACCTCGCCCCAATAGGCGCCGATGGCATTGGGGTGATCGAGATCCTCTACCACCGCGACCGAGGGTTTCGGCCCTTCCGCCATAGCCTTGTAGTAGGCCATGCGGCGGGCGCGGATGGTGGCGGCGTCTTCCTTGGGGGGCGCAAGCGCCGCGATCTGCGCGGTGACGGCGTAGCCCACCATCACGCCCTCGGGGTCGCTGGCCTGCATGGTGCCACGCGTGAAGGCGTTGAAACCCCGCTTGCCCTGCGCCACCTCGATGGCGTTGCAGACGGTGGGGGTGTCGACCTTGCGCAAAAGGTCCAGAAGCTCTTGGTCCATCATTCCTCCAGCCAGCGGGACAGGGCCGCTGTCGTGATCTCGGGTTGTTCCAGCGTGGGCAGGTGGCCCGCGTTCTCGACGATTTCCAGCTGGCTGCCCGGCAGAAGGTCATGCATCAATTCGTGCCGCGCCACCGGGCAAAGCGCATCGTGCCGCCCGCAAAGCACAAGCGCCGGGCCCAAGAAGGCGCGAAGCGTGTCCTGCTGGTCGGGGCGGTCGCGCAGGGCAATGGACTGATTGACGAAAACCTGTGGGCCGAGCGCCTCTGCCATGTCCATGCACAGATCGAGGATGGCCGGCTTGCGCGGGCTGTCGACAAGGTAGGTCGGTTTCATCTCGTCGCGCATCACGTCGCGCAGACGGCCAGCTTTCGCGGCCTCCATCTGGGGGGTGCGCCGTTGCTTGGCGGCCTCGGCCTCGGCCAGCGGGTTGGTGTCGAGAAGGGCCAGCCGCGTCACCCGTTCCGGGGCTTGCCGCACCACCTCCATCGCCACGATCCCGCCCATGGAAAGGCCCGCAAGCGCGAAGCGCGGCGGTGCCGTGACCAGAACCGCGCGCGCAAGCTCCGCCATGGTATCGGCGCCACCGATCGGCGCGACCATCACCGCGCGATCCGCCGACAGCGCCGATATCTGTGGCAGGAACAGACGGGCATCGCACATCATGCCCGGAAGCAGGACAAGCGGCGTCATCCAGCCCCCCCGGCAATCGCGGCCCCTTCGGCAAGCGATTTCAGCTTGGCATAGGCAATCTCCGGGTCCACCGCACCGAAGCCCGCGAATGTGCCGAAACCGCAATCGCTGCCCGCGATCACGCGGTCCGGCCCCACGATACCGCTAAAGCGTTCGATCCGCTGTGCCACCACTTCCGGGTGTTCGACGAAATTGGTCGTCGTGTCGACCACGCCGGGCACCAGAACCTTGTCCTCGGGGATATCAGCCTTGCGGTCTCGGAACACCGTCCATTCATGGGCGTGACGGGGGTTGGAGGTTTCGAACAGGACATAACGCGCCTTCGTCGCCATCAGCGTGTCGAACATCTGCGCCATGGGAATGTCGCAGCAATGCGGCCCCTCGTAATTGCCCCAGCAGATATGCACCCTGACACGATCCTGCGGCACGTCCTGCAAGGCGTGGTTCAACGCCTCGACATGCAGGTTGGCGACCTTCAGAAACTCCGCATCCGAAAGGTCGGTGAACAGCATGTGCCGACTGAGCGCGAGGTCGGGGCAATCGAGCTGCACATCCAGCCCGGCGGCAACAATGGTTTCATATTCCGCCTTCATCGCATCGGCGAGCGCGGCAAGATAGGCCTCGCGCGTCGGGTAGAAATCGTTTTGCAGGAACAGGCTGATGACCCCCGGCGAGGCGGCGTTCATGAAGCCGTGGTCAACCGCGTGGTCCGACATCGCCGCCTTGAGGTTGGCGATGTCCTTCTGCAAATCATCCTGCCCTTTCGAGCGCACGTCGCCGGTGCACATCGGCCGTGCATATTGCGGGGTGCCGCCGTCATCGGCGAGGCGCTTGAGAAAACTGGGAAACATCTTCAGGTCGGCCGGCGCATTGCGCGGGCTGTCACCGGAAAACCCGGTATAGCGGTCCTTCACATAGGTGGCGTAGGAGATCTTGGATGTTTCGCCATCCGAAACGATGCTGATACCAGCCTCCTTCTGTTTCCGAACAGTCTCGGACACGGCGGCGGTCATGGCAGCATCGAAAGCTGCCGGGTCGTAGGGTTCGCCCCGTTCGCGGGCGAAGATGAAATCCACCACGTCCTGCGTGCGCGGCAGGCTGCCAACATGGGTTGTCTTGATGGGCATGGCTTACTCCTCCTTGCGCGCCATGAGCACGCTGTGTTTGTCCGTATCGGGATCCTCGGCGAGGAACCCCGTCATCCGCAGGCCGCATTCCTCGAGGCAGACGGCATATCCGGCCGGCGACAGCGAGGCATGATAGACCGCCTCGCCGCCCACGCTGCCGGTGGCCTCGGTGGCATCCGGCCCGACGGTGACAAGGATCGAACCGCCGGGGACAAGATGCGCCGCCATCTTGGCCAGCGTCGCGCGCTGGTCTTCGGGCATGAGGTGAAAGAAGCTGTCCCACGCGACGATTCCCTCGAATGTCTCGTCCAGATCGAGGTGGCGCATATCCCCCTGCCGCCAGTCGCCACCCGGCCAGCGGGACCGCACGATGCCCAGCATGGCGGGCGCGAAATCCATGCCGGTCACGCGATAGCCTTCGGCGATGAACCAGCGCGCGATGGGTTCGCCCGCGCCGCAGCCAAGGTCGAGCACGCGCCCACCCTTTGGCAGGCAGGCGGCGAACCGCGCCAGCCACCGGGCCTCGAACAGCGCGCGCGAGCGTTGCGCGTCATAGACCGCCGCCTGCCGCTCGTACACGCCGCGGATATCCTCGGGCCGGCCGGTCACGCGATGATCCCCGGGTCCAGAATCTCGACGATGCCGCTTGCCCCTTCGAAATTGGCGGTATCATGCAGCGCGCCGGGAAAGGCGGCGCAGGCCAGCCCCGCGCCCAGCGCGGCGCGCACCCCGTCTGGGTTGTCCTCGACCGCGTGGGCCTCGGGATGTCCCAGCCGTTCAAGCGCAAGCGCGTAGACCTCCGGGTCGGGCTTGGGGTTGCTGACATCGGCCCGGGTCAGGAGAAGGTCGAAATCGGCCCGCGCCAGCCCCGTCGCCGCCAACACCGCCGCCACGTTGGCCGCGCTGGTGGTCGTCACCAGCGCGACCGTCTGCCCTGCCGCCCGCGCGGCCTGCATCGTTTCGGCCACGCCGGGGCGCAGCGGAACACCCTGCCCCAGTGCCTGCTGGAACAGGGCGCTCTTGCGGGCATGCAGGGCAGCCGCGTCGACTTCCTCGCCTCGGCGGGCAGCCTCGGCGGCGATCCGGTCCGCCCCGCCCGAGCGCGCCAGCAAATCTGCATAGCGCACCTCGGACCAGTGCCAGTCCAGCCCGGCCTCTGCGAAGGCCGCGTTGAAAGCCGCGCGTTGAAGGTGCGAGGTTTCGGCCAGAACGCCGATGGAACCAAGGAGGAGTGCCGCCAAGGGGATATCCTTTCGTGACAAGGCCCGGATCACCCCTGCCAGGTGGGACCGGCGGGATCGTCCGTGCCAATGATGTGATAGAGCGCGGCCTCGCCGGTCATCGACGGCACCGCGCTATGGGCAAGGGTTTCGGGCATCGACATGGTGTCGCCGGGTGCAAGGGTGGCGCTGCCGCCGTCCCAGTCAACCCGCCAGTGGCCCTTGACCGGCATCAGCACCGAAGGCCGGTCGTGGGAATGCTTTTCGGGCGTGGCGGACGCGCGGGTCAGCAAATCGACCTCGAAGCCGGGCCTGTCGCGCAAGAGGCCCTGTTCCCCGATCACCTTGCAGGGTTTGCGATCGGCAAGCGCCACCATGTCCCAGAAACGCGCGACGTGGTTGGGCAGCACCTCCGCCGTGGTCGGCTCACCGCGCTTGGCAAGCTCTTCCTCTCCCATCAGTGGCATGGGCCTCACGCCCTCGGGCAGGTGCTGGCCCTTCTTGGTGTCGTATAGCTTGCCCGTTTCGGCCAGAACCAGCCCGTGATCGGCGGCTTCCTCGATCACCTGCGGCGCCCAGTTCACACCGCCGCCGGCATCGTCGCCGCCGAGGATCGCCATGATCATCCCGTAATCGGTGCCGATATTCTCGAACCCGCGAAAGACGCCGGTGGGAATGTTGAAGATGTCGCCTTCTTCCAACGTGACCTCACCCGCCGTGCCCCAACGCCCCCAGAAGAAGCGCCAGCGCCCGGAGAGGACGAAGAACACCTCCGCCGTCTTGTGGTCGTGCAGGGAATTGCGCACGCGCGGCGGCTGGCCCGCGGCGCCGATGTTGAAGCCGTGCGGGATGCTGATGTGAACGTGCTGATCGGGCGATTCCGACACGCCGCCGCCGATGATGGTGAAGTTTTCCTTCTGGTCGCTGCCCGGCGTGTGGGCGTCAATGAAGGCGGTCTTGCAGGGCTGAAGCTCGCCATAGCGGACGATGCGGGAGTCCATGTCTTGCGGGGTCATTTTCGGGATTTCCTTTGTTTGAACTGCGGTTGGGATGGCTTGGGTCAGCCCGCCCCGGGGGGCCGCAGGTTCAGACGCCGCGCGCGGCGGCTGGCAAGGAAACCGTGCAGGCGCCTGAGCGCCTCGGATTCGTGGAACGGGCGTGGACTCGTGCCGTAGCGCGGAGTCAAGGGCGTCGCCCGCCGTGCATCGCCGGGCCGCCCCCCGGCACGGCGATTAGACTGGGCTTGGTGCAACGCGCTGATCTCGCGCGAATCTTGCACGATACAGCGCCGCCAACCGACAGTTGGATCGCCGCACCGCGGCCCGCCGATGCACGGCTTGATCCAGGGTGTTGCCAGACCACCCCAAGTATCGCGAAGGGTGATCATTCAGACCTCTCCGGTTTGCAGCAGGATCTGTTTCCAGATCGCGGTTTCGTCGAACAGGGTGTATTCGCGGCGCAGGCCCCAGGGGCCGAATTCGGCGTGGGAAATGCCCATCACGTGGACGCGCGCGCCGGTGGGCGCGCCAAGGCTGCCCCAACCGTCATGCACCCCGTCGAGCGACCAGCGCACGGCGGCGCGCGGCGGCATCATCGGATCGTCGCGGCCGATGACATGTTGGATCTCGAACGTCGCCGAGGGCAGCGAGGCGCGCAGGCCGA
Organism: Nioella halotolerans; assembly: GCA_003428585.1. Lineage (GTDB taxonomy): Bacteria > Pseudomonadota > Alphaproteobacteria > Rhodobacterales > Rhodobacteraceae > Nioella > Nioella halotolerans. Next base: position 44,216 of record QVQC01000039.1, read on the forward strand.
GCCAGAATTCATCGACGCCCGCGTGGCTCTGCATTGTTCTTCCGCCGGGGCATTCGGCCAGCACTGCGCGGTCATATTCCTTCGGGATCACCGCGAAATCGGCCTGCATCATGCGGGTAAGGATATCGGCATAGCGCTTGCCCCATTCGTTGTCATTGCCGCGCCCCGTGTAAGGGCCCTGCACGTCGTTTTCGGGCAGGAAGGGCTGCACGCAGGTATCCGGGCCGCCTTCGCGTTGAATCAGGTCGCGCGCGTAATCCTTCGGCTCCCATCCCAGTTGGCGCACGATGGCGCCTTGGTCGCGGACCAGCCACTCATCGGTGATGCAGTTGGCGCGCGCGTAGCAATCGGCGATGATCCGGTAATGCAGCGTCTTGCCCGTAGCCGACCCGTAGACGCCGGAATTGCTGTGCGTCGCGGTGGAATGCAGCCGGTGGGAACTGAGATAGCCGTCATCGTTGCCCTCGCACCAGATCACGTCCTCGCCCAACAGCGTCCGGTCGGGGAACTCGGCCAGCGTCGCCATGGTGGCGGCGACAACATTCTGGTTGCCCACCACGATGGATCCCGGCGATCGCACCGGCATCTCGGCCCCGTAGTAGTGATCAAGCGTGGCAATGCCGCGATCTTCCCAGATCTCCTTGGTGATGCTGATGATGTAATCGGGAAAATCGTTCCACTTTGGGTCAAAGCCCTTCATGTCGTCCATCCTTCGGGTATTCGGGCCGAGCCGCGCAGGATCAGCGGGCCGTCGATGGCCACGCGGCGCGCGGGGGCGTCGGGGTTTGAAATGCGTTCCAGCATGGTGCGCACGGTGGCGTCCACCATCCGGTTGGCCGGTTGGCGAACAGTAGTCAGGGCATAGCTGGGCCAAGCCGCGATGGTAACATCGTCATAGCCCACGACAGAGACATCGCCGGGGATGCGCAGTCCAAGCTCGTAGCGCAGCACGTCCATTACCGCGAAGGCCATGTGATCGTTGGCGACGAACACGGCATCGGGGCGGTCGTCGGTGTCGAACAGCGTCAGCGCGGCAGCCTTGGCCTGATCGGCGTGGAAATTTCCCACGGCGCGGGCATGCAGCGCCAGCCCCGCCTCCGCCAGTCCTTGCAGGAATCCCGCCTCGCGGTCGCGTTGGGTCGACGCCCCCTCCCACCCCGCGACATGGGCGATCCTGCGATGCTCTCCCGCGGCAAGGAAACGCGCCAGCTTGCGCCCGCCGGCCAGGTTGTCGGAGGCAACGCCGGCGAGGCTCTCGTCATCCTGAAGTCGGTTGAACAGAACCACCGGCACCCCCGCCGCCTCGCAGCGCGAGGTGATATCCGAGGACAGCGCGACCGAGGCGATGATGATCCCCTCGACCTGGTAATCGAGAATCTCGCCCACCACGTCGTCGATATTGCCCGCGGTCTGCGAGGCCATGAAGATCAGCACGTGGTAGCCCTGTTCCTGCAACGCGTTGGACAGCTTTTCCAGCACTTCCGGGTAGAAGTGGTTTTCAAGGTAGGCCACCACCAGACCGATGATCCGGCTACGCCCGGTGATCATCGCGCGCGCCAGAACGTTGGGCCGATAGCCAAGGTCAAGCGCCGCCTTGCGCACCTTTTCCGCCGTCTTGGGCGCGACCGAGGCGCCGGGGGTAAAGACGCGGGACACCGCGCTTTGCGACACGCCCGCGCGCTTGGCCACTTGCAGGGATGTGACCTTGCGTTCCATCACTCCGCCGTCCAGCCGCCATCGACCATCAGGGCCGTGCCGGTCACCAGCGCCGCGGCGTCCGAGGCGAGGAACGTCACCGCGCCCATGATATCCTCGACCTCGCCGGGGCGGCCAAGCTTGATCTTGTCGCGGATCCACGCCGCACGATCGGGATCGTCGAATGTGGGCCGGGTCAGGTCGGTCAGGATGAAGGTGGGGCAGATCGTGTTGACGCGGATTCCCTTGGGGCCCCATTCGACCGCCATCGCCTTGGTGAAGCCCTCCACCGCGTGCTTGGTCGCGCAGTAGACCGCCCGGTCGATGCCGCCGACATGGGCCATCTGGCTGGAAATGTTGATCAGCACGCCAGGCTTTCCCGCCGCCGCCAATCCCTTCGCCACGGCGCGGGTCAGGAAATAGGCGCCCTTGATGTTGAGGTCGGCCACCGCGTCGTAGTCGGCCTCCGTCGTCTGCAGCGCCGGGCCATGCCGCGCCAGCCCGGCGGAGTTCACCAGCACGTCGAACGGTCCATGTTCTTCTACAAGATTCTCGGTCGCGGCGACATCGGCCACGTCCATCGACAGGGCCTCGGCGCTCATGCCGGCATCGTGCAGCTCAGCCACCAGTTCCGCCAGCTTCTCGGCGCGGCGCGCGGCGACGACCACGTGCGCCCCGGCCTCGGCCAGCGCGACGGCGCAGGCCCGCCCGATGCCCGAAGAGGCCCCGGCGACCAGCGCGCGCCGCCCGTCAAGCCGGAAGGACGGCGTGCGGGGCAAGGTCATGGCTGCGCCCTCCCAGTTTCATCGTCGAACCCCTGCCGCGCTTTGTTGAATTCGCGCATCCGCGCGAAGGCATCGACGCCGATCTGGTCATACATGTGCAGAAGGTCGACCAGCACCCAGTTCTCCCGGATCTTGCCATCCTCCACGCGCCAGAAATCGAGCGATCGCATGGTGATCTTCTTGCCCGACGGCGCGATGCCGAGCCAGCCGGGATGCGAAATCGTCTGTACCATGTTGGGCCAGCCGGTGACGGCAGCGTAATCGCCGTCGCCGAAGAAATGGTAGGTGATCTCGTCGAGATACTGGCCACGGTCGGGCATCCCGGCGAGGAACGGGATCTGGTGCCAGTCACGGAAGCCCTTGATGCCGCGGCCGGTGCCGATGCCGGCGGGGCCATACCATGTCATCCGTTCATGCCAGAAGCGGGGCATCTCCATCACCTCGGGCCCGCCCTGCGACGGGTGGCGTTTCATGTGGTCGAGCATGTCGACGATATGCTGGCAGGTCGCCGCGCCGCGGGCCTCGTCGTAGGGCCCCGGCACCAACCCGTCCTGCGTCGCCGGGCCGGGCACCAGCCCCTCGCGCCCGAGCGAGGGGGCCAGCGGCCAGGCGCCTGCCTGCATCATCACCTCGGGGATGTCCCAGATCGCCTGGAACTCCACCACCTTGCCGTCCTCGAAGCGGTAGAATTCGTGGAACCGCATGGTGGTGAAATGCCCCGTTGGCGGAATGTCGAGCCACGCGTGCTTGAAGGTGCCCACATAGGTGCCGCCACAGCCGACCCAGTCATTGCCGTGCCCGTCGGGGCCGGCCATCACGATCCAGTCACGCCGTTCAAGATCCGGCCATGCGGCCAGCAGCGGCGCATAGGCCGCCGCGTAAAACGCGCCCGGCCCGTCGAGGTCGCCAAAGGGATGGCAGTGCCGGAACAGCGCGTCGGACGCCAGATCCTCCAGCGCCGCGCGCACCCCGGCCTCGGAAAAGTGGCGTTGCGCCGCCCTGAGCGGGGCGATCAGCGTCTTGTGATTGGTGTGCCTGTCCATGCTCTTCTTCTTGGGTCAAATACTCCGGGGGATGCGGGGGGGGGGG
>QVQC01000008.1 GCA_003428585.1 Nioella halotolerans
ATGCCCTGGCGCTACGCCCAGCCGTCAAGCCTCGCCGCATAGGGCAACGCCGTAGCGCTTACAGTCGACCTTGTATTGGAAGAAGAAAACACGTCCATAGACGAAGACGTCAAGGAGGTGGCAGCGGATACCATGCCCGCTCGCATCAAGCTCAAGGGGTTTCGAAGGACACATTGATCATGCGCCGAGACGGCAACGTATGTGGGCGCTGAACTGCACCCCGCCGCAAGCGGACGAGCCCGCTAATTACGGATCCCAGCCCCGAGCGGGACCACATGAGGGGAGCAGTATGTATCGGGGCATCGACACGCAGGGCGGGAAGCGGAAGTTCGCCGCGGGTATACAATCCTTGGTTAGGATTGTGCAAAGCCGCAGCCATTGTGAACAGAATATCAATGCCGTACCCGTCATCAGGGTGGCAATGCGCAGGAAACGAACTTTATCGAGGCCGACGCACGGCCCGAAGTAAACTTACTCGCTACGTATTCTAGATAACAATTCCAAGCAGCGACTGCCACTATTTAGGTGGAGTTCGTCTTATTGCTCGTCTGGAACGTCTTGCACCGAGTCGTAGTTATTTTCGCCAACGAGCCTCTTTGTAACGCTTTGTAGCTGATTGGCAGGCCTCATTTCATATAGCGCGTTTGCTAACTGATCGAAGTGATCTAACCCATCCTGGGGGAGGTTTCCTTTTTCGAGGTTCTTTCGGAACAACGCATAAACCTCATATCCATTTCGCCAGATCGCGCCGGAAAATGTTCCAAGAATTAATTGGGAATCCTGAGTAGCAAACGCAAAGCTCATTGCGTCCGCCCAAAGGTTGGTATCGTCGTCGTTCAGGAATGCTACCACCAGCGCAGCGCCCAAGGCGTGTGCGTACTCTTCAGCTTCCTGTGCCTGATCTATGACGCTAAACCAAGTCGCCCGGTCTTTAAGTACTGCGGTGCCAGCCATATCGTTTCTTTGGTAGAATTCATCCAACCAAGAACTCAACCAAGCCTTGGTAAGGGCTTCCGCTGCTTTCATTTCGTCTGGTGCCTGTGCGCAAACGTTCTCGAACATTCTCTCAGCGCCTACGAAGTCGCCGGAGTACAGCAAAGCGTCTCCAGCGCAGATGCCAACCTGAGGATTGGGTGACAAATCGTAAGATGCACTATAGAACACCGCTGCCGACTTGAAGTGCTTACGCCAGAAGCAACAAGAACCCACTTCATTTAAGAAATAAGGTCGTTTAAGGTAATCTGCGTCGAGTTTTCTGGCTTTGTTGTAGCTGCTTACTGCTTTCCCAAGGTCACCAGTGTTCAGTTGGAAATTCGCAAAAGAATAGAAGATTGTCGACAGACGTTGATTGTCGGTAGGGTCGTGATCTGAGATAGCATCCGTGAAGAAGATCGTGATACTGCTTTCGCGTTTCTCCATTGGAATTTCGCTGGAAAGCAATGCCTCAATGTATTCCAGATACGCTTGATCCTGAATAGCATGAATCCTGTTCCATCGAGCAATGTCTGCTGCGATAGTCGGATCGTCGATTGCCAGCTGAGCTATCCGACTTGCAAATAGCCTATTATTCGTCGTGTATCCGTTTGCATGAATTATCCTTGTCAGCTCCAAAGCCTGACGATTGAACTCATAACCACCGGTCATATAGGCTAGCGCATAAGCAAGCCTTGGAAGGACATCATCACTTGAAAAGCTATCCATCTTCCAAGTTATGCTGGCCACAACATCTATTGATGCAACGATTGCATCACCCTGAAGTCGTATCACGATTGGCAAGCACCGTTCTGGGTCGCGATTGGAGTTGATCATTTTGCTCATGCCTTGAAGCTTTGATACGGCGAGCTTCAATTCAAAAACATCCGAGCCCGCTTTACCCTCATCATCAACAGTGAGTCCAAGCGGCAGCCTTCTTGTTTCAGATCTTATTGACCTCAGTACTTTGACGGTTTGCAGCACTTTGGATGGTGTCTCGTCATCCCAGGCATCTGTTTCCGAAAAGTTAATAGTTGCCGAAGCCGCCGAGGTAGTGCCTATCTGCGCAAAAATGTTGCTAATCCACATAAAATGAGTAGCATTTGTAGCGTCGCAGTAGCGCACAAGTATTGATGGTGCGTCTAGAGATGCAAGATATTCTAGACGGTCTAACTTGATACTAACGGAGCGTTCCGCCTCTTCACTATCTGTCGCTTTCAACTGCACATAGAAGAGCAACCCGGTGGAGGTTCCATCGTCGTCAAAAATCTCCACTTCCAAATCCACGCCGTAGTCTTTGTCTTTCGACCGGCAAACCCATTCGTCGGGCAGAAGCCTTTGAAATTCGACTATGGAAATGTCTTCTAAGCGGTGGCTTCTCGTTCTTGTTGGCAACGGAGCTCCGGTATCGTTTTTAGAATCAGGTCACCCCATGACTTCGGACCCTTTTGTCGATACAGAATCTATACGATTCCTGTGCAAGCGTCACTGGCGAGCAGATAGATTCTGTCCAAGAAGCTCGGAAAGAAGCCATCTAAGATTTCGAATCGCCCTATGGACGATTAATGTCCGCTTCGGGCAAGCTGCGCTGCGGCGTTCCCCTCTGCCACGAACGGCTGCTTCAGGCCGCTTGCGGAGTTGAAATTTCCCTGGTTCTGTAGACGGCTACGGAGCGAGTATCTAAGTAGGTGGAAAATTGCGTAAGGCATCAAGGCTATAGTTAACTAGAAGAATGCTCACACTCATCGTTGATACCAATCTCTTTCACGAGTTTCGCCCGCTTGATACGCTCCCTTGGAGCGAAATTACCGACGCGGATGAAATCATTCTCCTTGTGTCTGACCCTGTTCAGACGGAGCTGGATGAACAAAAGAAGTCATCCAGAGCGCGCATCAAGCGTAGGGCTTTGGAGTGGGTGAAACATTTTCGCGAGCTGTTGAAGGCGGGCGAAACTGATTTGGTCGTAGTCGAGGGTAGTCCTCGTGTGGTTCTGCGCCTTGATGACACTAGGCCGTCCAAAGAGCACGAGAATGTGCTGGACCTGGCAGTCCCAGACGACGCTATCGTGGCAATAGCCGTGCATCACCAAGACAGGAGTGCTCCCGGCGAGCTGGCAATTTTCTCCGATGATTTACGCCCCATGCGCAAGGCGCGGCAGGTCGGGCTTGAGTTCATTGAGATACCAGATGGATGGCGACGCGACCCTGAGCAGACAGCGGAAGACAAGGAGAAGCAGCGCTTGAAGGAACAAATCGCGCTCCTGAAGCGACAAGAGCCTGACCTTACGCTTTCATGTTCTCTGGATTCACCCAGCGAGTTCGTCTTACCGATCTATGAGCCAATGACCGAAGATCAGGTCGAAGAACTGATGCAGCTTTGGACTGCCCGGCATCCTATCGAAACCAACTTTGAAAGAGCCAACGACTCGCTTCTGGCTTCGACCATTCCGGCGGTAGGACTTGGATTAAGCCGTAAGGAGTTTCGCCCTGCTTCGGAAACAGACATCGCGCAGTACAAGGAGGATCAATACCCAGCGTGGCTGGAAAGGTGTCGCCAGATGCTATCCGAAGCACATCTCTTCTACAGCCACATCGAGCAGACTCTCACGCTTGATGTCGAGCTTTGTAATCAAGGAACGCGCCCGGCGGACGATCTACAGATCACGTTCTCTATCGTAGGTGGTCTCTCTGTGATGCCAGACACTACGAGCGAAGCAGAAGAAGCAGATGAGGACGAGTACAGGGATGTCCCATCGTTTGATTTGCCCCCACCGCCGGAAGCGCCCCAGGGCAAATGGGTGACCATAGACCATTTTGGATCAATGCTTGGTCGTAACTACGGCGCTATCGACCCGCTTGTATCCCCTTACCTCGGAACGACACTTCAAGACGTGCTTCGAGAAAACCAGCGCGACCCAAACCTTTTCTATTACCGCAATCGCCCGTCTGAGCCTGTCGCTTCATACAGTCTGACATGCAAGCAGTTTCGTCATGCGGGCCCACCAGAAGTCTTTTGCCTTTTGGTCCGCCCAGACCACGAGAACGTCGAAGCGCTTGATGGAAAAAATGCGCTGTTAGAGGTGGCCTGTAACGCGTCTAATCTAAGTGACTTTGATCCTTTGAAGCTATCCCTGAAGCTCAAAGTAGAGGCAAAGTCGACCTACGATCTTCTGCTCAAGAAAATTGGTCGGAACCCGTTCAACATGCCCACGGGTTTGTTCGGTAGTGATGAGTAATCACTTATTTATTTCTATGCGTGCCACCACAAACTCATTTCGTCCTCGAAATTGTCGTGTGAGCTAGGCTTAGGTCTATAGCAATCGCGCAGACCAGAATGCGCTCCCTCTCACCCTCAGCGAACGTCGATAGGAAGGCTAGAATGCTTGTTCCCATGGGGTCGTTAGTGCGAGCTTGGGCTTGTCCAGATCGCAAGTTCGGCTTGCCCATGACTTTGCACTTGCAGCTAACGTCCAGATTGGCGGGCCGCGCCGCGGCATCGCAAGCACCTGATGGATGTCTCCTTTGGGCCGAGCGTGTCTCGGGAGGCGACCGTGTTTTGCAAGCCCGCCGCGTCACCTCAAGCGCAGAGCTGACGTTCGACCAAGCAGCAAGGAAGAAGAGATTATTTCGCTCCATTCGCCACAACACAGCAGCCATGCGACCGAGATGAGGGTGGACCGGAAGCCCGTGTCCCTCGGCGTCCCGGCCAAGGCGGCTTACCTACCATCAATTCAACACCGGCCGCCGTTCCAGCTGCTCGGCCCGGTCGAGCATCCGTTGGACCACCCGCAGGCTCAGGGCGTCGGCGCGGTCGCGGTGGTGCTGGAGGGTCTCGATGATCGCGTCCAGCGCCGGGGTGGTCAGGCCCCGGGCCGCGCCCTCTCGCTCGGCGAAGCCGATGAGGTCCGACAAGGTCAGCGGCGGCAGCATCAGCGGTGGGCAGCGGCTCAGGAGCGGCTCGGGCAGGCCCGCGCGGCTGTTCGCCGTCATGATCCAGCCGATACCGGACATGTCGAACGGCACGCGGTAGAACGGGCATTCCCAGCGGGCCGCCGAGATCGGCTCCATCAACGCGAGCAGCGCCTCGGTCAGGTTGTGGCGGTTGCCGCCGGTGTCGCGCACGGCCCCCGCTTTCTCGACTTCGTCGACGACCACGATGGGGTTCAGGACGCGGTGGTTCAGGATCGTGTCCAGCACCTTGCCCGGGCCCGCGTTTCCCCAGCCGCGCTGTGCGCCGGCGATCACGAAGCTCGCCGCCTCCGCCGCCGCGTCGACCAGTGTGGTCGGCACGCCGAGCGCAGCGGCCAGGGCGCGTGACCAATGGCTTTTCCCGATCCCCGGCGGGCCGACCAGGAGCATCGGCGGCAGCCGGAAGACCGGCGCGCCCTCCTGCGCGCAACGGCGCATCGCGTGCCAGGCGACCTCGGTCGCCGGAGCCATCCAGGGCATCCGCGTGTGGATGTCGGCGGCGATCTCGTCGGCCCGCGACTCGGTCTCGACGGTCATCGCGCGGACCCCGTCCGTGACCGCCGCGAGGCGCTGCTTTTCTTCACGCTTCAGGTGAGCGGTGCCCGAGGCCGCGCGGGCGCGCTCGACATAGGCCTGCGCACGCGCATGGAAGCGAGCCACATCGTCATCCGTGATTGCGTCCATCGCGCGGTGGAACGCCTCGATGTCCGACTCGCCGAATGGGTGGCCGCGCAGGCGCATGAGATGACGACGCAGCCGGGCCGAGACGTCTGCGACATCGGGGATGTCGGCATCGAGCCGGGTGAGAAGGAAGGGCAGCTTGGGCATGAGGGGAGTCCTTTCTGGAACCGGCGCGCGGCAAAAGCCGCCACGCCGGCCTGCCGGAGGCGCAGGCCGCGGCAGGCGTGTTGGAAGAAAAGACCCCGGGTGTCTTGGGGCTATCCGTGCGTCGGAACCGCGCTCCCGGTCAAGGGAGGCGCCGAGCCGGGACGGTGCGTCCAGGGACGCCATGGACCGCCAGACGTCAGATCCGGCAACCCATTGATTTACCCATATTTTCGAAAATTCAGGGACGCCGATGGACACGAATGCCGTGTCATAGTGGACAAAAACCCCCATAAATGGTCATTTTTTGGTGGGTCCTACAGGAGGACACTTGCAATCCGCCCGCCGGTCACGCGCATTTGGAATGGCCGCAGCTTGGGCAGGTCATGCAGCCCTCGACCATGCGCATCCCGTATTCGCCGCAGGCCGGGCAGGCCGGTCCGCGTGCGGTGGCCCCGCCGATCGCCGTGACGTTGGCGCGCGGGTCGTCTTTCAGCCCGAGGCCCTCGCCCTCTATGAAGCCGATGGAAATCAGGTGCTTCTCGATAACCCCGCCGATCGCGGCCAGCATCGAGGGCACGTATTTGCCGCCCATCCATGCCCCGCCGCGCGGATCGAACACGGCTTTCAGCTCCTCGACCACGAAGCTGACATCGCCACCGCGCCGGAACACCGCACTGATCATGCGGGTCAGGGCCACGGTCCAGGCGAAATGCTCCATGTTCTTGGAATTGATGAAAATCTCGAACGGGCGGCGATGCCCGGCGATGACGATATCGTTGATGGTGATGTAGATCGCGTGGTTGGAATCGGGCCATTTCAGCTTGTAGGTCTGGCCCTCCAGCTCACCCGGGCGGTCCAGCGGTTCGGCGATATAGACCACGTCGCCATCGGGGTCGGGCTGCCCGCTGGCCGGTTTCTCATCGCTCTCGGAGACGCTCAGCACGCTGCCGGTCACGTCGTTGGGCCGGTAGGTGGTGCAGCCCTTGCAGCCCGTGTCCCAGGCCTGCATGTAGACGCTCTTGAAGTCCTCGAAGCCGATATCCTCGGGGCAGTTGATGGTCTTGGAGATGCTGGAATCCACCCATTTCTGCGCCGCCGCCTGCATCTTGACATGGTCTTCGGGGGCCAGCGTCTGGGCGTTGACGAAATGGTCGGGCAGGGGAGCGTCCCCCTTGGTGTCGCGCCACATCTGCACGGCGTAATCGACGACCTCCTCCTCGGTTCGGCTGCCGTCGCGTTGCAGCACCTTGCGGGTGTAGGAATAGGCGAAGACCGGCTCGATCCCCGAACTGACATTGCCGGCGTAAAGGCTGATCGTCCCCGTCGGCGCGATGGAGGTCAGCAGCGCGTTGCGGATGCCGTGTTCGCGGATCTCCTCGCGCAGGGCGTCATCCATGGACTGCATGGTGCCCGAGGCTAGGAAGGCGTCCGCTTCGAACAGGGGAAAGGGGCCACGTGCCTTGGCCAGATCGACCGAGGCGCGATAGGCGGCGTGGGCGATCTGCTTCATCCAGCGTTCCGTCTGCGCGGCGGCCGCGTCAGACCCGTAACGCAGCCCCAGCATCAAAAGCGCATCGGCCAGCCCGGTCACCCCAAGCCCGATCCGGCGTTTCGCCTGCGCTTCCCGCGCCTGCGCCTCCAGAGGGAATTTCGAGGCATCGACGACGTTGTCCATCATCCGCACCGCCACGGCGACCAGATCGTCCAGCGCGTCCGCGTCCAGCCGGGCCGTCGGTTCGAACGGGTCCGCGACAAGCCGGGCAAGGTTCACCGACCCCAGAAGGCAGGCGCCGTAGGGCGGCAGGGGCTGCTCGCCGCAAGGGTTGGTCGCGGCAATGGTCTCGGCATAGCCGAGGTTGTTCATCGTGTTGATCCGGTCGATGAAGATCACCCCCGGCTCGGCGTAATCGTAGGTGGAGCGCATGATCCGGTTCCACAGGTCGCGCGCCTGCACGGTGTGGTAGACCTTGCCGCCGAAGGTCAGTTCCCATGGGCCGTCGGCCTTCACCGCCTCCATGAAGGCATCGGTGACCAGCACCGACATGTTGAACATGCGCAGCCGGGCGGGGTCGGACTTGGCCGAGATGAACTCCTCGATATCGGGGTGGTCGCAGCGCATCGTCGCCATCATCGCGCCACGGCGGCTGCCCGCCGACATGATCGTGCGGCACATCGCGTCCCAGACATCCATGAAGGACAGCGGGCCAGACGCATCGGCGGCCACCCCCAGCACATCCGCGCCCTTTGGCCGGATGGTGGAGAAATCGTAGCCGATCCCGCCGCCTTGCTGCATGGTCAGCGCCGCCTCGCGCAGGTGCTCGAATATGCCGCCCATGCTGTCGGGGATGGTGCCCATGACGAAACAGTTGAACAGCGTCACGTTGCGCCCGCTGCCCGCCCCCGCGGTGATCCGGCCTGCCGGCAGGTATTTGAAATCTTCCAATGCCGCGTAGAAGCGGTCCTCCCACGCGTCCGGCTCTGCCTCGACGGAGGCGAGCGCGCGGGCGATTCGCCGCCAACTGTCCTCGACCGTCTGGTCGATGGGCGTGCCATCCACCTCTTTCAGCCGGTATTTCATGTCCCAGATGGCTTCGGCAATCGGGGCGGCAAAGCGGCTCATGGCGGCGTCCTGTCATAGTCCTAGGGGGGAGGAGAGAGGATAGCACAAGACTTTCCGCGGTCAACGATTGGCTTTCGCGGATCGGCACACTATTTTGCCCCGAAAGGAGCGGTCATGGCCAAGCCATTCACACACCTGATCAAGCTGAGCGTCGGCACGGAAACCGTGGACGATCTGGCCGCCTGGCAGGCGACAGCGCATCAGCGCTGGCCCGACGGGCAGCCACGCCACGTCACCCGCATGTGGCCCAAGCGCGAGGCCGAGATCGTGAACGGCGGCTCGATCTACTGGGTAATCAAGGGCTTCATCCAGGCCCGCCAAAGGGTTCTGCGGCTGGACGAGGTGACGGGGCAGGACGGCATTCGCCGCTGCGCCATCGTGCTCGACAGTGACCTGATCCGGGTCGAGGCCACGCCCAAGCGCCCGTTTCAGGGGTGGCGTTACCTCAAGCCGCAGGATGCGCCGCGCGACCTGTCGGCAGAGCGCGCCGCCGAGGATCGTCTGCCGCCCGAATTGCAATCGGCGCTTGCCGATATCGGGGTGTTCTGAGGACACCCGCCTTGGGGGCGGGCGCATGCCCGTCGCTGGCGCGATGGGCGAGAAAACCGATTTGACGCAACACGCCTACCCGCACATTGCCTCGGCCGTTGCGCCGAAGGCGCGGTAGCGGTCCCAGAACGCCTCGTCCCGGCGGCTGGAGGACATGCGCAGCGCCTGCGCCTCGTCCGGGTCGCGCAAAAGCCGCGCCGCCTGCCGCTGTTCGCGGTAGCTCAGCGTATCGCGCGCGGCGCTGCCGATACAGGCGCACAACGCCGCGTTGGCCACCGTATGGCCCGAACCGATGCAGGCCCGTTCCACCGGGTTGGCGTCCAGCGGGCCGCCAACGAAAAGGAATACAGTCAGGAAAGCGGGAAAGGATTTGCGCATGCCGATGCCTCGTTCTTGGCCTGCGGGGTTGGCCCCCGTTCACGCGCCCACAATGGCGCAACGGCCCGCGCCGCGCAACGCCGGCGTGACGCTGCGGCACGGGGTCGGCGGGGACTTGCGCGTCGCGTCAGGGCGTCAGGCGGCGGCGCGGTCCATGCGGGCCAGGACCGTTTCATCGGCGATGCGGTGCGGCGCCAGCCCCTGCGCGGCGGCACGGGCCAGGATCGCGTCAAGGGTTGCCTCCGCCTCGGCCAGTTTCTCGGTGACGAAGCGGGCCCGGTCCTCGATCCGCAGGATCTCGGTTGCCACGTTGATGATGCCGCCGGCATTGACCACGTAATCGGGCGCGTAAAGGATGCCGCGCGCCTGCAGCGCGTCCCCATCGGCGGGGGTGGCAAGCTGGTTGTTGGCGCCACCCGCCACTGCCTTGACCCGCAGCCCCGGCACGGTGCCGCCGTTCAGCACGCCGCCGATCGCGCAAGGCGCAAGGATATCGGCCTCCGTCGACAGGATGTCCTCAGCGAGCACGACCTTGGCCCCGTAGGCTCCCGCTGCCGCCTCGCAGCGGGCCGGGGCCATGTCGGCCACGGTCAGCCGCGCGCCGGCCTCGTGCAACAGCCCCGCAAGCTGCCAGCCGACATGGCCAAGCCCCTGCAGCGCCACGCCCCGCCCGGCGAGGTCGGCCGCGCCGAAGCGGTGACGCGCGGTGCAGCGGATGGCGTTGAAGATGCCCCGCGCCGTGACGGGCGAGGGGTCGCCGCTGGCATGCGGGCCCTCCGCCCGGCCGGCCACGAACTCGGTCTCGCGTGCGATCACGGCCATGTCGGCCGGTCCCATGCCCATATCCTCCGCCGTCCAGTAGCGCCCTTTCAGCGCCGCGACCGCGCGCCCGAAGGCCATCAGCAGCGCCTCGGTCTTGTCTTGCGCCGGATCGCCCACGATCACCGCCTTGCCGCCCCCCAGCGGCAGGCCGGCGGCGGCGGTCTTGAAGGTCATCCCGTGGCTCAGGCGCAGCGCATCGTTCAGCGCTTCCTCCTCGCTGTCATAGGGTTTCATGCGCAGGCCGCCCGCGGCGGGGCCAAGCTGCGTGGAATGGATGGCGATGTAGGCCAGAAGGCCGGTGGCATCGTCCGCGACGCGCAGCACCTCTTCGTGGCTTTCGGTGGGAATCTGTCTGATTTGCATGGCGTGTGTCCTCCTCATCCGGAGGATAGCGCCACCTTCGTGGCGATTGGTGCCAAATGCGTGCTCTGTCAACGCTGACAGGAGTGATATAAGTCTCCGCAAGGACGAATCGTAAGGGATTTCCCTCATGGACGCCATCGACCGCCGGATCCTGTCCACCCTTCAGCAGGAGGGGCGCCTGCCGGTGACCGACCTCGCGGAGCGTGTCGGCCTCTCGCCCACACCCTGCGCAAGGCGCATGACGCGGCTGGAGGCGGCGGGGCTGATCACCGGCTACGCGGCGCGTGTGAACCCGGAGAAGCTGGGCTACCCGATCACCGTTTTCGTGTTCGTGGAACTGGACCGGCAGTCGCGCGATGCGTTGGACGGGTTCGAACGGGCCATCCGCCGCTTTCCCGAGGTTCTGGAATGCCACCTGATGACCGGCAGCCGCGACATCCTGCTCAAGATCGCCGCGCGCGACCTGAAAAGCTTCGATACCTTTCTGGAAGACGACCTGATGACCGTGCCCGGTATCCGGTCCACCCGCACCAGCTTCTCCTTGCGCGCCATGGTGGATCGGGAGGTGACGCCGGGGGCGTGACGGGCGCCGTCAGCGCCGCACTTCGAACCCTGCGGGAACCTCTGCCTCCACCGCTTCCGCCGCGACCCGGTCCACCCGCGCTGCCTCCGGCCCCTCGTGCAGGGTGTCCAGCATTGCGCGCACCGCCTCTTCCGGCCCCGCGATCAATGCGCGCACCGATCCGTCCGCCTCGTTCTGCACCCAGCCGCGCAGTCCGCGCCGCGTCGCCTCGTCCTTCGTCCAGCCCCGGAACCACACGCCTTGCACGCGTCCCGTCACGCGGACCTGCATCGCGATGTCGACAGCCATTGACCAACCTTCAAAACCAAATCATATCCCGTCAGCATGACTGACCTCGCGCATATCCGCAATTTCTCCATCGTGGCGCATATCGACCACGGTAAATCCACGCTTGCCGACCGGCTGATCCAGTTGACCGGGACGGTGGCCGAGCGCGACATGAAGGAGCAGCTTCTCGACGCGATGGATATCGAGCGGGAACGCGGCATCACCATCAAGGCCAACACCGTTCGCATCGAATACCCCGCCAAGGACGGCCACACCTACGTGCTGAACCTGATCGACACGCCCGGCCACGTGGATTTCGCCTACGAGGTCAGCCGCTCCATGCAAGCCGTGGAAGGATCGCTGCTGGTCGTCGATGCCAGCCAGGGCGTCGAGGCGCAGACGCTCGCCAATGTCTACCAGGCCATCGACGCGGATCACGAGATCGTGCCCGTCCTCAACAAGGTGGATCTGCCGGCCGCCGAACCCGACCGCGTGGCCGAACAGATCGAGGACGTGATCGGCATCGACGCCAGCGACGCGGTCCATATCTCCGCCAAGACCGGCCTCGGCATCCCCGACGTGCTGGAGGCGATCGTCACGCGCCTGCCCCCGCCCACCGGGGGCGACCGCGACGCGCCCCTCAAGGCGATGCTGGTCGACAGCAAGTATGACCAGTATCTCGGCGTCATCGTCATCGTCCGCATCATCGACGGCACCCTGAAAAAGGGCGACCGCATCCGCATGATGAAGACCGGCGGCACCTACGACGTCGACGATGTCGGCGTCTACCGCCCCGCCATGACCCCGGTGAAGGAACTTGGGCCGGGCGAGATCGGCTACCTCAACGCCTCGATCAAGCAGGTGCGCGACACCCGCGTCGGCGACACCATCACCCATGAAAAGAAACCCTGCGCCGCCCCGCTGCCCGGTTTCAAACCGTCGCAGCCGGTGGTCTTCTGCGGCCTCTTCCCGGTGGACACCGCCGAGTTCGAGGACATGCGCGACGCGATCGAGAAACTGGCCCTGAACGACGCCAGCTTCTCTTACGAGATGGAAACCTCCGCCGCGCTCGGCTTCGGGTTTCGCTGCGGCTTCCTCGGGCTGTTGCACCTTGAGGTCATCCGCGACCGGATCGAGCGGGAATACGATATCGACCTGATCACCACCGCACCGTCGGTGATCTACAACGTCTACATGAAGGACGGCACGAAAGCGGAGCTTCACAACCCCGCCGACATGCCCGACGTGACCCATGTCGACCATATCGAGGAGCCGCGCATCAAGGCGACCATCCTCGTCCCCGACGAGTTTCTCGGCGATGTCCTGAAACTCTGCCAGGACCGGCGCGGCATCCAGATGGACCTGACCTATGCCGGCAGCCGTGCCATGGTGGTCTACGACCTGCCGCTGAACGAGGTGGTGTTCGATTTCTACGACCGCCTGAAATCGGTGACGCGCGGCTATGCCAGCTTCGATTACGAGATCATCGGGTATCGCGCCGACAACCTCGTCAAGATGCAGGTGCTGGTGAATGACGAACCGGTCGATGCACTCTCGACCATGGTCCACCGCGACCGGGCGGAAATGCGCGGCCGGGCGATGTGCGAAAAGCTGAAAGACCTGATCCCGCGCCACATGTTCAAGATCCCGATCCAGGCGGCGATCGGCGGCAAGGTCATCGCCCGCGAAACGCTGGCCGCCCTGCGCAAGGACGTGACCGCGAAATGCTACGGCGGCGACGCGACCCGCAAGCGCAAGCTTCTGGACAAGCAGAAGGCGGGCAAGAAGAAGATGCGCCAGTTTGGGAAGGTGGAAATCCCGCAATCGGCGTTTATCAACGCCCTCAAAATGGACAGCTAAGGCTGTCCGGTTTGAGGGCGGGTGGGCGAAAGCGTTTGGCCTGCCAAACGCGGGCCCACACCGTGGAAAGCTGGGTGGTGGCGGTTTCCTGAAGATGGACAGCTGAGGCGGCGCGTTCTTTCGTAGGGTGGGCAATTCTGCCCGCCTTGTTGCGCGTTGGTGGTGGGCAGGCTGCCCGGCCTGCGCTTGCCGGGCGACGGCGTGCCCTGACGATGGATGGCTGACGGCGCTGTAATCTTCGGCTATGCTGGCGCCATGCCAACGGTTTTTCGGAATGCCGGGTTCCGGTTCTTCTTCTATTCCAACGAGGGCGACCGTAAGCGCGAGCTGGCCCCCACCTTTCACCACGTTCTGGGCAATGCGAGTCCGTTCCT
>QVQC01000081.1 GCA_003428585.1 Nioella halotolerans
TGTCCGATCCTGCGAAGAGCCAGTTCTTCCGACCAACGCCGATCGGGCGCAGGGCGCGCTCGGCCGCGTTGTTGTCGATCGCGACGCGACCATCCTCGAGGAACAGCGTGAAGGAGGGCCACCGGTTGAGCGCATAGCGGAAGGCCTTGGCGAGGTCGCTCTTGCCGGGAATGCGGGTCAGCTGTTGCTCGGCCCAGGCCTTGAAAGCGGCAACCGTCTCGGCGCTGTGTTTCTTGCGGGCCGCGAGGCGCACGTCCGTGGGCTGTCCAGCGATCTCACGTTCGATGTCGTAGAGCGTGCCGATACGGTCGAGCGCCTCGCGGGCGATGCCGGATTTGTTGGCCGCCCACACGTCATGGAAGTCACGCCTGAGGTGCGCCCAACAGGCGGCCTCGCGGAACTGCTGCGTGCCATCCACGCGCCGTTCGTACAGCTCCTTGAAGCCAGCATAGGCGTCCGCCTGCAGGATCCCTTCCGATCCCGCCAAATGGCGGCGCGGATGTTCGCCCTTTCGATCCGGAGAGAAGTAGTAGACGACACCGGGCGGCGCGGCGCCTGACCATGGCCGCTGATCGCGCACGTAGGTCCAGATCCGGCCCTGTTTCACGGCCTTGCCGAGCTCCTTCTTCTTCGCCGACCGGTCAAGCACACGGATGGGCGTGTCGTCGGCGTGAAGAAGGTCGCTGGCCATGACGTCGGCCTCGATCTTCTCGATCAGCGGGCTCAGCGTCTTCATCGCGCCGCCGCACCAGTCGACCATCGTGGTGTCCGGGATGTCGACGCCCATGCGGGCGAAGATCTCGTTCAGGCGGTACAATGGCACGTGATCGTCGAACTTGGAGACGAGGATGTAGGCGAGCAGGCTCGGCCCCGCCATGCTGCGCGGGATCGGCCGGCTCGGGGCGGGCTCCTGCACCATGGCCTCGCAGCGGCGGCAAGATTTCTTCACCCGCGCAACCTCGATCACCTTGATCTGCGCCGCGATCATGTCGAGCAGCTCGCTGACGTCCTCGCCGTCATGCCGAAGGCATGCCTCTGGCATGACGCGCAGATCGCCGCCACAATCGGGGCAGGCGTCGCCGGGGTCCAGTTCGCGCCGCTCGCGCGGCGTGTCCTTCGAGACGCGCGGCCGGCGGCGTTGCTTCTTCTCGGGTGTGGCCTGGGCCTCCTCGGCCGGCGGCGGTCCCTGTTCCAGGGCCTCATCCTCTTCGGGGGACGCGTCGTCGGCCTCCGCCTTGGCCACCATCAGGTCCTCGAGCGCCAGTTCGAGCTGCTCGATCTCGCGTTCGATCTTTTCCGAGCTGGCGCGGAAGGTCTGCTTCTGGAGCTTCGCGATCCGTGTGCGCAAGGACTGAACAAGCAGGTCATGGGCGCGGAGCGTCGCCGACATCTTCGCGTTTTCCGCCTGCAGGACAGCGATCATCGCCTTCAGAGCGGCGGGGTCATCGGGGATATCCACGGGCGTTTGCGACATACCCATTCATACCACAGGATGCCTCAGAGGACCATAAAAACAAGGGATTTCAGAGCGATAATCTCAGCCCACGCGCGCCGGTGGCGCTCCCCAGTCAGGTCGTCGCCAGTCAATGCCTTCCCAGAGCATCGCAAGCTGCGCCGAGGTCAGGCGCGCGGCGCCATCCCCAGCCGAGGGCCACGGAAAGCGCCCCCGCTCGAGCACCTTGTAGTAGAGGCAGAACCCTTGGCCATCCCAGTAGAGCACCTTGATCCGGTCACCGCGGCGTCCGCGGAAGACGAATACCGCCCCGCTGGTGGGCTTCTGACGCAGAACATCCTGAGCGATGGCCGAAAGTCCGGCGATCCCTTTGCGCATATCGGTCGTCCCGCAGGCGAGGTATACCCGGACGCCCGTGCCAGGACCGATCATGCCTTCTCCACCGCCCGGATCAGCCGGGTCAACGCCGTGGCCTCCATTGCGCTGTCGAACCGAAGACAGCGACCATTGGCCAGGCGAAGTTCCACCGGCACGGGAGAAACCGGTTCCGGGTCGGACGGCGTGGCCCCATTGGCCGGCATGTCGACCGGCAGGAAAACCGCGCCGTGGTCCGGCGACCAGAGCCCCTTCTTCTTCAG
>QVQC01000015.1 GCA_003428585.1 Nioella halotolerans
CAGCGGCAGAAGCCAGGGCTCTTCAAGAAGCGACCATATAATCACGCGGGATGTGACAGCTAATAACTGACCATCCTTTTCACGATGCAAACAAAAGGACAGCATTTTTGAGTGCGACGTTCTTTATGCTTGAGAATAACAAAATCCCTCGCGTTGACATCGAAAAGGTTGAGGACTTTACCGTAGGAATTGCCGAAACTCACTTAAAGACTGGTCGCCACCCCGTTGTTTCTGAAGTTTCCCAGGAGCTACGGTCAATGTTCCGTGATGCTGATAATAGAATTTCTTATGTGATCACTTATCGGGAGTTGGATTCACTACTTAGACAGCACGGCTGCAGCTTGAGAAACCCAAGTGGCAATTATATTGATGTCTATCAGGGTGAAGAGAGAGTCACAAAGATCGGGTATCCAAGCATGTCAAAGGAAGTAGGTCGAAAAGCGATTGCTAGTGTGAGAAAAGCGACAGGGCTTACAGCGGACAATGGCTACGATGCACAGGTTTTCTTCAAAGGCGCGGACCCCCTCAGTGTATTGATAGGTGAGTATGAAGAACCTCTAAAGCGGCTGGCTGATCGCTGACAGCAGCCGCAGGGCGGGCAGCATTGCCCACCCTGCGCCCCGCGCCGCCGATCCCGTCACCCGAGCGCGTCGTTGCACCGTTTGCACACGCCGGGATTCGCGTGGCGCCCCACATCGGGCAGGATCTTCCAGCAGCGCAGGCATTTCGTGCCCTCGGCCCGCTCGAACACCACGCCCACGCCCTCGGTTTCGGGCAGGCGGAACGCCTCTTGCGGCAGCGGGTCGCCCGTCAGCGTGATATCCGAGGTGATGGCGATATCCGCGAAATCGGTGCTGCGCAGCGCGGCCAGGTCCTCGGCGTCGCGCACATGCACCACCGGCGCCGCCTCCAGCGAGGCGCCGATCGCCTTCTCGCGGCGCTGCACCTCGAGGGCGGCCGTCACCACCCGGCGCACCTTGCGCACCTTGGCCCATTTCGCGGCCAGCGGTTCGTCCAGCCAGTCGGCGGGGGTCTCGGGGAAGTCCACCAGGTGGACGGAGCTGTCCTCGCCCGGGAAGCGTTCCAGCCAGACCTCTTCCATGGTGAAGACGAGGATCGGGGCCAGCCACGTCGTCAAGCGGTGGAACAGGATATCCAGCACCGTCCGCGCGGCCCGGCGGCGCGGCGTGTCGCCGTCGCAGTAGAGCGCGTCCTTTCGGACGTCGAAATAGAACGACGACAGGTCCGAGGTGGCGAAGTTGAACAGCGCCTGGAACACCTCCTGGAACTCGAACCGGGCGTAGCCGTCGCGCACGGTATGGTCCAGTTCCGCCAGCCGGTGCTGCACCCAGCGTTCCAGTTCCGGCATCTCGGCCGGGTCCACCCGGTCGGCTTCGCTGAAATCGGCCAAGGACCCGAGCATGAACCGCATCGTGTTGCGCAACCGGCGGTAGCTGTCGGCGGTGCCTTTCAGGATTTCCGGCCCGATCCGCTGGTCCTGCGTGTAATCGGCCTGCGCCACCCAGAGCCGCAGGATATCGGCGCCGTATTGCTTGATCACCTGTTCCGGCACGATGGTATTGCCAAGCGACTTGGACATTTTCATGCCCTTCTCGTCCAGCGTGAAGCCGTGCGTCACCACGTTGCGGTAAGGCGCCCGACCCTTGGTGCCGCAGGCTTGCAGCAGCGAGGAATGGAACCAGCCGCGATGCTGGTCGGTGCCTTCCATGTAGACATCGGCGATGCCGTCCTCGGTGCCGTCCGCGCGGTCGCGCAGCACGAAGGCATGGGTGGAGCCGGAATCAAACCACACGTCGAGGATGTCGAAGACCTGCTCGTAATCGTCGGGGTTCACGATGCCCGACAGGAACCGCTCCTTCGCGCCCTCCACATACCAGGCATCCGCGCCTTCGGCCTCGAACGCCTCCGCGATGCGGGCGTTGACCTCTTCGTTGCGCAGCAGGAAATCGGGGTCGGTGGGCAGCGCGCCTTTCTTCGTGAAACAGGTCAGCGGCACGCCCCACGCCCGTTGCCGCGACAGGACCCAGTCCGGGCGCGCCTCGATCATGCTGTAAAGCCGGTTGCGCCCGGTTTGCGGCGTCCATGTCACGAGGTTGTCGATGGAGGTGAGCGCGCGCTGCCGGATCGTGGTGCCGTGCGTGTCCTGCCCGTCGCCCACGGGCTTGTCGATGGCGGCGAACCATTGCGGCGTGTTGCGGAAGATGACCGGCGCCTTGGATCGCCAGCTATGGGGGTAGCTGTGGGTCATGCGGCCGCGCGCGATCAGCCCGCCCGCCTCCACCAGCTTGTCGATCACGGCGGTGTTGGCCTTGCCCTCCTTGCCCTTGTGGTCGAGGACGCGCAGCCCGGCGAAGAACGGCACATGCGGCAGGAACTCGGAGTCTTCGCCCACGTTGTGGGTCATCCGGTCGAGCCAGCCGCGTTGCAGGAAACAGTCGTAGTCGTCGGCGCCGTGGCTTGGCGCGGTGTGGACGAACCCGGTGCCCGCCTCGTCGGTGACGTGATCGCCGTCGATCATCGGCACGTCGTAATCCCAGAAGCCATCCGCGCCGTCGAGGCCGGCGAAGGGATGTTCGAGGGTCAGCCCCGCAAGTTCCTGCGCCGAGACGCTGCGCACCCGGTCATGCGTGGTGACCCGCGACTTCGCCAGAACCTCTTCGGCCAGTGAATCGGCCACGACGTAGAGGTCGCCTTCGGACGTCCAGCTTTCATCCTGCGTAGCGGTGACACGATACAGCCCGTAGTCGATCGACGGGTTGAAAGCGACGGCCTTGTTCGAGGGGATGGTCCACGGCGTCGTCGTCCAGATCACCACGCGCGCGGCGTGCAATTGCTCGGCCAGCACCGCCTGTTCGGCCCCGACGAATTCATCGGTCTCGTCGGTGGGCATCTCGGCATTGCCGCCGCGACGCACCTTGAACGGCACCCAGATCGTGTGGCTCTTGTGGTCGTGATACTCGATCTCGGCCTCGGCCAGCGCGGTCTTCTCCACTGGCGACCACATCACGGGCTTCGACCCTTGGTAAAGCGTCCCGTTCATCAGGAATTTCATGAATTCCTCGGCGATCACGCGCTCGGCGTGGTAGTCCATGGTCAGGTAGGGATCGGCCCAGTTGCCGGTGACGCCGAGGCGCTTGAACTCGCCCTTCTGCACGTCGATCCAGCCCTCGGCGAAGCTGCGGCATTCCTGCCGGAAGGCGACCACGTCGACCTCGTCCTTGTTCTGGCCCTTGGCGCGGTACTGCTCCTCGATCTTCCACTCGATCGGCAGGCCGTGGCAGTCCCAGCCCGGCACGTAGCGGCTGTCGTGCCCCATCATCTGGTGGGAGCGCACGATCATGTCCTTGATCACCTTGTTGAGCGCGTGCCCGATATGCAGGTGCCCGTTGGCATAGGGCGGGCCGTCATGCAGCACGAAGGGTGTGCGGCCCGTCTTTTCGCGCAGACGGTCGTAGATGCCGATGCGCTCCCACCGGGCCAGCCAGTCGGGTTCGCGCTTGGGCAGGCCGGCGCGCATCGGGAAGTCGGTTTTCGGCAGGTTCAGCGTGTCTTTGTAGTCGAGAGTCTCTTCGGGCGTGTCGGCGCACATGGGATCGGCGTCCTCGTCAAATTCGGTCGGTTCGGGGGTATCAGGGCGGTGCGAAAACTCAAGCACCTTGTCCCGGCGTCTCTATCTGGTTCAGAGAGCCGGGCCGATAATTCGAATGATGATGGCGGGCCGAAACATCATGGGGCGCAGGTATAGGCGCGGCGCGGGCCGGGGTAAAGGGGGCCGTTGGCCTCTGGATTTCCGGCGCGAAAGGCGCCACATCGGGGACATGACGCAGTATCCCATGGCAAAGTTCGACATCACCCGCGGCGAGATCGAGCGCGTCGTCGCCCGCTTCTATGCCGGGGTGCGCGCGCATCCCGTTCTTGGGCCGGTCTTCGCGGCGCATGTCACCGATTGGCCGGCGCACGAGGACAGGATCACCCGGTTCTGGGCCAACGCGATCCTGGGCGAGCGCGGCTATGACGGCAACCCGATGGCGACGCATGTGAGCGCGGGCAACGTGCGGCCGGGCATGTTCGCCCCGTGGCTGGACCTCTTCGACGCTACCCTGTCGGCGGAACTGCCCCCCGACAAGGCGGCCAAATGGTCGGCCATGGCGCACCGGATCGGGCGCAGCCTGCGCGCCGGCGTGGTGGACCGGGACATATTGCCCGGCGGCGTCCCCAACCTGCGCGCGCCCCGATAGCGCCCCCGTTCGCCCCCAAACCACGGCTTGGGCCTTGCATGACAAGGGTTTTGCCTCTATATCGGCGCGCATCAAGCAGGCGGCCAACGCCTCAACCGGACAGGGTCGGGCATTCCCCGGCCCTCCTTTGTTTGCAACGTTGGCCGATCACGCACCACCCAAAAGACCGGCGGAGACAACCGCCCGGCCCGAATAGAACGCTGTAAAGGAACAAGACGCCACATGGCTCAGAACGCATCCATGGAGGAATTCGAAGCCCTCCTGAACGAAAGCTTCGAGATCGACACGCCCGAGGAAGGGTCCGTTGTCAAAGGCAAGGTTATCGCCATCGAGGCGGGCCAGGCCATCATCGATGTCGGCTACAAGATGGAAGGCCGCGTCGATCTCAAGGAATTCGCAAGCCCCGGCCAGCCGCCCGAAATCGAGGTCGGCGACGAGGTCGAGGTTTACCTGCGCTCGGTCGAAAGCGCCCGTGGCGAGGCCGTCATCAGCCGTGAAATGGCCCGCCGCGAAGCCGCATGGGACCGCCTCGAAAAGGCCTATGCCGACGAGGAACGCGTCGAAGGCGCCATCTTCGGCCGGGTCAAGGGCGGCTTTACCGTCGATCTCGGCGGTGCCGTGGCCTTCCTGCCCGGCTCCCAGGTCGATGTGCGCCCGGTGCGCGACGCCGGCCCGCTGATGAACCTCAAGCAGCCCTTCCAGATTCTCAAGATGGATCGCCGCCGCGGCAACATCGTTGTCTCGCGCCGCGCCATCCTCGAAGAGAGCCGCGCCGAACAGCGCGCCGAGGTCATCGCCAAGCTGTCCGAGGGCGACGTCGTCGACGGCGTGGTCAAGAACATCACCGAATACGGGGCCTTCGTGGACCTTGGCGGTGTCGACGGCCTGCTGCACGTCACCGACATGGCGTGGCGCCGCGTCAACGACCCCAAGGACGTTCTGTCCATCGGCGAGACCGTCAAGGTGCAGGTGATCAAGGTCAACAAGGAAACCCACCGCATCAGCCTTGGCATGAAGCAGTTGCAGGAGGACCCCTGGAACGCCGTCGAAGCCAAGTATCCGCTGGAATCGGTCCATACCGGCCGCGTCACCAACATCACCGATTACGGCGCCTTCGTGGAGCTGGAACCGGGGGTCGAGGGGCTTGTCCACGTGTCGGAAATGTCGTGGACCAAGAAAAACGTGCATCCCGGCAAGATCGTCTCGACCAGCCAGGAAGTCGAGGTCATGGTGCTGGAGATCGATACCGCCAAGCGCCGCGTGTCGCTCGGCCTCAAGCAGACCATGCGCAACCCGTGGGAAGTGTTCGAAGAGCAATACCCGGTCGGCACCGTCGTCGAGGGCGAGGTCAAGAACATCACCGAGTTCGGCCTGTTCGTCGGTCTCGACAACGACATCGACGGCATGGTGCACCTCAGCGACCTGACATGGGAAGGCCGTGGCGAGGACGTGATCGGCAACTATCGCAAGGGCGATACGGTGCAGGCCGTCGTGTCCGAGGTGGACACCGACAAGGAACGCATCAGCCTGTCGATCAAGGCGGTCGAGGGCGACCCGTTCGCCGAAGCTGTCGACGGTGTCAAGCGTGGCTCCGTCATCACCGTGGCCGTTACCGCGATCGAGGATGGCGGCATCGAGGTCGAATACGAAGGCATGAAAAGCTTCATCCGCCGCTCCGACCTCAGCCGCGACCGGGCCGAACAGCGCCCGGAGCGTTTCCAGGTCGGGGACAAGGTCGATGTGCGCGTGACCAATGTCGACCCGAAGTCGCGCCGTCTGGGCCTGTCGATCAAGGCCCGCGAAATCGCCGAGGAAAAGGAAGCGGTTCAGCAGTATGGCTCCTCCGATTCGGGCGCCTCGCTGGGCGATATTCTTGGCGCCGCGCTCAAGGGTGACGACGACTGATCGCGCCTGTTCGAAACCACAAGGGGCCTCGCGGAAACGCGGGGCCCTTTTTGCATCAACCCCCCGAATCATAGCCGGGTAACGGCCGCCCTGCCCCAACGGCAATGGGCCGCGTCTTGCACAACACCGGCACAAAGCCGCGCCTTGGCCGCTGCAGGGCACGATTTTCTCCCAACATTCAACGGCTTTGGAATTCCACAATCCACGCTTTATCCCTATAGTCACGACACCACGAAACCGCGGCCAGGGGGGTCGGATGATACGTTCGGAACTGATCCAGAAGCTTTCAGAGGAGAACCCGCATCTCTACCAACGAGATGTGGAAAGGATCGTCAGCGCCATCTTCGAGGAAATCATCGGCGCGCTGTCAGAAGGCAACCGCGTCGAACTGCGCGGTTTCGGCGCGTTTTCCGTCAAGAAACGGGATGCAAGGATCGGCCGCAATCCGCGCACCGGCGAAAGCGTCCAGGTGGAAGAAAAGCACGTGCCCTTCTTCAAGGCTGGCAAGCTGTTGCGCGACAGGCTGAACGGTTCGGAAGGATCCTGAGCGGTGCGATATATCAAATACCTGTTCATGGCGGTCATTGCCCTGGCGCTCGTGCTGCTTGCCCTTGCCAATCGCGACCCGGTCACGCTGACCGTGCTGCCGCCTGACCTCGCCGCATGGGTTGGCTGGAATTACGAACGACAGCTTCCCTTGTTCCTTGTCATTCTGGGGGGCGTCGTGGGCGGCCTGTTGATCGGGTTTGTCTGGGAGTGGTTCCGCGAACATCGGCAGCGGGCCGAGGCGCGGGCGCAGCGGGCCGAACGCGACCGGCTGGCGCGCGAGGTCGAGACGCTGAAGGGCCGCGCCAATGCGGGCAAGGACGAGGTCCTCGCCCTGATCAAGGACTGACGCCCGACCCATGACCGTCTCGGTAAAGTTCTGCGGCCTATCGCGGCCCGCCGATATCGATGCCGCCATCGAGGCCGGGGGGCGATATGTGGGCTTCGTGCATTTTCCCAAGTCACCACGCCATCTCGGGATCGCGGAGATGGCGGCGCTTGCGCGCGCCGTGCCGCCGGGCGTGGCCAAGGTGCTGCTGACGGTGAATGCCGATGACGCGGCTCTGGATGCGATCCTCGCGCGGGTGCCGCTCGACATGCTGCAATTGCACGGCGCCGAAAGCCCGGATCGCGCGGCCGCAGTCAAGGCGCGTCACGGGTTGCCGGTGATGAAGGCCATCGGCGTGGCGGCCGCCGCGGACCTCGCGCAGATCGACGCCTATGGCCCGGTTGTCGACCAGTTGCTGGTCGACGCCAAACCGCCCGCAGGGGCGGCGCTGCCCGGTGGCAACGGGCTCGCCTTCGACTGGCACTTGCTGGCCGGGCGTAAATACTGGCCCTGCCCGTGGATGCTGGCCGGCGGGCTGACGCCCGACAACGTGGCCGAGGCGGTGCGCCTGACCGGCGCGCGGCAGGTCGATGTTTCCTCGGGGGTTGAAACGGCGCCGGGGGTGAAGGACGGCGCCCACATGCGGGCCTTCGCGGCCGCGGCGGGCTGAGTCAGGGTCGGCGGTCGGTATAGGCCACGCCAAGACGCGCCAGGCGGTCATCCACGAAATCGCGCTCCGCCCCGGTCAGGTCCTGGTGGCGGGGATAGACCGGGTCGGCGCGGTCGGCGCAGATCGGCATGTCCCAGCCATGGGTGGTGGCAAGGAAGCGGTCGGCGCCCTCGGGGCCGAACTCGCGCAGGTAGCCCTGGAGCACCACGTCGATATAGCTTTGCAGCATGACGTGGTCGCCCGCCTCGTCGATGTGGTCGGGGCGGGCGCGGTATATCTGGATATCGGGGAGCGGCGCGTGGTCGTGGCGGATCTCGGCCACCGGCAGGCGGTGATAGGCACGCTCGCGGATGTCGAGGGCGGCCCAGTCGGCCCCCGGCACGGCGGCGATCAGCCCGTCCATCTCCTCGCCATGGGCTTCCACGGCGGTCAGGAAGGCCACCTTGCGCAGCCGCGACTTCTTCCACGCCCGCGCCCACCCGGTCACCGTCGCCTGCGCGGCACGCGGGTAGGCATGGGTGGCGCGGTTCACGAGGCTGCCATACCCAAAGAAGAACGGATCGGACATGGACCGAGTGATGCCCGCGCATGTCCGCACATGCAAGGGCTTGCCTTGCGGGAAATGCCTGCTAGGTTGCGCGTCGTTCATGCAGGGAGAATCCGGTCACGTGCCGGTGCCGAAGGAGCAACCGCCCCGGTAAACTCTCAGGCGCCAGGACCTGGTGGACAACGCAACTCTGGAGAGAGGCGCCCCATGCGCCCGCCGAAGGGATAACGATCTCAGGCCAAAGGACAGAGGGGGCATCGTGGCGCGCGGATCCCGCGCGCGGGGACGATGCCGGGCCAGCCCCGGTCAGCAAACGGGGAATGCCGCATGAGCGATCTGAAACAGTTGCCCTTGCACGCGCTGCACGCGGCCCACGGGGCAAAGTTCGTGCCCTTCGCGGGCTACGATATGCCGGTGCAATATGCCGCCGGGGTGATGACCGAACACAAGCACACGCGCGACAAGGCGGGGCTGTTCGATGTCAGCCACATGGGTCAGGTGCTGCTGCCGCCCTCTGCCGATGCGGCGTTGGAAACGCTGGTGCCGGTCGATGTGATCGGGCTGAAAGAGGGGCGGCAGCGCTACGGGCTTTTCACCTCGCCCGCTGGCGGGGTGCTCGATGACCTGATGATCGCCCGGCGGGCGGGCGATCTTTTCCTCGTCGTCAATGCCGCGCGGCGCGCGCACGACATCGCCCATCTGCAAAAGGCGATCGACGGGGTGGAGGAAGTGACGGACCGCGCCCTGCTGGCCCTGCAAGGCCCCGCGGCGGAGGCGGCGCTGTCACGGCTGCTGCCGGAGGTGGCGGCGATGCGCTTCATGGATGTGGCCGAACTCGGCTGGCGCGGCATGGCGCTCTGGGTTTCGCGCTCGGGCTATACCGGCGAGGACGGGTTCGAGATTTCGGTGCCCGCTGCCGCGGCGGAAGATGTCGCGGCCGAATTGCTGGCGATGGAGGACGTTCTGCCCATCGGCCTTGGCGCGCGTGACAGCCTGCGGCTGGAGGCTGGGCTGCACCTTTACGGGCAGGATCTGGCCGAGGATATCTCGCCCATCGAGGCCGGCCTGACATGGGCGATCAACAAGGTCCGTCGCAAGGGTGGCGCGCGGGAGGGCGGTTTTCCCGGCGCGGACCGCATCTTGACGGAAATGGATACCGGTGCACCGCGCCGTCGTGTCGGCCTGCGCCCCGAGGGCCGCGCGCCGATGCGCGCGGGCGTGCCCCTTTTCGACGCACCCGAGGGCGGCGCGCAGGTGGGCCTTGTTACCTCCGGCGGGTTCGGCCCCAGCATCGGCGCGCCAATCGCCATGGGGCTTGTTGACAGCGCCGTCGCGCCGGACGCAACGCTGTATGGCGAGGTTCGCGGCAAGCGCCTGCCCGGCGCACAGACCGGCCTGCCCTTTTACAAACCCACCTACAAACGCTGATCCAAGACAGGGAGAGATCCATGAAATACACCGAGGAACATGAATGGCTGCGCGCCGAGGGCGACACCGTGACCGTGGGCATCACCGAACATGCCGCGACGCAACTGGGCGATGTCGTCTTCGTCGAACTGCCCGAGGCGGGCACGACGGTGGCCAAGGATGACGAGATCGTGGTGATCGAATCGGTCAAGGCCGCGTCCGATATCATGGCGCCGATCGACGGCGAGATCGTGGAGGTGAACGATGCGCTCGCCGACAATCCCGGCCTCGTCAACGAGGATCCGCTGGGCGAGGCGTGGTTCTTCAAGGTGAAGGCGTCCGACCCGTCGCAGATGGACGACTACATGGACGAGGACGCCTACAACGAGTTGATCGGCTGAGGAGAGACGCGATGGCCTTCACCCCCACGGATTACAAACCCTACGATTTCGCCAACCGCCGCCATATCGGCCCGTCGCCGACGGAAATGGCGCAGATGTTCGAAACCCTCGGGGTGAAGGACCTCGACGAGTTGATCGACCAGACCCTGCCCGCGTCGCTGCGCCAGGACACGCCGCTGGATTTCGGCAAGCCGAAATCGGAACGGGAATTGCTGTGGTATCTGCGGCAGGTCGCCAAGAAGAACAAGGTCTACAGTTCGATGATCGGGCAGGGCTTCTACGGCACGGTCTGCCCGCCCGCGATCCAGCGCAACGTGCTGGAAAACCCGGCATGGTATACCGCCTACACGCCCTACCAGCCGGAGATATCCCAAGGCCGGCTTGAGGCGCTCCTGAATTACCAGACCATGGTGACGGACCTGACGGGGCTGGAAATCGCCAATGCCTCGCTGCTGGACGAGGCGAGTGCCGCGGCCGAAGCTATGACCATGGCCGGGCGCGTGGCGAAGTCAAAGGCCAAGGGGTTCTTCGTCGATGAGAACTGCCACCCGCAGAACATCGCCGTCATGAAAACGCGCGCCGCGCCTTTGGGCATCGAGGTGATCGTGGGCGACCCCGACGACCTTGACCCGGAGGCCGTCTTCGGCGCGATCTTCCAGTATCCCGGCACCTTTGGCCATGTGCGCGATTTCACGGGTGAAATCGCCCGCCTGCACGATCACAAGGCCATCGGCATCGTCATCGCCGACCCGCTTGCGCTGACCATCCTGAAGGAACCGGGCGCCATGGGGGCCGATATCGCCGTCGGATCGACCCAGAGGTTCGGCGTGCCCATGGGCTATGGCGGGCCGTCGGCGGCCTACATGGCGTGCAAGGACGCCTACAAGCGCAACATGCCCGGCCGCATCGTGGGCGTGTCCATCGACGCGCAGGGCAACACCGCCTACCGCCTGTCGCTGCAGACCCGCGAACAGCATATCCGTCGAGAGAAGGCCACCTCGAACGTCTGCACCGCGCAGGCGCTTCTGGCCAATATCGCCAGTTTCTACGCCGTGTTCCATGGGCCGGAGGGGCTGAAGGCAATCGCGCAGCGCATCCACCGCAAGACGGTGCGCGTGGCCCGCGGGCTGGAGGAGAGGGGGTTCACGGTGGACCCGGACGCCTTCTTCGACACGATCACCGTCAATGTCGGCCCGCTGCAAGGCGCGATCATCGAAGAGGCGCGGCGCCTGCGGATCAACCTGCGCCGCATCGGCGAGGACCGTATCGGGGTATCGCTCGACGAGACCACGCGGCCCGAGACGATCGAACGGTTGTGGCAGGCTTTCGGCATCCATGACCGCAAGGCCGGCCTGACCGAGGAATACCGCATCCCCGACGCGCTGATGCGGCAATCGGCCTACCTGACCCATCCGATCTTCCACCTCAACCGGGCGGAAACGGAAATGATGCGCTACATGCGGCGGCTGGCCGACCGCGACCTCGCGCTCGACCGGGCGATGATCCCGCTTGGCTCCTGCACCATGAAGCTGAACGCCGCGGCCGAGATGATGCCGATCAGCTGGCCCGAGTTTTCCAACATGCACCCTTTCGCCCCCGCAGAGCAGGCCGAGGGCTACGCTGACTTGGCCACGGACCTCAGCGCGAAACTGTGCGAGATCACCGGCTACGACGCGATGAGCCTGCAACCCAATTCCGGCGCGCAGGGCGAATACGCGGGGCTTCTGACCATCCAGGCCTATCACCGGGCCAATGGCGACACGGAACGCGATGTCTGCCTGATCCCGATGTCGGCGCATGGCACCAACCCGGCCTCCGCCCACATGTGCGACATGGACGTGGTGGTCGTGAAATCGGCCGAGAATGGGGATATCGACCTTGACGATTTCCGCGAGAAGGCGGCGGCGGCGGGCGACAAGCTGGCCGCCTGCATGATCACCTACCCTTCCACCCACGGCGTGTTCGAGGAGACGGTGAAAGAGGTCTGCCAGATCACCCATGACCACGGCGGGCAGGTCTATATCGACGGGGCGAACCTGAACGCGATGGTGGGCCTGATGCGGCCCGGCGATCTTGGCGGCGATGTCAGCCACCTCAACCTGCACAAGACCTTCTGCATCCCGCACGGCGGCGGCGGGCCGGGCATGGGGCCAATCGGCGTCAAGGCGCACTTGGAACCCTACCTGCCCGGTGACCCGCTGGCCGAGGGGCAGGAAGGCCCGGTGGCTGCGACGGCCATGGGCTCGGCCTCGATCCTGCCGATTTCCTGGGCCTATATCCTGATGATGGGCGGTGAGGGGCTGACGCAGGCCACCAAGGTGGCGATCCTCAACGCCAATTATATCGCCAAGCGGCTGGAGGGCGCGTATGACGTGCTCTTCAAGGGCAAGACCGGGCGCATCGCGCATGAATGCATCCTCGATACCCGCCCCTTCGCCGACAGTGCCGGCGTCACCGTGGACGACATCGCCAAGCGGCTGATGGACAATGGCTTTCACGCGCCGACGATGAGCTGGCCGGTGGCCGGCACGCTGATGGTGGAACCGACGGAAAGCGAAACCAAGGCGGAGCTTGACCGGTTCGTGACCGCGATGCTGTCGATCCGTGCCGAAATCGCCGCGATCGAGCGCGGGGAAATGGATGCCGAGAACAACCCGCTCAAGCACGCGCCGCACACGGTGACCGCCCTTATCGGGGACTGGGACCGGCCCTACAGCCGTGAACAGGGCTGTTTCCCGCCTGCCAGCTTCCGGGTCGACAAGTATTGGCCACCGGTGGGCCGGGTGGACAACGTCTACGGCGACCGGCACCTCGTCTGCACATGTCCGCCGCTGGAAGACTATCTCGACGCGGCGGAATGATCCTGCCCCGGGGCGCGGGGCTTCGGCCCCGCCCCTACTGCCGCCCGAGGCCGAGATTCGCGGCAAAGCGTCGGCGCAACGCCCCGAGGCTGAAGCTTTCGGCGACGGGGCCGTATTGTTCGGGAACGAAACCGGGGTCGGCAGGCAGGCAGCCGCGACCGCAGACCTGATAGATCAACCCGGTCTCCCCGTTGATGAACCAAAGCCGCCCGCCCGGCGTGGCCACCCAGCCGTTGCGCCCGTTTTCCATGTCGGTTTCCACGTCGAGGGTTGATGGCACCTCGCCGTCATATCCCGGCATCGCGGCGCCATGCGTGTGCCAAGACGAGACGACGACATGCCCCGCCGGCACCTGCCCCATCGTGCAGGAAACCGCCCCGCCCCAGCCAGGTTTGCCGATCCTGAGATCGCCGGAGGGCGCGCGCAGGACGAAGCCGCACACTTCCTCGCCCCGCGCGATGGATCGCGGGTTCATCTCGGCCAGCCATGCATGGACAAGCTGCGTTTCCGCCCGGCTCTGGGCGGTTGCGGCCGGGGCGGCCAGCAAGCAGGCGAGAAGCGCGAGAATGGCGCGCATCGTGACTCCAATTCCTTGAATCTGCCGCGCAGGGTAAAGGCCATCCACCCGGCGTGCCAGCCTTGTCTATCCGCGCCGCGCGGGGCAGCATGGCGCAGGCCGACAGACAGGGGGAGCCGATGACCAACAAGATCGAACCGCGCGGCGAGTTGACGCTGCGCACAGTCGCGATGCCGGCTGATGTGAACGGCAATGGCGATATCTTCGGCGGTTGGGTGCTCAGCCAGATGGACATGGCCTGCGGAATCCTTGCGCGCGAACGGTCACATGGGCGCTGCACGACGGTGGCGGTCGACGCGATGAAGTTCATCCGGCCGGTGCTGGTGGGCGATGTGCTCTGCGTCTACACCCGGATCGGGCGGGTCGGGCGCAGCTCCATGGCGATCGAGGTGGAAGCCTGGGTGCGGCGCGGCACCATCGGGGCGCGCGAGAAGGTGACGGAGGCCGTGTTCACCTTCGTCGCCATCGACGAGTCGGGCGCGCCCCGCCCGGTGCCGCCTGAGGGGGGCGAAACCGCTTGAGCGTCAGGCCGGTGTGTTGGCCGTCTCACGCACGAAGGCAGCGATTTCCGCGGCCGGGCGAGCACCGGTCAGGCGACCGATCTCGCGCCCATTCTGGAACAGGATCAGAAGCGGGATACCGCGAATGCCGAATTTCTGGCTGACTTGCGGAAAATCCTGCGTGTTGATCTTGGCAAGGCGCGCCCGCGGGGCAAGGTCGCGTGCCACCTGTTCGAATTGCGGGGCCATCATCCGGCAGGGGCCACACCACGGCGCCCAGAAATCCACCAGCAGCGGCAACTGGTCGGTCTTCACCGCCTTGGCAAGCGTCGCGGGGTCCAACGTGGCAACCTTGCCATCCGACAGCTTGGCCCCGCACACCCCGCATTTCGGACTGGCGGAAAGTTTCGCCACCGGCACGCGATTGGCGGCGGAACAGGCAAGACAGGTAAGCTTGACGGTATCGGACATGGCAGGGCTCGCTTTGCTCGCTTTCAATTGACTTTGTCAATAAATGGCAATCCGCGCGGCAAGATGCAAGTGCGCTATGCCTCCGGCTGGCGCGCGCGGATCCATCCATACAGGCGCGCGAAGACGTTGGCGAGCAGCCCCGCGAGCGCGGCCATGCTGGCGATCCAGCCGAAGAACCAGAACTGGCCTGCAAGGGTGTTCCCGGCGAAGGAGGTCACGAAGACCACCTTGCCGAAATACGCCGCGCTGCCGGCAAGGCCCAAGGCCAACAGGAACAGGGCCGACCGCAGCCCCGCGCCGAAGCGCATCGTCAGGGCCCATGCAAGCGCAAGGCCGACCGGTGCGCCGATCCACACCACCTTGCCGGACCACCATGGATGGGCCCCAAGCGTGGCGGTCAGGTCGGTGGCCCAGATCAGGGCCATCAGGATGGCGGCGGCCAGAAGAACAATGGCGGGCATGGCGTGTCTCCTCTTTCCGCCGGTCTAGCCGCAAGCGGCGGCCGGGGATAGCGGGGGGCACGCGGGTGTGATGCGGCGTGAAGCGACCGGGCAGAGGCAGGCCATGAAACGCAAAAGGCGCGGCCGGTGATCCGGTCGCGCCTTGACATTCCGACAGGCCAATGGCCCGGGGCGGTTCAGACCGCTGCGAGGTTGACCGCGCTCTCGCGGCCGTCGCGGCCGGCTTCGAGATCGTAGGTCACCTTTTGGTTGTCGGCGAGGCCGGTCAGGCCAGAGCGCTCGACAGCAGAGATGTGGACGAACACGTCCTTGCCGCCCTCGTCAGGTGCGATGAAGCCGAAGCCTTTGGTGGTGTTGAACCATTTCACAGTGCCGTTGGCCATCTGTGTGTCTCCTTTGGTAGGCCCGCCCGCAGTATGCGGCGGTTTGGCGTCAGTGGTAGCAGATCGAGACTGAGGCCTTGGTAGAGGAGACAGTGGGTCGAATAGCGGTGACAGTCGCAAGGCGGTGTATGACGGGTCGGCCTGCATTTGGCAAGGATTTTGTTGGCAGGCGCTACTCAAGCAGCGTCCGAAGGATATCCGGGTCAGCATAACTGCCCCATCCGAACGCCATTTGCCCCGGCCCCTGCACCGTGTCGATCCGGTCCACGAAAGTTCCGCGCACCGAGGTGCCGTAGACCCCGGCCGGAATGATGTGATCCTCGGCATAGACCTCGGCACCGGTATCGTCGCGGCAGGTCATCCGGCCTGCGCCCGCGCGATCCACGCGCAGGACCATCGGCATCTCGCAGGCCAGCCCGCTGCCCGACAGGCGCGTCATGCTGGACAGTTCGAAATCGACAAGGATAGTGCCGGTCATCACCCATTCGGTGCCATCGTCCAGCCGCGCCACGCTGGCCGCCTGCATCCGCAACGTGTCAGAACAGCCAGCCAGAACCGCCATTGTCACGATCAACGCGCTTGCAATTCGCCCTGCCTGCATCACCGCCTCTTTTCACCAAGCGTCCCGGGCGATCATCCCCCGCCGGTCGCCAACAGGCAAGGCCCGCCTGCCCGCGCAGCGAAAACGGCGCCTTCCGGCGCAGGCCGCCTGTGCACCCGCGCAGGGCGCGCGCGCCCTTTCGCCGCCGCGCCGCAGGTTCTATGTTCCTTGCGACAGCGACATTGCGACATTGCCGAAAGGGACAGACATGACCGATCAGACCCCCTATGTACCGCCCAGGGTCTGGACCTGGGACAGTGAAAGCGGCGGCACCTTCGCCTCCACCAACCGGCCCATTGCCGGGCCGACCCATGACAAGCCGCTGCCGGTCGGCAAGCACCCGTTCCAGCTTTACTCGCTGGCCACGCCCAACGGCGTGAAAGTCACCGTGATGTTCGAGGAGTTGCTGGCCGCGGGGTATGACGCCGAATACGACGCGTGGCTGATCAATATCGGCGAGGGCGAGCAGTTCGGCTCGGGCTTTACGGAGGTGAACCCCAATTCCAAGATCCCGGCGCTCGTGGATCGTTCCGGACCGGAACCGGTGAACGTGTTCGAATCGGGCGCCATCCTGATGCACCTGGCCGAGAGGTTCGACGCCTTCCTGCCCGCCGCCGGGCCGGCACGGACCGAGGTGATCAATTGGCTGATGTGGCAGATGGGCAGCGCGCCCTATCTGGGCGGTGGTTTCGGCCACTTCTACGCCTACGCGCCCGAGAAGATGGAATACCCGATCAACCGATTCGCGATGGAGGCAAAGCGCCAGCTTGATGTCCTCGACCGCCACCTCGCCAATCACGAATGGATGGCCGGCGGGGCCTATTCCATCGCCGACATGGCGATCTGGCCGTGGTATGGCAACCTCGCCCTCGGCCGGCAATACGATGCAGGCGAATTCCTGTCGGTGCACGAATACGAGCATGTCGTCGACTGGGCCAAGCGCATCGACGCCCGCCCGGCGGTGCAACGTGGGAAAATGGTGAACCGTCCCTCGGGCGATCCCGCGGGGCAACTGCGCGAACGCCACGATGCCTCGGATTTCGAGTTGCGCACGCAGGACAAGCTCGACGCGGCGGAGTGATCCACCGTCAGGGGCGCCGGGCCGGAAGGGTCAGGGCGCCTCGCCTGCCGCCCCGTCCCCGGGCCAGTTCACCACCGCGTCGCCCGCCGTCATGTCGCCCTTGGCGCGGTCGAACCGCAGGTAGGCGATGCCCTGCCCTCCCGACTGCGTGAAGAGCGTGCCCGCCGGTTTGCCATCGGCGGTGATCGGCGTGCCGACGGGCGCACTGCCCGCGACCGTGACCGTGACAAGCCCCTTGCGCAGCACCGTCTTGTGGTTCATGCGCGCTGTTACCTCCTGCCCGACGTAACAGCCCTTGCGATGATCGACACCGTTCAGCCGGTCGAACCCGGCCTCAAGGATGTAGCTGTCGTCGGGGATCAGTTCGATACCGGTCTCCGGGATGCAGCGATCCACGCGGATCGCGTCCCAGTCAACCTGAGGATCGCCACCCGCCATGCCGTAGCCACGCCAGCCAAGCGCCGCGTCGCGCGGGTCCGGGCAGGCGCCTTCGGGCGGCGCCCCGAGGCCGCGGGCCACGGGCAGGCCGCTGTCCTCGATCGTGACATCGGCGCGCAGCTTGTACATGGCAAGCCGGCGATAGAGGTCGGGCGCAAGGTCGCCCGACACGTCGAGCAGGATATCCTCGCCCCGGTCGAGCAGGAAGAAATCGGCCAGAAACTTGCCCTGCGGGCTGAGCAGCGCGGAATAGACCAGCTGGCCCGGCCGCGCGTCGTTGGTCACCAGCCCGTGCAGGAAATGCGCCCGGTCCCCACCCGATAGGCGCAGGACGGTGCGGTTGGGTGCCTCTTCTGCGGTCATCGTCATTCCTTTCGCGTGTCTTTCGCCATATAGGCCCCATAGATGTGCTCGACCATGGGACTCCGTGATGCAAGCCCCGCTGTCCATCGTGATCCCGACGCTGGGCGCCGCCCCGGCCCTGCCCGCGACGACCGAGGCGCTGCTGGAGGGCGTGGCGCGCGGGCTGGTGCGCGAGCTTGTGATCAGCGACGGCGGCTCGGGCGATGAGACGGCAGCCGCCGCGCGGGCCCTCGGGGCGGTCTGGGTCAGCGGCCCGGCGGGCCGGGGTGGGCAATTGTCGCGCGGGGCACACGCCGCGCAAGCGCCCTGGCTGCTGTTCCTGCATGCCGACACCCATCTGGCGCCGGGCTGGTCCGACGCGGTGCTGGATCACTTGAACCAAGCGCCGGACAAGGCCGGGTATTTCCGCCTCGCCTTCCGCAGCGAGGCGCGGGCGGCACGGATCGTCGCGGGCTGGGCCAACTGGCGGGCGCGCGTCCTTGGCCTGCCCTATGGCGACCAGGGGCTGTTGATCCCGCGCGCCCTTTACGATGCGACGGGTGGCTACCCCGACCAGCCGCTGATGGAGGACGTGGCCATGGCCCGCGCCCTCAACGGCCGCCTGGTCGAACTGCCGGCAGAGGCGCGCACCTCGCCCGCGCGCTACGAGACCGAGGGCTGGTTGCGCCGCGGCAGGCGCAACCTTGCCACGCTCTGCCGCTACCGTCTGGGGGCCGACCCGCGCCGCCTTGCCCGGCGCTATTACCGCGATTGACCCGGCCGCGCGGCGCGTCTACCGATTTGCCATCCCGTCTGAAAAAGGATCCTTGCCATGAGCCTTGCCAATGGCCGCCAATACCTCGCGATTCCCGGTCCTTCGGTCATGCCCGACCGCGTCCTGCAGGCCATGCACCGGCCCGCGCCGAACATCTATACCGGTGCGCTGATCGACATGACGGCAACTATCGTGGCCGATCTCAAGCGGGTGGCGCGCACGGCCCATGACGTGGCGATCTACATCGCGAACGGCCACGGCGTGTGGGAGGCCGCGCTGTGCAACACGATGTCCCGGGGCGACCGGGTGCTGGTGCTTGGCACCGGGCGGTTCGCGCAAGGCTGGGGCGAAACGGCGCGCGGGCTGGGGATAGCGACCGACGTGATCGATTTCGGCTACCGGTCCGCCGTGGATCTCGACCGCGTCGCCGCGGCACTGCGCGCCGATACCGGCCACCGGATCAAGGCGGTTCTCGCGGTGCAGGTGGATACGGCCTCCTCGGTCAGGAACGACATCCACGGCCTGCGGCGGGTGCTGGACGAAACCGGGCATCCGGCGCTTCTGTTCTCCGACAACATCGCCTGCCTCGCCGTCGATGAATTCCACATGGACGATTGGGGCGTCGACCTGATGGTGACCGGCAGCCAGAAGGGGCTGATGGTGCCGCCGGGGCTGGGCTTCGTTTTCTTCGGACCAAAGGCCGCGGCGGCGCGTGAAAACGCCGACCTCGTCACCCCCTACTGGGACTGGCGCCCGCGTGCGGCGCCGGAACGCTATTACCAGCATTTCGGCGGGACCGCGCCGACCCATCATCTCTTTGGCCTGCGCGAGGCGCTCGACATGATCCTGCAAGAGGAGGGGCTGGAGGCCGTCTGGCACCGGCACGCGGTTCTGGCACGCGCCATCTGGGCGGCGGTGGAGGCTTGGGGCGCGGGAACGGGGATCGCGCTCAACATCGCCGACCCGGGCGCGCGCAGCCACGCGGTGACGACGGTGCGTCTGCCGGGTGACGCGGGCACCCGGCTGCGCGGCTGGCTGGAGGATCAGGCGGGCATTACCCTAGGCATTCCGCTCGGCGCGCCGGAGGACGAGGCACCGGGTGTCTTTCGCATCGGCCACATGGGCCACGTGAACACGCACATGGTGCTGGGGGTGCTGGGCGCGATCGAAGCGGGGATGCTGGCGCTGGAGGTGCCGCATGCACCCGGTGGCCTGGAGGCCGCGGCGAAAGCCATCGCGCGCGGGTAGAAGGATTTTCCCGAAAATTCTTCTCCCAACAGGATTCTCCGGAGAATCCTGTTGGGCCGTACCGTTGTCGATCGCTCGACTCAGCCTCGCGCGTCGGCAAGCGCGCCCGGCAGCGCCTTGGCGAAAGCTGCCAAGTCTTCCGCTCGCCCGCAGGACACCCTGATGCAGCGGTCCTGCGGCGCGGTGAAGGGCATGCGCACGAAGACGCCCCGCGCCACCAGCCCTTTCAGCACGGCGCGCGCGAAATCGCCGTCCTTGCCGCAATCAATGGTCACGAAATTCGTGGCCGAAGGCAGCGGCACCAGCCCGTTTTCGCGCGCGATGCGCCCGATCTCGTCGCGCGCGGCGGCGATCCGGCCCACCGTGGCGCGCAGGTAATCCTGATCACGCAGCGCGGCGAGCGCGGCGGCCTGCGACACCCGGCACATGCCGAAATGGTTACGGATCTTGTTGAAAGCGGTGATCAGCCCGGCCGCGCCGATCGCGTAGCCCACCCGCATCCCCGCCAGCCCGTAGGCCTTGGAAAAGGTGCGCATGCGGATGACGCGCGGATCGGCCGGGACGAGCGGCGGCAAGGCGCCGTCGGGCGCGGTGTCGCAATAGGCCTCGTCCAGCACCAGCAGGCAGCCCTCGGGCACCGCGTCGATCATGTGCTGCACGGTCGCGGCCTCGTGCCAGCTGCCCATCGGGTTGTCGGGGTTGGACAGGTAGACCATTTTCGCACCGAGCTTGTGCGCCTCGGCGATCAGGGCCTGCGGATCCTCGTGGTCGCGCGCAAAGGGCACCTTGTGCAGCGCGCCGCCGAAGCCCGCGACATGGTAGTTGAAGGTCGGATAGGCACCGTCCGAGGTTACCACCGGATCGCCCGGCGCGACCAGCATCCGCACGAGGTAACCGAGCAGGCCGTCGATGCCTTCGCCCACGATGATGTTCTCCATCCCGATGCCGTGATGCGCGGCGAGCGCCGCGCGCAGGTCATGCGATTGCGCGTCGCCGTATTTCCACGCCTCGCGGGCGGCCTCGGCCATTGCCTCGATAGCGCGGGGCGATGGACCAAAGACGCTTTCATTCGCGCCGAGCCGGGCGCGGAAGACGCTGCCGCGCTCCCGCTCCTGCGTTTCGGGGCCGACGAAGGGCACGGCGGCGGGCAGGCTTTGCACAAGGCTGGTGTATCGAGGTCCGGTCATGACGGCATCAGTCCCCTTGAATCGACCCCGGGGGCAAGTCGAATTTTCATCATTCGATCGCGCCACCGTCGCGCAAGACCTTGATGAGCGGTTGCAGTTCGTCCTCGTATCGCTGCCATGCCCCCTTCGATGCGGCATTTATCGGTTGGCGCACCTGATAGACGCTGAGCGTGTTGACCTTGCGGCTTGTCTTGTGGAAATCGAGGCACGCATCCTCCCATTCCAACCCGCAGGCCTCGATCAAGGCCCGGGTCTGGGTTTCGGGATCGGCGACCAGATCGTCATACCGGATCTCCGTGATCAACCCGGGATGCGCGCTGCGCCAATAGTCCAGCGTTTTCAGGAACTCCAGGTAGAATTCGCCAAGCGCTTCAAGGTCACAGGTATACCTGTAGCTTTCGTCAAAAAACCGGTTCTTGTACATCGACAGGCAATTGTCACGGGGATCGCGGGTCACCACGATCATCTTGCTGCCGGGAAACATGTGCGGCGCCAACCCCGCCAGCGTGGAGGACATGATCGCCTTGTCGGTCACGAACGGTTCGCCCGCGCCATGGGAGGCGTAGTCCGCCGCGACGTCCTGCCCGATCAACCGCAGGGCGTCGCCGGTCATGGGTTTTCCAGTCGTTGCGAAAAGCGACAGAGGTTCAGCGCATGCTTGCGTGAACAGGCCAAGTTCGCCGCCCGCGGCGACCTTGGAGTGACTGGCAACGATCGATTCAACCAATGTCGTGCCGGAGCGGGGAAGCCCGGTGACGAAAATCGGAATCGTCTGGTCGTCGGGCGTCTCCACGGTAGCAGGTTCGATTCCCGTCTCGACGGCATCCCGGCACTGGTCGAAACGCAGCAGTGCCGACCGGGGCGCCGCCGGCGGGAGTTGCGTCAGCATCAGGTCATTGGCCATCTTGGCATAGCGGAACATGTCCCGGTCCCTGCCAAGATCCTCCGCCGCCTTCGACATGCCGAAGGCCGCGTCGACACGGTCCGCCTCGGCCACGTTTCCGGCGTCGAGTTCGCGCCCCATCCGTTCGACCCGGGGATCGCCGGGCTTGACCTTCTGCCCGCGCGCGTAAAGCAGGAACAGGCTGCCACTGGTCGGGTTGCGCTCCAGCCCGCGTTGAAGGGCCTCGCGCGCCTTGTCGAATTCGCCGATGTTCTGCAAGGAATTGCCAAGTTGGGACCACGCGTAGCCATATGCAGGGTCGATCTCGATTGCCCGTTCGATAACCGGAATCGCATCAGGTTCGCGGTCGAACTCTTTCAGGGCCGCGGCATGGCTTATCAAGAGCCGCGGATTTTCGGGATGCACGGCAAGCGCTTCAGTGGTGACTTGCAGGGCGATATCGCGGTTCTTGGTCTGCAGCGCC
This sequence comes from Nioella halotolerans, assembly GCA_003428585.1. Taxonomy (GTDB): domain Bacteria; phylum Pseudomonadota; class Alphaproteobacteria; order Rhodobacterales; family Rhodobacteraceae; genus Nioella; species Nioella halotolerans. The sequence goes on from QVQC01000015.1 coordinate 22,356, forward strand.
GAGTCGCACAGGTTGATCGCGTGGTGGGCATCCATCGGCATCAGGGCACGCGCCTTCGAAAGATGGTTGAACGCCTGTTGATAATACTTCTTCGATATCAACACGCTGCCAAGCGCTTTTCGGGCAGGGCCGGATAGCGGGACAAGCTCGACGGCGCGTTCCAGAACCGGGATTGCCTCTTCCATGCGGTTCAACTCGGCAAGGAAGCGGCCGAACTGGATATGCGCCTCGGGGTAGATCGGGTCGACCTCCAACGCCTTTCGGTAGGCCTGTTCACTGGCCTTGAGGCGCCTGAATTTCGCCTCGCAGGAGGCCAGCACGGCCAGAACCGGTGCCGCATTGGCGTCCTGCGATAGCAACTGTCGCGCCATCTGGCGTGCCTCTTGGAACTGCCGGGTGTCGTGCAGATGCACCACGCGCGCGAAGTCCTGTGGCCGTATCGCACCAAGCTCGACGATACCGGTCTTGTTGCCACCCCGCCCCTTGGCGGCGAGAAGCCGCAGCGAGGCTTGCGGCAAGCCCGCAGCCCGCGCCTCCGCGAAAAGGGTCTTCGCGGCCGCACTGTCGCCCATGGCAAGATGGGCATCCATGATCCGCGCCCAGATCTCGGGCCGTTTCGGCGACAACGCGCGCGCTTTCAGAAAATGCGGCAGCGCTGTTTCCGGGTCGTCGGCCTCCAACGCGATCAGGCCAAGGTGAAAATGTGCGTGCGGCAGGTCCGGGTCTATCTCCAGCATCTTGTGGAGAAGCCCCCGGGCCAGTTCGTACTGGCTCCTGTCGACCGCGGCGTTCACACGCAGAAAAAGACGTTCGACTTCGGTCAGATCTGCCGATTCTACCGTTTTCTTCTTCTGCATCGTTCCCTCCCGGCGGGGTCAGTTCCTGAAAGTCAGCCGATTTCGGCCAGACGCGCAAGGGCGTCCTTGATCTTGGCCTCTTCCTCTTCGCGCGCGGCAAGGTTTTCGCGGGTTTCCTCGACCACGTCCTCGGGCGCACTTTCGACGAATTTCGGGTTGTTCAACCGCCCGCGCAGGCCGCCCAACTCCTTGGCCAGCTTGCCCAGCACCTTTTCCAGCCGCGCCTTTTCCTCCGCCACGTCGATGATGTCGGCAATCGGCAGGCCGAACACCGCGCCCTCGACCGCGATGGTGACGGCCCCCTTGGGCAGCGCATCGACGCGTTCGACGGCCACGACGCGGGCCAGCCGCAGGATCATCGCCTCGTTGCGGTCCCACGCGGCCTGCCCCCGGTCATCCAGTTCCGCCTGCAACAGCGGCACTTTCAGCCCGGCGGGCACGTGCATCTGCGCGCGGACCGAGCGGATTTCCTCGATCAGCCCGATCACCCATGTCATTTCGCGGTCGGCCTCCGGGTCGATCAGATCCTCGCCGTAGGTGGGCCAGTCGGCATGCACCAGCAGCGTGTCGCGCGCCGCGATCTGGCCCCACAACTCCTCGGTCACGAAGGGCATGACGGGATGCAGAAGGATGAGGCACTGGTCGATCACCCATGCCATGGTGGCGCGGGTCTCAGTGATGACCGCCGCGTCGCCGGAGGCGAATAACGGCTTGGCGAATTCGAGATACCAGTCGCAGACCTTGCCCCAGACGGTGGCGTAAAGCCCGTTCGCCGCGTCGTTGAAGCGGTAGGCGTCGAGGGCGGCATCATGGGCGACGCGGGCGCGCGCGATCTCGCCCACGATCCAGCGGTTGACGGTTTGCGTGACGCCCGCCGGGTCGAAGCCCGGCACCGGCTTGCACTCGTTCATTTCGGCAAAGCGGGCGGCGTTCCAGATCTTGGTGCCGAAATTGCGGTAGCCCGCGATGCGGCTGGTCGAGAGTTTCAGGTCGCGCCCCATGGCGGCCATGGAGGCCAGCGTGAAACGCACCGCGTCGGCGCCGTAGTCCTCGATCAGTTCCAGCGGGTCGAGCACGTTGCCCAGCGACTTGGACATCTTCTTGCCCTTCTCGTCGCGCACGAGGGCATGGACATAGACCGTGTGGAACGGCGTTTCGCCCACCACGGCAAGCTGCATCATCATCATCCGGGCGACCCAGAAAAAGATGATGTCGAAGCCGGTGATCAGGGTGGAGGTGGGGAAATAGCGGTCCAGTTCCGGCGTGTCCTCGGGCCAGCCGAGCGTGCCGATGGGCCAGAGGCCGGAGGAAAACCAGGTGTCGAGGACGTCGGGGTCGCGGCGCAACTCAACGTAAAGAGTTCCCGGAATGCCGTGCTCCCGATCAGCCACCCATCCACTTTCGACGGTGGCTAAAGCTTCAACTTTTCGCCCTGCTTCGTCAGGGCTAAGCGACTGCTCACCTAGGTTCTGAACCTTAACCTCGATTTCTTGATCAGGATCCTTCTTCGCGTAGAACGCTTTGGCAATTTCTATCGCCTCAGCCTCATCCGGCGCACAGAATTCATTTCCTTCCTGATCGAACCACACCGGGATCTGGTGCCCCCACCAGAGCTGGCGCGAGATACACCACGGCTCGATATTCTCCAGCCAGTGGTAATAGGTCTTGGCGTCGCGTTCCGGCAGGATGCGGGTATAGCCCGCCGTTTCGTCGAACGCCCCCGCCTCGTGCGCCGCCATGCCCTTGCGCACCGCGTCGAGCGCCGGGCCGACGATCTTCTCGGCATCCACAAACCACTGGTCGGTCAGGTAGGGTTCGATGGCGACCTTCGACCGGTCGCCATGCGGCACCATGTGCCGGTCCTCGTCGATCCCGTCGAGCCAGCCATTGTCGCGCGCCTCGGTGATGATGGCGTCGCGCGCTTCGTAGCGGTCCAGCCCGTCGTAGCGTTCGATGGCGCGGCCCAGCATCTCCGCCGGGCAGCCTTCCGCGAAATCGGGATTGTCGCGCAGGGCCATCGCCGCGCGGGTGGTCATGACGTTGATCGCCCGCAGGCCGGTGCGCTGCCCGACCTCCCAGTCGTTGAAATCGTGGGCCGGCGTGATCTTGACCGCGCCGGTGCCCTTGTCCGGGTCGGCGTAGTCGTCGGCCACGATGGGGATGGAGCGGCCGCAAATGGGCAGTGTCACCGTCTTGCCGATCAGGTGCGCGTAACGCCGGTCCTCAGGGTGGACCGCGACGCCGGTGTCCCCCAACATGGTTTCGGGGCGGGTGGTTGCGACGGTCAGGTAATCGCGCGTTTCCCAGTCCGTCGGGTTGCCTTCCTCGTCGAACTCGATGGGATGGGCGTAGGTCTCGCCCCCGTCCAGCGTGTAGCGAAGGCGCCACATCTTGCCGTCGACCTCGACCTGCTCGACCTCCAGATCGGAGATTGCCGTCTCGAAATGCGGATCCCAGTTCACCAGCCGCTTGCCGCGATAGATGTAGCCCTTGTTGTACATCTCCACGAAGACGCGGATCACCGCATCGTGGAAATTTGGCCCGGTCCCGGCCTCGGGGTCGCCCTTGGCGCCGCCCATGGTGAACGCCTCGCGCGACCAGTCGCAGGAGGCGCCGAGGCGCTTCAACTGCCCGATGATGGTGCCGCGCGACTTGACCTTCTGCTGCCAGACGCGGTCGAGGAAGGCCTCGCGCCCCATTTCCTGCCGGGTGGGTTCGCCATTGGCCGCCATTTCCCGTTCGGTCACCATCTGCGTGGCGATGCCGGCATGGTCGGTGCCCGGCTGCCACAACGTGTCGAAGCCCCGCATCCGGTGCCAGCGCACGAGGATATCCTGCAACGTGTTGTTGAAGGCGTGGCCCATGTGCAGGCTGCCGGTGACGTTGGGCGGCGGGATCATGATGCAGAAGGGCGCGGCCCCCGGTTTCGCGTTGGCCCCGGCGGCAAAGGCGTTCGCCGCGTCCCATTTTTCAAGGATCCTCGGTTCGGCCTCGGCGGCGTCAAAACTCTTTTCCATGCGCCCCATGTCCCCTCTTGGTCATCTTCGCGTGACTTATCCGCTTCATGTCCAAAGGCCAAGGCCACGGAGACGGGATTCGGGGTGAAATCGCGTGGGCTGGACAGGGCTGGCGGGCTTGATACCTATGGACCGGGCAGAGAAACAGGAGCGCGCGCATGAAATTCGGAAGCAGCCAATCGGTGACACGGGTGGAGGACGAGCGGTTCCTCACCGGGCACGGGCGTTACGTCGACGATCTGGCGCCGGAGGGCGCGCTCGTCGCCCATGTGTTTCGCAGCCCCGTCGCCCATGGCGAGATCACGGAGCTTGATGTCAGCGATGCGCGCGCCATACCCGGTGTTCACCTTGTGGTCACGGCGGCGGACCTGGCCGTATCGGGGCTGGCCAATTCCATCCCCTTCACCGTGATCGACAATGCCGATGGCAGCAAGGCCGCCGCACCACGCCGCCCGATCCTGGCCGAGGGGCGGGTGCGCTTCGTGGGCGAGCCGGTGGCCTTCATCGTGGCCGACAGCCAGAGTGCCGCGCGCGATGCCGCCGAGGCGATACTTTTCGACACGCGGGATCTCGCGCCGAAACTCGACGTCGCCCCCGGCGGTGCCCCGATCCATGACGAGGCGCCGGACAACGTCTGCTACAGCTGGGCGGCAGGCGACAGCGCGGCGGCAGAGGCGGCGCTGTCCGACGCCGCGCACGTGGTGAACGTGACGGTCGAGGACAGCCGCATCATGGCCGCCAGCCTTGAGCCGCGCGCGATCTATGCCGAGATGGAGGGCAACCGCCTGCATGTCTGCGAGAACGGGCAAGGCGTCTGGACCAAGAAGGCCGAGATCGCGGCGTGGCTGGGCGTCGACCCCGACATGGTGAAGGTCACCACGCCCGATGTCGGCGGCGCTTTCGGCATGAAGACCATGCGCTACCCGGAACATTTCCTGCTGTCATACGCCGCGCGCACCCTCGACCGACCCGTGCGCTGGATGGCGGACCGCACCGAATCCATGCTGTCGGACAATGCCGGGCGCGACCTGACCTGCACGGCGGAACTGGCCTTCGACGCCGATTACCGCCTGACGGGTTACCGCCTGAACACTGTGTCGAACCTTGGCGCCTATTGCTCCGGCTTTTCGCAGATCATCCAGAGCCGCCTGTTTTCCCACGTCTTTCCCGGCGTCTACGACGTGCAGGCGGCGGCGATGACCAACACCGCCGTGTTCACCAATACAACGCAGGTCGACGCCTATCGCGGCGCCGGTCGGCCCGAAGCGATCTACGTTCTGGAACGCGCCATGGACCACGCCGCGCGGGTGCTGGGGCTGGACCCGATGGAGTTGCGCCGGCGCAGCTTCATCGACGCGGGCCAGATGCCCTACCGCACCGCCGCCGGGGAGCTTTACGATTCGGGCGATTTCGCCCGCGCCATGGACCGCGCCGCGAAGGAGGCCGATGTCGCGGGCTTCGCCGCGCGGCGGGCGGAAAGTGCAGCGGCGGGCAAGCTGCGCGGACAGGGGATGTGTTACTACATCGAGGCCATACTGGGCGCGCCGATGGAGACCGCGAAGGTGGACCTGACGGCAAAGGGGGCGAGGGTCTATGTCGGCACCCAGTCGAACGGGCAGGGGCATGAAACGGTCTACAAGCAGCTTCTGCGCGACAAGCTGGGGCTGGAGCTTGACCAGATCGAGATCGTGCAGGGCGACAGCGACCTGATCGCCAAGGGCGGGGGCACCGGGGGGTCGCGCTCCGTGACCGTTCAGGGGTCGGCGATCCACGCCACCTCCGAGGTGCTGCTCGACCGGCTGCGCCCCTTCGCCGAGGAGGCGATCGGTGCCGAGGATGCGCGGTTCGATCCCGAGGAGGCGGTGTTCCGCGCCCCCGGCTCCAACACCGTGATCGGGCTGATGGAGCTGGTGGAAAAGGCCGAGGCCGAGGACCGCGCCGACCTCCTGACCGCCGAGAAGGAGATCCGCAATGCCGGGCGCTCCTTCCCCAATGGCTGCCACATCGCGGAGGTGGAGATCGACCCGGAGACCGGCGACCTTGTCATCGACCGCTACACGGTGGTCGACGACCTTGGCAACCTGATGAACCCGATGTTGGTCGCGGGCCAGATCCACGGTGGCGTGGTGCAGGGGGCCGGACAGGTGATGAACGAGCGGGTCGTCTATGACGAGGATGGCCAACTCCTGACCGCCACGTTCATGGATTACGGCATGCCGCGGGCGGAGGATGTTCCGTTCTTCGATTTCCACTCGCAGCCGACCGAGACCGCGACCAACACGCTCGGCATGAAGGGCTGCGGCGAGGCCGGAACCATCGGCGCCATGGCGGCTTTGGCCAACGCGGTGCAGGATGCGCTCTGGCCCGTGGGCGTCAGGGTCGCGGACATGCCCTTCACGCCGCACCGGCTGTGGCGGATGATAGCGGAGGCCAGGAAGACCGGTGGCGAAACCTAGGCGCAGATGGTCCTTCTGGCGGGGGTTCCAGAACGCCGAGCCGCGCCTGCCGGAGGCCCGGCCCACCTGCGCCCATGTGATCCTGATGGATGGCACGATGTCCTCGCTCCGGCGCGGCTGCGAAACCAATATTGGCCTGACCTACCGGCTGCTGTCGGAACTCGGGCCGTCCTCGAACGTGATGCTTTATTACGAGCCGGGGATCCAGTGGCGCGGCCTCAAACGCTCGGTCGAGGTGCTCGCCGGGGTCGGGATCAACCGCCAGATCAAGCGCGCCTACCTGTTCCTTGCACGCAATTACCGCCCCGGCGACAAGATCTTCCTGATGGGCTATTCGCGCGGCGCCTACGCGGTGCGCTCGCTTGCCGGGCTGATCGACAAGCTTGGCCTTTTGCGACCCGCGCAGGTCGATCACGCCACGCTGGAACGGCTCTACTGCCTCTACCAGGACGCGCCCGACAGCCAGCAGGCCAAGGCCTTTCGCGGCGCTCGGTGTCATGCGGCCACGTCCATCGAACTGGTGGGCATCTATGACACGGTGCGTGCGCTCGGGCTACAATGGCCGCTCCTGCAACGGCTGGCACCGCAGGCGCACGCGTTTCACAACCACAAGCTTGGCACCTCCGTCGTGCATGGTCGACACGCCCTTGCCCTCGACGAGACTCGCGATGTCTATGCGCCGGTGCTCTGGTCGGTGCCGGAGGACCGGCCGGGCGATATCGTGCAGATGTGGTTCCGGGGCAGCCACGGCGACGTGGGCGGGCAACTGGGCGATTGGCACCCGGCACGCCCGCTGTCGAATATTTCCCTGCTCTGGATGCTGGGCGAGGCGGAGCGGTGCGGCCTGACCCTGCCGTTCAACTGGCGCAGCCGCTACGTGACCGACCCCGGCGCGCCCAGCGTGGGCACGATGCGCGGATGGGGGGCGATTTTCGTGTGTCGCCGCGGTCGGGTCATCGGGCAGGACCCGTCCGAGAGGGTGCACCCGACCGCCATTGCGCATGCGCGCAGGCGCGGGTTCGCGGTTCGGGCCGATGGGCGGTTCGTCAGCGCCTGATGCGGCCCGGCGCCGACCGCGCGTGATGGGGTGTGGACGCCCTGCCCCCGCAGCGCTATCACCTATCCCGACCCGATAGAGGAGACGCACCAGATGTCCGGCCACGGCCCCACCGTTCCCATGACTTCGCACCCTTCGGGGCCGCTTTCGGGCACCGCCGATGTGCCCGGCGACAAGTCGATCTCGCACCGGGCGCTGATCCTGGGCGCCATGGCCGTGGGCGAAACCCGGATCACCGGCCTGCTGGAAGGGCAGGACGTGCTGGACACCGCCAAGGCGATGCAGGCTTTCGGGGCCGATATCGACCGCCTTGGCGAGGGCGCGTGGCGTGTTCATGGCGTCGGCGTCGGTGGCTTTGGCGAACCGGGTCAGGTCATCGACTGCGGTAATTCCGGCACCGGCGTGCGGCTGATCATGGGCGCGATGGCGACCTCGCCCATTGCCGTCACCTTCAGCGGGGATGCCAGCCTCAACACGCGGCCCATGGCGCGGGTCACGGACCCGCTTTCGCTGTTCGGGGCCCGGGCGGTGGGGCGCGCCGGCGGGCGGCTGCCGATGACGCTGGTGGGGGCGGAGCACCCGGTGCCGGTGCGTTACACGGTGCCGGTGCCCTCGGCGCAGGTGAAATCCGCCGTATTGCTGGCCGGGCTCAACGCGCCGGGCCAGACCGTGGTGATCGAGGCCGAGGCGACCCGCGACCATACCGAGCGAATGCTGGCCGGCTTCGGCGCCGAGATCACGGTCGCGGACAGCGCCGAGGGCCGCGTCATCACCCTGACCGGGCAGCCGGACCTCAAGCCGCAGACCATTGCCGTGCCGCGCGATCCCTCCTCTGCCGCTTTCCCGGTTTGCGCTGCCCTGATCGTGCCGGGTTCCAACATTCTGGTGCCGGGGATCGGGCTGAACCCGACCCGCGCCGGGCTGTTCGAAACCCTGCGCGAGATGGGCGCCGACCTGACCTATGAAAACATGCGCGAGGAGGGCGGCGAACCCGTGGCCGACCTGCGCGCGCGGTATTCGCCCGGCATGACGGGGGTGGCGGTGCCGCCGGCCCGCGCCGCCAGCATGATCGACGAATACCCGATCCTGTCGGTGGTCGCGGCCAATGCGACCGGGCGGACGATCATGCGCGGCGTGAAGGAGTTGCGCGTCAAGGAAAGCGACCGGATCGAGGCGATGGCCAGCGGGCTGCGCGCCAACGGGGTCGCGGTGGAGGACGGCCCCGACTGGTGGATTGTCACCGGCATGGGCGCGGGCGGCGTGCCGGGCGGCGGGCTGACCCACAGCCACCTCGATCACCGTATCGCGATGTCGTTCCTGTGCCTCGGCATGGCCGCGCAAGCGCCGGTACGGATCGATGATGCCGGGCCGATCATGACCAGCTTTCCGATCTTCGAGCCGCTGATGGCAGGCATCGGCGCGGAGCTGGACCGCACCGGCACCTAGCGGCCCATGGCTGGCGAAAGGTGCCCGGTGGCGGCCGGGCGGCCCCGGTCGCGACGACGGGACGTGCCGATGCGGGGGCGTTGGACGGAAGCCGCGCGCATGCCGGACGGGGTGGGGCGACCCAACCGGGAGCGGTCCACCGGCCCATGAAACAGCTTGGCCCCTGTATCAGGTCGACCTTGCGCCCTGCCCCGCCATTCGGGCCGCCGGCTGTCGCGCTACGGCCCCACGGCCTCTATCCCGCGCCGGGAGTTGGGAACCGGCATTCGAAACAGGCGGCATTCCGTCATTGGCCACGCCTGTCCGGCGTCGCGCATCCGGCCCCGGTCAGTCCAACCGCTCCAGCACATCCTCCAGCGTGTCCCGCCGCCCGTCCAACCAATCCGCCGCGCGCGACTTGAACAACACCGCTTGGCTGCGGTGAACAAGCGCGCCCTGCAGGATCTTCAGGTGATTGGCGCGCAAGGTTTCGCCGGTCGATGTGATGTCGGCGATCGCCTCGGCGGTCAGGTTCTTGACGGTGCCTTCCGTTGCGCCCTGGCTGTCGACCAGTTGGTAATCGGCGACGCCCGCGTCGCGCAGGAAATCGCGCACCAGCCGGTGATACTTGGTGGCGATGCGCAAGCGGTGGCCATGGCGGCGGCGGAAATCGGCGGCCGCCGCGTCAAGATCGTCGAGCGAATTCACATCGGCCCAGAAGGCCGGCACCGCGATGATGAGATCGGCAAAGCCGAAGCCCATCGGCTGCACCTCGCGCACCACGTCCTGCCATGCGGGAATACGTTCGCGCACGAGGTCGCTGCCGGTCACGCCGAGGTGAATGCGCCCGGCCTGCAATTCGCGCGGGATTTCCCCGGCCGAAAGCAAGACGAGGTCGACATCCGCCCCCTCGACCTTCGCGGCATATTCCCGTTCCGACCCGCTGCGGCGCATCTCGATGCCGCGCTCGGCGAACCAGTCGAAGGTCTTGTCCATCAGCCGCCCCTTGGAGGGCACGCCAAGTTTCAGCACGCTCATGCCAGCCCCTCGCGCAAGTGCCGCACCAGTTCGGGGCGCACCACGCCGCCCACGGCCGGGATTTCCCGCCCGCGCCCCAGCACGCGCGTCAGCGCGTCGTAGCGCCCGCCGGTGGCGACCGGCGGCAGGTCGGGGCGATCCTCGGCCACGAAGCCGAAAACGAAACCGTCGTAATATTCCATCGTGGTGCGGCCATAGCTTGCCTCGAAGGGCAGGTCGTCAACGGCGATCCCTGCCGCGTTCAGCGCCTCCATCCGGCGCGCCATGCGGTCGACAGAGGCGGCCAGCCCCGGCAGGTCCACGGCGATGTCGCTGAGATGCTGATGGGCATTGGGCAGCGTTTCGCGCAAGGACAGGATCACGTCGAGGACGTCGGCCTCGCTGCGGCCGATCGGCGGCTGCCCGGCATCTTCCTGCAAGGCGGCGATCCGGGCCAGCACATCGGCGCGGCGGCGCAGGCCGATCTCCGGCCCGGCGGCGTCGACCACCGCCTCGGCCCCGTCGGCGGCCACCCGGTCCAGCAGCGCCGTGCGCGCCGGGTCGGCCTCCGCCCGGCCGGTATAGCGGTCGAGCAGCGCGCGAAACCGCCGGGGCCGCCAGATATGGCGCATCAGCGCCGCCTTGCGCCTTTCGGTCGTGGTCAGCGTTTCCACCGCAGCCTTGAGGATGCCGATATCCCCCGTCGCCGGGCGCAGCCCGAGCGGCGAGAGCGCCTCGTTGAACAGCGCGAAGACCTCGGCATCGGCGCGCTCCGGGTCGGTGCGATCAAAGAATTCGTAGCCGACCTGCAGGTATTCGCGCGCCCGGCCCGATCCCGCCGGTTGCGTGCGGAACACCTCGCCCAGATAGGCGTAGCGCGCCGGCTCGGCGCCGTTTTCCATGTGCATCTGCACCACCGGCACGGTGAAATCCGGGCGCAGCATCATCTCGCCCCGGTCGGGGTCGTGGGTGACATAGGCGCGCGCGCGGATATCCTCGCCGTATAGGTCGAGCAGCGTTTCCGCCGGTTGCAGAAGGTCGGCATCGACACGCCGCGCGCCGGCGGCTTCGAAGACGGCCAGAAGGCGTTCCGCCTCGGCACGGATGGCGATCTTGTCGCTCATTCGTTGCGGTCCAGGATCTCGCGCACCGTCGCGACCATGTCCGCAAGCGGCACCTCGCGCTGCGCGGGCTGCGATTTCCATTCTTCGAGGCTGGCCTCCTGCGCGATTTGCGCGCCCAGCACGAGGTCCTTGATCTGCACCATGCCGCGCGCCGCCTCGTCCTCGCCCTGGATGATGGCGACGGGGCTGCCGCGCTTGTCGGCGTATTTCAGCTGGTTGCCGAAATTCTTGGGGTTGCCGAGATAGACCTCCGCCCGGATGCCGGCGTTGCGCAGGTCGGTGGCCATCTTCTGGTAGTCCGCCATGCGGGTCTTATCCATCACGGTCACGACCACCGGGCCTTGCGCGGTGCCCCGGCCCTCGCCCTTTTCGCGCAAAGCGGCGAGCAGCCGGTCCACCCCGATGGAGACGCCGGTGGCGGGCACCGATTGGCCGGTGAAGCGCTTGACCAGATCGTCATAGCGCCCGCCGCCCGCCACGCTGCCGAACTGGCGCGGGCGGCCCTTGTCGTCGGTGATCTCGAAGGTCAGTTCCGCCTCGTAGACCGGGCCGGTATAGTAGCCGAGCCCGCGCACGACGGAGGGGTCGATGACGATGCGGTCGGGGCCGTAGCCTTGGGCGTCTAGGAGCGAGGCGATGGTTTCTAGCTCCTCGACGCCTTCGGCGCCGATGGCTGAGTTTCCGACGAGGCGACGAAGGTGCGCTACCGTGCGACCGTTTGCGGTGTCTTGCGCCAACATCGCTTGAGTCGCGTTTCCGCCGGGATGAGTGATTTGTTGGGCGGCTTGCTGTAGGCGTTTGTATCCCGGTGAGGTAATTGGGTCAAAACTATCACCCTCCTCGGCCTCGATTTTTTCAAGACTACTTTCAATTGAAGCTACAATTGCACTCTTTGCGTCTACAAAGCCCATAATGATCTCAGTTTGATCACTATTCAGCTTCGCGCCGTCAGTAAAATCGCCACTCGCATCCTTGCGGCCGTCACCGAGCAGTTCCTTAACCCCCTCAGGCCCAAGCCGGTCAATCTTGTCAATCGCGCGAAGAACGATCGCGCGCTCATGCTCGAATTTGTCCGGTTCGCTCGGATCGAGAATGCCTGCAACCTCCATGACTCCGTTCAGCACCTTCCGGTTGTTCACCCGCACCACGTAATCCCCGCGCGCGATCCCCACGGCCTCCAGCGTGTCGGCCAGCATGGCGCATATCTCGGCATCCGCCGCCACCGAGGCCGCCCCCACCGTATCCGCGTCGCATTGGTAGAACTGGCGGAATCGCCCCGGTCCCGGCTTCTCATTGCGCCAGACCGGCCCCATCGTGTAGCGGCGGTAGGGGCTGGGCAGCTCGTTGCGGAACTGCGCGGCGACGCGGGCCAGGGGCGCCGTCATGTCATAGCGCAACGCCAGCCACTTGCCGTCATCCTCTTCCTGCCACGCAAAGACGCCCGCGTTCGGGCGGTCGACGTCGGGCAGGAACTTGCCCAGAGCCTCCACCGTTTCCACGGCAGAGGTTTCCAGCGGGTCGAAGCCGTAGCGGTGGTAAACCTCGGCGATCCGGTCCAGCATCTGCTTGCGTTCGGTGACGTCAGCGCCGAAATAGTCACGGAAGCCCTTGGGCGTCTCCGCCTTGGGGCGCGGCTGTTTCTTCTGCTTGGCCATGGTTGCCATCCGTTGGGATCGGGGTCGCGTGGCGTCTAGCCCAAGGCGGGCCGGGGGGCAAGGCGGCGGGGCGGAATCGAGCGCGAACGCGGCAATGGGGGACCACATGAGCAACGTCACGGATCTACAGGAAATGCTGGCCCACCTCGCGCGGCAAGTGGAGGATCTTTCGGATGTCATCGCCCGGCAGGACAGCGAGATCGACCGCCTCGGCCAACAGGTCGAGATGCTGATGCGCCGCGAGGCGGAGCGCAGCGCCGACCAGGGGGGCGCGGTCGCGCTCGGCGACCAGAAACCACCGCACTGGTAGGCCCGCCTTCAGCCCGATCCGTCCGCGAAAACCGGATCGGGGTAGCGCACGTGGTGAAGGTATAGCCCCCCCGGCGGGCAGACCGGCCCGCAAGCGGCGCGCTCGCGGGCCTCCAGCGCCATCCTGACATCCTCCGGTGCCCAAGCCCCGGCGCCGACCCGTTCCAGCGTGCCGACGATCGACCGCACCTGGTTGTGCAGGAAGGACCGCGCCCGCAGGAAGAACCGGACTTCCTGCCCGTGATCCCGGGGGCATTCGGTGATTGTGACCTCGTCGAGCGTTTTTACCGGGCTTTTCGCCTGGCAGATCGAGGCGCGGAAGGTGGTGAAATCGTGCCGCCCGACCAGATGCGCCGCCCCCGCGCGCATCGCGTCCACGTCGAGCGGGGCCTTCACCTGCCATGCCAGCCCCGCCTCGTGCGTCAGCGGCGCGCGGCGCGAGATCAGGCGAAACACATAGTGCCGCTCGATGGCCGAGAACCGCGCGTGCCAGTCCCCCGTCACCCGCGCCGCCTTGATGATCGCGACAGGCCGCGGCCGCAGGTGGTAATTCAGCGCCTCGGTCAGGCGGAACGGGTCCCAGTCGCGAGAAAGGTCGCATTGCGCCACCTGCCCGGTGGCATGAACGCCGGCATCGGTGCGGCCGGCGGCGGCAATCGCGGGCGCGTCCGCCTCAAGCCGCGCAAGCGCCGCCTCCACCGCGCCCTGAACGGAGGGCTGGCTGGTTTGTCGCTGCCAGCCCGCGAAGGGACGGCCGTCATATTCCACGAGAAGCGCGTAACGGGGCATGGCGCTGGCGCTACCGCAATCGGCGGCAAAGGGCAATCGGGCCTGTAAACCGCCGCGCCGAATGCCTATTGTCGGTCGGGTCACGGGTCACGAAGGACAGCTTGCCTTGGTCATCGGCGCATTATCAGACAGGCTCGGCCGCGGTGTCGAAAGCATGGGCGCGGCGGTGTCGGAAACCTTTTTCGAACCGGTCATCCGGCTCGGCGTCACGGGACTCAGCCGCGCGGGCAAGACGGTGTTCATCACCTCGCTGGTGGCCAACCTGCTGGATCGGGGGCGGATGCCGGGGCTTCAGGCGGCAAGTGCGGGCCGGATCGAGGCGGCATTCCTGCAACCCCAGCCCGACGACACCGTGCCGCGATTCGACTACGAGACACACCTTGCCGCGATGACCGGGCGCGATCCGCACTGGCCCGACTCCACCCGCGCGGTGTCGGAATTGCGCCTGTCGCTCCGGGTGCGGCCCAAGGGGCTGCTTGCCGGCCTGTCGGGGCCGCGCACGGTACATATCGACATCGTGGATTATCCCGGCGAATGGCTGCTGGACCTTGCGTTGATGGACCAGAGCTACGCGGCATGGAGCGCCGACACGCTGTCGCGCGCCGAGACCCGTCCGCAGGCGCGAGATTTCCGGGCACGCGCCACCCGAACCGATGCCTCCGCGCGGCTGGACGAGTCTACCGCGCAGGCGCTGTCCCGCAGCTTCGCCGACTATCTCACCACCGCGCGCGAGCAGGGGTTTTCCGATTGCACGCCGGGCCGATTCCTTCTGCCCGGCGAGATGGAGGGCAGCCCGGTCCTGACCTTCGCGCCCCTGCCGCCGGGCGATGCGCCGCGCGGCAGCCTGCGCCGGGAAATGGCCCGCCGGTATGAGGCCTACAAGGCCCGCGTCGTCAAACCCTTCTTCCGCGACCACTTCGCCCGGATCGATCGGCAGGTGGTGCTGGTCGATGCGCTCGGCGCGATCCATTCCGGCCCGATGGCGGTGGAGGACATGCGCCGCGCGATGGCCGGTATCCTCGGCGTCTTTCGTCCGGGGCGGAACTCCTTTCTCTCGGCAATCATCGGCAAACGGGTGGAAAAGATCCTCTTCGCCGCGACCAAGGCCGACCACCTGCACCACACCCAGCATCCCCGGCTGACCGCGATCATGGAGGCGCTGCTGCGCGATGCCCGCGACCGGGCCGATTTCGCCGGCGCCGAAACGCGGGCCATGGCCATCGCCGCCCTGCGCGCCACCGTGGAGGAAAGCCGCCCCCATAATGGCGCGTCGCTCGATCTTGTGCGCGGGAAACTGCTGGACAGTGGCAAACAGGCCGCCTTCCACCCCGGCGAATTGCCCGAAACGCCGGGCCAGCTGCTGGACCCGGCGCGACGGGGGGAAACCCGCTGGCTCGACGGCGATTACGAGGTGATGCGCTTCGCGCCGGCCGAGGTAACGCTGAAACCCGGGGAAGGCCCGCCGCATATCCGCCTCGACCGGGCCGCCGAATTCCTGCTGGGGGACAAGCTGTCATGACCGAACGCAAGGGCCCCGTCCTGATTGAACTCGACGAGGCGCCGGGCCCGTCGCCCGCCGCCGCGCCGCCGGTGCCCGACCCGGATGGCCCCGCGCC
>QVQC01000086.1 GCA_003428585.1 Nioella halotolerans
TCGCCATCCGCGAAGGCGGCCGCACCGTCGGATCCGGCGTGGTGTCCAAGATCGTCGAGTGATCCGGCAAGGATCGCGACCCGGAAAAGCCGCCCTTGGGCGGCTTTTTCATGTCCGGCCCGGCGCGGACCGTGTTCCGCGTTTTCGTGCCGGTCGCACGGATGCGAAGGGACGTGAATGGTTGCGCCGGCGCCTCCGTGTTAGGGTGGGGCTGAAGGAAAAGGTGATTTTCATGCTCAAACATCCCCTGTTCGCCGTTGCCGTGATGCTTGCCCTGCTGGCGCAGCCGGTCGAGGTGCACGCGCAGGCGAATGCGCAACTGGTCCGCTCCGTCGAACGCGAACTGCCGCGCTACGCGCCGAATGTCGATGTGCGCACCCTGTCGCCACACCAGATCGCGTCGCTGCACATGGTGCTGCATGGCCGCTACTCGGAATCGCAGAAACGCGCGCGGGTGCGCGGGATCATTGGCGGGCTGGACGTGCTTCTGTTCGGTCGGAACCTGACATTCCGCTAGGGTCGCCGGGTTTGGCGGTGGCTACGGCCATGCGGTCGGCGTAAGCTCGGCCCATGCGACTCGAGCTGGTTTTCCTCACCCTTGGCGCGCTTTTCCTGATGGGGCTGGCCGCCGATGAACTGGGGCGCCGCACGCGGCTGCCGCGGGTGACGCTGTTGTTGTTGTCGGGGGTGATCGTCGGCGGCTCCGGCCTTGATCTGGTCCCGACCGAAGCGGAGGCGTGGTATGACCTGCTGTCCATTGCCGCGCTGACCATGGTGGCCTTCCTTCTGGGCAGCGCGTTGACGCGCAAGACGCTGGCCGCGCATGGCCCGCAAATCCTGATCGTGTCGGTGGCCATCGTGCTGGTGACGCTGGCCTTGGTAGCAGCGGGCATGGTGGCGATCGGGGCGCCGCCGGGGCTGGCGCTGCTGATGGGGGCGATCGCCACCGCGACCGCCCCGGCCGCGACCGAGGACACGATTCGCCAATCGGGGCTGGCCGGACGCTTTCCCGACACCCTGAAGGGTATCGTTGCGATCGACGACGCATGGGGCCTGCTGGCCTTCAGCCTGATGGTGGTGGCGGCGGGCCTCTTGAACGGTCACGCCGGGGCCGGGGCGCTGGCCCATGCCGGCCGCGAGATCGGCGGCGCGCTGCTGCTCGGGGCGGTGATCGGTATCCCCGGCGCCTACCTGACGGGCCGCATCGCGCCGGGAGAGCCGCTGCAGTCAGAAGCGCTCGGGCTGGTGTTCCTGACCGCCGGGCTCGCCGTCTGGCTGCAGGTGTCCTACCTGCTGGCGGGCATGACGGTGGGGGCGATCATCGTCAACTTCGCCCGTCACCACAAGCAGGCCTTTCACGAGATCGAGCATATCCGCTGGCCCTTCATGGTGCTGTTTTTCCTATTGGCCGGCGTGACGCTGGACATCGGCCATCTGGCCACGATCGGCGGGCTCGGCCTTGGCTACGTGATCCTGCGCGTGGTCGGGCGCCTCCTTGGCGGCTGGATCGGCGCGCGGCTGGCCGGCGCCCCGGTGGCCGAGCGGCGCTGGACCGGTGCGGCGCTTCTGCCGCAGGCGGGTGTCGCCATCGGCATGGCGCTGGTGGCCGCGGAAACCTTCCCGCAATGGGCGGATGTCATCATGACCCTGACCATCGGCACGACCGTCGTGTTCGAGCTTCTGGGCCCGCCCGTGACGCTGCTGGCCTTGCACCGGGTGGCCGCGGCAGAAACCGCCCGGGAGGCGTCAAACGGGCCTTGATTCCAGCGGTGCGATGTCCTATCCGAGGCCAGATACAGGGGTGTAGCTCAGTTGGTAGAGCAGCGGATTCCAAATCCGCAGGCCGCGGGTTCGAGCCCTGCCGCCCCTGCCAGACCTCCGGAACATGTGAAAGACGACCGACCGCGCGATGGCACCGCGGGCCGGCGGGCGACGCGAAGCTCAGGGCACCAGCGTCCTGCGCCCGACCGTTTCATACGCTTCGAACCCGGCGCGTTTGGCGTCGGTGACCGAATAGATATTGCGCAGGTCCGCCAAGCGCGGGGTCGCCATCTTGCGTGCCAGTTTCTTCAGGTCGAGCGCGCGGAACTCGTTCCATTCCGTCAGGATGACGATCAGGTTGGCATTGTTCGCGGCCTTGTACGGGTCGTCCTGCCACGTCACGCCGGGCAGGAGGGCTTCGCCTTCCCGATGGCCCTGCGGGTCGACCACCCGCACTTTCGCGCCACCCCCGACAAGCGCGGGCACGATGGTCAGCGACGGCGCCGCCCGCATGTCATCGGTGTTGGGCTTGAAGGTAACGCCGAACACGGCGACGATCTTGCCGCTGAACTGGCCATCGCAGAGGTCGCGCAGCTTCTCGATCATGCGGGTCTTGACGCCGTCGTTCACGCGGATGACGGTTTCGACGATGTTCTGTGGTGCCGCGTGTTCCTGGCCGATCCGGGCGAGGGCGGAGGTATCCTTGGGAAAGCATGACCCGCCATAGCCCGGCCCGGCATGCAGGAACTTGTTGCCGATCCGCCCGTCGAGGCCCATGCCCTTGGCGACCTCTTTCACATCGGCGCCGACCCGTTCGCACAGGGCCGCGATCTCGTTGATGAAGGTGACCTTGGTCGCAAGAAAGGCATTGGCGGCATACTTGATCATCTCGGCGCTTTCGAGGTCGGTCGTCACCACCGGGAAATCGCGCAGGTAAAGCGGGCGGTAGATATCGGCCATGACCTGCGCAGCACGTTCTGTCTGCACTCCCACGACAACCCTGTCCGGCTTCATGAAGTCATCAATGGCCGCGCCTTCGCGCAGGAATTCGGGGTTGGAGGCGACGTCGAACGCGGCATCGGGCACGGCCCTGAGAACCGTCTGCTTGACCTTTCGGTTGGTGCCGACCGGCACCGTCGATTTCGTCACGATCACGGCATAGCCGGTCAGGGCGCGGGCGACCTCCTCGGCGGCGGCCATGACATAGCTCAGATCCGCGTGCCCGTCGCCGCGCCGCGTTGGCGTGCCGACCGCGATGAACACCGCCTCGGCGCCATCGACCGCCATGGCCAGGTCCGTGGTGAAGGCAATGCGGCCCGCCTCGGCATTCTTTTCGATCAGCGCTTGCAGCCCGGGTTCGTAGATGGGCACGTCACCGGCGTCCAGCCGGGCGATCTTGTCCGGGTCCTTGTCGACGCAAACCACGTCATGACCGAAATCCGAAAGGCATGCCCCCGACACCAGGCCGACGTAGCCTGTACCGATCATTGCAATCTTCATCTCGCCCGGTCCCTCTGCCCCTGTCGGCTTGCTGCCGACCTGTCGGTTTTCGGGCGTGATCCTACCACCCCTGCGACAGATAGACGAGGGCCACGAGAGGCACGGGCAGGTGTCAATGCGCCGCGAAAACTGGTAACGCGACACCGACGCGGCGGATAAGAGTTGGGCGCATGGCAGATCATGTTCTGGTAACGGGGGGCGCGGGGTATATCGGTGCCCATGCCTGCAAGGCCTTGAAGGCGGAGGGCTTCGTGCCCGTCACCTTCGACAACCTGTCGACCGGCTGGCGTGACGCGGTAAAATTCGGCCCGCTCGAGCTGGGCGACCTCATGGACCGGGCGCGGCTGGAGGCCGTTTTCGAAAAGTGGCACCCGGTGGCTGTCATGCATTTCGCGGCGCTCAGCCAAGTGGGTGAAAGCATGTCGGACCCCGGTCGCTACTGGCGTGAGAACGTGACCGGCGCGCTCAACCTGATCGAGGCGGGCATTGCCGGCGGCTGCCCGCGTTTTGTCTTTTCCTCCACCTGCGCGACCTACGGCGACAAGGACGAGGTGACGCTGACCGAGGATACCCCGCAGACCCCGATCAACGCCTATGGCGGCTCCAAGCTCGCCATCGAGGGGATGCTTCGGGATTTCGCGGCGCGCGGCGACCTCGCCACGGTGATCTTCCGCTATTTCAACGTGGCCGGCGCCGATCCGGAGGCCGAGGTCGGCGAGCTTCACCAACCCGAAACCCACCTGATCCCGCTGATGCTGGAGGCGATCGCGGGCAAGCGGCCGGCGCTGACGATCCACGGTACGGACTACCCGACACCGGATGGCACCTGCATCCGCGACTATGTCCATGTGATGGACCTTGTCGAGGCGCATGTGCTGGGCCTGCGCTGGCTGCTGGACGGCAGGGGAAGCCGGGTGTTCAACCTTGGCACCGGGTCGGGCTTCTCGGTGCGCGAGGTGGTGGAGGCCAGCCGCGCCGTCACCAACCGCGCCGTGCCGATGACGGAGGGGCCGAGACGGCCCGGCGATTGCGTCAAGCTCGTTTCCGGCAGTCGCCGCGCGGAGGCGGAACTGGGCTGGCGGGCCGGGCGCTCCACCCTCGATCAGATGATCGCGGATGCCTGGCGGTGGCACCAGGGGCCGGGGTTCACCGGCTGACGCGCCGATCACATGAACACGAGGTCGTCGACGATATCCTGGGCGTCGGTGATGCCCCAGAGGGTGACGGTATTGCC
>QVQC01000009.1 GCA_003428585.1 Nioella halotolerans
GAACTCACGACCCTTACCTTGGCAAGGTAATGCTCTACCCCTGAGCTACGCCCGCTCTGTGAGGGCGATGTGTAGTCGGACGGGCCGGGCGCTGCAAGAGGAAAATATCCGTCCCGCGCCGCGTTCACGGCGAGTCGGCCGAGGCGACGGTCAGCGCGTCGATGCCCAGCGATTCGTCCTGATAGCTCGAATTCAGATCGGTGCCGAACCCGATATCGAGCGTGCTGGCCCCATTGGTCGCCATCGTGATCTGCACCGGCTGCGTGTAGTCTATGTAATGACTGGCATGAGACGCGTTGAAATAGCCGCCCTGGCTGGCGGTCGCCTCGCCGAAATCCACAGACACGACGCCAAGCTCTTCCATCTGCGGCGGCAGGTCGCCGGTGTTCAGGTAGGGGTGGTCGATATGGGTGAAGGTGCCAAGGGCGACCGGTTCGCCGTTCAGGTAGACATAGGCGGTCTCGCCGTCCCAACTGTCGATGAACGCCATGTCGAACGCGATCTGCGTGTAGGGCGCATCGGGGTCTAGGTCGAACGTGGCCGAGGTGCCGATGCCACCGCGATTGTCCGTCCCGTCCAGCAACAGCATCGGGCCGAAGCCCGGCACGTCGCGCACGTTCCCGCCCACGAAAGGGCCCATGCCGTCGTCGAAATCCAGCGATGCCAGCAATTGCCCACCGGCGGACGCGATTCCGGACAACGTGAGGCCAATATCGTTCGACAGGTCTTCCGTGCCGCGGCTGACCACCGCCATGGTGGCGATGCCAAGCCCGACGACCCCACCGGCCAGCACCGTCCAGTCAACGGTGGTGGCGCCGCCTTCGCCAAGCGCGAATTGCGTGATGCGGCCGGTGGCGGCGTCGTCGAGCGTGTCGGAGGTCATGATCGTGTCTTTGCCTGCCTGTGATGTCATCCCTCACGGCATGGCGGAAAAATTTGTCAAAATTAGAGCATTTTACGGGAAATGCGGCCTCGCCCCCCGGGCCGGGGCCACGCGGGACCGGCCGTCGCCGCGGCGCGATCAGCCGTCGCCGCGGGTGTCGGGCAGGCGCAGCCGCGCGACCTGTTCGGCGATCGGCTCGATCGACAGGGGGTGCGCTTCGGCGTGATGCGCCTCCGGGTCCTTCAGCGGTTGCCACGCCCCGCCGAGGTAGATTTCCAACGCCGAGAACTTGGCCTTGTAGCCCATCTTGTCGCTGCCCGGCACCCAGTAGCCGAGATAGACGTAAGGCAGCCCCGCCTCGCGGGCAATCTCGACATGGTCGAGGATCACGTAATTGCCAAGCGAGCGCTGCCGCTGGTCCGTGTCAAAGAAGGAATAGACCATGCTCAGCCCGTCATCGAGCACGTCGGTCAGGCAGACGGCGATCAGCGCGCCGTCCTCCTCGGTGTCGCGGTACTCCACGACGCGGCTGCGCACCGGGGTTTCCTCGATCATCGCGGCGAACTCGAACACGTCCATGTCGGCCATGCCGCCATCGGCGTGGCGACTGTCGAGGTAGCGGCGGAACAGCGCGTATTGTTCCTCCGTCGCCCAGGGGCTGCGCGCCTCGCGTTTCAGGGTGGCATTACGCCGGGCGGCGCGGCGCTGGCTTTTCGACGGTTTGAAATCGGCCACCCGGATGCGCGCCGACAGGCAGGCCGAGCAATCCGAGCAGGACGGCCGGTAAAGCACGTTCTGCGAGCGGCGAAAGCCCTGCTTGGACAGCGCGTCGTTCAGCATGACGGCATGGTCGCCTTGCAGCGCGGTGAACAGCTTGCGTTCGCGCTTGCCCTCCAGGTACGGGCAGGATTGTGGAGCCGTCACGTAGAATTGTGGCGCGAGGGGAAGGCTGTGGCGCATGTCTTCCTGTCACTTCAATGCTGTTACCGTTCCGTCATGTCGAAGCCTGCAACAGGATCGGCAGGTGGGCAACAGCTTAGTGCCGCGTCGTGGCGCCTTTGCGCGCCTCATCGTGGCCGGTTGATGGCGGCGGTGCCCAGCAGCAGGTCGGGCAGGCTTTGGTGGCGGGGGCCGAGGGCGATCATCGCGATCGACAGGACCTGCGGCAGCAGGAAACTGGCGCAGACGAGGTAGGCGATTGTGTGCAGCACCGCCTCGCCGCCATCGAACCGCTGGCCGCGCGCATTGCGCAGTTCGATATTCATCAGCCGCATGCCAAGCGTGGCCGACCCCGTGCCAATGGTCAGGCTGCGGTAGAGAAAGCTGGTGGCGATCCAGAAAAGCGGCCAGAGCCAGAAGGTCAGCGTCAGCGTCACGATGCCGAGGACCAGCATCACGCCAAGGATCAGGGCGACGTCGACCAGCCACGCGAACAACCGCTTGGCGGGCACGCCATCGTAGAAGACCGGCTGAAGGTCGGGATCGGGCAGGGTGGATGTCATGGTCACAGTCATGGCGCAGATCCGGGTCGGGGAAAAGGGGGAAGGCCGCGCGCGGGGCGGCGCGCGGCCTTGTCGCCGGGGGCGTGAGATCAGGCCTCCGCCGTCTCTGTCGGCAGGGTGCCCTCGCGGGCCCGGCGGGCGCGGTCGTCCATGAACTGGTCGAACTCGGCCTTGTCCTTGGCCTCGCGCAGGCGGTCGAGGAAGCTTTCGAACGCCTCCTGTTCCTCTTCCAACCGGCGCAGCGTGTCGGCCTTGTAGGCGTCAAACGCGCTGTTGCCGGAGGCGCGCATGGCTTGGTGGCGATGGGATTTGCCGCGGGCGCGGCAGCCGGATTTGAACATGTTCTTGCTCCAGATCATATAGGCGAGAAGGGCGAGGCCGAGGGGCCAGAACAGGATGAAGCCAAGGACCATGGCCGCGATCCATGCGCCCTTTCCCTTGTCATCCATCCATGCCTCGGCGCGGGCGAGGGTGCCTTGGGCCGAGCGATCGGTTGCGGTTGCGGTCATCGGGTGTCCTCCGTTTCGTGGCCAGTGATTTCGCGGCCGGTAATGTAAACAGTCTTTACATGAGCCAAGATGGGGAGGCGCCAGTTGCCGGTCAAGAGGATATGTGAAAGGTTTTCACATTTTTTCGGCAGGGTGCCGGCACACACGAAAACCCCGCTGCGTGATGGCGCAGCGGGGTGGGGCAGGGGCGTGGTCGTCGGGATGCGTCTATTTCGTCAGCAGAAGCTTGCCGGCGCGTGTCAGGCGCAGGGTGTAGACCTGATCTTCCAGCGCGATGTAGGCCACGCGGTTGCCATTCAGCAGATCCTCGGCGCTGTGAACCGGGGCACTCGGCGTCTGGGGCAGCGGAGGGGGGAATTGGGCAGTCATCTGTCATTGCTCCTGTCTGAAAGCACCCTGTCAACCAGCCATTCGATCGTGTCGCCGGGGCGCAGGCCGGGGGCGGTGAAGATCCCCGCAAGGTCCGACAGCGGTCCTGCGGGGGCGGGATCGTCCCGGCGGGTCGGGAACTCTGGTCTGGAATACCGGTGCATCTGTCGCGTTTCCGTTTCTGGGTGGTGACGTCGGTGGCTGGGGGACTGGCTGTTGACAGTCAAAACCTGAGTGAAAAACTAAGATATGTCAAGACCCGGCTTTGCGCCTTGTCTTGCGGCATCTTGCGGCGCCCGCGCACCCTGAATCGCCTGTGACGCCCGGGCTTTGGGCTTGCATGCGCGCGTCGGGCCACCTAGAAGGCCACAGATTTTCCAATGCCGTCGCGCCATGCGGGCGCTGCGGACCCGGCAAGCGAGGACGAACATGCAGGTCAACGAGACCCTGAACGAGGGGCTGAAGCGCAGCTACGAGATCACGATCACCGGGGCCGAACTGGACGCCAAGGTGGACGAGAAACTGGCCGAGGCGCAGCCCGAGATCGAGATGAAGGGCTTTCGCAAGGGCAAGGTGCCGATGGCGCTGCTGAAAAAGCAGTTCGGCCAGCGTCTTCTGGGCGAGGCGATGCAGGAAAGCGTCGATGGCGCGATGCAGGCCCATCTGGAGGAAACCGGCGACACGCCCGCGGCCCAGCCCGAGGTGAAAATGGTCGGCGAGGACTGGAAAGAGGGCGACGATGTCGTCGTCTCCATGTCCTACGAGAAGCTGCCCGAGATCCCGGAGGTCGATTACAAGGCGCTGAGCCTCGAAAAGCTGGTCGTGACCCCGGCCGAGGACGACGTGCAGGACGCGCTCAAGAACCTCGCCGAGTCGGCGCAGAATTTCGAGGCCAAGGACGGCGCTGCCGAGGATGGCGACCAGGTGGTGATCGACTTTGTCGGCAAGGTCGACGGCGAGGCGTTCGAGGGCGGCGCGGCGGAGGATTACCCGCTGGTGCTTGGCTCCGACTCCTTCATTCCGGGGTTCGAGGAACAGCTTGTCGGCGTCAGCGCCGAGGATGAGAAGGCCGTCGAGGTCGCCTTTCCAGAGGATTACGGCGCCGAGCACCTGGCCGGCAAGACCGCGGTGTTCGATTGCACCGTGAAAGAGGTGAAAGCCCCCGTCGCCGCCGCGGTCGACGACGACCTGGCCCAGAAATACGGTGCCGAGGATCTCGCCGCGCTGACCGGCCAGATCGAGGAGCGCCTGAAATCCGAATATGCCGGGGCCGCCCGCGCGGTGATGAAACGCAAGCTGCTTGACCAGCTTGACGAGGCGGTCAGCTTCGAATTGCCGCCCTCGCTGGTCGAGGCGGAGGCCAAGCAGATCGCGCACCAGCTCTGGCACGAGGAAAACCCCGAGGTGGAAGGCCACGACCACCCCGAGATCGAGCCGACCGAGGAACATACCAAGCTGGCCGAACGGCGGGTGCGCCTTGGCCTGCTGCTCGCCGAGCTTGGCCAGAGGAACGAGATCGAGGTGACGGATGCCGAGATGACGCAGGCGATCATGAACCAGGCCCGCCAGTATCCCGGCCAGGAGCGCCAGTTCTTCGAGTTCATCCAGCAAAACCAGCAGGCGCAGCAGCAATTGCGCGCGCCGCTCTTCGAGGACAAGGTTGTCGACTACATCTTCGAGATGTCCGAGGTGACCGAGACGGAGGTCACCAAGGAAGAGCTTCAAACCGCCGTGGAGGCGCTGGAAGACGAATGACCCCATCCGGACGGAATGGACCGACAAGGGGCCGCGCGGATCGCGCGGCCCCTTTCTTTATGGAATCTGTCGCGCGCTCGCCCCGTCACGCAACAATTTTCTGCCGATGTTTCCGAGTTTTCATTGGAACTGCGCGCAGGATCACGGTTATGCTATTGCAAATTGATATACCCCACCGGTTTTCACGCGGTTTATTGAACCGGTTGCGCCGGTCGTGGGACTGACAATCACGCTGGGCCACGTGCCGAGCGTGGAATTTACGCGGGGATCGGCCGGCCATGGGCACGTCCCGGACCCCGAAATCGCAAAAGCGGGCCACGTTCGGTCCGTGTCGCCTGTGACACTGCAGGAAGGAAAGGCATGATACGGGGTTTCGCGTCCTTGGCGGAAATACGGGGGGTCGACCCGGCGCGTGCCTTGAGCCCGCTGCCAGCCTGCCCGCGAAGCGGCATGCGCCACCCCAAACCACCCATGCCCGTCGATTTCCCGGGGTGGACATGACCGGCCGTACATTCCCCGTTTCACGCATTGGCTTGGTCGGCGTTTCGCGCCGCGCCGCGCCGAAGGCCCGTTCTGACTGGACAGGGCCGAGCCGATTGACGACGATCATGGCAATCGGCGATCCGGGACCCATGACTTCCATGATCACCATCCCGTATTCCGAGGAGGAAACCCCGTGAGATTACTCGCCATGGCCGCATTCGGCCTGATCGCGATGGGATCGGCCGCCGCCGCCTGTCCAACGTTCAGCCAGACCGGCACCACCTACACCTATACCGGCCAGCAACTCTACAGCCCGCAAAGCTTCGGCGTGACGGCGGGCGGGCAGAACAGCATCCGCAACTGCAACATTCCCGGCGTGAACCGCACCGGTTATGTCACCACCGCGCCGGATTTCACCTTCAACCTGTCGGGAATGGAGCAGTATTACCTCGTGGCAGACGTGGTCGCCCAGTGTGATTCCGTGTTGCTGGTGAATACCGCGAACGCCACGTGGCTGTTCGACGATGATTCCAACCCCAATGGCAGCCTCGACCCGCGTCTCGAAATCCGCGGCGCCGAGAACCTCAATGGCCGCCTTGACGTCTGGGTCGGCACTTACAACAACCAGAACTGCGACGCGACCCTGAACCTGGAAACCTGGCTGGCCTCCGGCGGCGGAACGGGTGGCGGCAGTGGCGGTTTCACGCCCGCACCGACCCCGACGCCCACCCCGCAACCGGCCGGCAACTGCCCAAGCTGGCAGCAGCCCGGCCAGACGGTGAACATCACCGGCCAGCAGCTTTACAGCCCGACCAGCTACAACGTGCAGGCCGGCGGCTCGACCAACATCTCCAATTGCGGTGTCGGCGGGCGTGGCTATGCCAACGAGGTGCCGCACTATTCCTTCAACCTGTCGGGGATGGAAGATTACGGCCGGTTGGAGATCGAGGTGACCTCGGCCTCCTGCGATACCACGCTTCTGGTCAACACGCCGACGACCCAGTGGTATTTCGACGATGACAGCCGCGGCGACTTGCAGCCGCTGCTGAACATCCCGTCCTCGGCG
>QVQC01000007.1 GCA_003428585.1 Nioella halotolerans
CCGTGTCGCGCCCCCACCGGACCCGATGCCGAGGCGGGCGCCCAGCCCCGACGCGGTGCCCACGGAAACCATCCCCTTGCCGCATTCCGAACGGACCGTCGCCCATGGTGGCCCGATCCCGGCGGCCAGTGAGCCCAAGCGCGTGGTGCAGCACAGCCCGCGCCGCCCGGTGCAGCCCTCGCGCGCCGCGCGGGCCGAGGCGCAGCCGACCCTGCCATTGGAGGAAACCCGTGGTTGTCAAGGCTACGAATTCCCGCCGCTGAACCTGCTGACCAACCCCGCCAGCATCGAGCGCCACCATCTTTCCGACGAGGCGTTGGAGGAAAACGCGCGGATGCTGGAAAACGTGCTCGACGATTACGGTGTGAAAGGGGAGATCGTTTCGGTGCGCCCCGGCCCTGTCGTTACCATGTATGAACTGGAACCGGCGCCGGGCCTGAAGGCCAGCCGCGTGATCGGCCTTGCCGACGATATCGCACGGTCGATGTCGGCGCTGTCGGCGCGCGTTTCTACCGTGCCGGGGCGCAGCGTGATCGGCATCGAACTGCCCAACCAGCACCGCGAAAAGGTCGTGCTGCGTGAAATCCTCGCCAGCCGCGATTTCGGGGACGGCACGCAGAAACTGCCGCTCGCGCTTGGCAAGGATATCGGCGGCGAGCCGATCGTCGCCAACCTGTCGAAGATGCCGCACCTCCTGATCGCGGGGACCACAGGGTCCGGCAAATCCGTGGCGATCAACACGATGATCCTGAGCCTGCTTTACAAGCTGTCGCCGGAGGATTGCCGCCTGATCATGATCGACCCCAAGATGCTGGAACTCAGCGTCTATGACGGCATCCCGCATCTTCTGTCGCCGGTCGTCACCGACCCCAAGAAGGCGGTCGTGGCGCTGAAATGGGTCGTGGCCGAGATGGAGGAACGCTACCGCAAGATGTCCAAGATGGGCGTGCGCAATATCGACGGCTACAACGGCCGTGTCGCCGATGCGCAGTCGCGAGGCGAGATGTTCAGCCGCACGGTGCAGACAGGCTTCGACGATGAAACCGGCGATCCGCTATTCGAGACCGAGGAGTTCGCGCCCGAGAAGATGCCCTATATCGTCGTCATCGTCGACGAGATGGCCGACCTGATGATGGTCGCGGGCAAGGAGATCGAGGCCTGCATCCAGCGACTGGCACAGATGGCTCGGGCCAGCGGTATTCACCTGATCATGGCGACGCAGCGCCCGTCGGTCGATGTGATTACCGGCACCATCAAGGCCAACTTCCCGACGCGGATTTCCTTTCATGTCACGTCCAAGGTCGACAGCCGCACGATCCTCGGCGAACAGGGGGCGGAACAGCTTCTGGGCATGGGCGACATGCTCTACATGGCGGGCGGTGCCAAGATTACCCGCGTGCACGGGCCCTTCGTGTCCGACGAGGAGGTCGAGGAGATTGTCAGCCACCTCAAAAGCTTCGGGCCGCCGGATTATGCCGCCAGCGTGCTTGACGGCCCCGACGAGGAAAAGGAAAGCGATATCGACGCGGTGCTTGGTCTGGGTGGCAACACCACCGGCGAGGATGCGCTTTACGATCAGGCGGTTGCCATCGTGGCCAAGGACCGGAAATGTTCCACGTCCTACATCCAGCGCAAACTGGCGATCGGCTACAACAAGGCTGCGCGGCTGGTCGAGCAGATGGAGGACGAGGGCGTTGTCAGCGCCGCCAACCATGTTGGTAAGCGCGAGGTTCTGGTGCCCGAACAAGCCTGAACCATGGTGCGTGAAAGCGGGCACAGGTCTTGTGCCCCTCTAAGATGCGAAATCAAAAGGCTGGATCGCGTCGCGTGGCTTCAAATGCCCGCTGCGCCCCAAGCAAAATCATGCCGGTGCGAGGTGCAAAGCCCGGTGGGCGTGATTAGATTGACGACATGATACGATTGATTCTTGCCGCGGCCCTTGCCGCCGCCCCCGCCCTTTCTGCCAATGCCGATCCGATCCCGTTGTCGGACCTGTCCGATTACCTCAACGGGATCGGCACCGCCGAGGCGAGCTTTACCCAGATCAGCGAGGATGGCGCGATTGCCACCGGGACGCTCTACCTGCACCGGCCGGGGCGGATGCGGTTCGAATACGACGAGGATGATCTGCTTGTGATGGCGGGCGGGGGGCAGGTGGCCATCTTCGACGGCCGAGCCAACAGCCGGCCGGAACAATACCCGCTGCGGCGCACGCCGCTGAACCTGATCCTCGGCCGGAACATCGACCTTGACCAGTCAAGCATGATCCTGTCGCACGAAGAAGACGAGTCCGCCACGCGCGTCGTCGCGCAAGACCCCGAGGAACCCGAGATCGGCACCATCGAACTGGTGTTTACCGGTGACCCGGTGGAACTGCGGCAATGGGTGGTGACCGATTCCACGGAGTTCCGGACAACGGTCATCCTCGGCGGGCTGGAAGAGGGGGGCGATATCCCCTCGCGCTACTTCAACATCCCGCTGGAGTTGCGCGACCGTGGCCTTTCGGACTGACCCACCGGTCTACCGGCGGCAGGTCGCCAGTTGCCGCGCGTAGCGGTCGGATCGTTCGTCCACGCGCGCCGCGACCCGCAACAGCCATGGCTTGGCGTTGTAGCTGCCCCGCCGATAGCCCGAATGCCCATCGTGATAGGCGAGGTAGTGGTTGCGGGCATCCCCCGGCGCGATTCCCAGCGTCCGGACCGACCGGTCCATGTACCAACCCATGAAATCGGCGGCATCGCGGATATCGGTGCGGCGCGCGCGGCGGTTCCCGGTCGCGGCGCGGTAATCGTCCCATGTGCCGTCCAGCGCCTGGCTGTACCCATAGGCCGAACTGATCCGCCCCATCGGGATGATCCCGAGCGCGAAGCGATGCGGTGTGCGGGCGTTATGGACGAAGCTGCTTTCCTGGTAGATGGTCGCCAGTTGCACATGCATCGGGATTCCCCACTCGCGTTCCGCGGCGCGCGTGGCGCGGGCGATGTCACGCCGGTCACGGAGGATATCGCATGCGTCTTCCTGATTGCGGGGCGGCGTCGGCCCGCCGCACGCGGCAATGACCAACAGCAGCACGAGAAGTATCGCGCGTTTCATATGTTCTGCCTGCTCGAGTCTTGTTTTGTTTGAAAGATATTGTAGCCCATTTCGCGCACCGGGGGAACGCCCTTGCAGACGGCGCCACGTTCAAATTTGCGTTCTGCGCGGCGCCGGCCAACGCATGGCCGGCAGGCAAGCGTGGCGAAACCCGGCCCCGGCGTCCCGACGGGCCCTGTGTGGCCGACTGTCACAATCTGTTTCTGGCGCGTCGCGGGCAGGCGGATGGACAAGCCCTGCTTTCCCGGTTTAGGAGGGGTCTCAAGGGGGCGCAGTTAAATGCTGAAGACACGCGCGAAATTCACGCTCGGCCAAGTGGTCAGGCACCGTAAACACCCGTTTCGCGGGGTTATTTTCGATGTCGATCCGGAATTTTCGAATACCGAGGAATGGTACGATTCGATTCCCCCCGACTCTCGTCCGAAGCGGGAGCAACCGTTCTACCACCTGTTGGCCGAGAACGACCAAAGTTACTACGTCGCCTATGTCTCGGAACAGAACCTTGTTGCCGACGACACCGGGGAACCGGTGGACCACCCCGACCTGCCGGAATTGTTCGGCGAGTTTCGCGACGGATATTACCCGCTGGAATTCCAGCTGAACTGAGGCCGGGTCGCCCCTTGATCCGCCTTGGGCGGTTTCGGGGCAAACCGGCACCGCCCTGCATCAATAGCCGAGCGCGCAACCGTCCTTGCGGGGATCCGACGCGCCCTGCAAGAGGCCGCTTTCTGCATCGATGCGGATCGCCTGCGCGCCGCCGATCGCACCATCGGGCACGTAGGCCTTGTGGCCAAGCTCCACCAGCGCCTGCACCACCTCGGGCGCATATCCCGCCTCGACCTTCAGACCGTCGGCTTCCGCGAAGCTGCGTGGCCCGTCGATGGCGGCCTGCGGGTGCATCCCGTGATCGACGAGATTGGTGACGAAGCGCGCATGGCCCGTGGCTTGGTAAGCGCCCCCCATCACGCCGAAGGGCATCAGCGACCCGTCCGTCTCGCGCAGCATGCCGGGAATGATCGTGTGCATCGGCCGCTTGCCGCCCGCCGCCTCGTTCGGATGGTCCGCCTCCAGCGTGAAGCCCGCACCCCGGTTGTGAAAGAGGAGGCCGAAGCGGTCGCTGGCCAGCCCCGAGCCGAAGCCATGGAAGATGGAATAGATCAGCGACACGGCCATCCGGTCGCGGTCCACGACCGTGATATAAACGGTGTCCTTGTGAACCGCCTCTGACCGGGCGGCCGGATCGGGCATCGCACGGGTCGGGTCGATCAGCGCGGCAAGCCGTGCGGCGGTGTCCGGGTCCAGCATGTGCGCCAGCCGCGCGGTGTGGTCGGCATCGGCGAGGAAGCGGTCGCGCGCGTCATAGGCAAGCTTTGTCGCCTCGGCCTCGATATGCGCCCGTTCGGCGCCGAACGGGGCCATCCCGGCAAGGTCGAAATGCGACAGGATATTGGTCAGCAACATCGCGGTCGCACCTTGCCCGTTCGGGGGCAGCTCGATCAGTTCCGCCCCCTTGTAGCCATTGCAGAGCGGAGTGATGTAATCGCAGGCGGTGGCGGCGAAATCCTCCTCCGTATGGGTCCCGCCAAGCGTGCGCAGCGAGGCGACCATGTCGGCCGCGACCTCGCCCTCGTAGAAGCCCTTGCGCCCCTCGCGTACGATGCGGCGCAGCACCTCGGCCTGGCGCGGCGCGCGGAAGACCTGCCCGACAGCGGGAATCTGCCCGCCAAGCAGGTAGTAATCGCGAGCCACCCCCGACAGGTGCGGCGCGCAGTCACGTAGGTCATGGGCCACGCGCGGGGCGATGGGCACGCCCTCTTCGGCATAACGGATCGCGGGGGCCAGAACCTCGCCCATGTCGAGCCGGCCCATGTCGCCATGCAGGCGGCAGAACCCGTCGACGGCGCCGGGCACCGTCACGGCGGCGGCATCGTGCAAGGGCAACGTGGCGTGCCCCGCGTCGCGCAGTGCCGCGGCCGACAGGCCGGCAGGTGCGCGGCCCGAGGCGTTCAACCCGGTGATCTCATCGCGGCCCGGGTGCTTGACCAAGGCGAAACAATCCCCGCCAAGGCCGGTCATCTGTGGTTCGCAGATCCCCAGAAGGACCGCCGCGCCTATGGCGGCATCCACGGCATTGCCGCCCGCGCCCAACAGGTCGATCGCGATTTTCGCCGCAAGCGGATGCGAGGTGGCGCACATGCCGTTTTCCGCGAAGACGGCAGATCGTCCGGGCAGGTGAAAATTGCGCATGTGTTCCCCTCTCGTTGCTTGCGCGGCACGGTAGGGAAATTCGGCGGCGAGGCAAGGGGGGCAAGGACCTCGGCACCGCGCCACTGGGTGGGGGCTTTTAGACACGGTACCGAGGGAAGCCATTGCAGCTACGACTGCCTGTATCGCGGCGATTCTGGTCATTCGTTTGGAACAATTGCGGCGATTTCTGGAAGCGTTGACGCTTGTGCCAGCATGGGCCGCCGGGCAGGGCCGCTTCTAGCCATCCAGATCGACGCGAAACCGCAACCTGTTGGCACCCGCCTCGCGCGCGTAACAAAGGCCGCGCGTCATGTCACGGATCAGGCCCCAGCCGAACCCACCCTCCGGCAGGTCCTGCATCCCGGTGGCGTCAAGATCGTAGCGGCGCTTGGGCGGAAGGCAGCCGTTCGGCATTGGGGTGCCGTGATCGAGCACCTCGCAGTGTATCGCATGGTCGCGTACGGCGATCGCGAGCTCGATCATTCCTTCGCCGCGATCCTCGTAGGCATGTTCCACAACGTTGTTGAGCACTTCGGCCAGGACCAGTTCCAGCGTGAACAGGGGTTCGATCGGCAGCCCCAGTTGCGTCAGCGTCTGGTTGAGGCCGACCAGTTCCATGGTGACAACCTGGGGCACGGCCGGAAAACGGCGCAAGCCCGTCCAGCCGAGAAGCGGCAGCCCCGGTGGAGGTCTGTCGCGCGTGATCGGCAGATCCTCGACGCTCATGCCGCCGGGGCCACCCCGTGCGCTTGCAGCGCCTCCGCCACGGTGTCATGGATCGGGAAAACCGCGTTCATGCGCGTCAGCCGCATCACCTTTTCCACCGCCGGGGTCAGCCCGGAAAGTTCCAGTTGCCGCCCTTCGCCAAGCAGCTTGCGCGCCGCCACCACGGCGCCCAGTCCCGAACTATCAAGAAAGACCACGTTTTGCAGGTCGAGCACCACAGGCCCCGCCCAGTCGCGCACGAGGTCGCGGAACCGGTCCTTGAACTGGATGGCGACCGAGGCGTCGATCCGGTCCGGCATGACGTGCAGCAGGGCAATCGGCCCCTTGGCCTCCATGACGATTTCCATAGACTGTCCTTTCGCTTGCCGTGTGGAACGCTAGACGGCATTCCTTTCAAAAGGGTTTCCGCAGAGGCGAAGACAAAGGGAGCATTCGATGGATCAGGTGGTGATTTGCGGGGCGTCGCGGACGCCGATGGGCGGCTTTCAAGGCTGTTTCGCGCCGGTGACGGCGGCCGATCTCGGCGGGGCGGCAATTCGGACGGCGCTGGACCAGTCGGGCGCGGCGCCCGGTGATGTGCAGGACCTTGTGATGGGGTGCGTCCTGCCCGCGGGGCAGGGGCAGGCGCCGGCGCGGCAGGCCGGGTTCAAGGCCGGGCTGGGGCAGGAGGTGCCGGCGACCACGCTCAACAAGATGTGCGGTTCCGGCATGAAGGCGGCGATGGTCGCCCATGACCAGTTGGCGCTTGGCCAGATCGACCTGATGGTCGCAGGCGGCACGGAAAGCATGACGAACGCCCCCTATCTCTTGCCGCAGATGCGCGGCGGGGCACGGATCGGTCACGGCCAGACCATCGACCACATGTTCCTCGACGGGCTGGAAGACGCCTATGACAAGGGCCGCCTGATGGGCACCTTCGCCGAGGATTGCGCCGAGGCGTTCCAGTTCAGCCGCGCCGCGCAGGACGATTACGCGCTCGCCTCTCTCAGCCGCGCGCGGGAGGCGCAGGCCTCGGGCGCCTTCGCGGACGAAATCACGCCCGTCACCGTGACCACTCGCAAGGGTGCTGCAGAGGTGGTCGAGGACGAACAGCCCGGACAGGCCCGCCCCGACAAGATCCCGCAACTCAAGCCCGCCTTCCGCAAGGATGGCACCGTAACGGCGGCCAATTCCTCCTCGATCTCCGACGGCGCGGCGGCGCTTGTCATGGCGCGCGAAAGCGTTGCCGAAGCAAAGGGCCTGCCGATCCGCGCGCGCATCCTCGGCCATGCCAGCCACGCGCAGGCGCCCGGCTGGTTCACCACTGCACCGGTTCCCGCCGCACAAAAGCTGCTGGCCCGGCTTGGCTGGTCCGCAGAGGATGTCGACCTGTGGGAGGTGAACGAGGCTTTCGCGGTCGTTCCCATGGCGTTCATGCAGAAACTCGGCCTGCCGCATGACCGGGTGAACGTGAACGGCGGTGCCTGCGCGCTTGGTCACCCGATCGGGGCCTCCGGCGCGCGGATCATGGTCACGTTGCTCAACGCGCTCGAAAAGCGCGGGCTGAAACGCGGTGTCGCGGCGATCTGCATCGGCGGCGGCGAAGGCACGGCGATCGCGATCGAACGGGTCTGACGGGATCAATCCTCGGTCGGGTCGGACAGCAGCAACTCGGGGGCGGTCAGGTTGCGCGGCACCGCTTCCACTCGCTGGGCGTCCTGCAACTCCTCGGCGGGGGATTGCACCACCTGCATCGCCTCCAGCTTGCGCGCAGAGGGCAGCACCCGCGCCTCCAGCGATCCCATCGCCTTGTTGTAACTGTCGACCGACCGGTTCAGCGCGGTGCCCACCTTCTGCAAGTTCCCGGCAAAAACGGCGAGGCGGCCATAAAGCTCCTTCGCCTCGCGGTGGATCGTCACCGCGTTCTCGGCGATGGCTTCTTGCTGCCAGCCGAACGCGATGGTGCGCAGAAGCGCGATCAGCGTCGAGGGCGTGGCGATCACCACATGCGCTTGCATCGCGCGTTCCAGAAGCGACGGGTCACTCTCCACCGCCGCCGACAGGAACACGTCGCCGGGGATGAACATCACCACGAAATCGGGCGTGTCGGCCAGAAGGTCGTAATATTTCTTCGATGACAGCATCCGCACGTGGTCGGAGACCTGCCGCGCATGCCGCTTGATCGCAACGTCGCGCGCGTCCGGCGTCTCGGCCTCCAGCGCATCGAGATACCCGTCGAGCGAGGTTTTCGCGTCGATCACCAGCGACCGGCCGCCCGGCATCCGCACGATGGCGTCGGGGCGTTGCAGCCCGTCCTCGGTGCGGTGGCTGGTCTCGGTTTCGAAATCGACATGCTCGGCCATGCCGCTCAACTCGAACACCTGCCTGAGTTGCATCTCGCCCCAGCGGCCGCGGGTCTTGGGCGCCCGGAGCGCCTGCACCAGCTTGCGTGTCTCGCCCGACAGTTGCGACTGCCCCAGCTTCAACTGCTCCACCTGTTCACGGATCGCGCTGTAGGCGTCGGTGCGGTGCTTTTCCATCTCGCGCAGGATGGTGTCAAAAGCCCCCAGTTTCTCGCTCAGCGGCTTGACCATCCCGTCGATGGCCTTTTGCCGCGCTTCCAGTTCGGCACGGGCGGCTTCCGAATGGGTCGTGAACCGTTCCGTCACCCGGTCGAGGAAAGCCTTGGAATTACCCTCCAGAACCTCGTTCGCCAGCGTCTTGAACCGGCCTTGCAACGTCTCGTTCACGCCGCGCAACTCCTCCAGCCGTGCGGCGTGGGTCCGTTCCATCGTTTCCAACCGGGCTTCGGTCTGGTTCAACGCGCCCAGAAGGCCGTCACGCTCCTCACGCGCCTCGGATAGGGCTTGCTCCAGTTGCGGAAGGCGTTCGGCGCGGGCGTCTTGCACGGCGATCTGGCGGCGCAGCGCCTCGACCTCGACAAGGCCGCGCTCTGCCCGTCGCAGGCGCGCGCCGCGTCGGATCAGTGCGATGGCCAAGGCAAGGATGACCAGCAGCGCCAGCACCAGATAGACGGGCAGCGGATCGATCCCGGGCCCGAAGGGCGAGGCCTCTCGCAGCTGGGTGGCAAGCCGATCCAGAAAGGCGAAGAAAGGGGCGTCTTCCATGGCCTATGTGCGACCGAACAGGCGTTCGATATCCGACAGCTTCAATTCCACGTAGGTGGGCCGGCCATGGTTGCACTGGCCCGAATGCGGCGTCGCCTCCATTTCTCGCAAGAGCGCGTTCATCTCCTCGCCCGTCATCCGCCGCCCTGATCGGACAGAACCATGGCAAGCCACGCGGGACAGGATCGCCTCGATCCGGGCTTGCACGGTCAGGCTTTGCCCAAGGTCATCGAATTCGTCGAGGATATCGCGCAGCATCGCCTCGGCATTCACCGCGCCGAGGATCGCCGGTGTCGCCTGCACCGCCACCGTGCCCGGCCCGAAGGGCTCCAGCACCAGCCCGAGACGTGCAAGGTCTTGGGCCATCTCCAGCAGCCGCCCGGCCTTGGCCTCGTCAAGCGTCACGATTTCGGGAATCAGCAGAGCCTGCGCGGCGACTCCGTTTTCCGCCATCTGGTGCTTGAGCCGTTCGTAGACCAGCCTTTCATGGGCGGCGTGCTGGTCGACGATCACCATGCCGTCGCGTGTCTGGGCGATGATGTAGTTTTCATGCACTTGCGCGCGGGCGGCCCCGAGCGGCGCGTCGGGTGACGCCTGTTCTTCGCCGGCCGGTTCGACGCGGGCCGAGGCCGGGACGAACGCGGCTGCCGGCCCCTCGCCAAAGCCCTGCGGGGCCTGCCAGTCGCGCGCGGCGCGCAGGCTTCCCTGCGCGGGGCGATCCATCTGGTAGACGCGCGCCTTGCCATCCGCCGGCTCCGGGCGGAAGGCGCCAAGTGTCGCCTCGGCCACCGTCGAGGACGCCCGGTGCCCGGCCTCGGCCAACGCATGACGCAGGGCAGAAACGATCAGCCCGCGCACCACGCCCGGCTCGCGGAACCGCACCTCCGATTTCGCCGGGTGCACGTTCACGTCGACCTGCTCTGGCGGGGTATCCACGAAAAGCGCCACCGCCGGATGACGGTCGCGGCTGAGAAAATCGGAATAGGCCCCGCGCAGCGCGCCATGAAGCAGCTTGTCCTTCACCGGGCGTCCGTTCACGAACAGGTACTGCGCCGTCGCGGAGCCGCGTGAATAGGTTGGCAGGGCAGCATAGCCCAGCAGCCGCACGCCCTCGCGTTCGGCGTCGATGGGCAGCGCGTTCTCGATGAATTCGCGGCCCATCACCTGCCCGAGCCGCGCGCCCATGGCGTCGAACAGATCGCCCTGTTCAGGGTCGACGCGGAAAAGGATGCGGGACTGTCCGTCGGTCATGTCGCGCAGGCAGAAGGCGATCGCCGGTTCCGCCATGGCCAGCCGTTTCACCACGTCGGAGATTGCCTGCAATTCTGCCCGGTCGCTGCGCAGGAACTTCAGCCGCGCCGGCGTTGCGAAGAACAAATCGCGCAATTCCACCACGGTGCCCTTGTTCAGGGCGGCGGGGCGCGTGACGGACTGACGTCCACCGGTCACGGCAACGGTGTGGGCCTCCGCCCCCTCGACCCGGCTGGTGATGACCAGTCGCCCGACCGACCCGAGCGAGGGCAGCGCCTCGCCCCGGAAGCCGAAGCTGTTGATGTTCAGGAGGTCCTTGCCGTCGATCTTGGATGTCGCGTGGCGTGCCAGGGCAAGCGGCAGATCCTCCGCGCGCATGCCGCAGCCGTCATCGGTGACGCGGATCAGGCTCTTGCCGCCATTGGCCACCTCCACCCCGATCCGGGCGGCGCCGGAATCAATCGCGTTCTCGACCAGTTCCTTGACCGCCGACGCGGGTCGTTCCACCACTTCGCCAGCAGCGATCCGATTGACAACCGTTTCGTCCAATTGCCGGATTGCCGGACGGACGTCGCCTATATTGGGGTGGGAAATCTCCATCGCACAAGACATAGCATGCCTGCGCGCGATTCGAAAACGCCTCGCAGACCGGGGCGGCGCATTTTCGGGGACGGTGCGCAAAGCGGTGCGCATCGCGGGAAGCCCCGATGCGAAACGCCCCGGTGGTATCACCGGGGCGCTGCGGGATCGTTCGATCAGCTACGGGTCAGTCTTCGGGCTGAAGCTCTTTCCCGGTCTCCTGATCCACCATCTTCATGGCCAGACGCACCTTGCCACGGTCGTCGAAGCCCAGAAGCTTGACCCAGACCTCCTGACCCTCTTTCAGAACGTCCGAGGGGTGGTTCAGGCGGCGGTTCTCGATCTGGCTGACATGCACCAGCCCGTCACGCTTGCCGAAGAAGTTCACGAAGGCGCCGAAATCGACGATCTTCACGACCTTGCCCTTGTAGATATGGCCCTCTTCC
Organism: Nioella halotolerans; assembly: GCA_003428585.1. Classification (GTDB taxonomy): domain Bacteria; phylum Pseudomonadota; class Alphaproteobacteria; order Rhodobacterales; family Rhodobacteraceae; genus Nioella; species Nioella halotolerans. The sequence goes on from QVQC01000007.1 coordinate 11,450, forward strand.
GGCTCTGCCACGATCGAATGGATCATGTCATAGGCCTTCTGGATGGCCTCCGCGTTCGGGCTGGCGATCTTGATGATGCCCTCGTCGTTGATATCGACCTTGGCGCCAGAGATCTCGACGATTTCGCGGATCACCTTGCCGCCGGACCCGATCACTTCGCGGATCTTGTCGGTCGGCACCTGCATCGTTTCGATGCGCGGCGCGTGGATGGAAAACTCGCCCGGTGCGGTCATCGCCTTGGACATCTCGCCAAGGATGTGCATCCGGCCGGCCTTGGCCTGCGCCAACGCCTTTTCCATGATCTCGGGCGTGATGCCCGCGACCTTGATGTCCATTTGCAAAGAGGTGATGCCGTTTTCGGTGCCGGCAACCTTGAAATCCATGTCGCCAAGGTGATCCTCGTCGCCAAGGATATCGGACAGGATGCCGTAGGAACCGTCTTCTTCCAGCACGAGGCCCATGGCCACGCCGGCGACCGCGGATTTCAGCGGCACACCCGCATCCATCATCGACAGCGAGGAGCCGCAGACCGTCGCCATGGACGAGGACCCGTTCGACTCGGTGATCTCGGACACAAGGCGGATCGTGTAGGGGAAATCGGTGGGTGCCGGCAGAACCGCCTGAAGCGCGCGCCAAGCCAGCTTGCCGTGGCCGATCTCACGCCGACCCGGAGGACCAACGCGCCCCGCCTCGCCGACCGAGTAGGGCGGGAAGTTGTAATGCAGCAGGAAGTTGGAGCGCGAATTGCCGGTCAGCGCGTCGATGAACTGCTCATCGTCGCCGGTGCCAAGCGTCGTCACGATCAGGCCTTGCGTTTCACCACGGGTGAACAGCGCCGAGCCATGGGTGCGCGGCAGCAGGCCGGTTTCGCAGACGATCTGCCGGATTTCATCCAGCGCGCGCCCGTCGATCCGGTTGCCGTTCTTCACGACATCGCCGCGCAGCACGTTCGATTCCAGCTTCTTCAGCGCGGCGCCGAGGTTTTCATCCTCACGCTGTTCCTCGGTCAGCGCCGCCTTGATGGCGTCCTTGGCGGCGGTGATCGCGTGGGTGCGTTCCTGCTTGTCGCGGATGGCGAAGGCGGCGCGCATCTTCTCCTCACCGGCGGCCTTCACGGCCTCGTAGAGGCTCTCGTATTGCGGCGGCTGGAAGTCGAACGGCTCTTTCGCGCATTCCTCGGCGAGCGAGACGATCAGGTCGCAGACCGGCTTGATCTGCTCGTGGGCGAAATTGACCGCGCCGAGCATTTCTTCCTCGGTCAGCTCGTAGGCTTCCGATTCGACCATCATCACGGCGTTCCTGGTGCCGGCGACAACGAGGTCGAGGCGCTGATCGGGATTGTTGCGCAGGTCCTGCATGTCGTCGACGGTCGGGTTCAGGATGTATTCCCCATCCTCGTAGCCGACGCGGCAGCCGGCAATCGGCCCGCGGAAGGGCGCGCCTGAGATCGTCAGCGCCGCCGAGGCCGCGATCATCGCCACGACGTCCGGGTCATTGACCAGATCGTGGCTGAGAACGGTGCACATCACCAGCGTCTCGTGCTTGAAGCCGGGCACGAAGAGCGGGCGGATCGGCCGGTCGATCAGGCGGGCGGTCAGCGTTTCCTTTTCGCTGGGGCGCGCCTCGCGCTTGAAAAAGCCGCCGGGCACCTTGCCGGCCGCGTAGTATTTTTCCTGATAATGGACCGTCAGCGGGAAGAAATCCATTCCCGGCTTGGGTTCCTTGGCAAAGGTCACGTTGGCCATGACCGAGGTTTCGCCGAGCGTGGCAATGACCGAGCCATCGGCCTGCCGGGCAACCTTGCCCGTTTCCAGTGTGAGCGTTTCCTCGCCCCACTGCATGCTTTTCGTCGTAACGTTGAACATCATCGTATCCTGTTTGGAGGCGCTCTTGGGCGTATCCCAAGTCCTCCGTTTGACATGGCGGCCCCATTGCCGCCGACCCTTTCATCATTCCATGCGCCAGGGTCAGAGCGTCACGTCTCAGATAGCGTGCCCTTACAGCAGTTCGCGTTGTTTTGAAAGGCAGGAGTTAACGGGGCCGGGCGGTTCCGGCGGCGGGGCGCCGGGCCTTGGGGATCGCCGGGCCGCGTTCAAGCGCCAACGAAAAACGCCCGCGCGGGGAACCGGGCGGGCGTTCGGGCAATCCTGTCGCTGTGCTTAGCGGCGGATGCCGAGGCGTTTGATCAGGTCGCGGTAGCGGGCCTCATCCTTGCCCTTGAGGTAATCCAGCAGCTTGCGGCGCTGGGCGACCATTTTCAGAAGGCCACGGCGGCCGTGGTTGTCCTTCTTGTGGGTCTTGAAATGCTCGGTCAGCGTGGTGATGCGGCTGGTCAGGATCGCAACCTGAACCTCCGGCGACCCGGTGTCGCCCTCTTTGGTGGCGAATTCCGAGACGATGCGGGTCTTCTCTTCGGCGGTGATCGACATCGGGGTCTCCTTTGCAGGTTAGAGGAATGGCACAAGCCGGGATGTCGTCCAGCAGGGCCCATGGAGAGCTGTCGCCCACAACAGGCAACCGGCTGTGTATAGGATAGAAACCGCGTCATGAAAAGCCCGGAATCGCGCTTGAATTGTGGCAAATCGGACAGGAATGCGGCGGCCCGTTGTTAACCATATGGTAACGAATTCATTGAGCTTTTCCTAAAATCCGTCGAAAGTATCTGGCAGATTCTGGGGGGTCATACACCGCCTGGAAACAGCGCCACATTTATTCCACAGGAAAACCTTGTGGCGGTCGGTAAATGACCCAATGGCTGGCGCAGGATCATCCGCAGATCGTTTTCAAGGCCCTCACCCCGGGGTCGAACGTGGAAAGCAAAGGGAAGCTCATGATTGCAGCGGGTGGCGTATTGTTGCTGATGCTCGTCGGGTTCGCGCTCGAAGGGCTGTTCTCCGGCAACGAGGAGGAGTCCGGCTCCGGCGACAGCAGCGATGCATCGCAGGGGGCACAGGACGCCGCCGAATACGACGCCTCCGTCTACACGTCCGATCTGCATGACCTGCTCTTCGGCGATGACGGGATGGGCAACCCGGGCAATGCCTCGGAGGGCAACAGCGCCCCCAGCGGCAATATCCTCGATGAACTCGACATGTCGGGCGGCGATGACGGTGCCGCGGACACGGCCGGGCCGGACATGGACGACGCCTCCGGCTTCGACGCGGCGTCGGATGATGACACGCCCTTGATCCTCGATGACTTGCTCGCCATCGGCCCGGACGACGAAGCGGGGGCCGAGGCGGGCCGCGTGATCTTTGGCACGGCCGCCGCCGATGCACTTCAAGGCGGGGCCGGCGATGACGCGCTCTACGGTGAAGACGGGGACGATGACCTGTTCGGCGGGGACGGCGACGATACACTGGACGGTGACGCGGGGGCAGATACGCTCGACGGCGGGGATGGCGACGACACGCTGAACCTTGGCGATGGCGACACGGCCACGGGCGGGGACGGGGCGGACCTGTTCAGCACGCGTGACGACATCCCCGAGGATGTGCCCATTCTGACCGATTTCATGCCCGGGGTCGATTCGATCCTCGTGCGCTACGACGGCGACACGCCGCCCGAGATCACCTTTGAAACCGATGCGGAGGCGGACAGCACCGCCGTCTTTTCCGATGGGGCGCAGATCCTGCAACTGGATGGCACCACGGGCCTGACGCTTGATGACGTGGTGCTGGAACAGGAAAGCCCGGAGCCGACGGCTGGCAATGACTCGCTGACCGGCAGCGATGACGACGACACGATCGATGGCGGCGCCGGCGATGACACGATCGACGGGCTGGATGGCGACGACCTTCTCAACGGTGGCACCGGTGACGACATCCTGCGCGGTCGCGCCGGCATGGACGAACTTTTCGGCGCGCAGGGAAATGATGCGCTGACCGGCGGGTATGGCGACGATCTCGTCTCCGGCGGCAGCGAGAATGACCTCGCCTTCGGCAACGAAGGCAATGACACCGTCAGCGGCGGCGCCGGCAATGACGAGCTTTACGGCGATAGCGGCGACGACACCGTGTCGGGCGATGACGGCCATGACCTGTTGCATGGCGGGGAAGGCAACGATTCGCTGGACGGCGGCGCCGGGGATGACCTGCTATACGGCGACGATGGCGATGACACGATGATGGGCGGCGCCGGCGATGACTACCTGATCGGCGGCTTCGGCGCCGATGAGATGGACGGCGGCGCGGGTAACGATACCCTCGACGGGACGTTCACCGGCGGCGACGGCGCCTTTGGCCCCTATGACGAGGATGCGGCGGATACCCTTTTCGGCGGCGATGGCGATGATCACCTGTTCCTCGGTCAGGGCGATGTGGGTATCGGAGGCGCGGGCGAGGATACCTTTGAATCGGGCTCCTACATCGCGGATGACGACGAGGCGCCGGTCGTCACCGACTTCGACCCGGCAGAAGACCGGATCCAGATCAGCGTCGATCTGGAGGCAACGCCGGATCCCGAGATCGCGGTTGTCGATTTCGCCGATGGCACCGGCGCCGATGTAGTCGTGGACGGCACCGTGGTTCTGCGCATCAGCGGTGCGCAGGGGCTGGACCCTGACGCCATCCTCGTGCGCGACATGCGCCTCGACGATCTGGCCGAAACCGCCTGAGCCTGAGGGCCGCCTAACGATCGACCGAGAGATGCGCGCGCAGGGCGGCAAGGATCGCCTCGGGCGCTTCTTCCGGCGCGAAATGACCGGTGCCGTGCAGCTCCTGCCCCGTCACCGCACCCGTGCACCACGCCTGCCACAGCGCCTTGGGGTCGCCGGTCCTGGCCGGGAACCCGGCGCTTGCCCACAGGAAACACAGCGGCGCGGCGATCTTGTTGCCGGCCAGCCTGTCGGCCTCGTCCAGCGCGCGATCGATCGTTGCCCCCGCCCGGTAATCGGCACACATCGCGTGCACCCGGTCGGGATCGCGCCATTGCCGGCGGTAGCTGTCCAGCGCGGCATCGGAGAACGGCGACAGGTCGCGGCATTGCGTCCAGCAGCCCAGAGTCCATTCGAAAAAGGCCAGCGGGTCAGCGTTGATCATGCGTTCGGGTACCGGTGCCGGCTGCGCGAGGAAGGTCCAGTGATACGCTTTCATCGCCAGCTCCGCGTCCCACGCGTCCCAGAAATCCGCCGTCGGCACAACCTCGATGATGGCCAGCCGATCGACGCGGTCGGGATGTTCGAGCGCCAGCCGATAGGCCACCCGCGCCCCCCGGTCATGGCCGACGACATGCGCGCGCGCCAGACCCATGAAATCCATCAGCCCGATGATATCACCGGCCATTTCGCGCTTTGAATAGACGTGGTGATCGGCATCGCCGGGCGGTGCCTCGCTGTCGCCATAGCCGCGCAGGTCGGGGATGATGACGTGGAAATCCCGCGCCAGGGCTGGCGCCAGCCTTTCCCAGCACATGTGGGTTTGCGGAAACCCGTGCAGCAGGATAAGGGGCGGCCCCTCGCCGCCCTGATGCACCGACAGGCGCTGCTGGCCCGCCTCGATGAAGCTTTGCGTGAACCCCGGAATACGCGACATGCCCGACCCTCCCTCCGGATCAACCTGCGCCCGCGCGGGCGCGCGGTCAACGGTCAACCGGCGGTCCAGATCCGCGGCGGCGTGGCATGGGCGATATAGAGCGGATGGCGCGGATGGCCTGCCTTGGTCAGGCCGAGGCAATGCAGTACCGCCCCCGCATCGCGCAGCATCGCCGCGACCACTGGTCCGCGGTTTCGGTGCGCGCCGTGCACGCCCCATCCGGCGATGACGCAATCGGCCCATGGCAGCGCGTCCAGCAGCAGCCGGTCATTGTGCGTTCCGACAGGGTGGGCTGCGGCGCGCAGGCGTTTCGGGTCGGTCTCGCGCCAGGCGAAGATGTTCATGACCCGGAAGGCGCCGAACCCGAGCGTCCGCGCGCGCCGTTCGCAACGTTCGACGGTGGGATCGTTCTGCACCTCCGTCGCTTTCGACGGGTTGAGCATGATGAACAGAACGCGCGGCCCGTCCGCGTCCCAGACCCGCGTCAGGGCGTAGCGATAGCGCCGGCAGTCGGAATAGACCGCCTCGCTTTCGGTATCGTCCTCATGGTGCCTTCGCGTGATCATGCCCCGCTTGTGGCGCGGGGCACGCCCGGGCGCAAGCCGCGCGTCAGGACACGGCGCGGCGGTAGAAGTGCCAGCTTGCATGGCCCAGCACCGGCATCACGAGGACCGACCCCAGCAGGAAGGGCACCGCGGCCAGCGCCAGAGACACCGCGATCATCGCCCCCCAGAGACCAACCGTGACCGGGTTGCGCCGGACCAGCGCCAGCGAGGTGCCGATCGCCGCCGCGAGCCCGACATCGCGATCCAGCAGCAGCGGTACGGTCACGATCCCGATGGCCAGCGCGATGGCGGCGAAAACGCCGCCGACCGGAATGCCGATGGCGACCATGGCAAGCCCCTCTTGCGTCGTCAGCACGTTGCGGAAGAACTCGACCGGGCTACGCGCCTCGATCCCGCCCATGGTCTGCGCGTGGATGATCCCGGCCGCGGCCAGCCAGGCGGCGAAGATCACCAGCAGATACACCCCGAAGACAAGCATTGCGCCGACCGACGGCGCGCGCAGCACCGACAGCGCATCGGACCAAGAGGCGTCCAGCCCTTCCTCCCGCCGGCGGCTCATCTCGTAGAGCCCGACCGCCGCGATGGGTCCCAGAATGGCGAACCCGGACAGCAGCGGGAAGGCGAAGGGGGCCATATCGGCGCGGAAACTGACGGCCACCAGAAGCAGCCCGATCACCGGGTAAAGCAGGCACAGGATCATCACGTCGGTGCGGAAGGCGCCCAGATCCTCGAAGCCTTTCTTCACCGCGTAGCGGATATCCTCCATGCCAATCTTGTTGACCACCGGCGGTTTCCGCGCCTGATCGCTGGCGACATGGCTGGTCAGTTCGACCGCCTTTTCGCCGCTGTTCAGCACTGCCTTCGCCGTCTAGGAAAGCGGGTTTCCAATTGTGTTGACCATTGTGACCTCCAGCATTGTTGCGGTCGCGGTGACGCCGGACGCCGTGCCTGCCCCGGCGCATCGCCTTTGCAGGGAGGCTAGCACGGGGGCGGGCTCCGGCGCAGTCACGACACCGAGACCGGGGGTCAGCAAACGGTGATCACAAGTTGAACACGCGCGAAGGGTGCACCTCGCCGCCGCGATAGATGCCCACGGCCACGGGTTGGCCCTTGTAGGACACCCAGACCTCATCGCCATAGTTCGCGCCGTCGAGGACCTGCCCCGGATTTCCGTTGCGCAGCCGCGCGAAGCCGGCATCGTTGGCGCGCATCTCCTGCAGATCCGTCAGTCCGACCTCGACCGGCAACAGGTGGTCGTCGAGGGCCGCGGTCCTTGCCAACTCCTCGACCCGCGCAAGGCTCACGCCGTCCTCGACGTCGAACGGCCCCGACCAGACCCTGCGCAACCGCTCGACATGGCCGAGGCAGCCGAGTTGTTCGCCAAGGTCACGCGCGATGGCCCGCACGTAGCCGCCCTTGCCGCAGACCATTTCCAGCGCCGCGGTGTCGGCGTCGGGGCGCGACAACAGCGTCAGGCTGTCCACGTAGAGCGGCCGTGCGGCGATCTCGAAATCCTCGTCTTCGCGGGCCAGCTTGTAGGCACGTTCGCCGTCGATCTTCACGGCGGAAAATTTCGGCGGCACCTGCAGGATATCGCCCTCGAAGGACTTCAGCGTCGCCACGATCTCCTCGTCCGAGGGGCGAAGCGCGCTTTCGCGGATCACCTCGCCCTCGGCATCGTCGGTGTTCGTCGCCACCCCGAACCGCACGGTGAAGACATAGGATTTCATCGCGTCAGTGACGAAGGGCACGGTTTTCGTCGCCTCGCCAAGGGCGATCGCCAGAACGCCCGTCGCGTCGGGGTCCAGCGTGCCGGCATGGCCCGCCTTCCGCGCGTCGAGCGCCCAGCGGACCTTGTTCACCACCGCGGTCGAGGTCGGCCCCGCGGGCTTGTCCACCACCAGCCAGCCATGAATATCGCGTCCCTTGCGCCTGCGGCCCATGTCCACGCCTCCCGTCTCTATCTTTTTCGAAGGTCGAGCCGCTTAGCGCCCGACGTCGTCCGCGTCAACAACTGTCCCGAGGATCGGACCCAACGGGAAGCCCAAATCGTTGCGCCCGATGGCCGGCGCGTAAAGCCGCGACACTCGCCCGTCGAGGTAAAGCGCATTCGGCGTGCCGAGAAGGTCGCGAAAGAGCCGCCCGAAATGGTGGAAATTGACGGCGGCGTCGGAGATTGCGAAGATGACCCGCCGGCCGGCCCGGTCCACCCCGACACCGTTGCGGATATTGCGTGACGTGCCCTGCGGCAGGAAACGCGGGTGCAGCGCCCCGTCGATCACAAGCATCGGTCCCGATTGCGTGGCATGGCGGCAGGCCGGCGGGTCGGCGGCATAGGCGCGGGTTTCGATCACCCGCGCGCGGCCGTCGAGGATGCAGAAGACCCCGTTGGGCAGCAGGCCGAAATTGCCCGGCCCGTCCGAGGTGACGGCCTGCATCTCTTCCTGCCCGTTCTCGATATAGAGGCCAACCGGGCTGCGATCGTCGTGGAACATGCCGGCATTGATGGCAAAGCCCAGCCGCTCCCCAGCGCCGAGGCTTGCCTCGACCCGCGTGAAGGACCCCATGACCCGGCCCTGCGCATCCCGCAGGAACAGCCGCAGGTCTTCCTGCGCAAGGTCCACTTCGCAGATCGTGAACAAGGCGCCGTCGAACCGCTCCTGTCGGCAGTCGGCGGCCTGCACCGAAGCCGGGGCGCCCAGCGTCAGGATCAACGCCAGAAGCGCCCTAATCATCATCGTCGTCATCAAGGTCTCGGCGCACCGCGTCGCTTTGCAATAGCGCCCGTGTCTCGTCCATCTTGTCGAAGCTTTCGTCGATCAGGAACCGAAGGTCCGGGGCGTATTTCAGGGACATCTGCTTGGTGATCTGGCGCCGCAATTCCCCCTTGTTGCGCGCCAGCGCCTGGATCGCCTCGGGTCGCTGGCCGCCGCCAAGCGGCAGCACGAAGGCGGTGGCGATCTTCAGGTCGGGCGACATGCGCACCTCGCTCACGGTGATCGACATCGCGTTGAGTTCGACATCGTGAACATCGCCCTGCATCAGCACGTCCGACAGGGTGCGCCGGATCAATTCCCCCACCCGCAACTGGCGCTGCGAGGGGCCGGCGCCATCGTGAAACTTGTTCTTTGCCATCGGTCCAATCCTTTCGGCCCCCCTTATGGGATCGCCCCGCCACCCGCAAGCAAGCGCTTTCGCGTGTCGGCGGGGTGCGCTAGGAAAAGGGCGGATCTGGCAGGAAGGATATCGCCATGCAGGCAAGCGTCGCAATCGCGGTCATGGGGGCATCGGGCCGCATGGGCCAGATGCTGGTCAAGCTGGTCAACGAAAGCGAGGCCGCGCACCTGGTGGCGGTGACGGAACGCGCCGGCCATGACTGGGCCGGGCGCGACCTTGGCGAATGCATGGGCGGGGCGGCCACCGGCGTGACGGTCCATGCCGACCCGATAGAGGCCATCGTGAACGCCCAGGCGGTGATCGACTTCACCACGCCCGCGGCGACGTTGGCCCATGCCGAACTGACGGCGCAGGCGCGCGCTGTGCACGTGATCGGGACCACCGGGTTTTGCGAGGACCAACTGGCGCAACTGGCCCACGCCGCCCGCCACGCCACGATCATCCGCGCCGGAAACATGAGCCTCGGGGTCAACCTGCTGGTGCAGATCACGCGGCAGGTGGCCGCCGCGCTCGACGCGGATTTCGATATAGAGGTGATCGAGGCGCATCACCGCCACAAGGTCGACGCCCCCTCCGGCACGGCGCTGATGCTCGGGCAGGCGGCGGCGGAGGGGCGCGGCATCGACCTTGCCGTGGCGCGCGAGTCCGGCCGCGACGGCCTCACCGGCCCGCGCGACCGCGGCCATATCGGCTTTTCGGCCATCCGCGGCGGCGATATCGTGGGCGAACACGACGTCCTCTTCGCAGGCCAGGGAGAGCGCATCGTGCTGCGCCATGTCGCCACCGACCGTGCCATCTTCGGTCGCGGCGCGCTCAAGGCAGCGCTTTGGGGGCAGGGCAAGGGCCCCGGCGAATACGACATGCTCGATGTTCTGGGCCTGCGCTGAGCCGGACAGACTTCAACGCCGGAAGCCCCTTCTTCTTGGAAAAACCACTCCCCCCGGAGGCGTCCCGCCCGCCCGGACCGCGCACGGCCAAGATAATCGCGCGCCAGTCCAGATATCCCGTGGAAACGCGGCCCGAGGAGGGCCCCGAAGGGGCTTGACGAGGGGCGCCCCCGGATCGACGCGCCACGCGCGGCGAAACCGATTCAGAAATCAATCGCGATCCCCTTCTTTTCCCAGTCGCCGTAGCGCACCGGCTCCGGCCCGTCGCGCCCGCCAAGCTCCGGCGGTCTCTCGACGGTCTTGGCCGCCTTGCGCCGCGCCTCGGCTTCGGCCAGCGCGCGTTTAGCCGCCTCGGGCAGGTCGGCCTCGTGGGGGGGCGTCTCGTCGCTCATCGGTCATGCTCCTTGTGCGGATCCTGCCTTTGATATACGCCGCCAAGGCCCCCGAGCAAGAGGATGCCCATGCCCGCCCCCGGCCCTGACACCGGCCTGCCCGCCCGCCGCGCCGCGCTTGCCCAGCTGCGCGCGGTGCTGATGGATCGGCGCATGCTTGCGCATCAACCTGCGCCTCAGGGCCTTTCGCCCGAGGATGCCGCCCGCGCGCAACGCCTAGCCCTTACCGTGCTGCGCCATCTTGGTCGCCTCGACGCCCTGCTGCGCCGCCACCTGCAGAAACGCCCATCGCTTGCCGTGCAGAATATCCTGCGCCTCGGCGCGGCGGAACTGCTGGTCGACGGGTCCGAGCCGCATGGCGTCACCGCCTCGCTGGTCGAAATTGCCAAGCGTGGCGGCAGCACGTCGCGCGCCGCCGGCATGGTCAACGCGGTGTTGCGCAAGGTGGCGGACGAGGATCGCGGCATCTGGGCCGCACTGCGGCCGCAGCCGCTGCCGGTCTGGCTGCGCAAGCCGTTGCACAAGTCCTACGGGGTTGACGCTGTCGCCGCTATCGAGGCCGCGCATGAACGCGGCGCACCGCTCGACCTGACGCCGAAACCGGGCGTTGTCATTGCGGGCGGCGAGGCGCTGCCCACCGGTTCCTACCGCTTCGCGAAGGCGCAAGTCACCGCCATTCCCGGATACGCGGAAGGCGAGTGGTGGGTGCAGGACGCCGCCGCAGCGCTTCCCGCGAAGCTGCTGGGCGATATCGCGGGGTTGCGGGTGCTCGACCTGTGCGCGGCCCCCGGTAGCAAGACCCTGCAACTGGCCGCCGCTGGGGCCGATGTGACGGCGCTCGACCTCTCGGAAACCCGGCTTGAGCGCGTTCGGGAAAACCTCGCGCGCACCGGCCTTGTCGCCAGCCTCGTCGCCGCCGACGCGTTGAGCTACGCGGCCGATCCCTTCGATGCGATTCTGCTCGACGCGCCCTGTTCGGCCACTGGCACCATCCGTCGCCACCCCGATCTGCCCTTCGTGAAAACGCCAGAGGAGGTCGAAAGTCTCACGCGGCTGCAAATGCAGATGCTCGATCACGCAGCAAACCTGCTCAAGCCCGGCGGGCGGCTGGTCTTCTGCACCTGTTCGCTCTTGCCCAACGAAGGCGAGAACCAGATCAAGGCGGCGCTGAAACGCCACGATGACCTTTCGGTGATCCCGGTCGACCCGGCGCGTCTCGGCGGTGCCCCGGACTGGGCGAGCCCCGAGGGTGGACTGCGCTTGCGCCCCGATTATTGGGCCGACAGGGGCGGCATGGACGGGTTTTACATGGCCCTTTTGAAACGCGGCTGAACCCTGCTATCGTGGCGGGCAAAAGACAAAGAGCAGTCCGCACATGTCCGAAACCCTTTCCCCCGCCCCGGTCTCGCTCAGGGAGCGCCCCGGTCACCTGCGCCGGGCCGGCTACCGCTGGGCGGCGTGGCGCGCGGGGTTCGGACCGGTGCCAAGGGGCTTTACCTCGCGGCCCGAACCGCGGCTTGTCGGGTCGGATGCGCGCGGGCGGCAGTTGATGGCTGGCAACCTCTTGTTCGCCGGGGTGCTGGTGCAGATGCGCGATGGGCTGCCCTGGACCCTCGCCGCGCCTTCGGATGCCTTCGAGGACGAGTTGCACGGATTTGAATGGCTGGACCATCTGGCCGCGGTGGCCGATGGGTCCGGCCGGCCGATGGCGCAGGCGTGGCTTGCCGGCTGGCTCGGCCGTTACGCCACCGGAAAGGGGCCGGGCTGGGTGCCCGACCTCGTCGGGCGGCGCCAGATCCGCTGGATCAGCCACGCGCTTTTCCTGATGAGCGGGCAGGACCCGCGCGAAACCCGCGCCTTTTATGCCGCGCTTGGGCGGCAGGCGGAGTTCCTCGCGCGTCGCTGGCAGACCACCTCGCACGGGCTGCCCCGGTTCGAGGCGCTGACCGGCCTGATCTATTCGTCTTGTTCGCTGATCGGAGTCGCGCATCACCTGAAACCGGCGCTGAAGGCCCTTGCGCAGGAATGCGCGCGCGAGATCGACGGCTCGGGTGGGATCGTGACCCGAAACCCCGAGGAACTCTTGCACGTCTTCACCCTGCTGACCTGGACCGCCGCGGTTCTGGCCGAGGCGGGCAAGACCGCCGATCCGGCGGTGGACACCGCGATCATGCGCATCGCGCCCACCCTGCGCAGCCTGCGCCACGCCGATGGCGGGCTGGCGCGGTTCCATGGCGGCGGGCGCGGGCAGGCCGGGCGGCTGGATCATGCGTTGGCGCAATCGGGGGTGCGCCCGGCGACGGTGTCGGGGCTGGCGATGGGGTACGGGCGGTTGTCGGCCGGGCGCGTCTCGGTCGTGATCGACGGCGCGCCGCCGATGATGGGGGCGCAAGCCTTCAATTCCCATGCCTCCACGCTGGCCTTCGAATTGACCTCCGGTCGCCATCCGGTGATCGTCAACTGCGGCTCCGGGGCCGGGTTCGGGGCCGACTGGCGCCGCGCGGGCCGCGCCACGCCCTCGCATTCCACGCTGTCGATCGACGGCTATTCCTCTGCCCGGCTTGGCCCCCGTTCGGCGGCGCATGGCATCGTGAAGCAGGCGCTTCTCGAAGGTCCCGAAACCGCAGAGGTACAGGAAAGCGACAGCGGCGGCGCCCGCGCCATGGCCTTTTCGCATGACGGCTACCGGCGCACCCACGGGCTGATTCACCTGCGCAGCCTGAGTCTTGAGGCCGACGGACGGCTTTTGCGCGGCGAGGATGGCCTCGCCGCGATCACCGGCACCGACCGCGACACGCTCGACCGGGTCATGGCCCGCCTGCCGATGGAGGGCATCCCCTATACCGTCCGCTTCCACCTGCACCCCGATGTGGAGGCCGAAACCGACCTTGGCGGTGCGGCGGTCTCTCTGACTTTGCGCGGCGGTGAGGTCTGGGTGTTCCGCCATGGCGGCGAGGCGTCGCTCAGCGTCGAGAAGAGCGTTTACCTCGAATCCGGACGGCTGAAGCCACGCGCGACAAAACAGATCGTTCTCTCGTCGCGCGTGACGGAGTATGGCAGCGCGGTAAGCTGGAGCCTTGCCAAACCTGCCGACGCGCCGCGCGCGCCACGCCCCGCACTGACACAGGAGACCCTATGACAGACCTCGCCCCGTTGCGCCGAGCGCTTCTTTCCGTATCCGACAAGACCGGCCTGGTGGACCTTGCCCGCGCCCTCGCCGCGCGCGGGGTGGAGTTGCTTTCCACCGGCGGCAGCGCGCGCGCGCTGCGCGCGGCGGGGCTGACTGTCCGGGATATCGCCGAGGTGACGGGCTTTCCGGAGATGATGGACGGCCGCGTCAAGACGCTCCATCCGATGGTACATGGCGGGCTGCTGGCGCTGCGCGATGATGTCGATCACGTCGCGGCGATGGAGACGCACGGGATCGGCAGCATCGACCTCTTGGTGGTCAACCTCTACCCGTTCGAGGACACGGTCGCCAAGGGCGCCGACTATGCCACGTCTATAGAGAATATCGACATCGGCGGCCCGGCGATGATCCGCGCCGCGGCCAAGAACCATGCCTTTGTCAGTGTCGTCACCGACCCCGAGGATTACGGCGCCCTGCTGGACGAGCTGGAAACGCAGGATGGCGCGACCTCCTACGGCTTCCGCCAGCAGCTTGCACTTACCGCCTATGCCCGCATCGCCGCCTATGACGCTGCCGTGTCAGGTTGGATGGCGGGTGCCCTCGGCAACGAAACGCCGCGCCGCCGCGCCTTTGCCGGCACCCTCGTCCAAAGCCTGCGCTACGGCGAGAACCCGCACCAGAACGCGGCCTTCTACGTGGACGGCTCTGGCCGGCCCGGTGTCGCCACTGCCCGCCAGCATCAGGGCAAGGCGCTCAGCTACAACAATATCAACGACACAGACGCGGCCTTCGAACTGGTCGCCGAATTCGACCCCGCCGACGGCCCCGCCTGCGCCATCATCAAGCATGCCAATCCCTGCGGCGTCGCCCGCGGCGATACGCTCGTCGCGGCTTACCAGGCAGCCTTCGACTGCGACCGCACCTCGGCTTTCGGCGGCATCGTGGCGCTCAACCAACCGCTCGACGCGGAAACCGCGCGCGAGATCACCGGCATCTTCACCGAGGTGGTGATCGCCCCCGGTGCCTCGGACGCGGCGAAAGATGTCTTCGCGGCCAAGAAGAACCTGCGCCTCCTGACCACCGACGCCTTGCCGGACATGCGCGCCGCTGGCCATGCGATCCGCCAGGTCGCGGGCGGGTTCCTCGTGCAGGACAAGGATACCGGGCATGTCGGCATGGATGACCTGAAGGTGGTGACGAAAAAGGCCCCGACCGAGGCCCAGATGCGCGACCTGCTGTTCGCGTGGAAAGTCGCCAAGCACGTCAAGTCCAATGCCATCGTCTACGTGCGGGACGGCGCCACCGTCGGCGTCGGCGCAGGCCAGATGAGCCGCGTGGACAGCGCCCTCATCGCCGCGAAAAAGGCCGAACGCATGGCCGAAACCCTTGGCCTGCCCGAGCCGCTTACCATCGGCTCCGCCGTTGCTTCCGACGCGTTCTTCCCCTTCCCCGACGGGCTGATGGAGGCCGCGTCGGCCGGTGCCACATGCGTGATCCAGCCCGGCGGTTCGATGCGCGACGACGAGGTGATCGCGGCCGCGGACGAGGCGGGCCTTGCCATGGTCTTCACGGGGATGCGTCATTTCCGCCACTGACAGGGCTTGAACCCACCCCCGTCCCCTTTCATCCTGGTTAAAACACTTCCGGGGTTTGGGGGGGCGCCCCCGGATCGGCGCGCACCGCGCGGCGACCCTGATCGGACCAGCAACAAGGACATCGCCATGCGCCTCGCCCTGCTTTCCGCCCTCTTCTGGTTCGCCCTCGACCAGATCAGCAAATGGTGGGTCCTCTACCAGATGGACCTTCTGATCTTGCGTGAAATCGAGGTCTTGCCGCCCTTTCTCACGTTCCGCATGGGCTGGAACACGGGCATCAATTTCGGCCTTCTGTCGGGCAGTGCCGACGCCACCCGCTGGCTGCTGGTGGCGCTTGCCTTCGTGATTTCCGCCTGGCTCCTCGCCTGGTCGCGCCGGATGGAAAAGCGTATCTCGATGCTTGCGGCGGGCGCCATCGTCGGCGGCGCCATCGCCAATGCCTTCGACCGGGTGGTGTACGGCGCTGTCGCGGATTTCCTCAACGCCACTTGCTGCGGCTTCAACAACCCCTACGCCTTCAACCCCGCCGATATCGGGATCTTCCTCGGCGCTTTCGGCTTGCTGATCTTCGCCGATGACAGAAAGATCACCCCGTGACGACCCCGCAAACATGCGCTAAACCCGTGTGCGAAGGAGAGACCGTATGATCAGGCTTCGCGCGGCAATCGGATTGGGACTGGTGCTTCTGGCACTCGCGGCATGTGGGCGCGAGACTCCGACGTTGCTCAACTTGCGCGCCGATGGCGAGGGGCCGGATGAATTCGGTGTCCTGCCGACCCGTCCCCTTGAAATGCCTGGCGATGTCGCCGACCTGCCCCCGCCGTCGCCGGGCGGCACCAATCGCGCCGACCCCGATCCGGAGGCGGAGATCGCCACGGCCCTCGGCGGCAACGTGGACCGCGCGCAGGCGGGCAGTCAGGGCCTTGTCGGCTATGTCACCCGCTTTGGCGTCACGCGTGATATTCGAGACACCCTAGCGGTGGAGGATCTGGAATTCCGCCGCCGCAACGATGGCCGGATCCTTGAACGTATTGCCGCCATCAACGTGTACCACCGCGCCTACCGGGTGATGGCGCTCGACCGCTACGCGGAACTGGAGCGGCTGCGCGCCGCCGGTGTCTGGACCCCGGCCGCGCCACCCGAGGACGCCGCCGCCCGCAACTGAGGTTGCGGGTGCCATGCGCTCACATCACCGTCACCATGCTTGATACGCGCCGCGCGGCCCGTATGTGGTGTACCATGCGCTTTTGAACGAGGTTGCGAATGTTGAGAATCCTGCTGACCGCCTGCCTGGCCCTGCTACCCGTCACCCAAGCTTCGGCGGCCGACAACGTGACCCAGTTCACGCTGGACAACGGGTTGCAGGCGGTCGTGATAGAGGATCACCGCGCCCCCGTGGTCGTGCATATGCTGTGGTATCGTGCCGGCGCGGCGGATGAACCGCCCGGCCAGTCGGGCATCGCGCATTTCCTCGAACACCTGATGTTCAAGGCTACCGAGACGCTGGACAGCGGCGAGTTCAGCCGCATCGTCGAGGCCAATGGCGGATCTGACAACGCCTTTACCAGTTGGGACTACACCGGCTATTTCCAGCGCGTCGCCGCCGACCGGCTTGGCCTGATGATGCAGATGGAAGCCGACCGCATGCGCAACCTGCGCTTCGCCGAGGAAGAGGTCAGCACCGAACGTAGCGTGATCCTCGAAGAACGTGCGCAGCGCACCGATTCGAGCCCAAGCGCCCTGTTTAACGAACAGATGCGCGCCGCGCTTTATCTTAACCACCCTTACCGCGTCCCGATCATCGGCTGGCGGCATGAAATGGAAACGCTTGACCGCGACGCCGTACTCGCATTCTACAACCGCCACTACGCGCCCGATAACGCCATCCTGATCGTGGCCGGCGACGTGGCGCCCGACGAGGTCAGAACACTGGCGGAGGAGCATTACGGTCCGCTGGAAGCGTCCGGCATCGCCCCCCGTAGCCGCCCTGCCGAACCACCCCATAACGCGGACCGGCGGGTTCATTTCGAGGATCCGCGCGTTCCCAACCCCTATGTCATGCGCAGCTACCTCGCCCCCGAACGCGACCCCGGCGATCAGCGGCAGGCCGCTGCGCTGACGCTGCTGTCGAACATCCTTGGCGGGTCGGAGGCAACCGCCGTCCTGCCGCGCACCTTGCAGGTGGACGAGGAACGCGCGCTCTACGCCTCGGCCAGCTACAATGGCACCAATCTCGACGATACGGTGTTCTCGCTTTTCAACGTGCCGGTTCCCGGTGTCCCGCTGGAGGAGGCGGAGGCCGACCTTGACCGCGTTATCGCCGATTTCCTCGAAGAAGGCATCGACCCCGAACAGTTCGCGCGGATCAAGTTCCAGTGGCAGGCGGAGATGATCTACATGCAGGATGACGTGGGCGACCTCGCGCGCATGTACGGCGCCGCGCTCACCTCCGGCCTGACCGTCGAGGATGTGCAGGACTGGCCCGAGGTCATCGCCTCGATCACCGCCGAGGAGGTGATGCAGGCCGCGCGGCAGATCTTCAACGAAACGCCGTCTGTCACCGGCTACCTGACCGCCCCTGACCTGTGAGGAAACAGCCCATGTTCCGCGCCCTTCTTGTCGCCCTTGCGCTTCTGGCTGCGCTGCCCGCCCGCGCGCAGGTGGATATCGAGGAAGTCACCTCGCCGGGCGGCATCACCGCGTGGCTGGTGGAGGATCACTCCGTCCCCTTCGTCGCGCTCGACATCCTGTTCGAGGGCGGCACATCGCTCGACCCGGAAGAGGCGCGCGGCGCCACCTACCTGATGACCGGCCTTCTGGAAGAGGGTGCCGCCGACATGGACAATGCGGAGTTTGCCGCCCGTTCGGAATCGCTCGCCGCTTATTTCGGCTTCGACGCGAACCGCGATTCGATCAATGTCACCGCGCGGATGCTGACCGAAACCCGTGACGAGGCGGTGGACCTGCTGCGCGCCGCCCTCGTGGAGCCGACATTCGAGCCGCGCGCGATCGAGCGTGTCCGCGCACAGGTGCTTTCCATAATCGACAGCAATGCCGACGATCCCGGCGAGATTGCTTCCTCGACCTTCTACGCGCGCGCCTTCGGCAATCACCCCTATGGCACCGATGAGGAAGGCACGACCGAGGGCGTGAACGCGCTGACCCGCGACGACATCCTCGCCGCGCATCGCGGCGCCTTGGCCCGCGACCGGGTGCATGTCGGCGTCGCCGGCGACATCACCGCGGAGGAGCTTGGCCCGCTGCTGGACCGCCTGTTCGGCGACCTGCCCGAAACGGGCACGCCGTTGCCCGGGGACGCGCCCTACGGGCTGGAAGGCGGCGTTACCGTGGTCGACTACCCGACGCCGCAAAGCACCGCCTTCTTCGGCCATCGCGGACTGGAACGCGATGACCCCGATTTCTTCGCTGCCTACGTGATGAACCAGATTCTTGGCGGTGGCGGCTTCCGCTCGCGCCTGATGGAGGAGGTACGCGTCAACCGCGGGCTGACCTACGGTATTTCCACCTTCCTCGTGCTGTTTGACCACGGGCCGATGATGCTGGGGCAGTTTTCCTCCTCCAACGACCTCGTGGCCGACGCAGTGGAGGTCCTGCGCGCCGAATGGGCCGACATGGCCGAGAACGGCGTCACGGCGGAGGAGCTTGAGGCCGCCCAGACCTACCTGACCGGCGCCTATCCGCTGCGTTTCACCGGCAATGACAGAATTGCCGGAATCCTTGCCAGCATGCAGATCGGCGATATGCCGATCACCTATATCAACACGCGCAACGAGAATGTCCGGGCCGTCACGCAAGAGGATATCGCCCGCGTCGCGGCCCGCCTGCTGGACCCTGACGGGCTGCATGTTGTGGTGGTCGGGCAACCCGAGGGGGTAGACTGACCGCGGTGCTTCCCCCGAACCGCGAATGACGCTATGATCCTCCCAGAACCGCGCGGCACGACGCGGGCAAATGGCGAAAGCAAACGGGCAGGCCCATGGCGAACTACTCTATCTGGATGCTGGAGGAGGCGAATATCTCCGTCGGCGGTGGCAAGACGCTGGATGGGATCACGCAAGGCGATGGCAGTCACCTCTTGGGCGAAACCATCACCCTCACTTCCAACGACTGGCTGCAAGTCGATATCTCCGACAACGACGGAAATTTCGATGACAATGACGGCAACCAGCGTCTTGATGGGGACCAGACGATCGACGGTGCCACCTATTCCGACGGCACGAAGATCGAGGCGGAATACCGCATCACGGTGCAGGATGGCGACGGCAACACCTACGAGGTGATCGCCGTCAACGTGAATAATTCCTCCCCAGCCTACGCCACCAACGAGGGGCTGGCCTTCGTCGGGCCGCCGCAGGGATGGCCGCCGGTGGGCGAGGCGCTGACCGTGATCGACGCCGGCGAGGGGCCGGGCAGCATGGGCCAGCCCGACCTGCCCGCGACCGACCTCGTGGTGCCCTGTTTCACCCCCGGCACGCTTGTCGACACGCCCTCCGGGCCGGTTCCGGTCGAGACGCTGGCGCCCGGCGATCTGGTCGAGACGCTGGATTCCGGGGCGCGGCCGGTGCGCTGGGTCGGGCAGGTCACCCTGACGCGGGCCGATCTTGCTGCCGATCCATCGCTGCGCCCTGTGCTGATCCGCGCGGGGGCCTTCGGGTTGGGCCGCCCGGCGCGCGACATGCGCCTGTCACCGCAGCACCGGCTGCTGTTGTCCGGGTCGCGGGTGCCGCTTCTGTTCGGCGAGGCGGAGGTGTTGGTCGCCGCGCGCGACCTGGTCGACGATCACCGCATCCTGCGCGATCACGCGGCGACGGGGGTGACATATATCCATTTCGTCTTCGACCGGCACGAGATCGTGCGCGCCGATGGCCTTGCCGCCGAAAGCTATCGCCCAGGCCCGCAGACCTTGCCCGCGCTGCCCGATTCAAGCCGGGCGGAACTCTTGCGCCTGTTTCCCGAACTGGCTGATCCCGCGCCCGGTGGCCTTTGCGCCGCGCGGCCCTTGCTCAAGCACTGGGAAGCGCAGCTTCTGACCACCGCAGGCTGACGAAAAGACCCGGCAAGCGCTGCCTGCCGGGTCGGTAACAATGGTCACGTCATCGAAATATCGCGGGGCTGGTCGGGGTCAACCGACCAACGCGTTGTCGTCGCGCCGGACCGCGATGATCGAGGAGCGCGGCAGCGCTCCTTCGCCATCGGGGAAGGGCGCACCCGGGTGCTGGAGGCCGACGAACATCGTGCGCCGGTCGGCCGACCAGCACAGGCCCGTCACCTCGCAGCCATGCGGGCCGGTCAGGAAGCGCTCGATCTGGCCCGTTGCCGGATCGCCCACCAGCATCTGGTTGTTGCCGTTACCGGCGAAGTCGCCCGCGTTGCCGTCATCGCCGTCGGTCTGGATCCAAAGCATGCCGGCGGAGTCGAACATCATCCCGTCGGGCGAGTTGAACAGGTTGCCCGCATGGATGTTCTCTGACCCGGCATAGGCATCGTCATGCACTTCCGGGTTGCCGCACATCACGTAGAGATCCCACGCGAAGGCGTCGGAGCCGTGGTCCTGCCCCTCGGGATACCAGCGGACGATCTGGCCATAGTTGTTCTCGGGGCGCGGGTTGGGGCCGCCAACGGCCTGCCAGTCGCCACCGGCGTTGTTCATCACGCCGCGGTTGCGGTTGTTGGTCAGCGCGCAGTAGCCTTCGGCCGCCACCGGGTTCACGGCGATCCATTCGGGCCGGTCCATGGTGGTCGCACCGACCTGCGAGGCCGCGATACGGGTGAAGATGGCGATCTCCGCCTCGCTCATGCCGGTGACCTCGGGCGTCAGCGCCAGCCAGTCGCCGGTGCCGTCGTCGTGGAACTTGGCAACGTAGAGCTGGCCTTCCTCCAACAGGGTGGAGGTGTCGCCGCCGGGGACGTAGACATCGCGCGAAACCCACTTGTACATGAACTCGCCGCGTTCGTCGTCGCCCATGTAGACGACGACACGACCGTCAGGGGCGATGGTGTTGGCGGCGTTTTCGTGCTTGAAACGGCCAAGCGCGGTGCGCTTGATCGGGGTCGACTCGGGGTCGGCGGGGTCGATTTCGACGACATAGCCGACGCGGTGAGGTTCGTTGGGGTTCTGGTGGACGTCGAAGCGCGCGTCCCACAGGTGATAGTCGTATCCCCAGCCATCGACGCCGATGCCGTAGCGCTGCTGTTCTTCTGTCAGCGTGACCGGCTTCTGATCCTGCGGTTCTTCTGTGGAGCCGAAGTAGCCGTTCCAGTTTTCTTCGCAGGTCAGGTAGGTGCCCCACGGCGTGCGATCGGAGCCACAGTTGTTCATGGTGCCCAGCGACTCGGTGCCGGTCGGGTCGGCCTCGGTCTGCATCAGGTCGTGGCCGGCCGCCGGGCCGGAGATTCGCATCGGGGTGTTGTGCGTGATGCGGCGGTTGAAGGGGCTGTCGATCACGACCTCCCATCCGTTCGGGCCATCGGTGACCTCGAAGACCGAGACGCCCTGCAGGTTTTGCAGCTTGAGCACGTCATCGGCATTGCGCGGGGTGCCGTTCTCCGCCTCCGGCAGATTGGTCGCGCGGTTGGTGTATTCGTGGTTCACCGCGATGATCTGGTGATTGTCGACGGTGAACAGCCACATGCCGTCGGTGTTCTCGCCGAACACCCGGTCCGACATCTCGACGCTGCCGCCGGTCTCGGAATTGAAATCGCCCACCGCGTCGGAGAACAGCGGATCGCCCCAGCTGACCACGCGCTGCCAGCTATAGCCTTCGGGCACGTGGACGGTGCCGTCGGTCGCGGTCGGGATCGGGGTAAAGGGAAAGCGCGTGTCCTGTTGGGCCAGCGCGGCAGAGCCTTTCAGCATCGCGGTGCCCATGACGGCGGCACCGGAGCCGAAGGCAACGACGCCCCCAAGGAACCCGCGGCGGGAAATCGCGCGTTCGACGACTCGGTCGAATTCCTGCACCTCGGGACGCGGGAAGGTCATCTCGTCCCAGTCGTCGGCGCTGACCTTGTTGAGATCGACGTCTTTCATGGCTTGCCTCGTTCGGTTGGGTGGCTACCCGCAAGATCGATAAGCGACGCTGGTGACCTCCTGACGACAGTAGCGTGTCACATTGGTAAAAGCGTCGTTCAGGCGTTGGGCGGCCCAGTGGTGCAGCCTTCCGCAATGGGCGAGGCCGGCGCCGGTGCACGGAAAGCTTGCCCTTTGCCGCCTGTTTGGGACAAGCTTCGCCAATTGGGTGTCATTGCCACGAGGAAGGGAGGCCGCAGATGCTGACCCGCCGTCATTTCATATCCACCGGGGCGGCCTTGGCCCTGACGCCGACCATCGCCACCGCGCAGGAAGGCTGGACCCTGCCAAGCCGTTACGCCCCGCGCGAGGTGGCGATAAACCCCGGCTTCACACCCGGCGAGATCCATGTCGATATGGGGGCGCATTACCTCTACCTGATCCGTGAAAACGATACCGCGCTGCGCTTTGGCGTCGCCGTGGGGCGCGAGGGGCGGCAGGCCGTGGGGCGTTTCCGAGTTGGCCGCAAGGAAGAATGGCCAAGCTGGACGCCGACCGCGAACATGATCGCGCGCGAGCCGGACCTTTACGCGGAATTCGCCGGCGGCATGGAGGGCGGGCCGGACAACCCATTGGGCGCGCGGGCGCTCTACCTTTACGCGGGATCGCGCGACTCGCTTTTGCGCATTCACGGCACGCCGCAGCCGTGGTCCATCGGCCTCTCGGCTTCCTCGGGCTGCATCCGGATGGTCAATGACCACGTGATCGATCTTTACGACATGGTCGAGATCGGCACGCGCGTGCGGTTGCACCCGGTCTGATTCCGGGGGAAGGGCGGCGTGCAAAGAGCCAACACGCTGCCGACGCGTCCAAGCTGGCCCCGGTCTGCTGCATTGCGACTACGGACGCTATTCGCTACGCTCGGTCTGCCAAGTCAACAAGGCGTTACATGACACTCCTGATGACCACGCAACTGCGCGACACGGCGTTTGCCACGCTGTTTCAGGGGCTTTACGATCCCGCTTTCGTGGTCGACGCCGAGGGCGGCAGCTTCATCGCCGCAAACGAGGCCGCGGCGCGGTTGCTGGGCTATACCATGGACGACCTTGCCACGCTGAGCCCCAGCGACATCCATCCCCACGAAGTCCCGCGCCTTCGCGCCTTCTTGGGCGAGGTGATGACGCATGGCCGCTGGCGCGCCGACGATCTTTCGTGCCGCTGCCGTGACGGCAGCTACGTTCCAGCCGAGGCGCGCGCCACCGCCTTGCAGCTGGACGGGCAGGATTGCGTCCTGATCCAGATCCGCGACCTGCGCCCGGAAATCCTTGCCGAGGTGGGGCGGTCCGTGCGCAAGCTGGCGCATGACCTGCGCAATGCGCTGACCACCTCGCAGCTTCTGGCCGACCGGCTGGCCGGGTCCGACGACGCGGCCGTGCGCAAGAACGCGAACGTGATTGCCCGGTCGCTCGATCGGGCGCTCGTGATGTGCCAAGACACCGTCAATGCCGGGCGCAGCGACAGCGAAACCGTGGACCGCGAACGCTTCCTGCTCGATGACGTGATTGAGGAGGTCGCCGCCACGATGGTAATGCCAAGCGGGCTGGGCACGCAAATCGCCTTCGAGCCGGCAGAGGCGGTGCCACTCGACGCCGATTTCGATCAGGTCTACCGGATCTTCGTCAACCTTCTGCGCAACGCGTCAGAGGCCGGGGCCGATCTGGTGCGCGTGGACGGGCGGCGCGAAGAGGGATGTGCGGTTCTGATGGTAGAAGATAACGGGCCGGGCCTGCCGGCCTTCATCCGCGACAACCTCAACCGTGAAAAGCCGGACCTGTCGTCGGGCAGCAGCGGGCTTGGCCTGATGATCTGTTGCGAACTGGCGATGCGCCATGGCGGCGAGATGAAAGTGGCGCGCAGCGATTCAACCGGGACGCGGTTCCGTATCACCATTCCGGATGCCTCCTGACGGATCAGCCGTTCGCGCCGACCTCGCCATAGCCACGGTATTCCGGGTCCACCCGCGTGCGCAGCAGGTTGTTCGACCATGTCGCAAGGGTGAATTCCGCCACCGTGCCGATGATTTCGACCAACACATCGGAGGTAAAGCCGCGCTGCGCGAACCAGTCGATCTCTGCCCGGGGCAGGCGCCCGCGCGTTTCGATGATGCGACGCGTCGCGATCAGCAGCGTGTCCATCCGCTTGTCCGACAGCCGTGCGCGGGTCAGCGCCGCGTCGACCGCCGTCGGCGCGGCGCCGGCTTCCACCGCCTCGCGTGACAGCGCGGCGCGGCAATAGGGGCAATCATGTTCCAACGCGGTCAGCAACCCGACCAGCAGCCGCTCGCCTTCCTGCAGGCTGCCCTGCATCAGCTTTTCGTCCAGCGCGACGAACCCGGCCAGCACGTTCGGCGCGGTCGAAAGCGTGCGGTAAAGGTTGGGCACGCCCTTGGGGTAATAGGTCAGGATCTCGTCAAAGATCTCTGCGGTGATTGCACTGTTCCCGGTCATCGGTCCTCACACATCATCCGGCCAGCCTATCGCCTTGCGTCGCGGAAATCCATCCACCCCCGGTCAAACCGTGGTGAACATGGCTTTTGCGGGGGGTGTCCTGCGGGCAAGGCGAATGACAAACGGCGCCCCGGGTTACCCCCGGAACGCCGATCTCGCGATTGCGCCGGTCCGGTCCCGCGCGCCCCGGTCAGCCCGGCATCTTGGTCATGCGCAGGTAAGGCAGCTTGGCGTCGACCTCGCCGAATTTTTCCTTCGCCTGCTTGTCGTCGAGGCTCAGCGCGACGATCACATCCTCGCCCTGCACCCAGTTGGCCGGCGTGGCGATCGGCGTTTCGTAGGTGGCCTGAAGCGCGTCAAGCGCGCGCAGCACCTCGGCGAAGTTGCGGCCCACCGACATGGGGTAATACATCGTCAGCTGGATCTTCTTGTCCGGCGAGATGATGAAGACGACGCGGACAGAGGCACTGTCAGCGGCGGTGCGACCATCGGGCAGGTAGGCCTCCGCCGGCAGCATGTCGAGCGCCTTGGACACTTCGAGGCTGTCATCGGCGATGATCGGGAAGCCAGCCTTGGCGCCGGCATAGCTTTCGATATCGGCCTTCCAGGCAACGTGTTCCTCGGCCTTGTCGACCGACAGTCCGATCACCTTGGTGCCACGCTTTTCCCATTCGTCGGCCAGTTGCGCCACGGCGCCGAACTCGGTCGTGCAGACGGGGGTGAAATCCTTGGGGTGGCTGAACAGGATGGCCCAGCTGTCGCCGATCCAGTCGTGCAGGGCGAAACTGCCCTGGTCGGTTTCGACGGTCAGGTTGGGGATGGTGTCATTGATGCGAAGGGCCATGGGTGACCTCCTGAATTTTGGTTGCGAACGTCAACCAACTATAAGCATTCCCGTGGCAGGTTACATGGGGGTCAGTTTAGAATGATTGCAAAAAAGGACGGACATTCCGCCGCACCGTCGTCGGCCAAACCGCCCGTCCTGCCTGAGCCGCGGGGTCAAGACGGTCGGGCCTTGCCCTTGCCGCGCGGGGGTGAGAGGCTCCGCGCCGAACAAGGGAGACAGAGAATGCCCAACACCACGGATTTCTACATTGGCGGCCAGTGGGTCGCCCCGCACGCTCAAGACCATCTCGACGTGATCAACCCCGCGACCGAGGAGGTCTGCGCGACGATCTCGCTTGGCGGCGCGGCGGATGTCGATGCCGCCGTCGCCGCCGCGCGCGCCGCGTTCGACGACTATTCGCAAACCTCGAAAGAGACGCGCCTGACGCTCTTGCGCAAGATCCTCGATGTCTACAAGGCGCGCGGCGAGGACATGGCGCAGGCGATCTCGACCGAGATGGGGGCGCCCATCGACATGGCGCGTTCCTCGCAGGTGGGGGCCGGGATCTGGCACATTTCGAATTTCATCACCGCGCTTGAAGGGTTCGACTTCGAACGCCCGCTTGGTGACCATGCCCCGAATGACCGGATCCTCTACGAGGCGGCCGGCGTCATCGGCATGATCACCCCGTGGAACTGGCCGATGAACCAGGTCACGCTGAAAGTGATCCCGGCGCTTGCCACGGGCTGCACGATGATCCTGAAACCGTCCGAGATCGCGCCACTTTCGGGGTTGATCTGGGCCGAGATTCTCGACGAGGCGGGGGTGCCCGCCGGCGTCTTCAACCTTGTCAACGGGGACGGTCCCGGCGTCGGAACGATGATGTCGGGCCATCCCGGCATCGACGCGATCAGCTTTACCGGCTCGGCCCGCGCCGGCATTGCCATCTCGAAGACCGCCGCCGACACGTTGAAGCGCGTGCATCTGGAGCTTGGCGGCAAGGGCGCCAACATCGTCTTCGCCGATGCCGATGAAAAAGCGGTGAAGCGCGGCGCGCTGCATTGTTTCAACAATACCGGCCAATCCTGCAACGCGCCGACCCGGATGCTGGTGGAGCGCAGCTACTATGACGAGGCGGTCGAGATCGCCGCCGCCACCGCCGACTCCACCGCGGTTGGCATGCCCACGGAATCCGGCCGCCATATCGGCCCGCTGGTCAGCGCGGCGCAGTTCGACAAGGTGCAAAAGCTGATCGAGACCGGCATCGCCGAGGGTGCGCGGCTGGTCGCCGGCGGGCTTGGCCGGCCCGAAGGGTTCAACAAGGGCTATTTCGTGCGCCCCACGGTCTTTGCCGATGTCGACAACGACATGACCATCGCCCGCGAAGAGATCTTCGGCCCGGTCCTGTCGATCATCCCGTTCGAGGACGAGGCGGAGGCGCTGCGCATCGCCAATGACACCGAATACGGCCTCACCAACTACGTGCAGTCGCAGGACGGTGCGCGGCGCAACCGGCTGGCGCGGCGGTTGCGTTCGGGCATGGTGGAGATGAACGGGCAGGGCCGCGGCGCGGGCAGCCCTTTCGGCGGCATGAAGAAATCCGGTCATGGGCGCGAAGGCGGCGTCTGGGGGCTGGAAGATTTCTGCGAGGTCAAGGCCGTGTCCGGTTGGGATCCCGACGCGGCCTGAACGGCGCGTCCATGGACAAGTCCATGCAACCGGGGGTATGACCACCCCCGGTTGTTCCCTTGGGGTCCATACATGCCAGACGAGTCTCTGACCTTCGTGCCGGAAACGGTGCTCAAACGCGATATCTTCTCGGAGACGATCCGCGGCCATCTGGCCGAAACCCCTGCGCGGAAGGTGGCGCTGCGCAAGCTTGACGGGGTGCCGTGGTATGCCCGGCCCGTGGCCTGGGCACTCGCCCGCCGGGAAATCCGGGGTCTGCGCGCGGTGAAGGGACTCGATGGCGTTCCCGAACTGCTGCGGGTGGACAGCGTCGGGCTGCTGCGCGCCTGGTCCGAGGGCACCCCGCTTCACCTGGCGCGCCCGGATCAGGCGACGTTCTACCGCGATGCCAGGCGGCTATTGCGGCACATGCGGCGGCGCGGAGTTACACACAACGATATTGCCAAGCCGCAGAACTGGCTGATGACCCCGGAGGGCGGTGCGGCGGTGATCGACTTTCAGCTTGCCTGGGTCCACAGGCGGCGCGGGGTGGTGTTCCGCACCATGGCGCGCGAGGATCTGCGCCATCTACTCAAACAGAAACGTGCCTTCGCGCCCGGCCTGTTGACCCCCACGGAACGACGGATCCTGGCGCGCAAGTCCTGGCCCGCGAGGCTCTGGCAGGCGACCGGCAAGCGTCTTTACAACTTCTTAACCCGACGGGTGATGAACTGGTCCGACGGGGAGGGCACCGAGGATCGCATCGCGCGGGACGGCCCCGCGATCCGGGCGTTATGCGGCGATCTGGGCCCGGTGCGCGACGTGGTTCTGTGCACCTATGCGCTTTCGGCGCGAGGCGTGGGGCTTTACGTGTTCGCGGAAACCGATCTGGACAAGGCGACGCTGCGCGACCGCATTCCCGCGGACCGGGCGGACCTTGTGCAACCAGTGGCAAGGCTTCCCCGGCGCGACGACGGCGCCCCGCGAGACGATGTTCTGCAACTTGTCGCGGCCAACCGGCTGGACGATCTGGAGGCGCTTCTGCGGCGCGAACCCGATCTGGAGCCGGTCGTCCGCCCGATCGTGGTTGCGCGCTGCAACCTCACCGACCGGGTGCTGCGCCGGTAAACGGCGCCGGCACGATCTTTCGGAAATGCGTGACTGCACGGGTCAAAACGGCGCCTTGGCCGAAAACGTCAGGCCCTTGCCGCCATCGGGGTGCCTCAGGCGCAGGCTTTCGGCATGCAGCATCAAGCGGGGGAAATCGCGCGCGGCGCCGGTCGCGTAGAGCGGATCGCCGAGGATGGGGTGCCCGATCTCGCGCATGTGGACCCGCAACTGGTGCGAGCGTCCGGTGCGCGGATAAAGCCGCAGTCGCGTTTCGGCGGCGCCGCGCTTCACCACCCGCCACGCGGTCTGCGCGGGCTTGCCGGTTTCATGGTCCACCATCTGCAGGGGCCGGTTCGGCCAATCCACGATCAAAGGCAGGTCGACCTCGCCGGTCTTGTCGGCGACCAGCCCCCAGACCCGCGCGACATAGGTCTTTTTCATCTGCCGCTTCTCGAATTGCAGCCCGAGGTGGCGCTGCGCATGGGGCGTCAGGCCGAAGACCATGACGCCCGACGTGTCCATGTCCAGCCGGTGCACCAACAACGCTTCGGGGAACGCCTCCTGCACGCGGGCGATGAGGCAATCGGACAGGTGGTCGCCCTTTCCCGGCACGGAAAGTAGCCCCGCAGGCTTGTTCACCAGCAGGAGTTCGTGATCGTGGTGCAGGATATCGAGAGGCACCTGTGGCGGACGGTAGTCGAGCTTTTGCATGGCCCGCCCATACCTGTTCGCGTGGACGGGCGGAAGGGGCGGGTCGCCGCTTGCGTTGCCGCCCGTTCCCGCGCAAGGTCGGGCTGAAACGGAAAGACGCGGAGGACCCGACATGTTGGCCATATCGACCCACAAGGTCGCGCAGATCATCCTCATGGGGCATGAACTTGATCGCGCCGAAGGGGAACTGCGCGGCTTCGTCGAGACCTTGAACGAGGATGAACAGGCGGAAGTCGTCGCCGTCATGTGGGTCGGACGCGGCAGTTTCGAGGCGGAGGATCTCGCCGAGGCGCTTGCCACGGCGCGCAACGAGGCGACGACACCGACCGCGGATTACCTGATCGGCACGCCGCACATGGCGGACCATCTGGAGGCCGGGCTGGAGGCGCTCGGCATCGACCCGTCAGAGGCGGAAGACGACCTGATGTGATCCGCGCGGCGTGTCAGCCGACATGCCGGTCGAACACGTCCCGGGCGCGGCCCCATACCCCGGCGTCGAGATCGCCCAATGCCAGAAGCGACGGCAAAAGCTGTGCCGCGAAATCCTGCGAGGATTCCACCGGCAGCAGCGAGGGCAGGTTGTCGATTGCCATCACATCCATCGGTGGCGCCTCGTGGACGCGGATGACCGGCGCATTCCACGTCGTGGCGCGGTCATAGACCGGGACAGGGTTGTAGTCGCTGTCCGGGTCGCAGGCGATATCGCCGATCACGCGCAGCGCACGTGGCCCGGCAAGGGCCGCGTGCGGCACGAAGACGGGCGTGCCGGGACGCGCGAAGATGCAGTTTAGAAAGATGTCATGGGCAAGGATTTCGGGAAACGGGCCGCCGCTTTCGGTTTCGGGGATGTCCCAGCGGGTTACCGGCAGGCCCGTGGCGTCGCACAAATCCGCCGCGCCGGTCCCGACGCGGCCAAGCGCGCCGATCACGAGGACGCGGGGCCGTTCGCCGCCTTCTTGCAACTCTTGCTGCAGCGGGGCCAGCAGCGCATCGCGTGACGGACAGGCCGCGACGGGGCCGCAGGGGGCACCGCGCCGCCCTGCCAGCCACGCCTTGAGCGCCACCGCCGCCCCCGCGAACCCGGCCCAGTAGCCGAAGGCGGCGACGCGCCGTCCGTCCTCGTCCACGAGGTATTCCAGGTCGTAGAGCACGCCGCCCCCGGCCTTGAACCGGTCCAGCAGGCGGCGCCCGGAATGCTGCCCCTTGTAGGCATGGCCGAACATGATGTGGCGATGCACCAGCGGGGTGCCGTCATCCGGCAATTCCTTCAACCCGAAGATGATCGCGTCGGCGGGTGCCCCGGGCCAGCTGTTTTCCGGCGCGACCTCCGCGCCCGCCTCGGCATACCCCGTCAGGCCGGGCGCCCGGCTGCTGCTATGCTCGACCGTCACGCGCAGGCCTGCCGCGATCAGGGCGCGCACGCCCTCTGGCGTGATCCCGACGCGGGCCTCGTTCTGGCGCTGCTCGGCGCGGACCCAAAGAT
Source organism: Nioella halotolerans (assembly GCA_003428585.1). GTDB lineage: Bacteria > Pseudomonadota > Alphaproteobacteria > Rhodobacterales > Rhodobacteraceae > Nioella > Nioella halotolerans. Next base: position 42,060 of record QVQC01000007.1, read on the forward strand.
GTGTCATGCGGTGTCCTCCGGTCATAGATGGGTGCGGGCGAATTGCCGCCCCGTGTCTTCAAGGTGGGGCAGGGCGTTGAACTGTGTCAGGGCCAAGGTGCCATGCAGCGGCAGCCAGCGGTGCAGCGAGGTGTTCTCGATCGCCAGACAGACCCGCGCGAACGCGTCCAGATCAAGCCCGAGCGTGATCCGCATCGCCATGCCGATGACACCGCCCGAGGTCACGACCAGCGCCCGGCCCTCGCCACCGCCAAGATCGGCCAAAGCGTCGGCAACGCGCGCCTCGAACGCGGCGAAGCTTTCGGGGGCCTCGTCGATCTCGTCCGCCGCCCAGGCCTTGAACATGCGCGGCAAGTGGGTGGTGAAGCCCTCGCGGTCCTCGGGGATCGGCACGCCGTGTTGCACCTCGTAAAGCGTGGCAAGGGTGAAGAACTCAAGCTCGTCGAGGCGGGCGTCGATCACCGGAGCGCCGTGGTTGGCAAGGCCGATGGATGCCGCCGTTTCATGGTGCCGGCGGAGCGTGCCGGAATAGAGCCGCGGGAAATGCTCGCCCGACCGGTCAAGATGTTCGCCCAGCCAACGGGCCTGCCGCGCGCCAAGCTCGCTCAGCCGGTCATAGCTGACTTCGTCGCGCGCCGCGGTATTGGCCTGACCGTGGCGCACCAGCGTGATGTAGGACATGCGGGGTTCCTCTTGCGTGGTGCCACCGGATTAGGCGGTTCGGGCGCGCGAGGAAAGAGGAACCGTGGCACGAAAGGCGCGCGCCGGCCGGGAAAACCGCTGCCCCGCCTGCTCGCGTCTGGACGTCGGCCAAGAAGCGGTTAAAACGGGCGCATGGAACATGTATTTTCGATCGATCCCGTCCGTTTCCTGAGTGACCTGCACCACCTGCGCAGCTTTGGCGCCACGGGCACCGGCGTCGTGCGCCCGGCCTTCTCCGAGATCGACGTCGCGTCGCGCGAATGGCTGGCATCGCGAATGGAGGCGGCGGGGCTGACCCCGCATATGGACCCGGCGGGCAACCTTTTTGGCCTTGCCGAGGGGCCGTCGCTTCTGATCGGGTCGCATTCCGACACCCAGCCCGAGGGCGGTTGGCTCGACGGGGCGCTCGGCGTGATCATGGGGCTGGAGATTGCCCGCGCCGCGCGCGAGGCCGGGGGCCCGGCGATTTCCTGCGTCAGTTTCCAAGATGAGGAAGGGCGCTACGGCGCGCTGACCGGCAGCGATATCTGGGCCGGCAAGACGACATTGGCAGAGGCCGACAGCCTGCGCTCGATCGATGGCGAAACCTTCGCCGAGGGGCGCAAGGCCGTCGCGCACATGGCCGGGGAGTTTGTAGATCCGGGGCAGTTCACCGGCTTCGTGGAATGCCACATCGAACAGGGCCCGGTTCTGGACACCGCGAAGGAAGCGGTTGGCGTTGTCACCTCCATCGTCGGCGCACGGCAGGTGCAGGTGACGGTGCGCGGACAGCAGAACCATGCCGGCACCACGCCGATGGCATTGCGCAAGGATGCGTTTCAGGGGGTGGTGCGGATCGCCACGATGCTGAACGACCGGTTGCGCAACCTCGTGACGCCGCAAACCGTCTGGACGATTGGCCATGTCCGGGTGTCGCCCAACGCGTCCTCCATCGTGCCCGGCGAGGCGGTATTCACGATCCAGTGGCGCGACGGCGACAATGACAGGCTGGAACGGATGGAAAAGGTGATCACCTCCATCCTTGTCGAGGTCGCCAGCGGCACCGGGCTGAAGATAGAGGCTGAGCGGTTGCGCCATGACATCTTGCCCAAGCCGATGGATTCCGCGATCCACGACGCGCTTGCCAAGGCGGCGGGGCAGGTGGCACCGGGCAAGTGGCGGTCCATGCCGTCGGGGGCGCTGCATGACGCGTCGAACGTATCGCACCTGATGCCGGTGGGGATGCTGTTCGTGCCGTCTATTCGCGGCATCAGCCATAGTTTCGACGAGGATACCGCCGAGGATGACCTGGCCACCGGGTTGATGGTTCTGGCCCGTGCGGCAGCGGAGCTTGCGCCAAAGGGCTAGGCACCGCCCCGACCTGTCTTGACGCACGTCAAGGCGGCGTTGGCCCGTCTGGCCCACTCTCGGCCCTGTAAGCCGGGGGGTACGGTCTTTTCCCGGCGGAGTGCCGGGAAAGGATTGGCTCATGAATGTGCTGATTGGATATGCCACGACCGAGGGGCAGACGCGCAAGATCTGTCGCCACGTTGCCGAACATCTGATAGACGGCGGCCATTCCGTCGAGTTGCTGCCACTGGCAGAAGCCGATGACTTCGCCGTCGGGCGATTCGATCGCGTCATCCTTGCCGCGTCGGTTCATGCGGGGCACTATCAACGGGCACTGTCGGATTTCGTGGCCAGCCATGCCAAATCGCTGGACATGGTGCCGACCCTTTTCCTTTCGGTTTCGCTTGCCGCGGCCGGGCATGACGCGGAGGATTGGAAAGCACTGGACAGCATCCTGTCGGAGTTGACAGAGGCGACCGGCTGGGTGCCGGACCGCGTGGACCATGTGGCAGGGTCCTACGTGCCGTCGAAGTACGATCTCGTCCGCCGGTTCATCATGCGCCGGATCATCGCCGCGAAAGACCCTGAACAGGATCTTGATGCCGATCACGAATACACCGACTGGGCGGTACTGAACCGGGCGGTAACGGATTGGCTTGCATCCTAGGTGTTCAGTCCCAGCGCACGTCACCAAGGAAGATGTAGCCGGCCCCGTAGATCGTCTTGATCAGGCGCGGGGTCTTCGGGTCTTCCTTGAGTTTCGTGCGCAGGCGCGACACGCGCACATCCATCGCCCTGTCGAAGCTTTCGCCCGCCGCGCCGCCCAGTGCCTCCTGCATCTGCTGGCGGCTGATCAGGCGCTTGGGACTGTCGAGGAACAGGCGCAGCACCTCGCCCTCCGCATGGGAAAAGCTGACTTCCTCGCCGCTATCTCCGACCAGAACGTAGCGGTCGAAATAGGCCGTCCAGCCTTCGAACCGGGCGGTGTCGGATTGGGTCGGGCGGGCCTTGGCGTCGCGCAGGCGGGCGCGGACGCGGGCCACCACCTCTGCCGGGTCGAAGGGTTTGATGATGTAATCATCGGCGCCCAGTTCCAGCCCCGTCACCCGGTCTTGCACCTGCGCGCGGCCCGAAATGATGATGATCGCGGCGCCCGATTCCAGCGCCAGACGGTGCACCACGGCCAGCCCGTCGCGGTCGGGCAGGCCCAGATCGACAAGGCAGACATCGGGGGTGGCGCTGCGCAGGGCGGCCTCGAATTCCGTGGCGCGGGCGAAGGCGGCGGTGCGGAAGCCGGCCTCGGCCAGCGCCTCGGACAGCATCAGCCGGATCTGCGGCTCATCGTCGAGGATGGCAATGAGCGGCGCGGTCATGCGGCATCCCCTCGCAACAGAAGGGCATGAAGCCGGCCCCCGTCGAAGGGCTTGGACAGGACCGGCCAGCGCGCCGCGCCCCGCCGGCGCAGCGGGTGGCATTCGGGCAGCGAGGTCATCAGGGCAAGCCGAAGGTCGGGCCTGCGCCCGGCGATCCGGTCCAGCAGGTCAACGCCGGTGACGTGGCCCGCAAGCTTGATGTCGGTAAGCACCATGTCGATGGCGGGCAGATCGGCGAGCTGCTCGGCCTCGGCGGCGCTTTCGGCCTCGATCACCTGATGGCCGAGGCCGGTCAGCATCTCGCGCACCGAGACACGCAGGTCGGGCATGTCCTCGACCAGCAGCACCAGAAGCGGTTTCGCCGCGGCCTCCGGCACCGGGCGCAGCGGCAGGCGGTAGGTCACGCGGGCGCCGCCGTCGCGGTGGTTTTCCAGCGTGACATTGCCGCCCGATAGCTTGGCGAAGTCGAACACCATCGACAGGCCCAGCCCCGACCCCGCCTGCCCCTTGGTGGTGAAGAACGGGTCAAGCGCATAGTCCAGCGCCTCGCGGGTGAAGCCCGGCCCGGTATCCTCGACCACGATATCGAGCCACGTGTCGCGCACCTTGTGGGCGCGAATGCGGATTTCCCCGCCATCGGCGTTGATCGCATCGCGGGCATTGAGCACAAGGTTGAGCAGGCTGTCCTGAAGCGACCCCTCGTCCAGCATCAGCAACTCGTCAGGGATGCTTTGGGTGATTGACAGGCGGATATTGTCGGGCAGCGGCGCGCGGGCCAGTGCCGCGAACGTGTCGAAAAACCGGCGCATGTCCACCGGCACCGGGTGCAGTTCGTGCCTGCCGGATATTTTCGCGATCCGGTCCAGCAAGGTGCCGCCCCGCCGTGCCGCCGCGCAGGTGGCATCGGTCAGTTCGCGTGCTTCGGCAGGCAAGTCCAGCTTGTGCAACCGGCTTTGCAGGCCAAGGATGATGGTCAGCAGGTTGGAAAAGTCATGCGCCAGCCCGCTGGTCAGCTGCGCGGCCAGTTCGCGCTTGTGGGTCTGGGTCAGGACGGCGCGCGCCTGTGCCTCTTCCGTCACGTCGGTAGAGAGAGAATAGACTCCGTTGATCGGCCCGTCCTCGCCGACCCGGTCGGGCGTGAACGCCGTGCGAATGCGGCGACCGGACTCCTCGTCCGTGAATTCCAGCACGCCGGACTCCCCCTGCAACGCACGGTTCAGGTTGTCGCGAAGCCGATTGGCGGTCTTTACCCCGAGGGCCGCGTCAAACGGCTGCCCGACGATATCGTTCGACCGCCCCGGCAGGACAGAGGACAAGCGGCGATTGGTGAAGGTATAGATGCCATCGGTATCGACATGGCCGATATGGGCGGGCGTCATTTCGGTGACGAGGCGGGTGCGTGCCTCCATCTCCGCCAGCCCGCGCTTGGCCTCTTCGAGCTGCGCGATGGTCGATTCAAGTTGCCGGTTGGTGCGCGCCAGTTCCTCGGCCCGTGTCAGGAGTTGATCCGACAACTCCTCCGACCGGGCGCGCAACAGCGCCTCCTGCGACTTGATCGCGGTGATGTCGGTGTAGACGGTGACCCAGCCACCTTCAGGCAGGGGGCTGCCCTCGACGCTGATCATGCGGCCATTGGCGCGGCGGCGTTCCATGTAATGTGGCACGAAGGCGCGGGCCTGATCGACGCGGGTCGTCACGAAGTCCTCGGGGTCGGCGACCTCGCCGTATTCGCCGGTTTCGACGAGAAAGCGGATCGTGTCCTCGAACGGGGCGCCGGGGGTGACCAGCCATTCCGGCAGGCCGAACATGGTCTGAAACGGCCGGTTGCAGACGGCCAGCCGCAGGTCGCGGTCATAGATCGACAGCGCCTGCTGGATCAGGTTCAGCCCGGCCCGCGTCATCTGGGCCGTCGCGTCGGATCGGGGCATCTCCGTTGTCCTCCTGCTTTTGCGCTACACGCTGCCCGCGGGATCGCCAAGTCTTGCCGGGTGCATGTTACAATTCGTTAGGATTGCGAAAAAGTCAGGCAAAACTTGCCGCCCACACATTTTGGCAGCACGATGCCGGTGGGAGGAGACCCGCAAGGCGGCACCGCGTGGCCGCCGGGGGCCCGGCGAAGGGAGGACAGAGTTTGGCTGAGATGAGAGCGGTTTCGGGCGTGCCCGAATCCGTGCCCGCATTGCTGGCGCGGAACGTGGCGCAATTCCCAAGCAAGCCCGCCTATCGGGAAAAGGAATTCGGGATCTGGCAAACCTGGACCTGGGCCGAGACGGCCGAGGAAATCCAGGCGATCGCATACGGCCTGATGGCCCTTGGCGCCGAGAAGGGCGACTACATCGCCATCATCGGGCGCAACCGCCCGGCGCTTTACTGGTCGATGGTGGCGGCGATGAAGATCGGGGCGATCCCGGTGCCGATGTATCAGGACGCGGTCGCCGAGGAGATGGCCTACGTGCTGGACCACGCCGGCGCGCGCTTTGCCGTCTGCGGCGACCAGGAACAGGTCGACAAGGTGATCGAGGTGCAGGAAACGGTGCATTGCATCGAGCACATCATCTACCAGGACCCGCGTGGCCTGCGCAAATACGACCACAGCCGGTTGCATGCACTGGCCGACGTTCAGGCCGAGGGCCGCGCCGCGCATGAACGCTTCGAGCGGCAACTGGCCGAGCGCGAGGCGGCGGTCGGGTATGACGACACTTGCGTGATGCTCTACACCTCCGGGACCACGGGCAAGTCCAAGGGCGTGGTCCTGTCAAACCGCAACGTGATCGAGACGGCGAAGAACTCGTCGGAGTTCGACCGCCTGCGCCCCTCGGACGAGACGCTGGCCTACCTGCCGATGGCCTGGGTGGGCGATTTCATCTTCTCCATCGGGCAGGCCTACTGGACCGGGTTCTGCACCAACTGCCCCGAATCGCCCGACACGATGATGACCGACCTGCGCGAGATCGGGCCGACCTATTTCTTTGCCCCGCCGCGCGTCTTCGAAACGACGCTCACCACGGTGATGATCCGGATGGAGGATGCGGGCGCGTTCAAGCGGGCGATGTTCCACTACTTCATGGACCACGCCAAGCGGGTCGGTCCGGCCCTGCTCGACGGCAAACCGGTCGGCGCGATAGACCGGCTGAAATACTGGATCGGCGACAAGCTGATTTATGGCCCGCTGAAAAACACGCTCGGCTTTACCCGCGTGCGCGTCGGCTACACGGCGGGCGAGGCGATCGGGCCGGAGATCTTCGATTTCTACCGCTCGCTGGGGATCAACCTCAAACAGCTTTACGGCCAGACCGAGGCGACGGTGTTCATCACCCAGCAGCCCGACGGCGAGGTGCGCGCCGATACCGTGGGTGTGCCCAGCCCCGGCGTGGAAATCCGCATCGGCGACAGCGGCGAGATCTACTACCGCAGCCCCGGCACCTTCGTGGAATACTACAAGAACGCCGAGTCGACCGCCGACACCAAGGACCCGGAAGGGTGGGTCGCGACGGGCGACGCGGGCTTCATCGAGGAAAGCACCGGCCACCTGCGGATCATCGACCGCGCCAAGGATGTCGGCAAGATGGCCAATGGCAATCTCTTCGCGCCCAAATACGTGGAGAACAAGCTCAAGTTCTACCCCAATATCCTCGAGTCCGTGGTCTTCGGGGCGGGTCGGGAGTATTGCACTGCCTTCATCAATATCGACCTCGCCGCCGTCGGCAACTGGGCGGAGCGCAACAACATCGCCTATGCGTCCTATCAGGAACTGGCGGGACACCAGCAGGTTCTGGACACCATCCAGCAACATGTTGAAGAGGTGAACAAATCCGTGGCGCAGGACCCGATGCTGTCGGGCTGCCAGGTGCATCGCTTCCTCGTGCTGCACAAGGAACTGGATGCCGATGACGGCGAATTGACCCGGACCCGCAAGGTGCGCCGCAAGATCATCAACGAGAAATTCGAGGATCTGGTGACCGCGCTCTATGACGGCTCGACCGAGATCTACACCGAGACCGAAGTGACCTACGAGGACGGTCGCAAGGGCAAGATCAAAGCCACGCTGGAAATCCGCGACGCGAAGGTCGTGGAACCGGCGGGCCAGACTCAGGTGGCCGCGCAATGAGCATGATTCAATACCAGCCCTACCAGACCGAGGACGGGCGCACCATCGGCAACACGTTGATGGAAATGAAGAATATCACCCTGCGCTTTGGCGGCGTGGTAGCGATCAAGGATATTTCCCTCGACATCCGCGAAGGCGAGATCCGCGCCATCATCGGGCCCAACGGGGCCGGGAAATCCTCCATGCTCAACGTCATCTCGGGGTTCTACCACCCGCAGGATGGCGAGGTCTGGTACAAGGGTGAGCCGCGCCCGCAGATGCGCCCCTACCAGGTCGCGCGGCTGGGCATCGCCCGGACCTTCCAGAACATCGCCCTGTTCGAGGGGATGAGCGTGCTCGACAACATCATGACCGGGCGGCTGAACCACATGAGCGCCAGCATCCTCGACCAGATGATCTGGTGGGGCAAGGCCGAGCGCGAGGAGGTCGCCAACCGCGAGAGGGCCGAGGAAATCATTGATTTCCTTGAGATCCAAGCGATCCGCAAGACGCCGGTGGGGCGCTTGCCCTACGGGTTGAAAAAGCGGGTGGAACTGGCCCGCGCGCTGGTTGCGGAGCCGTCCCTGCTGCTGCTCGATGAGCCGATGGCGGGGATGAATGTCGAGGAAAAGGAAGACATGAGCCGCTTCATCCTCGACGTGAACGACGAATTCGGCACCACCATCGCCCTGATCGAACATGACATGGGCGTGGTCATGGACCTCAGCGACCGCGTGGTGGTGATGGATTACGGCAAGAAGATTGGCGACGGCACGCCCGACGAGGTGCGCAACAACCAGGAGGTGATCGACGCCTATCTGGGGGTGGCGCATGACTGACCGGACCCCGAAAACAGGGGGGTGCCCCCCGTGCACCCCCCGTACACCCCCCGTGCACCATGCGTGCAGACGGATCGCAGCCATGACCAGCGGAGGCCCGCATGCCTGACCAGTTCATTTTCGCCATGGAGGTCACGCTCAATGGCCTCATGACCGGGGTGATGTATGCCCTCGTCGCGCTCGGCTTCGTGCTGATCTACAAGGCCAGCGGCATCTTCAATTACAGCCAGGGGGTTCTGGCGCTGTTCGCGGCGATGACCCTCGTCGGTATCCAGGAGGGTCGAGTGCCCTTCAGCCACCTGATCAACGCGATCTTCGGCACCGAGGTTCACCACATGCCGTGGAACAGCGTTCCGGGGTTTCTGGCGATCCTGCTGACGGTGGTGGTGATGATCGCGCTGGCCTGGGCGATCCAGCGTTTCGTGTTCAGCCATCTCGTCGGGCAGGAACCGATCATCCTGTTCATGGCCACGATCGGGCTGGCCTATTTCCTTGAAGGGACCGCCGACCTGATGTGGGGGTCCGAGATCCGGACGCTGGATGTGGGCCTGCCGCAGGGTATCAACACCGCCATCGACGAGACCACCTACGGCTGGTTCGGCTACGGCTTCTTCATCGACAACCTCGATATCGTGGCGACGCTCGTGGCGGCTGTGCTGGTCGCGGCGCTGGTCGCCTTCGCGCAATACACCAAGCAAGGCCGTGCCATGCGCGCGGTGGCCGATGACCATCAGGCGGCGCTGTCGGTCGGGGTCTCGCTGAACTTCGTGTGGATCCTCGTCTGGTCGCTGGCGGGCATCGTCGCCTTGGTCGCGGGCATCATGTGGGGCAGCAAGTCGGGCGTGCAGTTCAGCCTGTCGCTGATCGCGCTCAAGGCGCTGCCGGTCCTGATGCTGGGCGGCTTCACCTCGATCCCCGGCGCCATCGTCGGCGGGCTGATCATCGGCGTGGGCGAAGCCCTGTTCGAGTTCCTCGTCGGTCCGATGATCGGCGGCGCAACGCAGAACTGGTTCGCCTACGTGCTGGCGCTTCTCTTCCTCGTCTTTCGGCCGCAGGGCCTGTTCGGCGAGAAGATCATCGAGAGGGTGTGAGGGATGCGCAAACTGACAGCCATCATCAACGTGATCTCGTGGTCGGGGTTCTGGGCCTTCGGGTATCTCGCCCTGACCGCGGAGCGGCCCGAAAGCGGCCAGACGCTGATCGCCATCCTGCTGGCCGCCCTCGGGATGCTGAGCGGAAGCTGGGCCTACATGAAACTGTCGAAGGGGCAGCCCCTGCCGGAGCCCCCCAAGAACACCAACCGGCCGGAGGCCTGATCCATGTTCTACCGTGAAGCCGGCGATTTCAAGACGAGCTACGCCGAGGACAACCAGACCTTCCCGATCAAGTTCGACCGCTACCGGTATTATGTCGTGCTGGCCGTGGCCGTTCTGATCGTGCCTTTCGTGATCAACGACTACTGGGCGAATTCGCTTCTGATCCCGTTCCTGATCTACGCCATCGCGGCGATCGGACTGAACATCCTTGTCGGGTATTGCGGGCAGGTCAGCCTTGGCACCGGGGGCTTCATGGCGGTGGGGGCCTATTCCACCTACAAGCTGATGACTGCCTTTCCGTGGATGGACATGGTCAGCGTAACGCTGCTGTCGGGTCTGATCACCGCCCTTGTCGGGGTGTTGTTCGGCCTGCCATCGCTGCGCATCAAGGGCTTCTACCTTGCCGTGGCGACACTGGCGGCGCAGTTCTTCCTTGTCTGGCTGTTCAACCGGGTGCCGTGGTTCTACAACTATTCCGCCTCGGGCCAGATCAACGCGCCCGAACGCACGATGTTCGGCATGGCGGTGACCGGCCCGAATGCCGAGGTCTGGGTGAAATACCTGTTCTGCCTGTTCTTCGTGGTACTGCTGGCCTGGCTGGCGCGCAACCTGACGCGTGGGTCCATCGGGCGGCAGTGGATGGCGATCCGGGACATGGACATCGCCGCCGAGATCATCGGGGTGAACCCGCTGCGCGCGAAACTGACGGCGTTCGCGATCTCGTCGTTCTTCGTGGGTGTTGCGGGGGCGCTGCTGTTTTCCGTCTACCTCGGCGCGGTCGAGGTGGGCGAGGCCTATGGCATCAACAAGTCGTTCCTCGTGCTGTTCATGATCATCATCGGCGGCCTCGGGAGCATTTTCGGCGCCTTTGCCGGGGCGGCCTTCATGATGCTGCTGCCGGTGTTCTTGAAGATCGTCGGCGTCGACATGATGGGGTGGCCCGCCGATATCGTGGCGCATTTCCAGCTTGTCATCGTGGGCGCGCTGATCATCTTCTTCCTCGTGGTCGAGCCGCACGGGCTGGCGCAGCTTTGGCGGCTCGCCAAGGAAAAACTGAGACTCTGGCCCTTCCCGTATTAACCCGCGGGGCGGACCACCCCGGCGCGAGGAGGAGCGCGCCGGGACAACAAGAGAAACATCGGACAAAACCAAGGGAGGACCTTACCGATGAAGAGACTTGCAACCATGGCCCTGGCGGGCGTGATGGCCGCGGGGCCGGCGATGGCCGAACTGGTGATCCCGGACCTGCACTATCGCACCGGTCCCTATGCGGCGGGCGGCATCCCGTTCTCGGACGGCTACCAGGACTATTTCAACCTGCTCAACGCCCGTGACGGTGGTATCGGCGGCGAGGAAATCCGCATCATCGGCTGTGAAACCGCCTACAACACCGAGCGCGGGGTGGAGTGCTACGAATCCACCAAGGGCGAAGGGTCGCTGGTCTACCAGCCGTTGTCGACCGGTATCACCTATCAGCTGATCCCCCGGACAACGGCGGATGAAATCCCGCTGCATACCATGGGCTATGGGCGGACCTCGGCCTCGAATGGCGAAGTGTTCGAATGGGTTTTCAACTACCCGGCGAACTACTGGGACGGTGCCAGCGTGATCATCAACTATCTTCTGGATCAGAACGATGGTTCGCTGGAGGGGAAGGACATTGCCCTGCTCTACCACAACTCCGCCTATGGGCGGGAACCGATCCGCACGCTGGAAATCCTGTCTGAACAGCATGGATTCGAGTTGAGTACACTGCCGGTGGATCACCCCGGACAGGAACAGGGCAACCAGTGGCTTCAGATCCGTCGGCAACAGCCGGACTTCGTGATCATGTGGGGCTGGGGCGTGATGAACCAGGTTGCCGTGCAGGAAGCCGCGAACATCCGCTACCCGATGGACCAGTTCATCGGAAACTGGTGGGCCGGGGCCGAGCATGATGCGATCCCTGCGGGGGCTGCTTCGGATGGGTACCTGTCGCTGAACATGAACGTGCTGGGCGATCTGCCGGTCTTCGATGAAATCCGCGCGCATGTGCATGAAAACGGCATGGCAGCGGGCGAAGGCAACAACGTGGGCACCGTGCTTTACACCCGTGGGATGTATGCCGCGATGTTGGCCGCGGAGGCGATCCGCACCGCGCAGGAGATCCACGGCGTGTCCGAGATCACGCCGTCGATGATGCGCGATGGTATGGAAGCGCTTGAGATCACGGAAGAACGGATGGAAGAACTGGGCATGCCCGGTGTCGGCCCGGCGTTCGAAGTGACCTGCGCGAACCATGGTGGGCCCGGCATGGGCCGAATCCAGCAATGGAACGCCGCCGATCAGGAATGGGTCACGCTGACCGACTTCATCGCGCCCGATGACTCCGTGATCCAGCCACTGGTTGAAGAAGACTCGATGGCCTTCGCGGAAGAAAACGACATCGAGCTGCGCGATTGCTCCATGTGATCCGGCCCTTGGCCACATGACAGTTCCGGCGGCGGCCCGTTGCCGCCGCCGGACACCGAAAGCAAAGGTTGATACAGATGCTGGACGAGGTTCACGAAACCCACGGTGACGGGATCGCCCCCGAGGTTGCGGGCGCGGAAACGCTGCTGGAGGTCAACAATATCGAGGTGATCTACAACCACGTGATCCTCGTGCTGAAGGGCGTGAGCCTGAAGGTGCCCAAGGGCGGCATCACCGCGCTTCTGGGCGGCAACGGCGCGGGCAAGACCACGACGCTGAAGGCGGTGTCCAACCTGCTGCATTCCGAACGCGGCGAGGTCACCAAGGGCAGCATCGTCTACCGCGGCGAGCGGGTGCAGGACCTGAGCCCCACCGACCTTGTCGAACGTGGCGTCATCCAGGTGATGGAAGGCCGTCATTGTTTCGAACACCTGACCGTCGAGGAGAACCTGCTGACCGGCGCCTATACGCGCAAGGACGGCAAGGGCGCGGTGAACGCGGATCTGGAGATGGTCTACACCTATTTCCCTCGCCTCAAGGAACGCCGCCGCAGCCAGGCCGGCTATACCTCGGGCGGGGAACAGCAGATGACGGCGATCGGCCGCGCGCTGATGAGCCGGCCCGAGACGATCCTGCTTGACGAGCCGTCGATGGGCCTTGCCCCGCAGCTTGTCGAACAGATCTTCGGGATCGTGAAATCGCTGAACGAGGAGCAGGGCTATACCTTCCTCCTGGCCGAGCAGAACACCAACGTGGCGCTGCGCTTTGCGCATTACGGCTACATTCTCGAATCCGGGCGCGTGGTGATGGACGGCCCGGCGAAGGAGTTGCGCGAGAACCCGGATGTGAAGGAGTTCTACCTCGGCATGTCCGACGAAGGGCGCAAGAGTTTCCGCAACGTGCGCAGCTACCGGCGGCGTAAGCGGTGGTTGAGCTGATGAGGGGCGAGCCAGTGACAGAATTCTTCGATTCCCTTGAAACACGCAGCGCCGACGAACGCGCCGCCGCGATTGCCAAGGCCCTGCCGGACCAGATCGCCCGGGCCAAGGCCCTGCCCGGCCAAGCCACGCGTCTGGCCGACGTGGACCCGGCGGCCATCACCGATGCCGCGGCCCTTGCCGCGCTGCCGGTCTTGCGCAAATCCGAGCTTGGCACCGCACAGGCCGCTGACGGGCCGCTTGGCGGGTTTGCCGGGCGGGCCAGCGGGTTCGCCCATATCTTCCAGAGCCCCGGCCCGATCTATGAACCGGGCGGTGTCAGCCACGACTGGTGGCGCATGGGGCGTTTCCTGCATGCCGCGGGCATTGGCACCGGCGATATCGTCCAGAACTGTTTCGGCTACCACCTGACGCCCGCCGGCATGATCTTCGAGAACGGCGCGCGGGCCGTGGGCGCGACCGTGCTGCCCGCCGGCACCGGCCAGACAGAGTTGCAGGCGCGCGCCGCGCATGACATCGGCGTCACGGCCTATGCCGGCACGCCGGATTACCTGAAGGTGATCCTCGACAAGGCCGACCAGATGGGGTTGAGCCTGTCCATCACCAAGGCGGCGGTCGGGGGCGGGGCGCTGTTCCCCTCGCTCAGGCAGGACTACGCGGATCGCGGTATCGCCTGCCTGCAAAGCTATGCCACCGCGGATCTGGGCAACATCGCCTATGAAAGCGCGGCGATGGAGGGGATGATCGTCGATGAAGGCGTGATCGTGGAAATCGTGCGCCCCGGCACCGGTGACCCCGTGGCGCCGGGCGAGGTGGGCGAGGTCGTGGTCACCACGCTGAACCCCGACTACCCGCTGATCCGCTTTGCCACCGGTGACCTGTCGGCGGTGATGGCGGGGCAAAGCCCCTGCGGCCGCACCAACATGCGCATCAAGGGCTGGATGGGCCGCGCCGACCAGACCACCAAGATCAAGGGCATGTTCGTGCGCCCCGAACAGGTGGCCGATCTGGTCGGGCGCCACGGCGAGGTGGCCCGCGCCCGCGTGATCGCCGACCGCGAGGGCGAGATGGACGTGATGCTGGTGCAACTGGAGACAACCGCCAGCGATGCAAGCGTTTATGAACAAACGGTGCTGGATACGTTAAAGTTAAGGGGGCGAATCGAGCTCGTTCCTGACGGATCCCTGCCGAATGACGGCAAAGTCATAGAGGATCGACGCAGCTACGAATGATCTCGGGCCGCCCCTTTTGAAGGAGGTTCAAGCCATGAGATCCATTGCCAAGGCGCTTTTGTTGATGAGCGTTGCCCTGCCAGCCGGGGCCGATACGGCCCTTGTCGTCGGCAGCGTCGATGAGGCCGCCACGTCGAGTTACGGCGCCCCGCGCTACCTTGGCACGGGGTTCGCGCCGCTCGATCACGCCGGGTTCGACCTGCTGACGGCGATAGACGCCGATGCCGCCGCCTTGCGCGGGCTGGTGTCGCGGCTGGTCTCCGCCGAGGAAGAGGAACGGCTGCTGATCGCGCTGTCCGGGCGGTTCGTGCATTTCGACGGCTGGACGTGGTTCCTTGGCCGCGACGCGGGCGAGGTGGATCTTGGCACGGTGCCGGGCGCCGGTCTGCCGGTGCAATTGCTGATGGATTACGCCGCTGCCTCGCCGGCGCGCACGGTGATCCTGTTGGCGCCGGAGGATCAGGGGGTGCCGCTGGGGGCCGGGCTGACCGAAGGCATCGGCGCCATGGAGGTGCCCGAGGGGCTTACCGTGGCGACGGGGCATCCCGCCTCCGTCGCGCGGTTCCTGCGCAGCGATCTCCTGCAACCGGGACTGTCGATCCGCGATGCCTTTGCGCGTGCGCCGGGGCTGAGCGTGCTTGCGATTCACGACCCAGGTGCGCCCTTCGTGCCGGCGCCCGTTCAAACGCCGCAGGTGCCGCCTGCGGAGCAATCCTACTGGGAGGCGATGGCGACGCTGGACAATCCTTTTGCCTATCGCGCCTACCTCAACCGCTACCCAAACGGCTTTTACGCCGCCGAGGCGCGCGCGCGGATCGCCGCGCTGGCCCCGCCGGAGCCGGAACTGACGCCGCAGGAACTGGAACAGGCGCTTGATCTCAGCCGGTCGCAGAAACGCGATATCCAGAGTGATCTGGCGGTGCTGGGCTTTTACGACGCGGGGATCGACGGGATCTTCGGGCGTGGCACGCGCGGCGGGATCGAGGCGTGGCAACGGGTCAACGGGCTGGCGGTGACGGGCTACGTTGACGCGGCGCAGATCACCCGGCTGGGTGACCAGGCCGATGTGCGCCGCGAGGAGTTGCGCGCGCAGGACCGGGCCTATTGGACCCAGACCGGACAGGGGCAGGACGAGGCGGGGCTGCGCGCTTACCTCGACCGTTACCCCGGCGGCGAGTATTCCGAGCTGGCGCGCCAGCGGCTGGCGGAAATCGAGGCGGAACAGGAAAGCCGGGCCGACCGGGCCTACTGGAACCAGATCGGGCGCGGGCAGGACGAGGCCGGGTTGCGCGCCTACCTTGACCGCTATCCCAATGGCGAGTTCTCGCAGTTGGCGCGGCAGCGTCTGAACAGCCTCCTTGCGCAGCGCGAAAGCGAGGCATGGCGCCTTGCACAGTCGCGCGACAGCATCCAGGGCTATCGCGTTTACCTTAACGACTATCCGAACGGTCCCAATGCCGGCGCGGCCCGGCAGCGGCTGGCGCAATTGCAGCAGGCCGCGGGGGAACCGGCGGCATGGCAGCAGGCACAGGGCGCCGACACGGTCGCGGGATATCGGCGCTACCTGAACGAGTATCCGGGCGGTCCGAACGCGGAGGAGGCCCGGCGGCGGATCCGGGCCATCGAGGTGGATGATCGGGCATGGCAGCAGGCGCAGTCGCGCGACACGATCCCGGCCTATCGCGATTACCTCAACAGGTTTTCCACACCGCGCCACCGTCAAGCCGCGCTCGACCGGATCGACGCGATCCAGTCCGACAACGAAGCTTGGCAGCAGGCGCAGGCGGCCGATACCGTGCAGGGCTACCGGCGCTATTTGCAGGCCTTTCCGAACGGTCGTCACGCCGCCGAGGCACGGCAGCGGCTGAATGATCTTCAGGGAAATGGCGGTGGCTCGACCGGGTCCATCCCGCTCGAGCTGCAACTGGTGATGCGTCCGCTCACGCGGCTTGGCCTGCTTGGCCCGGATCCAACCGCCGAGGATGTGCGCGAGGCGCTGCGCGTGTTTCAGCGCAACAACAACCTGCCCGTCACGGGCACGCCCGACAGGGCGACAACGGCGCTGTTGGCGATTGGCGGCATTCTGGGCGGCAACTGAGCGTCACACGAAAAACGCCGCGGGGACCATGACCCGCGGCGTTTTCCCCTGGAGGTTTTCGACCGTTCAGCCCTGGCGGGCCTTGAAACGGCGCTGCGTCTTGTTGATCACGTAGACACGGCCCTTGCGGCGCACGACGCGGCAATCGCGGTGGCGCTGCTTGAGCGAGCGGAGCGAGTTCTTGACCTTCATCGGTCGTCTCCTTCGTCGCGGCGCGGCGGTGCGCCTTCGGGTTGGCCCCTTGTTGCCAAGGGAAAATGGTGGGCGGTACTGGGATCGAACCAGTGACCCCTACGATGTCAACGTAGTGCTCTACCGCTGAGCTAACCGCCCGGTGAAATGCAGGAAACGGGAGTGACACAAAAAGCCACCCGCAGCCCCTGCCACGATGGGTAGGCGGTCTATAAAAGGAGTCGCTAAGGTGTTCAAGGGCTTTTGACACCGCAAATTTCGGGTAATGATGAAGGTCATGAGCGAAACCGCCGAATACCGCAGCGCCTACCGGTTGGAACGGCCCGAAACCCGGGTCGGATCGGTCATCGTGGCGTCACCGCATTCGGGGCGGCACTATCCGTGGGGTTTCATCCGCCGCACGATGCTCGATGAACGCGCGATCCGGTCGTCCGAGGATGCCTTCGTCGACATGCTGGTCGCCGGGGCGCCCGCGCTGGGCGCGCCATTGCTGGCCGCGGAATACCCGCGCGCTTTCCTCGACCTCAACCGCGCCCCGGACGAGCTTGATCCGGCGGTGATCGACGGCGTGCCGCGCAGCGCGATCAACCCGCGCATCAGTTCCGGCCTCGGGGTGATCCCGCGCGTGGTGGCGGGGGGGCGGGTGATCTATCGCGGTAAGCTGTCGCGCGCCGAAGCGGAGGAGCGCGTCGCGCGGATCTGGCATCCCTATCACGCCTGCCTCGAATCGCTGGTGCAGGAGGCGCTGACCGGGACCGGCGAGGCGGTGCTGCTCGATTTCCACTCGATGCCGCACGAGGCGCTTGACGCCGTCGCGCGCAAACCCGGCCAACCCCGGCCCGAAGTGGTGCTTGGCGACCGGTTCGGTGCCTCTGCCTCCGGGCATGTCATGGACCGGCTGGAGGCGGCATTTTCGGCGGCCGGCCTCACCGTCAGCCGCAACACCCCCTTCGCGGGGGCCTATATCGCGCAGCATTACGGGCGCCCCTCGCGCGGACGCCACGCGGTGCAGGTGGAGATCGACCGGTCGCTCTACATGAACGAACGGTTGATCCGCCCCACTGGCAATTTCCAGACCGTAAAGCGCCTGATCACCGGGGTTCTGGCGCGGATGATCGCGGGCGAAGGTGGTGCGCTGCCCATGGCGGCGGAATAGGGTCAGCGCAGCGACCGCCCCTTGACGATGGCATCGCGGCCAAAGCGTTGCCGGATCGCGTCGCTGGCACGTTCGACCTTGATGCGCGTGGCCTCCTGCGGGTCAAGCAGGTTGCCGCTGCGGTCGGACTGGTCGGCTGGCACCAGATCCGACAGGCCGACGCCGATCAGGCGGTAGGGGGTCGCGTGCGGCTCGGCGTCGAAGAGATCGCGCGCTGCGCGGTAGATGCGGTCGGCGATCTGCGTGGCATCGGTCAGGCTGCGACGCCGCGTGATCAGCTTGAAATCGGCGCGCTTGAGCTTCAGCACGACGACGCGCCCGCCGATGCCCTTGGCCTTGAGCCGGTCGCTGACCTTTTCCGAGAGCCGCCAAAGGTGCCCGTCCAGAAGATCGGGGTCGCCGGTGTCCTCCGCGAAGGTTGTTTCAGAGGACAGGCTTTTCATCGGAGCGTTTCGCGTCACGCGGCGCCTGTCCTGCCCACGGGCGAGGTGCCAGAGGCGGTCGCCCATCGACCCGAAACGTGCCACCAGATCCTCCCGGTTCCAGCGGCGCAGGTCGGCGATGGTGCGGATGCCGGCCTTGTCGAGCGCGGCCTGCCCGGCCTCGCCGATGCCCCAGATCAGGCGCACGGGCTTATCGGCAAGGAATTCCATCGTCTGGGCCTGCCCGATCACCGAGAAGCCGCGCGGCTTGTCGAGGTCGGAGGCGATCTTGGCGAGGAACTTGTTGTGCGACAGTCCGATCGACCCGGTGATCCCCAGTTCCTGCTGCATGCGTTTGACCAGCCGGGCCAGCATCACCGCCGGCGCCTGCCCGTGCAGCCGGGCGGTGCCCGACAGATCGAGGAACGCCTCGTCCAGCGACAGGGGCTCGATGGCCGGGGTCATCTCCTCCATCATCGTGCGGATCTGACGCGAGACGTCGGCGTAGACCTCCATCCGTCCACGCACCACCACCGCCTCGGGGCACAGTTGCAACGCCTTGAACATCGGCATGGCCGAACGCACCCCCTTGATGCGCGCGATATAGCAGGCGGTGGACACGACACCGCGCCGTCCGCCGCCGATGATGACCGGCTTGTCGCGCAGGTCCGGGTTGTCGCGCTTCTCGACACTGGCATAGAAGGCGTCGCAATCCATGTGCGCGATGGACAGGTCGAAAAGTTCGGGGTGCGATACGATGCGCGGCCGCCCGCAGGCGGGGCAGCGGGTGCCGGTTTCGAACGTGGTCAGGCAGTCACGGCAGAGGGCGGGCATGGGGTTCGTGCTTGTGCGGGGCGGGGTCGGTCGCTTAAGTGCAGATATCGCATTTAAAGACCCCGAAGCATAGACTGCCGAATGAAGAACGAGGATAGGGCCATGAACGATATCGACACCTTGATTGACACCATTGTCGGCGGCAACCTGGTGATCCTTCTCTTGGCGGGGTTCATCCTGCTGAGCATCTACCTCGGCATACGGATCGTCCCGCAAAGCGAGAAATACGTCGTCGAACGCTTTGGACGGCTGCACAGCGTGCTGGGGCCGGGGATCAATTTCATCATCCCCTTCCTCGACCGCGTGGCGCACAAGATTTCCATCCTTGAACGTCAGTTGCCGAATGCCAGCCAAGACGCGATCACCAAGGACAACGTGTTGGTGCAGATCGACACATCGGTGTTCTACCGCATCCTTGAACCCGAAAAGACGGTCTACCGCATCCGCGACGTGGATGGCGCGATTTCCACGACGGTGGCCGGGATCGTGCGCGCCGAGATGGGCAAGATGGACCTCGACGAGGTGCAATCGAACCGCTCCGCCCTGATCGGCGAGATCAAGAAAAGCGTCGAGGACGCCGTCGATGCCTGGGGGATCGAGGTGACGCGGGCCGAGATCCTGGATGTCAATCTCGACCAGGCCACGCGCGACGCGATGCTGCAGCAGCTCAACGCCGAGCGGGCCCGCCGCGCGCAGGTGACCGAGGCCGAGGGCGCCAAGCGCGCCGTCGAACTGAACGCCGATGCGGATCTTTACGCCGCGCAGCGGGCTGCCGAAGCACGCAAGGTGCAGGCCGATGCCGAAGCCTATGCTACCCGGGTCGTGGCCGAGGCGATTGCCGAGAACGGGCTGGAAGCGGCGCAATACCAGATTGCGTTGAAACAGGTGGAGGCCATCGCGCAGGTGGCGCAGGGGCAGGGATCCCAGACGGTGGTTGTCCCCGCCGATGCCGCCGATGCCTTCGGCAAGGCCTTCGGGATGCTGAAAGGGCGCGGCTGATGGACCTGTGGGCCGAATGGTGGGTCTGGGGGGCCGCGGCGATCGTCTTGGCCATCGGCGAGGTGATCCTGCCCAGCTTCGTCCTGCTGGGCTTCGGGATCGGTGCCGGGGCAATGGCGGCGCTGTTGCTGTTCGGGGGCGGCGTGGCGGACTTCGTCGCCGGATCGATCCCCGTCACGATCCTGTCCTACGCCATCGTGTCGCTTGTCGCGTGGCTGTTGCTGCGCCGGTTTCTCGGGGTCTATCGCGGGCAGGTCAGGACCTTCGACCACGATATCAACGACGACTGACCCTGCGCGCGCCGGTGCGTCAGGCTTGTGCGTCAGGCTTGGCTTTCGCGCTCAAGGTAGGCGCGCAGTTCCTCGGCCTCGTGCCGGGCCTCGCGCAAGCCCTCCATGGCGGCGCGCAGTTCCGCCTCGGTCTGCGAAATCTGCGCGGTCAGTTCCGCCTCGCGGTGTTGCAGGTAGGAAATCGCCTGATCGCGGGTTTCCTCTGCATCGTGCAGGGCCTTGGCCATCTCCTCCAGTTCGTTCATGTCCACGCCGGACACGCGGGTCAGGCGATGCACCAGCCAGTTGGCAAACCAGCCTAGCGCGAAGGCCACGAAAAGGATGATGGCGATGACGACGATGAATTCGGTTCGGTTCATTCTGTGTCCTCTGTCGCCTCTGCGGGCACAAGGTTTTCGGGCCGCATCACCGGGCGCGGCGCATTGGCCAGAAGTTCGGCCCGCGCCTCGGCCGCTTCGCGGGCGTCGCGTTCGGCCACGTCACTGGCCAGCAGGAATTCGATCCGGCGGTTGGTTTCGCGCCCTTCCTCGGTGTCGTTCGGGGCGATGGGCCGGGTTTCGCCATACCCCTCCGCGGACAGGTTCGAGGTCAGCACCCGGCGCGCCAACAGCCCGTTCAGAACGGCATCGGCCCGGGCCTGGCTGAGGCGCAGGTTCATCTCCTCGCGGCCCTGGCTGTCGGTGTGGCCGCCGATCTCCATTTCCACATGCGAGCAATCGGGCAGGATCTCGGCCAGTGTATCAAGGATTTCGCCGATCTCGTCGTTGACCTCGACCGAACCGGGGTCGAAGTTGATCTTGCGCTGGTCGAGCACGTCGTTGATCCGCTCCAGACATTGTTCCGGCGTGGGTCGGCCGGTTTGCGGATCGAGGCTGGCGACATAGGTCACGTCGATTTCGAAATCCTCGGCGCTGCCCAGAAGATCGGCCATCAGTTGGCTGAGGTCCGAGGTGGTATCCTCGCTGCCCGAATTCCCGCGGATGCGCACGGTGTCCGGCTCCACCGCGACCGACCCGTTGTGCAAGCGCCCCAGCGCCTCCAGCCCGGCCAGGACCCGGAGGGTCCAGCCGCCGGGCAGATCGTCGTCGGTGCGGGTGGCGACATAGGTATCGTCGCGTCCGAACAGCGCCCGCGCATAGGCCGAAACGGCGGTGGTGATCCTGTCATCGGGCAGCCGCCCGCGCAGTTGGACATAGCCTTCGGGGCTGCGGGTCGCCGTGAAACTCGGCGGCCCGTCCGCGTCGCCGTCCCCGTCGGTCGGCGGCGGCGGCAGCACGGCGTGCAGCGAAAAGACATCCGGCAGGGCCGTGTCGAGTTCGCCGATCACTTCGTCGAACAGCGCGGCTGGTGTGCCCTGGGCCACGATCAGGGTGATATCGGCGTCCGAAAGCGTCACGCTGGCATTCTCGAACCGCGCTGTCGCGGCAATCGCCAGCCGGGCGGCGCGGCTCCAGTTGGGCGACGGCACGCCAAGGCCGATGCGGCAGAACTCGCGCCCGGTCAACCCGGCCTCTCGCGCGGCGGCAAGGATCGCCTCGCGGCTTTCCTCGGTATCGGCGGAGCAGGCTTCGAACCGGCCCCCGTCGGGCGTGGTGACGTAGCGCAGGATAAATGGCGTGATGACGGGACGCGGGGCCGAAATGTCCATCACCAGTTCCACCGAGGAGGGTTGGTTCTCCTCGAGGAAGGCGATCCAGCTATCGCGTTCCTCGCGGCTGCCGGACACGGCCTCGACCACCACCTGCCCGTCATAGACCGAAACCTTGGCGCGCGGAAGTTCGCTGAGCGCGCGCATACCGAAGCGCAACGCCGGGCGCCAGCCGGGGGGCACCGCGAAATCCGCAGTCTCGACCATGTTGGCGACGTGCATGTCCGCGTCGAGGTCGATGATGCCGGTGGTCAGGCTTTCGCGTCCCTCCGACGTGGGGATCAGCCCGATCAGCGATACCCCGTCCCCGTTGCGCAGCATTTCCAGCGAGAAGCGCGGCGGCTCGATCCCCTCGGTCTCGCGCACATCCATGCTGTCGATGATCCGGTCGGAATCCACGACCTCGCCGGCGCGGCGCAGCGCGTGAAAGCGCGCCGCCTCGTCCGGGGCGGTGCCGGCCATCAGAACGCGCAAGCCGTCGGCACCGATTTCGACCCAGTCCAACCCATCGAGCCGCATCGCCAGCTGGACGTCGCGGACCGATTGCTGCTCGACCATGCGGGCGCCATGGACGGCGACCAGAAAACTGAGCCCGGACGCGAGCAGGAACGCCCCGAGGGCGAGGATGGGAAAGGCGAAGCGCATGCGGTGGTTGGGTGCCCCTTGAACGTGTGGAAAACGCTTACCCGACCGATCCTAGAGGTTCAACGACGCGAGCGCGGCACCGGCGAAAAACAGCACAGGGATCAATCCCGCATCGCGGTTGGACCGGAAAAGCGCAAGGCAGGTGTCGCCGTCGTCGATGTCAAGCCGCCCCAGTTGCCAGACCATGTGCCAGCCAAACCCCCACGCCCCTGCCAACGCCAGCACCAGCGAAAGCAGGCTGGCGGACGGCGTCAGCGCCAGGATGATCGCAAGCGCCATGAGCGTGACCGCGGCGACGAGGAACCCGCGCAGGACCGGCTTGGTGCGGTCCCCGAACAGCCGCGCGGTGGACTTCACACCGATCAGCGCGT
Organism: Nioella halotolerans; assembly: GCA_003428585.1. Lineage (GTDB taxonomy): Bacteria > Pseudomonadota > Alphaproteobacteria > Rhodobacterales > Rhodobacteraceae > Nioella > Nioella halotolerans. The sequence goes on from QVQC01000007.1 coordinate 64,982, forward strand.
CATCCTCGCGGTCCTGGTGGGCATAGATCGTGTCGTAGAAGATCGTCCAGGCCATGCCGGCGACATAGAGGATGACCGGTGGCCATCCAAGACTGCCGGTATGCGCCACCCATGCCAGCATCGCGCCCCAGTTGAAGGCGAGGCCGAGAAAGACCTGCGGCCACCACGTGAAGCGCTTGGCGAACGGGTAGATCGCGACCGGGACGAGGGCAAGGATGCCCATGGCGATGGCGGCGGTGTTGAAGGTCAGCAGGATGGTCAGTGCGACAAGGCATTGCGCCACCAGCCACGCGAGGGCCTGTCGCGCGCTGACCTGCCCCGAGGGGATCGGGCGCGACCGGGTACGCGCCACGGCGCCGTCGATGTCGCGGTCGGTGATGTCGTTCCACGTGCACCCCGCGCCGCGCATCAGCACCGCACCGAGGCCGCAGCCTGCGATGATCCACAGATCCACCCATCGCGGCCCGTGCGCGGCGGCGGCCAGCAACACCCCCCACCAGCAGGGCAGCAGCAGCAGCCATGTGCCGATGGGCCGGTCGGCCCGCGACAGCCGCAGGTAGGGGCGCGCGCCCGCCGGCGCGAGGCGGTCCACCCAGTTGCCGCGCACGGCGTCCTGCACCTGCCCCTCTGGCGTTTCGGTTCTGCCGGTCATATGGTCCTGCCCATGTCATCGCGTGCAAAGATACGGCTCTACGTAGAGCATCCCCTCGGGGCAGGGCAAACGGTTCCGCTGTCGCGGGATCAGGCGCATTACCTCTTTGGTGTCATGCGGCAGGGGGTGGGCGCGCCGGTGGCGCTGTTCAACGGGTCGCAAGGCGAATGGACGGCAGAGGTGGAGGAGGCCGGCAAGCGCGCCGGGGTTCTGGCTTGCCGGCAGCAGGCGGCGCCGCAGGTCTCGCCGCCGGACCTGTGGCTGCTCTTTGCGCCGATCAAGAAGGCGCGCACCGACTTCATCGTCGAAAAGGCGACGGAGTTGGGCGCCGCGCGCATCCTTCCGGTGCAGACCGATTTCACCAATGCCGAGCGTGTGCGGCAGGACCGTTTGCAGGCCCACGCGATCGAGGCTGCGGAACAATGCGGCGGCACATACGTGCCCCCGGTCGAGGAGTTGCAGCGGCTGGACAGGGTGCTGGCGGGTTGGCCCGCGGACCGCCACCTGATATTCTGCGACGAAAGCCTTGTCGGCGCGCGGGCGGCACTCGATGCCGCGCCGGACGGGGAGAAATGGGCGATCCTGATCGGCCCCGTGGGTGGTTTCTCGGAAGCCGAGCGCGCGCGGCTTCGGGCGCTGCCTGGCTGCACCGCGATCAGCCTTGGCCCGCGCATCCTGCGCGCCGATACCGCCGCGGTGGCGGCGCTGACCCTGTTCCAGGCAACGCGGGGGGATTGGTGAGCGGCTTCTTCCGACCCGAGGCCATGGCCACCCTGCGCCGCTGGCGCGAGGCGCTGACCGGGCTGGCCGTGGTTCTTGTCGGCGCGGTGATCGCGCTTGCCGCGCTGACCTTCGTGCTGTTCTGGATCGGGTTGGCGGCGGCGGCGCTCGGGGCTTTCCTGATCTTCAGCGGCGTGCAGAAAGGCCGGTTCCGCCGCGAGGCGACCGGCCCCGGCATCGTTGCGCTGGACGAGGGGCGGGTGACCTACATGGGCCCACTCGATGGCGGCATGGCGGATATCGAGGATCTGACGGCGCTCCAGCTCGATACGCGCTCTCGCTCGTCGGTCTGGATCCTGCATCGCCCCGGCGCCGACCCGCTTCACATCCCGGTCACCGCGACCGGCGCCGACAGGCTTTTCGACGCGTTCCTGCGGCTGCCGGGGCTGAACACCGGCCGCATGGTGCGCGAACTCAACAATTCGCGCGGCGAAACGGTGCTGATCTGGGAACGGACACCCGGCGCGAACGGGCCGCGGCGTCTGAATTGACACCGCCCGCGTTTGCGCCCATCAACGGCGCCCGAAGCGCGTCACCTCAGGAGCTTGCCCGATGTCCATCCCCCAGTCCGGCGGCGGTCCGATCGACCGGCACGAACAGCTTGCCGAATACCTTGCCGATGGCTGCAAGCCGAAAGCGGACTGGCGCATCGGCACCGAGCACGAGAAATTCGGCTATTGCAAGGACACGCTGAAACCGTTGCCCTATGCTGGCGAACGCTCGATCCTCGCGGTTCTGGAAGGGCTGCGCGACGCCCATGGCTGGGATCCGCTGGTCGAGGGGGGCAACCTGATCGGCCTGACCAAGGACGGGGCCAATATCAGCCTTGAACCGGGCGGGCAGCTGGAATTGTCGGGCGCGCCGCTGGAGACGATCCACCAGACCTGCGACGAGGTGAACGACCACCTGCGCGATGTCATGGACATTTCCGACAAGATCGGCGTCGGGTTCATCGGGCTGGGCGCCGCCCCGATCTGGACCCATGACGAGATGCCCCTGATGCCCAAGGGGCGCTACAAGCTGATGGACGGCTACATGCAGGACGTGGGCACCATGGGCACGACCATGATGCGGCGCACCTGCACGGTGCAGGTGAACCTCGATTTCGGGTCAGAGGCGGACATGGTGCAGAAACTGCGCGTGGCGCTTGCGCTGCAACCGGTGGCCACCGCGCTGTTCGCCAATTCCCCGTTCTTCGAGGGCAAGGTAAACGGCCACAAAAGCTGGCGCGCCCGAGTGTGGCGCTCGCTGGATGAGTCGCGCACCGGGATGCTGCCCTTCGTGTTCGAGGATGGCTTCGGGTTCGAGGCGTGGGTGGACTACGCGCTCGACGTGCCGATGTATTTCGTCTACCGCGACGGGCACTACATCAACGCGCTCGGCCAATCCTTCCGCGATTTCCTGAAAGGGGAACTGCCCGCGCTGCCCGGCGAGAAGCCGACGCTGAGCGATTGGGCAGATCACCTGACCACGATCTTCCCCGAGGCGCGGATCAAGAAATTCATCGAGATGCGCGGCGCCGATGGCGGCCCGTGGCGGCGGCTTTGCGCGCTGCCGGCCTTCTGGGTCGGGCTGCTTTACGACCAGTCGGCGCTCGATGCCGCGTGGGATCTGTGCAAGGGCTGGGACGCCGAGACGCGAGAGGGGCTGCGCGTGGCGGCCTCGGTCGACGGGTTGCAGGCGCAGGCGGGCGGGGTGGACATGCACACCGTCGCGCGCGAGGCGGTGGCGATTGCCGAGGCGGGGCTGGCCGCGCGCGCGCGCCCCGGCGCCGGCGGCATGCTGACCGACGAGACGCATTTCCTGAACGCGCTGAAGGAAAGCGTGGAAAGCGGCAAGACGCCCGCCGATGAATTGCTGGAGCATTACCACGGCGACTGGAACGGCGACCTGACCCGCATCTACGAAGGGTTCAGCTACTGAGGGAATTTTCTTTTGAACCATAAGCGCTTCTCGGCTCTCTTACGGGCACTGTTCGCAAAGAAGGAGCTATTGAAATGCGTGATTTCTTCATCGGAGCCCTCGACAAGCTGATTGCCGTGCTGGTGATCCTGATGATCATTGGTGTCGTGGTCGGCGCCGTCATGACGGCGATGAGTCCGATGGGCAGTGCCCTTCAGGCCGTGGCAATTCTCGTCGGCGGGGCGCTCTACGTGATCCTGATGGCCGGGATGCTCTACCTGTTCCTCGGCATCTATCACAACACCAAGCGCACGGCCGAAATCCTGGAACGCCGTGGCTGACATCCCGACGCCGCGCCCGCCATAAGGCGCGGCGTCGATCCCTTGGCGTGCTCAGCCCTTGCCGCCGATGCGCGGCTCCGCGCCTTTCAGCAACCGCCTGATATTGGCGTCGTGACGCACGAAGATCACCACCGCCAGCAGCCCCGTCACCAGCCCCGCCTGTGGCATCCCCAGAACGCTGATCCAGACCGGCGCAAGGACCGCCGCGACCAGCGCCGATAGCGACGAGATCCGCGCCACGGCGGCCACCACGGCCCATGTCAGGCACGCCGCGATCCCGGCGGGCCAGAACAGGGCCAGAAGCGTGCCGAGGAAGGTTGCCACCCCCTTGCCGCCGCGAAAGCCGAGGAAGACCGGGAAACAATGGCCGAGGAAGGCCATGAACCCCGCCAGCTGCGCCGCATCCCCGGCCAGAAGCGCGCGCGCCACCAGCACCGCGACCCCGCCCTTGCCGGCATCAAGCAGCAACGTCAGCGCGGCGGCGGGCTTGTGCCCGGTGCGCAGCACGTTGGTCGCGCCGATATTGCCCGACCCGATCGCCCGGATATCGCCCAGCCCGAAGGCCCGCGCCATGACCAGCCCGAAAGGCACCGACCCCAACAGGTAGGCCAGCAGCGCAGTCAGCGCCAGAAGGGCGGCGGAGGTCTCGATCACCGGCATCACGTGGTCATCTCGAAAACGGGCGCGCCGGCGACAAGCGTCATCAGCACCTTGCCCTCCATCCGCATGCCGTCGAAGGGGGTATTCTTCGACTTCGAGCGCAACGTGGACCGGTCGAGCACGAAGGGCGCATCGGGGTCGAACAGCACCAGGTCGGCGGGCGCCCCGGGGGTCAGCCGCCCGGTTTCCATCCCAAGCCGCCGCGCCGGGTTCAGCGCCATGGCGCGGAAAAGCTGCGGCAGGGTAAGTTGCCCTGAATGGTAGAGCCGCATCGCCGCCGGTAGCAGGGTTTCCAGCGCTACGGCCCCGGAGGCCGCAACCTCGAAGGGCAGGCGCTTCGACTCCTCGTCTTGCGGGGTGTGCATGGACGAGATGACGTCGATCACCCCATCGGCAAGCGCCTCCACCATGGCCAGCCGATCATCTTCCGCCCGAAGCGGCGGCTTGACCTTGAAGAAGGTGCGATAATCGGAAACGTCGAATTCGTTGAGCGTCAGGTGATGGATCGAGGCGCCCGCGCTCACGTCCAGCCCCGCCGCCTTGGCGCGGGCCAGCGCCGGCAGGGCGGTGGCGGTGCTGATCTGGTCGGCGTGATAATGCGCGCGGGTCATCTCCACCAGTGCAAGATCACGCTCCAGCCCGATCCGCTCGGCCATCGACGAGACGGCGGGCAGCCCCTTGAGCGAGGCGAACTTTCCCGAGGTGACGGCGGCGCCCGCGGACAGGGTCGGCTCTTGCGGGTGGGCGATGATCAACGCGCCGAGGCTGCGGGCATAGGTCATGGCGCGGGTCAGGACCCGCGTGTCGGTGACGACATGGTCGCAATCGGTGAAGGCGGCGGCCCCGGCATCCAGCAGGAAGCCGATTTCCGTCATCTCGCGCCCTTCGCGGCCCTTGGTCAGGGCGGCCATCGGCAGGGTGTGGACGGGGCTGACCTGTTCGCCCCGGCGGCGCACGTAGGACAGCGCCTCGGGCGTGTCGATGGGCGGCGTCGTGTCGGGGCGGGTGACCATCGTGGTGACCCCGCCCGCCGCTGCCGCCGCGCCGGCGGTGCGGATGCTTTCCTTGTGCCGCTCGCCCGGTTCGCAGGTCTTGACACCGATATCGACGATCCCCGGCGCAAGGCACTTGCCGCGCGCGTCGACATGGCGGTGCGGCTCGTCCAGCCGTGGCGGGCTGTCCTCGCCCCGGCCCGCGATCCGGCCGTCGCGCAGCAGCAGCCAGCCGCGCGTGTCGGTCCCGGCCTCGGGGTCGATCAGCCGGGCATCGGTGACGAGGATCGTTTTCGCCGTGGTGCCGGAGACGTCCCCTTGTTCGTCATGCGCCATTGCCGGGCTCCTCCTCGTTGCTACCGGACGGGTTTGGCGCCGGGCGTTTCTCGAAGCGACCGACGTGGTAGAACACCGCCGCGCTCGCCAGCAGGATAAGGTGCGTGACGCCCAGCATCAGCAAGCCGACCGGATCGCTCAGGTCGCCTGCGAGCACCTCGTGGACGAGGTGGATCCCGGTGATGATGACCAGCGTGGCGGCAATACGCGATTTCACCGGCTGGAATTCGTCGTTGTAGTAAAACGGCCCGTCGCGGCGCAGCCCGCGGCGCGTGGCGGCGTGGTAGGCATTATAGCCCGACACCATCACCATCACGATGAGGTTGGCGATGAACACCATGTCCAGCAGGTCGAGCACCAGCAGGATGGTCTTGTCGCGGTCGAGGAAATCACGGGTGATCACCGCCTCGCCAAGGGCGTAGAAAAAGCTTGCCGCCAGCACCAGCAGGGCCAGCATCAAACCGAAGAACAGCGGCAGTTGCAGCAGGTGGATCCCGAGGACCCCGCGCCGGAGCATTCGCCCGGCGCGGTCGCCTTGTGCGGTCAGAGGGTCGTCGCGGTCGCTCATCATCGCCCCCCGGCCATCGCCCGTTCGATCCGCGCCACCACGGCGGGGCGGTCGGCCACGTATTTCAACAGGTGCTTGTCGCCGGTGCGGGTGACGATCTGCACCGCGCTGCCAAGCGTGCGCAGCTTGTCGATGTCCGCCAGTCGGACATGGCGGCCACCGGGGCCTTTCAGGGCGGTCTCGGTCAGCACCCATTCGGCCGTCGCCTCGTCCGAGGCGAGGTAGAAGGCGCGCACCGCGACCGCGAACAGGCCGCCGATGGCCCCGGTCCAGACATGCGGGTTGCCCATCACCCACAGCACCGCCATGCCAAGCGCCATGGCAATGGCCGCCAGCCACGCGTGGTCGCGCCAGTAAGTCGCGCGGTTGGCGTTGAAACGGGCAACCACCGGCTCCGCATCTTCCGGGGCAGGCTGCGGCGTCAGGTCGGCCCTTGGCAGATCGGCGGTGTGATCGCCCGGTTCCAGCGGCAGCGACGCGATCAGCCGCGCCCGTGGCCCGGATCGCGGCGCCGCGCCCGTGGGGATGGCCGGGTCCAGCAACAGCGCGATCTGCCCCTCTATGGCGTTGAGCCGCGCGCGGGTATCGGCGCTGATCGGGCCTTTCGGCGCGAAGGCGTTGGCGATGTAATCGCTCAACCGCATGTCACCCAGATCCGCGACCGGGAAGAGTTCAAGCTGCCGGGAATCGAGGCCGGGCAGGTCAAGCGCCCGTGCAAGCGCGGTCAGGTCCGGTGCCGCATCGCCGGTTTCGCGGCTGAGAAAGGTGGTGCTGGTCGCGAAGTCGTCGTTGAGCGCGACGACATGCAGGTGCGGCCCGGTCTCGCTACGTGGTTCGGTCATGCCATGACCCCTCCGGCCAGCGCCTCGCGTTCCGCGCGCAGGTTGGCGGCCAGAAGGTCCATCGCTGCCATGCGCACGGCGACCCCCATTTCGACCTGTTCCTGTATGACCGAGCGGTTGATGTCGTCGGCGATGGTGCCGTCTATTTCCACCCCGCGATTCATCGGGCCGGGATGCATGACGATGGCGTCGGGCTTGGCATGGCTGAGCTTTTCGAGGTCGAGACCGAAACGATGGTAGTATTCCCGCTCCGACGGGATGAAACCGCCGTCCATGCGCTCGCGTTGCAGCCGCAGCATCATCACCACATCGGCGCCGGAAAGCCCCTCTCGCATGTCGTCGTAGACCTCGACGCCCCAGTCCGAGGCGCCCGCCGGGATCAATGTCGGCGGGCCCACGAGCTTCACGCGGTTTTCCATCTTGCCCAGCAACAGGATGTTCGACCGCGCCACCCGGCTGTGCGCGATGTCGCCGCAGATCGCGATGTTGAGCCGGTGCAGGCGCCCCTTGGCGCGGCGGATCGTCAGCGCGTCCAGCAGCGCCTGCGTGGGATGTTCGTGGCGCCCGTCCCCGGCATTCAGAACCGCGCAATTCACCTTTTCCGCCAACAGGTTGACCGCCCCTGAATGGGGATGGCGGACAATCAGCAGGTCGGGGTGCATGGCATTGAGTGACAGCGCCGTGTCGATCAGGGTTTCGCCCTTCTTCACGCTGGATGTCTGCATCGACATGGTCATCACGTCGGCGCCCAGCCGCTTGCCCGCCAGTTCGAAACTGGCCTGCGTGCGGGTGGAATTCTCGAAGAACATGTTGATCTGGGTCAGCCCGTCTAGCGCATGGCCATGCTTGGCGACGCCGCGCCCCATCTCGGCGTAGTGATCGGCGCGGTCCAGAAGGGTCGTGATCTCGGTCGGGTGCAGGGGCTCTATGCCCAGAAGGTGGCGCTTGGCGAAGGTCATGGCGGCCTCTTCCGGTTGGGTCGCCTCGCGGTATAGGCAGGGCCGTGGCGCGGGGCAAGACCGGGCTGCCCGGTTCCCCTTTTCGACCCGGCGCCCCCCGTGCACCCCCCGTGCACCGGGCGTGCAGACGAATCCCGGTTTCAGACCGGGCCGGGTCTACACTGGTGTGATCCGGCTGACGATCCGTTCTCGACGATGGGCGGTGAGTCGCGCAGTCTGATGCGGGGTGGTCATCCGGCGAGGTCTTCGGCCGGAGTCCGGCGATTGCAGCCTGACCCCGACCCGGGTGAACAGCTTTCCGAGATTTTACCCCTCGGACCCGCCGAACCAGCGAAACACCAGCGGCGCGGCGAAGATCACCAGCACGATGCGCACGATATGGGTGATCGAGACATAGGCGATGTCGCCGCCCATGGCGAAGGCCAGAAGGCTCATCTCGGTCAGGCCGCCCGGCGAATAGGCGAGGAACGCCTGGCTGAGATCGGTCGCCGTCAGCGCCGACACCAGCCATGCAAAGCCGATGCCGGTGATCAGCATGCCGATGGTGGAAAAGATGCCGAGAAACAGGTCATGGCCCACCTCGCGCACCGTGGCGCCGATGAAGCGGCACCCGATCACCGTACCCATCACAACCTGTGCCGCGATCACGAATACCGAGGGCGGCGGCACCTCGACGACATGGAAGAAATGCGCCACCCCCGACAACAGCATCGGCCCCAGAACTGCCGCCGCAGGCAGGCGCAACAGGCGCCCCGCCCAGACGCCTGCCACCGCGCAGAGCGCGAGGATGACGTAATCGCGCGGCGCAAGGTCCCACGCCCCGGTCCAGACCGCGCCGGTCTGCCCGCCCGAGGTGACGCCGAGGATCAGGCCGAAGAACAGCGCCACGAAGCCGATCACCAGCAGGATGCGGCTGGCATGGGCCAGCGCGATCCGCTTCTCGTCGCCGCCCTGTTCGGCGCCGAGGATCAGCATCTCGTTCAGCCCGCCGGGCATGGCGCTGAAATAGGCGGTTACGGGATCGTAGCGGCCGATCACGCGATAGAACAGGAAGGAGGCGCCGGCCGCCACGATCAGGAAGGGCGGCAGGACGAGAAAGCTGATGGCCCAGTCGCCCAGCACGCCGAGGATCTCGGGCGTCACGCCCGACCCCAGCATCACGCCGATGACCGGGATCACGATGGGCCGCAGCGGGTTGGGGGCGGCGATCGGTGCGCCGAGGATGGAGGCCACCGTCGCACCGATCATCGGTCCCAGCATCCACGGCAGGGGCAAGCCGACCCGGTAGGCCAGTATACCCGATACGATTCCGAGCGCGAGCGCGAGGGCGGCCCGCGCGGCGCTGGCCGGAACGAAACGGGGGGTCGGAAAGGTCACATCAGCCGCCCGCGAGGTGCCGCTCGCCGCGCGCCCGCGCCAGCGCGATCTGTTTCTGCCGTTCGCGGAACCGGGCGCGGTCCGCGTCGCTGTGTTCGTGCAGGCAGAGGTGGCACGATACGCCCGCCTCATATTCCGGGCGCCCGGTATCCTTCGGCAGCAACGGCCGCCGGCAGGCCCGACAGAGCAGATGTGGCCCCTCGCGGAGCCCGTGACCGACCGAGACCCGTTCATCGAAAACGAAGCAGTCGCCGTGCCAGAGGCTTTGCTCCGCCGGCACGTCCTGCAGGTATTGCAGGATGCCGCCCTTGAGGTGGTAGACCTCCTCCACCCCTTCGCGGATCAGGTAGTTGGTGGATTTCTCGCAGCGGATGCCGCCGGTGCAGAACATGACGATGCGCTTGTTGTGAAAGCGGTGCTTGTTTGCCGCCCACCACGCCGGAAAGTCGCGAAAACTGGTGGTTTCGGGATCGATCGCGCCCTCGAACGTGCCGATGGCGACCTCGTAATCGTTGCGGGTGTCGATCACGGCCACGTCGGGTGACGAAATCAGCGCGTTCCAGTCCCGCGGGCGGACATAGTGGCCGACGCGTGCCCTGGGGTCGATGCCGGGCACGCCCATGGTGACGATCTCGCGCTTCAGGCGCACCTTCATCCGGGCGAAGGGCGGCACGCTCGCGGTGCTTTCCCTCCAGTCCAGGTCGGCGCAGCCGGGCAGGGCGCGGATGTGGGCCAGCACCGCGTCGATTCCCGCCCGCGGCCCCGCGATGGTGCCGTTGATCCCCTCGCGCGCCACCAGCAGGGAGCCGCGCACCCCGCCGGCCTCGCACACGGCGCGCAGGGGGCCGCGCAGCGCGTCGGGATCCTCGAGGCGGGTAAAATGGTAGAGCGCGGCAACGATAGGCATGCCCCACCAGATACGCCGTTGCACATCGGCCTGCAAGCCGTAGGCTGGAACGGCGACCAAACAGCGACCGGAGGTTCCCGATGCGCCCCGAAACAGACGCCCTTGTCGTCATCGACACGCAAAACGATTTCTGCCCCGGCGGGGCGCTCGCCGTGCCCGGGGGCGATCAGGTCGTGCCCGGCATCAACGCGCTGATGGCGGAATTTGCCGTGGTGATCCTGACACAGGACTGGCACCCGGCGGATCATTCCAGCTTTGCCAGCCGGCATGCCGGCAAGGCGCCGATGGAGATGACCGACATGCCCTATGGCCCGCAGGTCCTGTGGCCCGATCATTGCGTGCAAGGGTCTGCCGGCGCGGCGTTCCACCCCGATCTGAACACCGACCGGGCCGACCTGATCATCCGGAAGGGTTTTCGCCGGCATATCGACAGCTATTCGGCCTTTTTCGAGAATGATCATGAAACGCCCACCGGGCTGGAAGGTTACCTGCGCACGCGTGGCATCGACCGGCTGACGATGGTCGGCCTCGCCACCGATTTCTGCGTGAATTTCTCGGCGGTGGACGGGGCGAAGCTCGGCTTCGACGTGACGCTAAGGCAGGATTTGTGCGGCGCCATCGACCTCGACGGTTCGCTCGCCGCGGCGCTGGAGGGGATGGAGAAGGCGGGCGTCACGCTTTCCTGACCGCCTTGCTGCGGCGGCATCTTTCGGAGCAATGGCGCACCTCGTCCCAGGTTTTGGCCCATTTCTTGCGCCACGCGAAGGGGCGCCCGCAGGTGGCGCAGGTCTTGACCGGCAGGTTCGGTTTCTTGTGCGCCACGATGCTGCCCCCTATTGCGCGACCAAGACCTCGACCCCCCAGTCGCGGCACCGCGCGGCAAGCGCCGGCGGCAGGGGCTGGTCGGTGTAGACCCTGTCGACGCGGTCAAGAGAGGCGATCCGGGCCGGGGCCGTGCGCGTGAGCTTGGAGTGGTCGGCCAGGAGGAAGACGCGACGTGCCTGCGCGAGGATCGCCTGGCTGGCCGCGACCTCCTGCATGTCGAAGTCGAGGATGTCGCCCTGCGCATCGAGGGCAGAACAGCCGATGACGGCGATATCGACCTTGTACTGCGCGATCGCCTCGGCGGTGAGCTTGCCCAGAAGTCCGCCATCCGCGCGGCGCAACTCGCCACCGGTCAGGACGATCCGGCAATCGGGACTGGCGAGCAGAATGTTGGCGACGTTGAGGTTGTTGGTCACCACCAGCAGATTCCTGTGCGACAGCAATTCGGAGGCCACCGTTTCGGTGCTGGTGCCGATATTGAGGAACAGGGAACAGTCTTCGGGAATCGCGGCGGCGCAGGCCCGCGCGATGGCGACCTTGGCGGCGCGCTGCAGGCTGCGGCGCTGTTCATAGGCAAGGTTGGAGGTGCCCGATGGCAGGATCGCCCCGCCATGCACCCGTTCCAGCCGCCCGGCATCGGCCAGATCGGCCAGATCGCGCCGGATGGTCTGCACCGTTACGCCAAGGCGTTCGGCCAGCCCCTCGACGGTGACCTTCCCCTCGCGCCGGGCGATACCGAGGATCTCTGGATAGCGATCTGCTTGCGACATGAGCCTTTTCGCCGTTTTGCACACAACTTGGTCACATCTGCCCGGTTTTCAACAGGATTCAGCGGCTTCCGCCCGACCGTGCACCCGGCAGGCCACAACGCTGCCGGATGCCGTGCCGCTGTATCGTTGGGAAAAGATGGTGCCCAGGAGAGGACTCGAACCTCCACGTCCATACGGACACTAGCACCTGAAGCTAGCGCGTCTACCAATTCCGCCACCTGGGCCGGTGTCGTGGAAAGGGCGGATACCCCCGCTTCCGGGTGGTGTCAACGGGCCTATTTCGAAATTTTCGCATTCTTGGCCACGCGGTGCCGGCGCGGCGCGCGAGATGGCTGGAACCGGGACGATTTGCGCCTTGTCCTGCAAGGACGTGGCGCGTATCACCACCCTGACCGAGACCGGAGGGACCAGCTATGTCGAAACTCGTGACCATCTTTGGCGGGTCCGGCTTTGTCGGCCGCTACATCGCGCGGCGGATGGCGAAAGAGGGCTGGCGCGTGCGCGTCGCCGTGCGCCGACCGAACGAGGCGATCTTCGTGCGTCCCTACGGCGTGGTCGGGCAAGTGGAGCCGGTGATGGCCAATATCCGCGACGATGCCTCGGTTGCCGCTGCGCTACATGGCGCGGACGCGGTGGTGAATTGCGTCGGCGTGTTGACCGAACGCGGCAAGAACGGCTTTGATGCGGTGCAGGCGGAAGGCGCCGGGCGCATTGCCCGGTTGGCCGCGGCCGAGGGTGTGGACCGGATGGTGCAGATCTCGGCCATCGGGGCCGATCCCGACTCCGACAGCGATTATGCCCGCACCAAGGCCGCCGGCGAGGCGGCGGTGCGGGAGCATTTCCCGAACGCCGTGATCTTGCGACCGTCCATCATCTTCGGAGCCGAGGACCAGTTCTTCAATCGCTTCGCGCAGATGACGAAATTCGGCCCCGTGCTGCCCCTTTTCGGCGGCCATTCGCGGTTTCAGCCGGTCTATGTCGATGACGTGGCGCAGGCCGCCGTCAAGGGCGTTTTGGGGCAGGCGGAACCGGGCATCTACGAGCTTGGAGGCCCGGAGGTGGAAACCCTGCATGACCTGATGGTCAAGATGCTGGGCGTGATCCGTCGCCGTCGCCTGATCGTCAACCTGCCGTTCTGGGTCGGCTGGCTGATGGCGGTCGGCTTCGGCACGCTTCAGGCGGTGACGCTGGGGCTTGTCCACAACGGCATTCTCACCCGCGACCAGTTGCGCCAGTTGCGCAAGGACAACGTGGTCAGCGAGGGGGCGAAGGGCTTTGCCGATCTGGGGATCGAGCCGATCGACATGGACGCTGTGCTGCGCGATTACCTGTGGCCGTTCCGTCCCGGCGGGCAGTATTCGGACCAGCAGGCCAGTGCACGGAACCTTCGCAACACCTGAATGCAGGTCGTCGCGCCGTTTCCAATTGGATGCCGTTCAGGCTAGCCGTAGGCGATCACCAGCAGGATGACGCCTAGGATCACCCGGTAGATCACGTAAGGCGTATAGCTGACGCTGCGCAACAGGCGCATCATGAAGGCGAGTGCCGCGAGCGCGGCGAAAAAGGCCATGATCGCGGCGATGGCCCCGTCGCGGGCGGCGGCGGCATCGGCGGTTGCGATGACCTCCCCGCCAAGCAAGACGCCGGAGGCGATGATCGTCGGGATCGACATCAGCATCGACAGGCGCGCCGCTTCCGACCGCTCATATCCCAGCATGCGCGCACCGGTGATGGTGATTCCCGACCGCGAGGTGCCGGGGATCAGCGCGATGGCCTGCCATAACCCAATCACCAGCGCGTGACGCAGCGACCAGTCGCGGGCGGCGAGCTGTGCCGTCCCTTTCTGGTCGGCCCAGTAAAGCACCAGCCCGAAGCCAAGCATCGTCCAGCCGATCACCGCGACCGAGCGCAGCGCGGCGTCGAGCCCGGTCAGCTTCAACGCCAGACCCAGCAGGATCACCGGGATGGTGGCCACGATCAGCCCGAGCGCCAGCCGCGCCTCGGCGCTGTCGCGGTGCCCCTTGGCGAGCTGTCCAAGCCCGATCAGCGCCTTGCCGACATCATGCCGGAAATAGAGCACCACGGCGCCAAGCGTGCCGACATGAACGGCCACGTCCACGACCTGCCCCTGATCCTCCATCCCCGTGAGGCCGGGCAAGAGAATCAGATGCCCGGAGGACGAGACCGGCAGGAATTCCGTCACACCCTGGATCGCGGCAACGAGAAAGAGGTGAAAAAGTGTCACGGGCGGGCCCTGGTTGTTTGATGTTTCATTTTATAAGTGTCTGTTGTTATTCATAAAAAGCAATATAAGTAAGTATACATTACCTAAAATCTGTTATGCTTTCGGGTAAATAGTCGAAACCGGTGAAAATTTCGCAATATAGGTCAGCATGACTGTCTTTTCATGGTTTGCGAAGCAGTTTATACGGGCGCTCCTAGCTGATCGTACGGGCAACCGGGAAGGGACGCCATGGCTGTCGAGAAGATGCTGAAATTCGTGACCGTGGACAAGGACATGCCGGAGAAACGCGCGGCAGAGGCGCGGACGGCGGATTTTCACGAGATCTACGCGGATTATGTCAAGGCCAAGGCCGCCGAGCAGGCCGGCCGCTGTTCGCAATGCGGCGTGCCCTATTGCCAGACGCATTGCCCGCTGCACAACAACATCCCCGACTGGTTGCGCCTGACCGCGCAGGGCCGACTGGAAGAGGCTTATCACCTCAGCCAGGCGACCAATACGTTTCCCGAGATCTGTGGCCGCATCTGCCCGCAGGACCGCCTGTGCGAAGGCAATTGCGTGATCGAGCAATCGGGCCACGGCACCGTGACCATCGGGCAGGTGGAAAAATACATCACCGACACCGCGTGGGAAAAGGGCTGGGTCAAGGCGATCGCGCCGTCGCAGGAGCGTGCGGAAAGTGTCGGCATCATCGGTGCCGGGCCGGGCGGGCTGGCCGCCGCCGACATGCTGCGCCGCGCCGGCGTGCAGGTGACGATCTATGACCGCTACGACCGCGCAGGCGGGTTGATGACCTACGGCATTCCCGGCTTCAAACTGGAAAAGGACGTGGTCATGCGCCGCAACGACCAGCTTGAGGCGGGCGGGGTCAGCTTCGTTCTCAACTGCAACGTGGGCGAGGATATCACCTTCGCCGAGATCCGCGAGAAACACGATTTCGTGGTTCTGGCCACCGGTGTCTACAAGAGCCGCGAATTGCAGGGCCCCGGTTCGGGGGCGACGGGGATCGTTCGGGCCATCGATTACCTGACCGCGTCGAACCGCGTAGGCTTTGGTGACAGCGTGCCGGAATACGAGACCGGTGAACTGAACGCCGAGGGCAAGAAAGTGGTGGTTGTCGGTGGTGGCGACACGGCCATGGATTGCGTGCGCACCGCCGTGCGGCAGGGCGCGACCAGCGTCAAGTGCCTCTACCGCCGCGACCGGGCCAACATGCCGGGGTCGCAGCGCGAGGTCGCCAATGCCGAAGAGGAGGGCGTCGAGTTTGTCTGGCTTGCCGCGCCGAAGGGCTTTTCCGGCGATCCGGTCTCGGGCGTGATGGTGCAGAAGATGCGCCTGGGCCAGCCCGATGCGACGGGGCGTCAAAGCCCGGAGGTGATCGAAGGTGCGGATTACGTCGAGGAGGCCGACCTCGTGATCAAGGCGCTCGGTTTTGAACCCGAGGAACTGCCGACGCTGTGGAACACGCCGGAACTGGAGGTCACCCGCTGGGGCACGGTGAAGGCCGATTTCCGCAGCCACGAGACGAACCTGCCCGGTGTCTATGCCGTGGGCGATATTCAACGCGGCGCGAGCCTTGTGGTCTGGGCAATCCGCGACGGGCGCGAGGCGGCGGAGGATATCCTTTCGAAATTGGCTGTCAGCGCGGGCGTCGCGGCGGAATAACGTGTAAACTGGGTCGGCACCCTGCGTGCACCCCCCGTACACCCCCCGTGCACCATGCGTGCAGACAGATCGCCACCCATCGACCCGCACCTGCCTGCACCGGACGAAATTCAGGGAAGGATTGCTGACATGTTTTGCTTGATCGACCGTTACCTCGCCCCCGCCGCTTTTACCATCATGCTGGCCGCCCCGACCGCCATTGTCGCGCCGGGCATGGCCGCCGCGCAGCAGGGGGCGACAGTCACCCCGCCGCCGGGCTGCACCGCTTTCCTGACGGTGCAATCGCGCAGTTGCACGGTGTCGCACATGTGGACTTGCGAAGGCGACCCGGACGGCACCCGTTGGCGCATGTCGATGGATAACGAGGGGCCGTTCTACCTGTCGTTCACCGACGAGGAGTTTCGCTGGCTTCTGTCCTACGAATTGCGCAGCGGGGCGCAGAACACGTTGATCCAGCCCGAGGAGGACCCCGCCTCGATCACCGAGCTGTTCGAGACCGGGACCGATTCCATGGTCTTCTCGACGATCCGCGAAACCGAGGGCGGCCAGCGGGTGCAGCGCGATTACACCGGGTTCGACCGGCTGACCGGCGAGACGGTGGAAATCGACGGGCGCACCCTGAACCGCACCGCGTTTTCCTATGAATACGACCTCGGCAACGGCCCGCGCCGGGTGGAGGGCAACCAGTATGTCCACGAGGGCTGGCGCATGTTCTTCGGCGGGCAGGAGGTGACGACGCTGCCCAGTGGCGAGACCGAGGAGGGCGATTATTCGCCCATGGAATTTGCCGAACCGGGCGAGCGCGGCTTCCTGAGCGCGACGCCGCTTTATGACTGCGGGGACACAATGTCATGACCGTCCCCATGCAGCAGATTACCGGACGGGCCGCGCCCCGATTCCCCGTGAAAGGAGAGCCTCAATGACCAAGTTCGACGCAGACTGGGCCGCATCCGAAGAGGCCAAGCGCAAGTGGCTGGCCGAGAACGGCATGTACAGCGAAGAGGAGGAGCATTCCTCCTGCGGGGTGGGGCTTGTCGTGTCGCTTGACGGCAAACCCAGCCGCGGCGTGGTCGAGGCGGGGATCAACGCGCTGAAAGCGATCTGGCACCGCGGCGCGGTCGATGCCGATGGCAAGACCGGCGATGGCGCGGGCATCCACGTGCAGATCCCGGCCTCCTTCTTCTACGACCAGATCCGCCGCACCGGGCATGAACCTGACATGGACGCGCTGATGGCGGTGGGGCAGGTGTTTCTGCCGCGCAGCGATTTCGGGGCGCAGGAAACCTGCCGGACGATCGTCGAATCCGAGGTTCTGCGGATGGGCTATTACATCTATGGCTGGCGCCACGTGCCGGTCGATATCTCCTGCCTCGGGGAAAAGGCCAACGCAACGCGGCCCGAGATCGAACAGATCCTGATTTCCAACACCAAGGGCGTGGATGAAGAGACGTTCGAACGCGAGCTTTACGTGATCCGCCGCCGCATCGAGAAGGCGGCGCAGGCGGCGCAGGTGGGCGCGCTTTACCTTGCCTCGCTGTCGTGCCGGTCGATCATCTACAAGGGCATGATGCTGGCCGAGCAGGTGGCCGAGTTCTACCCCGACCTTCAGGATGAACGGTTCGAATCCGCCTTCGCCATCTACCACCAGCGCTATTCCACCAACACCTTCCCGCAATGGTGGCTGGCGCAACCTTTCCGCATGCTGGCGCATAACGGCGAGATCAACACGCTCAAGGGCAACCTGAACTGGATGAAGAGCCACGAAATCCGCATGGCGTCGGCCTATTTCGGGGACCGGGCGGAGGATATAAAACCGATCGTGGCCGGGGGGTCGTCGGATTCCGCCGCGCTGGATGCCGTGTTCGAGGTGCTGGTGCGCGCCGGGCGCAACGCCCCGATGGCCAAGACAATGCTGGTGCCCGAGGCGTGGTCGAAATCCTCGACCGAGTTGCCCAAGGCGTGGCAGGACATGTATTCCTATTGCAATTCGGTCATGGAACCGTGGGATGGCCCTGCCGCGCTGGCGATGACCGATGGCCGCTGGGTCTGTGCCGGGCTGGACCGCAACGGACTGCGTCCGATGCGCTACGTGGTGACGGGCGAGGGGCTGCTGATCGCCGGGTCAGAGGCCGGCATGGTGCCGGTGAACGAGGCGCGCGTTGTCGAGAAGGGGGCGCTTGGTCCGGGGCAGATGATCGCCGTGGACATGACAGACGCCAAGCTCTTCCACGACACCGAGATCAAGGACATGCTGGCCGCCTCGCGCCCGTTCGGTGAGTGGGTCGGCAAGATCACTGATCTGGGCGCGGCGACCGAAGGGCTGAGCGAAAACGCCGGTTTTGCCGGGGCGGAGTTGCGCCAGCGGCAGGTCGCGGCCGGCTACACGATCGAGGAGGTGGAACAGATCCTTGCGCCGATGGCCGAGGACGGCAAGGAATCGCTGGCCTCGATGGGCGATGACACGCCCTCGGCCGTGCTGTCCAAGACCTATCGGCCGTTGTCGCATTTCTTCCGGCAGAATTTCAGCCAGGTGACCAACCCGGCGCTCGACAGTTTGCGCGAATTCCGGGTGATGAGCCTCAAGACCCGGTTCGGCAACCTCAAGAACGTGCTGGACGAGGACAGCAGCCAGACCGCGATCCTTGTGCTGGAAAGCCCCTTCGTGACCAATGCGCAGTTCGATGCGCTGATGGGCCATTTCGGCGATCGCGTCGTCACCATCGACTGCACATTCCCCGCGGGTGGCGCACAGGGGGCGCTGCGCGAGGCGCTGAGCCAGATCCGGGCCGAGGCCGAGGATGCGGTGCGCTCCGGCGCCAGCCATATCGTGCTGACCGACGAGGCGCAGGGCGCGGAAAGGGTGGCGATGCCGATGATCCTTGCCACCAGCGCGGTGCATAGCTGGCTGACCAAGCAAGGCTTGCGCACCTTCTGTTCGATCAACGTGCGCGCCGCCGAATGCATCGACCCGCATTACTTCGCCGTGCTGATCGGCGCCGGCGCGACCACGGTGAACGCCTACCTCGCGCAGGACAGCCTTGCCGACCGCATTGACCGCGGGCTGCTCGATTGCAGCCTGACCGAGGCGATGGCGCGCTATCGCAAGGCAATCGACCAGGGGCTGCTCAAGATCATGTCGAAGATGGGGATCTCGGTGATCTCGTCTTATCGCGGCGGTCTGAATTTCGAGGCGGTGGGGCTGTCGCGCGCGATGGTCGCGGAATTCTTCCCCGGCATGATCAGCCGCATCTCCGGCATCGGGGTCAGCGGCCTTCAGAAAAAGGCGAAGGAAGTGCACGCCAAGGGCTGGCACGGTCAGGCCGATATCCTGCCCATTGGCGGCTTTTACAAGGCGCGCCGGTCGGGCGAGAAACATGCGTGGGAAGCGCAGACCATGCACATGATGCAGACCGCCTGCGCCAAGGCCTCCTATGAAATCTGGAAGCAGTATTCGGCCAAGATGCAGGCCAACCCGCCGATCCACCTGCGCGACCTTCTGGACATCAAGCCCATGGGCAAGCCGGTGCCGATCGAGGAGGTGGAAAGCATCACCTCGATCCGCAAGCGATTCGTCACGCCGGGGATGAGCCTTGGCGCGCTGTCGCCCGAGGCGCACAAGACGCTGAACGTCGCCATGAACCGGATCGGGGCGAAATCGGATTCGGGTGAAGGCGGCGAGGATCCGGCGCATTTCGTGCCGGAGCCCAATGGCGACAATCCCAGCGCCAAGATCAAGCAGGTCGCCAGCGGCCGGTTCGGGGTGACGGCGGAGTACCTCAACCAGTGCGAGGAACTGGAAATCAAGGTCGCGCAGGGCGCCAAGCCGGGCGAGGGCGGGCAGTTGCCCGGCATGAAGGTGACCGACCTGATTGCCCGGCTGCGTCATTCGACCAAGGGGGTCACGCTGATCAGCCCGCCGCCGCACCACGACATCTACAGCATCGAGGATCTGGCGCAGCTGATCTACGACCTCAAGCAGATCAACCCCACCGTGAAGGTGACGGTGAAGCTGGTGGCGTCCTCCGGCGTGGGCACCATCGCGGCGGGCGTGGCCAAGGCCAAGGCCGACGTGATCCTCATTTCCGGTCACAACGGCGGCACCGGGGCCAGCCCGGCGACCTCGATCAAGTTCGCCGGGCTGCCGTGGGAAATGGGCCTGACCGAGGCGCATCAGGTTCTGGCGATGAACAAGCTGCGCGAACGGATCACGCTGCGCACCGATGGCGGCCTGCGCACCGGGCGCGATATCGTCATGGCCGCGATGATGGGGGCGGAGGAATACGGCATCGGCACCGCCGCCCTGATCTCTATGGGTTGCATCATGGTGCGCCAGTGCCAGTCCAACACCTGCCCCGTGGGCGTCTGCACGCAGGATGAAAGCCTGCGCGCCCGGTTCACCGGCAATGCCGACAAGGTGGTGAACCTGATCACCTTCTACGCGCAGGAGGTGCGGGAATTGCTGGCCTCCATCGGGGCGCGGTCGCTTGACGAGGTGATCGGCCGGGCCGACCTTCTGACGCAGGTCAGCCGCGGGTCGGCGCATCTCGACGACCTGGACCTCAACCCGCTGCTGATCACCGTGGATGGCGCGCAGGAGATCACCTATGACCGCAACAAGCCGCGCAACCCGGTGCCCGATACGTTGGACGCGCAGATCGTGAAGGACGCGCATCGCTTCCTCGAGGACGGGGAAAAGATGCAATTGTCCTACGCGGTGCAGAACACGCTGCGCACCATCGGGACGCGGACAAGCAGCCATATCGTCAAGCGGTTCGGCATGAACAACGCCCTGCAACCCGACCACCTGACGGTGAAACTGGAAGGCTCGGCCGGGCAATCGCTTGGTGCCTTCGCTGCGCCGGGGCTGAAGCTGGAAGTGTCGGGCGACGCCAACGACTACGTTGGCAAGGGCCTGTCGGGCGGCATCATCGTGGTGCGCCCGCCGCAGGTCAGCCCGCTGAAGGCTGCCGAGAACGTGATCATCGGCAACACGGTGCTTTACGGCGCGACGGGGGGGGCGTTGTTCGCCGCCGGCCGGGCCGGCGAGCGCTTCGCGGTGCGCAATTCCGGCGCGCGGGTGGTGGTCGAGGGCTGCGGGTCCAATGGCTGCGAATACATGACCGGCGGTGTCGCGGTGATCCTCGGGCCGATCGGGGCCAATTTCGGCGCGGGGATGACGGGCGGCATGGCTTACCTCTACGACCCCGACGGCGAGGCGCATGTGAACATGAACATGGAAACGCTGGTGACCTGCCCGGTGACGGTGGATCATTGGGAAGACGAGCTGCACGGGCTGATCAAGCGCCATGCTGCCGAGACCGGATCGCGCAAGGCGGCCGACATCCTGCAACACTGGGACGAGGAAACGGCCAATTTCGTGCAGGTCTGCCCCAAGGAAATGCTGGACAAGTTGGCCCATCCCCTCGGCATCGAGGAGACGGCGGTCCCGGCGGAGTGATCGGTGGTGTCCGGCCGTGCGGCCGGACCGGGGCGCGCCCGCCGGGAAGCGGGCCCTTCGGGGCCCGTTTCCTGTTGGGCCCGGCAGCCGTGGCCGGGGGCCACGCCTGCGGTTGCGCCCGGACCGGAAAGGGGGACACCCGTGGTCTGGTCAGGATCGATTGCCGAGAGGCCGTTTGCGGGCAGGTCTGCCACAAACAGGCCATGTCGAGTGTGCCGGGCGAGTCGCCTGCCGCCTCACCCTTTGACAAAGTCTGCGTCGGGATACCCTTGCAGGTAGAGCAGCGCCGTCAGGTCGCCGTGGTTCACCCGGATGTCGCACTCCGCCTGCACCGAGGGTTTCGCGTGCAACGCCACGCCGGTCCCCGCCAGCCCCAGCATCCCGAGGTCATTGGCCCCGTCGCCCACCGCGATCACATCGGCCGGGGTGATTCCCAGCCGCGCCGTGATCTCTTGCAGCGCCTGCACCTTGGCCTCGCGCCCGAGGATGGGCCGGGCGACATCGCCGGTGAGCCGGCCATTTTCGGATAGCAGCGTGTTGGCGCGATGCTCGTCGAACCCCAGGTCGGCGGCGATGCGGGCAGTAAACGCGGTGAACCCGCCCGAGACGAGCGCGGCATACCCCCCCTGCGCGCGCATCGTGGCCAGCAGGACCTTGCCGCCGGGGGTGGGGGTGATGCGGGTGGTCAGCACCTCGGCGATGATGCCTTCGGGCAGGTCTTCCAGAAGGCGGACCCGTTCGATGAGTGCGCCCTCGAATCCAAGCTCGCCGTTCATCGCGCGGGCGGTGATCTCCTTCACGCGGTCACCGATCCCGGCCGCGTCGGCCAGTTCGTCGATGCATTCCTGCGCGATCATGGTGCTGTCCATGTCGGCCAGCAGCATCCGCTTGCGGCGACGGTCGGCGGGCTGCACGACAAGGTCGATGCCGTCGCCCTGAAGGCTTTCCCACACCTCCCAGCGGTTCGAGGGGATCTCTGCCAGTGGGAGTTCGGCGGCGACATCGTGCGAGAGCCAGAGCACATCGCCCCCGCCCCAGGCGTTGCGGAGCGAGTCGACAAGCGCGCGGTCCAGCCGGGGCGTGGCCGGGTTGGTCAGAAGCGTGGCGATATACATGGGGCGAGGTTTCCGATCGTGAACAGGCGTCTGCCGCGACGCGGCATTTGCGACCGGATAACGCGATATTCCGACTTGTGCCAGCCCGGCGAGGGGCCTATCCCCATTTGCGGGACACCCCTCCCCAACGAGGGGCGCTTATCTGGAAGGATACCAGCAATGGCTATGACGACCCCGGCAACGCGGCCGGCGAACCCGCGTTTTTCCTCCGGCCCCTGTGCCAAACCCCCCAAATGGACGCCCGATGCCCTGAAGGATGCCGCGCTTGGCCGCAGCCATCGCGCCGCCATCGGCAAGGACAAGCTGAAAGCCGCCATCGAGGGCACACGCGAAATCCTTGGTATTCCCGACGATTACCGCATCGGTATCGTGCCCGCCTCCGATACCGGGGCGGTGGAAATGGCGATGTGGTCGCTGCTTGGCGAACGCAAGGCGACGATGGTGGCCTGGGAAAGCTTTGGCGCGGGTTGGGTCACGGATGTTGTCAAGCAACTCAAGATCGACGCCGAGGTGAAAACCGCAGAGTACGGCCAGATCGTCGATATGGCTGCTCTCGATTACGACACCGATGTCGTGTTCACGTGGAACGGCACCACCTCGGGCGTGCGGATGCCGAACGGGGACATGATCCCCGACAACCGCGCCGGGCTGACCATCTGCGATGCGACCTCCGCCGCCTTCGCGCAGGACCTGCCGTGGAACAAGCTGGATGTCACCACCTTCAGCTGGCAGAAGGTGATGGGCGGCGAGGCGGCGCACGGTATGCTGATCCTCAGCCCCCGCGCCGTCGAGCGGCTGGAAAACTACACGCCCGCATGGCCGCTGCCCAAGATCTTTCGCATGACCAAGGGCGGCAAGCTGAACGAGGGGATCTTCCGGGGCGAGACGATCAACACGCCCTCGATGCTGTGCGTGGAGGATTACCTGTTCGCGCTGGACTGGGCGCGCTCGATCGGCGGGCTGGACGCGCTGACGGCGCGGGCCGATGCCAATGCGCGCGCGATCTGGGATTTCTGCGCGGCGCGTGACTGGATCGCCAACCTTGCCGAGGATCCGGCGACACGCTCCAACACCTCCGTTTGCCTCAAGTTTACCGATGACCGGATTGCCGATGGCGGCGCGTTCGCCAAGGCGGTGCAGAAGCGGCTGGAAGCCGAGGGCGTGGCGCTTGACGTGGGCGCCTATCGCGATGCGCCGGCGGGCTTGCGCATCTGGTGCGGCGCGACGGTGGAGACCGTGGATATCGAGGCGATGCTTCCGTGGCTCGAATGGGCCTATGAGGCCGAGATCGCCGCGCAGGCAAACGCCGCCTGATCAAGATCGAAGAGTGTCACCCCCGCGCAAGCGGGGGCCTTCCCCCGACTCCGCTGCCCCAAGCGGTCCCCGTTTTCGCGGGGATGGCAGGGTAGCCCCTGACAAAGGACCAAACACCATGGCCCCCAAAGTTCTCGTTTCCGACAAGCTTTCCGAAACCGCCGTGCAGATCTTCCGTGATCGCGGCATCGAGGTGGATTTCGACCCCGGCCTCGGCAAGGACAAGGATGCGCTTCTTGCCAAGATCGGCGATTACGACGGCCTTGCCATCCGCTCTGCCACCAAGGTGACGGAAAAGATCCTCGATGCGGCGCCGAACCTCAAGGTGATCGGCCGCGCCGGGATCGGCACCGACAATATCGACAAGGTGGCCGCGTCGAAAAAGGGCGTGATCGTGATGAACACGCCGTTCGGCAACATGATCACCACCGCCGAGCATGCCATCGCGATGATGTTCGCCGTCGCCCGGCAAATCCCCGAGGCCAGCGCCTCCACCCATGCCGGCAAGTGGGAAAAGTCGAAATTCATGGGCGTGGAACTGACCGGCAAGACGCTGGGCGTCATCGGGGCCGGCAATATCGGCGGCATCGTCTGCGACCGGGCCCGTGGCCTCAAGATGAAGGTCATCGCCTATGACCCCTTCCTGTCGGAGGAGAAGGCCAATTCCATGGGCGTGGAAAAGGTGGAATTCGAGGATCTGCTCAAGCGGTCTGATTTTATCACCCTGCACGTGCCGCTGACTGATCAGACGCGCAACATCCTGTCCCGGGAGAACCTTGAAAAGACCAAGCCGGGCGTGCGTATCATCAACTGCGCGCGCGGCGGGCTGGTGGACGAGGCGGCCTTGGCCGACCTCTTGAAATCGGGCCATGTCGGTGGGGCGGGCTTCGACGTGTTCGTGGATGAACCGGCCACCGACAACCCGCTTTTCAACCTGCCCAACGTGGTCTGCACGCCGCATCTGGGCGCGGCCACCACAGAGGCGCAGGAAAACGTGGCCCTGCACGTGGCCGAGCAGATGGCCGATTTCCTGCTGACCGGGGCGGTGCAGAACGCGCTCAACATGCCGTCCGTCACGGCGGAGGAAGCCAAGGTCATGGGGCCGTGGCTGAAACTGGCGCAGCATCTGGGCAGTTTCGTGGGCCAATTGACCGAGGAGGCGATAGACGAAATCCGCATCACCTATAACGGGATTGCGGGCAGCATGAACCTCGAGGCGCTCAATTGCGGTGTGATCGCGGGCATCATGAAGGCGGTGAACCCGGACGTGAACATGGTTTCGGCCCCGGTCATCGCGCGCGAACGGGGTATCGAGATCTCCACCACCACGCAGGACAAGTCCGGCGCGTTCGAGGGCTATATCCGGCTGGAGGTGGTGACACCGCATCGCACCCGGTCGATCGCCGGCACGGTGTTTTCCGACGGCAAGCCGCGCTTCATCCAGATCAAGGGGATCAATATCGACGCCGAGATCGGCGAGCACATGCTGTATACCACCAACGAGGACATGCCCGGCATCATCGGCACGCTCGGCAAGACCATGGGCGAGAACGGCGTCAACATCGCCAACTTCACCCTCGGCCGGTCGAGCGCCGGCAGCAACGCCATCGCGCTGCTCTACCTCGATGCGCAACCGCCGGAGGATGTTCTGGAAAAGCTGCGCGCCACCGGCATGTTCCAGCAGGTCGCGCCGATGCAGTTCGACGTGTCGTGAATCGGCAGAAAAGCCCCGGCCTTGGCGCCGGGGCTTTTCATACACGCTTGCGGTTCCGGCCGGTTTCGCCCAATCCTTGGGCATGGATCGCGAGCCCCCCTTCATCCTGAACGATTTCCTGCCCTATCAACTGGCCGTGGTGGCCGAGAGGGTCAGCCGGCAATTCGCCCGCCACTACCGCGAGATGTTCGGCCTGTCGCGGGCCGAATGGCGGGTCGTCGCGCATCTGAGCCAACAAAGCGAAGTGTCGGTGCGCGAGATCGCGGCCCGGGCGGAACTGGACAAGTCCAAGGTCAGTCGCGCCGTCGCCCGGCTGGAGGCGCAGGGTTACGTCAGCAAGCGGGCATCGCCCACCGACCGGCGGCTGGTGGTCCTGGCCCTGACCGGCAAGGGGAAGGAGATGATCCGTGCCCTGACGCCGATCGTGCAGCGCTACCAGGAAGAGGTGCTGCGCGATCTCGGGTCGGATGCCGACGGGTTCCGCCGTGCCCTGAAACGGCTGATGGAAGAGTTGCCGCAAGACGGATAGAATTCGCCGCAGGGGAATATTCAGAAAGCCCGTCCTGTCGCGGTGGGCACCAGTCCTTGGAGGAAGCTAAATGACCGATATCGTGATCCTGTCCGGCGCCCGGACGGCGATTGGCACCTTTGGCGGCGCGCTGGCGGCGACCCCGCCGATCGAGCTTGGCACCGTGGCCGCCAAGGCGGCGCTGGAGCGCGCGGGCGTCGATGGCAAGCAGATCGGCCATGTCGCCTATGGCCATGTCATCAACACCGAGCCGCGCGACATGTATCTCAGCCGGGTGGCCGCGATTCAGGCGGGCATTCCCGACACCACCCCGGCGATGAACGTCAACCGCCTGTGCGGGTCGGGCGCGCAGGCCATCGTGTCGGTGGTGCAAAGCCTGATGCTGGGCGACGCGGAGTTCGGCCTTGCCGGCGGTGCCGAGAGCATGAGCCGCGGGCCGCATATCGTGCCGGGCATCCGTTGGGGCCAGAAGATGGGGGACATGGGCGCGCAAGACATGATGGTCGGCGCGCTCAACTGCCCCTTTGGCACCGGGCATATGGGCGTGACGGCGGAAAACGTGGCCGAGGAGCACGACATCAGCCGCGAAGAGATGGACGCCTTCGCCGCCGAGAGCCAGAAACGCGCCCTTGCCGCCATCGAGTCCGGGCATTTCAAGGAGCAGATCACGCCGGTCGAGGTTAAGGTCAAGCGTGACCTCGTGGCCTTCGAAACGGACGAACACCCCAAGGCCTCGACCTTGGAAACGCTGGCCGGGCTGCGGGCGGTGTTTCGCAAGGACGGGCGCGTCACCGCCGGCAATGCCTCTGGGATCAATGACGGCGCGGCGGCGCTGGTTCTGGCGCGGGCGGATGCGGCGCAGGCTGCCGGTCTGAAACCTCGGGCGCATATCCTCGGCTATGCCCATGCCGGGGTGCGGCCCGAGGTGATGGGGATCGGCCCGGTGCCGGCGGTGGAAAAGCTGCTGGAACGGACCGGTCTTGCCATCACAGATTTCGACGTGATCGAGTCGAACGAGGCGTTTGCCGCGCAGGCGCTTGCGGTGAACAAGGGGCTGGGCCTCGACCCGGTCAAGGTGAACCCCAATGGCGGCGCCATCGCGCTTGGCCACCCGGTCGGCGCCACCGGGGCGATCCTGACCGTGAAAGCGCTGTATGAACTGGAACGGACCGGCGGCAAGCGGGCGCTGATCACCATGTGCATCGGCGGCGGGCAAGGCATAGCCATTGCCATCGAACGCCCCTGACCGGCGGGACAACGCCAAAAAAACCCCCGGTGCCAGCGCGGCATCGGGGGTTTCTTCATGGACCCGGCAGGATGGGGAGAGAGCACCCCGCCGGGTCCGGTCCGTGAGTGGGGCTTACTCGTCTTCAAGGCTTTCGGCGCGGATCCGATCAAAGATGGCCTGTGCCTGGAGGCTGTGGCCCGTACCTTGGGTCGAGATCACCTCGCGGCCGCCGCTGCGCAGGAAAGCTTCGTAGTTCGTATCCTGATCCTCGATGGCAGAACGCAGGCGGGCATCGAAGGCAACGGATGCCTCGACAGGGTTGGAACTGCTGTTGAGCAGGAAGTTCACGTAGTTGGTGTCGTTGTCTTCCACGGCGTTGCGCAGTTGGATCAGCTCCACGGTGGAAAGCTGTCCGGGCTCGACGTCGAGCGACCGAGCAAGGCTTGCGGACGCGAAAGCGGCCGGGGCGGAGAGGGCGACAACGAGGGCGGTGGTCAATGCGAGGGTTTTCATTGGTCTTTCCTTTCGGGTGTGTGCGACTTGGGTCGCGGTATGTCTGGCGGGGCGTTTGCCTCCGATACACTTAACCTAGGTACGGCAGGACTGTGTTTCACCCCACGAATGGGCGAAAGTAACGTGAGAATGGTGCGTGTGTGAACAAGGAGGGCTGCGCCACGGCCCGGGGCGTCACATCCGGTTACGGCACCGTGATTTCCAGAAACACGGAGGCCCCGCGCCCCTCTGAATCGATCACCGTCAGGTCAATGAAACCCTCGGGCGGCTCGCCAAGGCTGACCTCGCGGGTCCGCTGGCCAATCTCTACCGGGCGCCCGTTCCACAGCCATGTATAGGGCGGTGTGCCCCGCTCGACACGCGCGATCATCGGCAGGCCGGGCTGGCGGGCGAGGATTGCGCCATCGGGGGGAAAGGCGATCTCTGGGGCCTCGGGATCCTGCGCCGCGCCGTCGCGCCCGGCAAAGCGGCGCAAGGGCCCGGGCAGCGCGTCATGGCCGATGGTCAGCGCCCCGCGGGGCGGCGGGGGCAACGGGGTGAGGCCCGGGGCGATGCGGGCGAACGCCTCGAACAGCAGCGGCGCGGCGCGCTCCGCCCCGAAAGCGCCGGGGACCGAGGCACCATCGGCCCGGCCCAGCCATACGCCCACCACGTGCCGCCCGTCATAGCCGAAGGCCCAGGCATCGCGGTGGCCGTAGCTGGTGCCGGTCTTGTAGGCCAGCCCGTTGCGCGGCGCGTTCGGCGGCGGCGGCATGTCCGACAGGATGTCGCCGGTATACCACGCCGCCACCGGCGACAGCACCTGCACCGGGTCCGCGCCCACCGCGCCCTGCCGGTACCGCAGCGGCACCGCCGCCCCGCCCGCGGCAAGCGCGCCGTAAAGGCGCATCATGTCTTCCATCGTCACGCCCACACCGCCCAGCGCGACGGCCAGCCCCGGCTGCCCGGAGGGAAATTCCGGCGCCATGCCGGCGCGGCGCATCCGGGTCATCAACTCGGCCGGGCCGACCTCGTCCAGAAGCGCCACCACGGGCACGTTGAGGGAGACCTGCAACGCGTGGCGCACCGAAAGCTCCCCTCGGAACCGGCGGTCGAAATTCTGCGGCGCGTAGTCGCCGAAGCGGGTGGGGCGGTCGGTGATCAGGCTTTCAGGGTGGATCAGCCCGGCCTCGAATCCCAGCCCGTAGATCAGCGGTTTCAGGGTGGAGCCGGGCGAGCGCAGGGCGCGCGTCATGTCGACGAAGCCTTGCAGCCGCGCGTCGGTGTAATCGGCCGACCCGACCGAGGCCAGCATCGCGCCCGTGCGGTGGTCCATCACCATGATCGCGGCGTTGAGCCTGTTCCCCTGCCCGCGCACGGCGTCGCGCGACAGCGCCTCCATCTGTGCCTGAAGCGTCGCGTCAAGCGTCAGATTGTGCTGACTGGCGGGGTCCACGGCCACGAGGCGGTCTGACACGTGAGGCGCGAGCATGGGGAAATCGTGCCGCGCATCCGGCAGCGGTTCGGATCGGGCGGCGGCGACCTCCTCTGTGGTCGACAGGCCGAAGCGATGCGCGCGGTCCAGCACCCGGTTGCGGGCGGCCAGCGCGTTATCCGGGTTCTGGTCCGGGCGGCGGCTGTTCGGGGCCTGCGGGATGGCGACCAGCAGCGCCGCCTCGGCGGTGGTCAGCCGCCGGGGTTCCTGCCCGAACCATGTGAAACTCGCGGCGCGCACGCCCTCGATATTGCCGCCATAGGGCGCGAGATGCAGGTAGAGCGTCAGGATCTCCTGCTTGGTCAACTGCCGTTCCAGTGCCAGCGCCAGCCTGATCTGGCGCAGCTTGCCGCGCCACGTGCCGGTGCCGCTATCCTCCAGCAGGCGGGCGACCTGCATGGTGATGGTGGAGGCGCCCGAGACGATCCGGCCGTTGGTCACCGCCTGCCACGCGGCGCGCGCCATGGCCCGCCAATCGACACCCGCGTGATCGTGAAAGCGGCGATCCTCGTAAGTCAGCAACAGCGCGATGAAGCCCGGATCGACCTCGGCCAGCGAAACCGGCAGGCGCCAGCGTCCATCCTCGACCGTGTAGGCGCGCAACAGCACACCGTCGCGGTCCAGCACCTCGACCGACGTGACCGGCACCAGCGGCGGGATCACGGTGGCGTC
The DNA here is from genome assembly GCA_003428585.1 of Nioella halotolerans. GTDB lineage: Bacteria > Pseudomonadota > Alphaproteobacteria > Rhodobacterales > Rhodobacteraceae > Nioella > Nioella halotolerans. Next base: position 94,817 of record QVQC01000007.1, read on the forward strand.
GATCCATGCATCGACCCGGTCGCGCGCCAGCCCCAGCGCCAGCAGAAGCGCCGCCACCCAGAAGAATGCCCGCGCCCGGATCACCCGGATCACTCGGTGATCACGACCCGGCCCGAGGCGGTCTGCGCCCGGAAGGCGGGGCGATACATGTCCTCGACCGAGGCGGCGGGGTGGTGGAACTCACCGGGGCTGACCGCGCGCAGGATATAGGCCAGCCGGACCGGATCGCTCCCGCGATGGGTGACGGCGGCAAGGAACCGGTCCTGCCGGAACTCCGTATGGTCGGTGTCCCCGGTCAGGCCGAGTTCGCCCAGCGCCGCGACATCGCCGCCGCGCAGCAGGTTCGGGTTGTCGATCTCGAAGCCCGCGGGCAGCGGATCGTTGATCATCAGCCGCGCCTCGCGGTCGGAAAACGGCGACACCGTCAGCAGCGCCACCAGCCGCGTGCCGACGGCCACCTGCGATGGATCGGCGGGCAGGCCATCAAGCGTCCGGTATGTGCGGGTGATGCGGTAGCCGTTGCCGCCCGCCTCGGTCGCGCCCTCGGGCTGGCCGTAACGGGTGAGGGTCAGGATCTCCTCGGTCGCGCCCAGATTGGTGACCGTCCGGGTCGTGCTGTCGCCCGCCTCCTGCACCTCGATCAGCGGGCCGTCGATCTCGGCGCCGTTCACCGTCACCTCCGACAGGCCGTCAAGGTCGATCAGCGCATTGGCGGCCATCAGGCTCCACGCAGCCTCTTGCGTCGAGACATTGGCGTCCGGCGCGGGCAGCGCGCCGGCCAGCGCGTCGAGGGGGATCGCCTCGGACCCGGCCCCGGCGGCCAGCGTCAGAAGGGCCGCCGCATCGCGCCTTTGCGTGCCGAAATCGTCGCGCCAGCCGGTGTCGCCGGTGCCTTGCGCCTGCAACAACCGGTAGCCCTGCCGGAACATCGCGTCGGCGCGGGGCTGATCGCCATACATCGCCAGCGCCGCGCCAAGCTGGCCCAGCGCCAGCGGGGTGGCGAAACTGTCGGCCTTCACGTCGGCATAGTAGCGCAGGTCGCCGATCGCCGCCGCGCCCTCGCGCGCCAGCACCATCAGCGCGTAGGCGATGGACTGGCCGCCATGCTCGAAATCCGGCGCGGTGGCCACGTGGTTGCGCAGGTTATCGAGCGCGGACCGGAAGGCAAGGCCTGGCACGTCATGGCCCGCCGCCCGCGCACGCGACAGGAAATCGGTGACATAGGCGTCAAGCCACGCATCGCCCGGGCGCGCGCCCCAAAGGCCGAAGCCGCCATTCGCCGCCTGGTTGACCAGCACAGCGTCGATGGCTTCCTGTAGCCGCGCCGACAGGTCGCCGGCATGGTCAAGCCCCAGCGCCTCCGCCACGTCGCCCATGTAAAGCAATGGCATCGCCTGGCTGGTCACCTGTTCGGTGCAGCCATAGGGGTAGCGGTCGAGCATCTGCATCAGCCCCGGCGCGTCGAACCGCGCAAGCGGCCCAGCCGACAGCACCGCGCGCCCGGTGCCGGCCCGCAGGCCCGCCAGCACCGAGGCGTCGAAATCGAGGCTTTCCCCCGGCGCCAGAGTGAAGCGGGAGGTCGTGGCAATCACCGGGTCGTTCGATTGCACGACCAGCCGCAGGCTGCGCGCCAGGCGCTGCCCGTCCGGGGTGGTCAGCGTCACCTGCACCTCTTGCATGCCGGGCGCGTCCCGCGCGGCAAGCGGCAGGCTGAGACGCTCCGTCTCTCCGTCGTCGAGGTCTACGGTTAACGCGCCCGTTTCAAGGGCAAGGTCGGGCGAGGCGCTGATCTCCAGCGGCATCTCGCCGGTCGGGCCCTCGGCATGGGTGATTTCCAGCAGAAGGCGGGACCTGTCGCCCGGCGCCATGAAGCGCGGCAGCGCGGCGGTGACCACCACCGGGTCGCGCACCAGCACATCGGCGCTGTCCTGCCCGATGCCCGCCTCGGTCCACGCCATGGCCATCACCCGCACGGTGCCGTTGAAGCTTGGCATGTCGAAACGCGCGCGCGCCAGTCCGTCCTCGCCGACGGTAACGGGGCCGGAATGGAACGCGACCAACGCCTCTGTCGGGGGTGGGGCCTGCATGCGCATCGCTGCCCCGCCATCGCCGCCCTGCCGGATCGCGCCGGGTTGGCCGCCGCCCGCGATCAGCCGACCGTAGAGGTCGCGGATCCCGACTCCGAGCCGCCGCTGGCCGAAATAATGCCCCATCGGGTCGGGCGCCTCGAACCCTGTGAGGTTGAGGATGCCCACATCCACCGCGGCAATGCTGGCGTGAACGGTGTCGCCGGGCGCGGCCCCGTCGACGCGCAGGGCAACCTCCAGCGGGCCGCGCGGGGCGGCCTGTTCCGGTGTCTCAAGGTCCACGTCGAGCGCCCTGTCGCCGGGTGCGACGCTGGCATGGACAAGGCCGAGCGCGCGAGGCGGCGTCTGCGGCGGCAGGTCCTGCAACGGGCGCAGCAGGGTCGCGGTGACATAGGCGCCGCTGCCCCACTCCTCTGTCACGTCGAGCGCGACGGTTTCCGGGTCATCGCCGATCTCGACCACTTCCCGGTGGATCAGCCGGTTCGACAGCACCCGGATCAGCACCGTGCCGCCAACGCGCGGCGCGATGTGCAGGTTGGCGGTGTCGCCGACCGCGTAGCTTTCGGAATCGAGCGACAGCTCCAGTAGATCGGGCGTGCCCGCCGCGTCACCGCCGCCATACCAGCCTGAGTTGAAGCCGACCGAGCTGATCGTGTAGGCGCCCTCGGTGCTTTCGACGCGCAGCTCATACCGGCCCCAGTCGGTCGGCGCGGCGATACGCAGTGGCGTGGTGCCTAGGGTCACGTCGCCGCCGGCGATGCGGGTGCGGGTTGTCACCGGTTCCCACGACCAGCGCCCGTTCCGGGCATACCACTGGTAGCGGCGCTCGACCCGGTTCAGCGTCCAGCGCGCCGGCTGGTTTTCCGCCCCAACGGCGATGAGGTCGAAGCTGGCCTCGGCGCTTTCGGGCAACGGTCCGTCGAAAAGCGGGCGAATGCCGATCAGCGTGCCGGCAGGGTCAAGCGCACGGGTGATGCGGCGTTCCACCGGGCGGCCGGACCCTTCGGAAACGCGGGTGGTCACGATCAACTCGCGCGGATGCGGCGGGCCATCCGGGTCGGGCAAGGCGAAGGTGAGGCGCGCGGCGCCGGTATCATCGGTGCGCTGGCCATCCGGCAGGCCGCCAAAGATGCTGCGCGGCGGATCGTCGTGGCGCCCGAAACGGTAGCCGGGGAAATCGGAAAGGGTCGAGAGCGGGCGAAGCTGAAAGCTGCCATCGATGGCCAGATCGCCGCCCGGCGCGCCGAAAAGGTAGTCGGCCTGAAGGTCGAGCGACACAGGCTGCCCCGTGGGCAAGGGGGCCTCGGGCATCGACAGGTCCACGTCGATTCGTTCGGGCAGGAAATCCTCGACCAGCAGGGTATGGCTGGCCAGCGGCGGGACGTCCGGATCGGCATGCAGCGCCAGCCGCCATGTGCCGCGCGGCACGTCCGGGCCAAGCGGCATCTGCCAGACAAAGCCCCCGGCGCCCGCCTCCTCGGGCATCGTGCGGCTGTATTCGACGCCGTCGGCGCGGGTCAGGATCGCCGTCAGCGGCAGGCCGGGCAGCGCCCGTGCCTGCGCGTCGCGGGCCAGCGCGGTGGCATGGATCGTCTCGCCGGCGCGGTAGGCGCCGCGCTCGGTCGTCAGGAAAAGGTCGATCGGCGGCGCGGCGGGGCGGCCCTCCACCCCGCGATCAGAGAGGTCGAATTCCGCCTCGCGCAGGCTGAGGAAGGCGAAATCCTCGCCCTGCTCGACCGACACCATCGCCGGCGCCGCGCCATCGCGCCCGGCTGCCAGATCGGTCGGGAAATGCACATGGCCCCCGGCGTCGGTCGCGCGTTCCGCCAGCACCCGGTTGGATTCGGAGACGAGCCGCACCGTCGCCCCGGCCACGGCCGAGGTATCGGACAGCGCGCGCACGGTCACGTGCACGCCATCGGTGCCGGTCAGCGTCGAGATCCCGAGATCGGAGACGAAGAACCATTGCGTCGCGGGCGGCGTGTCACGGTCGGCCGGGCCGGGAATGCGCGCCTCCAGCGCGTAGAGGCCGGGCGCCAGCCCCGCCAGAACCTCGCCCATCGGCAGGCTTGTCGTCATGTCGCGGTTGAGCGTGTTGGCCACCTCGCCGGTGCCCTCCCACACGGTTTCGGCCAGCTCGGTGGAAAAGCGGCCGATCTCCCAGCTTTGCAGCGGGCGGCCGAAATAGTCCTCTTGCAAGGCGCGCAGGATGTTGCGGTTCGACACTGCGTGCAGTGACAGATCGACCGCGTCGGTGTTGACCGTCACGATTGGCAGCGACCCGCCAGAGAGCCGCGGCAGCACATAGGCACGGCCCGGGAAGCGCACGGCGGGGGACCGGTCGCGCACGTAAAGGCGCAGCGTCGCCGGGTTACGCAGGGTCTCGCCCGAGGCGGCGGGCAGCCCGGCGCGCAGCGTGATCTCGTAGCGCTGCCCGTGCTGGACGCCCGAAATGCAGAACTGCCGTTCCTCTGCCTCGACCGACAGGCCGCTGACCGTGGTTTGCAGGAAATCGGCATGCGCGACGCCGCCCGCGATATCCTCCGAGAAGATGGCGCAGATGCGCGGTTCCTCCGCATCGTTCTCGACACGGGTGGAGGTGACACGGAAACCGTAGAGACCGACGGCGCGGTCAAGCTCTGACGCCAGCGATTCCGATGGCGCCTCTGCATTGGCCAGCCGTAGCGCGTCGATCATGGCGCGGTCGCGGTCGTTTTCCTCCAGCGCGCGGGCCAGCAGGGCGGCGGCGTCGGACAAGGGCTGCCCCGGCGCGGCGCGCAGTGCGGCGTTGATGGCGGCGCGCAGGGCGGTGCGGTTCAGGCGACGCTGCGCGCTGCGGTTCTCGGTCTCGATTTCCAACCCGAGGCGCGCGTAGGTCATCCAGTGCGCCGGGTCGTCGGTGATCGTCAGGGCCGAGCCGTAAAGGTTCATCGCACGCTGCGCCTCGCCCTCTGCCAGCCGTGCCTCGGCGGCTTGCAGGATGCGTTCGGCGGTCCATGTCCCGACATAGTGCCGATCGGGCAGGTCCGCGGCCTGCTGGCGGGCATTGGCAAGGTCGCCTGCGGAGAGAAACCCGAGTTGCTCCAGCCGCGTATCGAGCCGCGCCAGAACGGCCGGGTCGGTGGCATGCACCTGTGCCGACATCGCGCCGTCATAGGCTTCCGTCCCCAGAACCTCGGTCTTGGGGAAACAGGCGTTGCTGCGCGAATTGTAGGTGAGGGCCGCGCAATCGGGATCGGCAAGGCAGGCGCGGCTGCAGGTTTCGAACGTCACGTCATAGATGGGGGTAAGGTCGCCCCCGGGGAAATCGGTGTCTTGCGAAATGGAAAGGAAGCGGTCTGCAACCGGGCCATCCTGGGCCAACGCAGACAGGGGGACCAGGCACAGGACCATCGCCGCGAGCGAAAGGCGCATCTCAACCTCCAAGGGAAAGGGCATCCAAGAATAAACTTAGTGAGATAATTACACAATCACCGCGTCCGAGTCCATGCCCCGACTTGCCGCAGCTTAAGCGAATATAAAGACTGCTGCCCCATCCTTGCCCGAACGTGCAGGCAAGAGATGGACAAGGGTATGGACGGGCGGGGCTTCGATGATCGCTTGGCGCAGGAACGCCGGGCGCGGCTGGCCGCCGAACGCCTGCTTGTTCAAAAGCAGGAGGAGCTTTTCGCCGCCAACCGAAAGCTGGCCGCGCAGGCCGGGCAGCTTTCCGACAAGGTCATCGAACAACGCGAGGAAAATGCCGACCTGCTCGGCGAAACCACCCGTGCACGGGCCGATCTGGAGGTGGCGACCGAAAAGGCGGAGAAGGCGGAGCGGCGCCTGTGGGATTCGCTTGATATCATCGAGGACGGCTTTGCCATCTACGATGCCGCCGGGCGCCTGGTCGCGGCCAATGGCGCCTTTCTGACCGTGTTCGACCAGATGGCCGAGGTCGGGCCGGGTGCAAGCTACGAAGCGATCCTGCGTATTGCCGTGGAGGAGGGAATCGTCGACCTCGAAGGGATCGACCCCGAAAACTGGGTGGCCGAGATGGTCGATCGGTGGGGGCAGGACCCGATCCCGCCGCGCAATGTGAAGCTGTGGAACGGCGGCTTCGTCAAGCTGGTGGACAAGCGCGCGCCGGGCGGCGACATGGTCAGCCTGATGCTCGACATTACAGAGACCATCAGGCGCGAGCGCGAGCTTCTGGAAGCGCGCGACGCCGCAGAGGCCGCCAACCGCGCCAAATCCGCTTTCCTCGCCAACATGAGCCACGAGATCCGAACGCCGATGAACGGCGTCGTCGCCATGGCCGACCTGTTGCGCGAAACCGGTCTCGACGAGGAGCAGCGCCAGTGTGCCGACACGATCCGCAATTCCGGCGAGGCGCTTCTGGGGATCATCAACGACGTGCTCGACTATTCGAAGATCGAGGCGGAGAAGCTGGTGCTACACCCCGAACCCTTCGACCTGGAGGATCTGATCCGCGATATCTTCCGGCTGCTGCGCCCGTCGACGGACGGGCGCGACCTGCAACTCCTGCTCGACTACGACATTTTCCTTCCCCCGGTTCTGATCGGCGACAAGGGCCGCCTGCGCCAGATCCTGATCAACCTGGTCGGCAACGCGGTTAAGTTCACCGAGACGGGCCATGTCCTCGTGCGGGTGCTGGGCGAGGATCAGGGCGATGGCAGGGCGACGGTTGTCCTTTCGGTGGAAGATACCGGAATCGGCATCGCGCCGGAGAAGCAGATGCATATCTTCGGAGAATTCAACCAGGTAGAGGATCAGGCCAACCGCAAGTACGAGGGCACCGGGCTTGGCCTTGCGATCACCCACAGGCTTGTGACGCTGATGGGCGGGGAGATCTGGATCGAGTCGGAGCTTGGCCATGGCGCAACCTTCGCCCTGCGGCTGACCCTGCCGCTGCCGAAAGAGGCGGTCGCGGACCCGGTGCCGCCGCTGCCCAACGGGCTTTCGCGCATCGCCGTTGTCGGGCCGGATACGGTTGTGCGGCGCAATGTGGAACGCCTGTTGTTGAAGCTGAAGGCGGAGCTTGAACTGCGCGAAACGGTTTCCGACATCGACGGGGCGCCCGATCTCGTCATGCTGACCGAGGAGGCGAGCTACCAAGACCTTGCCGGTCTATCCTGCCCGGTCTTGCTGTGTCGCGCCGTCTGCGGGGGCGCGGAGGCACCGCTGCCGGTGATCACGATGGACCGCGGCCTGAATGACCTGCGGTCCGACATCATCGCGCTTGCCGGATCCGGGCCTGCGGCGTTGGCACCCGATGCGCCGCCCTCGCCGCCGCAAGCCGCGCCGCGCCGGCTGCGCCTTCTGGCGGCGGAAGACAACAAGACCAACCAGATGATCTTTCGCAAGATGATCAAGACGCTCGACCTTGATGTGACGATGGGGGCCAACGGCGCCGAGGCGCTCGCGGCCTACCGGGCGGAGCGGCCCGACATCCTGTTCACCGATATCTCGATGCCGGAAATGGACGGGCTCGCCCTGACCCGTGAAATCCGCCGGCTAGAGGCGGAAGGCGGCCTGCCGGCGCTGCCCATTATCGCCATGACGGCCCATGCGATGGACGATCACGAGACGGAGATCCAAGCGGCCGGTGTCGATCACTACCTGACCAAGCCCCTGAAGAAGGATCAGATCGTCGCGCGGATCGCGGAGGCGGCGCCGGACGACGTGCGCCCGGTGATGCCGGGCTGACGGCTACGGCCGCCAACTCGCCAGCGCCTCGGCCGGTTTCACGAAACCGGTCTCCATCTCGCGCCGGTTTCGGATCGGGCCGTGGGTATAGGTCCGCGCGGCGGGGTGGTCCGCGTCGAGGACGCCGAGGCCGATCAGGATCTGAGTCACCGCAGCCTCAGCCCCGCGGGTGCCGCCATCCTCGATCTTGAGCGCGACGCCCATGCGCCGTTCCGGCACGATGGCGACGAAGACCGCCTCGGCCCCGGTCTTGACGCTTGCGCGCCCCTCCATCGCGCGCATCAGGGCGGTACAGGCCCGCCCCTCACCGGCGACCAGATGTGGATAGGCGGCCATCGCGCGGGTCAGCCGGTGCATGGCCCGGTCGCGCGCATCGCCCGCCCCGGTCGCCGCCGCGAAGCGCGCCATGGCGCGCGCCAGCCCGGTGACGGTGCAGGCGAAATTCGGCGCCGAGCAGCCGTCGATCCCGTAGCCGGGACTGGTTTCGCCGGTCACATCCTCGAAGGCGGCCTTGACGGCGCGCTGCACCGGGTGACCGGGGTCGATGTAGTCCGGCCCCGCGCCGAGGTGCCTGTTCAACGTCAGGAACCCGGAATGCTTGCCGGAACAGTTGTTGTGGATCTGGCAGGGTGTCGCATCGGATTTGATCAGCGTGTCGCGCGCGTCTCGATCGTTCGGCATCTGCGGGCCGCAGAGCAGCGCCGCCTCCGGGTCGAGGTCAAGCCCGGTCAGCCACTCCGTCACCATGCCGCTATGCACCGCCGCCCCGTTATGCGAGGCGCAGGACAGCGCCAGTTGCGCCTCGCTCAGCCCGAAGGCCTTTGCCGCGCCGCTTTCGACCAGCGGCAGCGCCTGCACCATCTTGCAGGACGATCGCGGCAGGATCACCTTGTCAGGGTCACCCCATGACGCGACGATATCGCCGCCGTCCTGCCAGACCACCGCGTGCCCGCGATGCACGCTTTCGCAAAACGGGCCGCGCCAGATTTCCACCAATGTCTCGGCTTGTCCCATCGTCAAACATTCCTTCCTGCCTGTCGTCCCGGCAAATTTCCGCCGCCGGGGCTTTTCCCTCCGCGGATTTTCGGGTTACTCTTCGCGCGCAGTAAGAAGCGGACGGGACCCGAGCGCAAGACCTGACGAACAGGCCGGGCCCGAACCGGAGGCAGAGTCGGCTGGAGGCTGGATCAAGATGAAAAACTGGGTTGCTGGAACGGTGATCGCATTGGCGCTGGCGTCGCCCCTGATCGCCCAGGAAACCGAGGAATCCGAAAACCGGGTCAACGCCGAAACAGACTGGAGCGTTTTCGTCGAGGATGACCCGACCCAATGCTGGGTGGTGTCGGCGCCGCGCGAGACGGTCAACACCCGCGATGGTCGCGTCGTTGCCGTGCGCCGGGGGGAAATTCTGCTGTTTGTCAGTTACTGGCCGTCGGAAAGCCGGATGGGCGAAGTCTCTTTCACCGGCGGCTATCCGTTCGCGGAGGATTCGACCGTTTCGCTGGAAATCGACGATTCGACCTTCGAATTGTTCACGGAGGGTGAAATGGCCTGGGCCGCGTCGCAGCAGGATGACCAGCGGATCATCACAGAGATGAAGCGTGGCGCCGATGCGGTGCTGACGGCGGTGTCCAGCCGGGGAACGCAGACGCAGGACACGTTCTCGCTGTTCGGCTTCACCGCCGCGGTCGAGGATGCAGAGGCGCGCTGCGGCAGCTGACCCCGCAAAGACAAGACAAGGTTTGCGATCCGGGGCGGAAGCTTATATGTGTCCGCAGCCACCCCGGAGGTATGCCCCATGTCCACCAGCGCCCCCATCACGCAGGATGTCCTGACCGTTCCGCGCAAACTGCCCGAAGGCCCGATGAACATCGTGGGCCTGACCCGGCCGCGATTGCGCGACGCCCTGATCGCCGCCGGCACGCCCGAAAAGCAGGCCAAGATGCGGGTGAACCAGATCTGGCAATGGGTCTATCACTGGGGCGTGCGGAGCTTCGACGAGATGACGAACCTCGCCAAGGCCTATCGCGCCACGCTGGCCGAACATTTCGTCATCGGCGTGCCGGAGGTGGTTAGCCGCACGGTGTCCGCCGATGGCACCCGCAAGTACCTTGTGCGCATCGCTGGCGGGCACGAGGTGGAAGTCGTCTATATCCCCGAGACCGACCGGGGCACGCTGTGCATATCGTCTCAGGTCGGTTGCACGCTGACCTGTTCCTTCTGCCACACCGGCACCCAGAAACTGGTGCGCAACCTGACGGCGGGCGAGATCGTCGGCCAGATCATGGTGGCGCGCGACGATCTGGGCGAATGGCCGGAACCGGGCGAAGGCACCGGCGAGAACGGCCCGCGGCTGTTGTCCAATGTCGTGCTGATGGGCATGGGGGAGCCGCTATACAATTTCGACAACGTGCGCGACGCGATGAAGATCGCCATGGATGGCGAAGGGATTTCCCTGTCGCGGCGGCGGATCACCCTGTCCACGTCGGGCGTGGTGCCCGAGATCGCCAAGACCGCCGAGGAAATCGGCTGCATGCTGGCGGTGTCCTTCCATGCCACCACGGATGCGGTGCGTGACAAACTGGTGCCGATCAACAAGCGCTGGCCGATCGCGGAGTTGCTGGAGGCGCTGCGCGCCTATCCCAAGCTGTCGAACTCGGAACGAATCACCTTCGAATACGTGATGCTGAAGGATGTGAACGACAGCGACGCAGATGCGCGCCGTCTGGTGAACCTGATCAAGGGCATCCCCGCCAAGATCAACCTCATTCCGTTCAACGAATGGCCCGGCGCCCCCTATGAACGGTCTGACTGGGACCGGATCGAATCGTTCGCGGACATCGTCTACAAGGCCGGCTATGCCAGCCCGATCCGCACGCCGCGCGGCGAGGACATCATGGCTGCCTGCGGGCAGTTGAAATCCGCCACAGAACGCGCCCGCAAATCGCGCGCGCAGATCGAGGCCGAAACCGGTTTGGCGAGGTAGCCAAGCCGCCTGCTGGCCTTTTGGTAGGCGCCATAACGTGAAAAAGGCGGCCGTTGCGGGCCGCCTTTTTCTATTCGATATCGCGAGACGATCAGTCGTGCGCGATTGCAGCAGCGATCAGGATGATGGCCAGCAGGGGAACCAGAACGCCACCGGCGGAGGACGAGGTGTCTTCCACGATCACGACGGGCTCCAGCACGGGCTCAACATAGCCGCCCGCGAATGCGGAGGTTGCGGCAACGGAAAGAGCGGCTGCGAGTGCGAGTTTTTTCATAGTATCCTCCAAGATACGCCCCAAAATTTTTCGCGCGGTATTACGCTTAGCGGGGCACCCAAGACTGTACCCTCATGGAGGGGTTTAAGCAGTAAAGCAACGCGATTGCAATGCTGCTGAATAAGGCCCGGCCTCAACTTGGCCGACTTGTGGTCAAATTAGCAACACCTGCGCGTCGACATGGGCCAGATCGAACAGTTCCGCGATGTGTTCGTTGTAAAGCCCGATGCAGCCGTTCGAACTGCGCCGCCCGATCTTGCGCGTATCGTGGGTGCCGTGGATGCGGTAATAGGTCCAGCTGAGATAGAGTGCATGGGTGCCCAGCGGGTTGTCGGGCCCCGGCGGCACGTAGTCGGGCCATTCGGGGTTGCGTTCCTGCATTGCCGGGGTTGGGCGCCAGTCCGGGCCTTCAACCTTGCGCACCACGCGGGTGCGGCCAAGGCGCGTCAGGTCCTCGCTTGCCGGAACGGAGGTGGGGTAGAGGCGATAGATCGTTTCATCCTCGTTCCAGAAGTGCAGCGCGCGTGAGGTGATATCGACGAGGATCGCCCCGTTGTCGAGATTGTCGAAATAGTCCTGCCATTCCAGCGTGCGGAAGCTGGAAATGTTGTGGCGCACATTCCGGCTGACATCGCGTTCCATCTCGACCGAGGCGGCCATCTCGGCCAGTTCGGCCGGTGTCGGGTCCTGCTGCGCGAAGACAGGGCTGGCCACCGTCGCGGCGGCGGCACCAATAAAGGCGCGGCGGTTGAGGTCCCTTTTCCTAGTATCGCTCATGTCGGAAATCCGTCGGAAGACTGCTTGCACCTCACAAAGTATGGCAAATCCTGTCCAAGGTCCATTGAGGCCGCGATCACAATGCGCGGATTCGCGCCTGTTTGGTTTGATCGGGCGCGGCGGGGGCGCTATGGATCTTGGCACCATCCAGAACCGGCAGGCAAGATTTCCTCACATGCTGCGACGCTCCTTTCTGTTGACGACGGCCCTCGGGGCGCTTTCGGCCTGCGGCCTGACCGCGCCGCCGCCCCGGCTTGGCCCGGATGGGCGCCCGCTGCCCACGATCTACCGCATCAACCCCAGTGACACCGCCGAGATCCAGTTTCGCGTGCTCGACAGCGTCAATGCCCTGCGCAACGGTGCGGGTGCGCCGGAGCTTTCGCTCAACGCCGAACTGAACGCGGCCGCTGCCACCCATTCTCGCGACATGAGCCAGCAGAACCGGCCATGGCATTTCGGCTCCGACGGCTCGTCGCCCATCGACCGGGCGCGGCGGGCGGGGTACCGGGGGCGCATTCTTGGCGAGAACATCTCGGAAACCTACGAATCCGAGTTGGAAACCGTCGCGGCCTGGATGCAGCAGCCCAACACGCGAGAGGTGATCACCGACCCGGATGCGCGTGATTTGGGCTTTGCCTTTTACCAGGAAGACAACGGCAAGATCTGGTGGACCATGCTGGTCGGTGACGGCGGCACCACCGGCCAGGGCCTGCCGGAGAACAGCAACAGCTGACCCGCGTCAGGGATTGATGTCGATGGGGGTGCCAAGGCGCACCATTGCGTAGACCTCGCGCATCTCGCGGTTCGAGATCGCAATGCAGCCTGCCGTCCAGTCATCGCCGCGCCGCCAAGGCGTCGGCGTGCCATGGATGAAGATATCGCCGCCGGGGTCAAGGCCAAGCGCCTCGGCCGCGGCGATATCCTCCGGGTCAGGGTAGGAAATGCCGATCGACAGGTAGAAGGCACTGTTCGGGTTGCGCCGGTCGATGATGTAGCTGCCCTCGGGCGTGCGCCCGTCACCCTCCACCGCCTTCGGCCCCTCGGGAGCGAAGCCAAGCTCCACCCCGTAGGCGCGCAACACCTCGTCATGATGCATGAGGACAAGCTGTCTTGCACTTTTGTTGACGATCAGTCGGGTCACCTCCGGCCCATCATAGGTGGCAAAGCGGCTGCATCCCGCGACCGCGAGAAGGGCAAGCAACAGAAGGGCGGGAAGAAAGCGCATCTGGGCGGGAACCTTTCGCGATTGCAGCACTCTACCCGAATGCCGTGCGCGCCAAGAAATCAACTCTTGTCGCGCTCGGCGGCGAACAGCGCGTCAAGCCCCGCGCGGTAGGTCGGGTAGCGCAGCCGCACCCCAAGCTCCCGCTTCATGCGGGTGTTGTCGACGCGCTTGCTTTCGGCGTAGAAACTGCGCGCCATCGGTGACATCTCGGCCTCTTCGAAGGGCACGGTGGGCGGTAGGTCGACACCCAGAAGCTGCGCCGCGTAGGTCAGAACATCCTGCGGCGGGGCGGGGTCGTCATCGCATATGTTGTATATCGCGCCGGGATCGGGCCGCGCCATCGAGGCCAGCAGAGCCTGCGCGATATCCTCGACATGGATGCGGCTGAAGACCTGACCCGCCTTGATGATCCGCCGCGCGGTGCCGTTGCGCACCTTCTCGAACGGGCCGCGGCCGGGGCCGTAGATGCCGGGCAGGCGGAAGATGTGCAGCGGCAGGCCATGGTCGCGCGCCAAGGCCTGCCATTCGCTCTCCGTCGCTACCCGCGCGCGGCCGCGTTTGGTGGCGGGCGTCAGCGCCGCGTTTTCATCGACCCAGCCACCCTGATGGTCGCCGTAAACCCCGGTGGTGGACAGATATCCAACCCAGTCGAAACGAGGCGCAAGATCGGCGAAGACCGGTCGCAGGTGGTGCAGCACCGGATCGGCCCCGTCCTGCGGCCCGGCGGTGATCAGCACATGGCTGGCCGCCTCCAGATCGGCGCGAAGGTCGGTGCCGGGGAAGAGGCGCGCCTCCACGCCCATGTCGCGCAGCGCGGCGGCCTTGTCCTCGGACCGCGTGGTGCCGATGACAGTGCCGGGGGGGAGCGGCCGCATTTCCTGCACAAGCGCCTGCGCGGTGTAGCCCATGCCGAATATCAGCAGTTTCATCGCAACCTCTCCACCGCCCAGCGGGCCGCGTCGGCCACCACCGGGTCTTCATCCTCGACCAGCGCCTGCGCCGCCGGGATCAGCGCGGGGTCGTTGCTATTGCCGATGGCGTAGCACACGTTGCGCACGAAGCGCCCGCGCCCGATCCGCTTGATCGGCGACCCTGAGAACATGGCGCGGAACCCTGCATCGTCCAGCAACGCCAGGTCGGCCAGCCGCGGCCCCCGCAATTCTGGCCGCGCCGCGTAGCGCATTTCCGTCGCCGCCACGGCGAACTTGTTCCACGGACAAACGGCAAGGCAGTCGTCACAGCCATAGATCCGGTTGCCCATCAGCGGGCGCAACGCCTCGTCCACCGGCCCGTGATGCTCGATGGTGAGGTAGGAAATGCAGCGCGTCGCGTCCAGTTGGAACGGCGCCGGGAAGGCATCGGTCGGGCAAATGTCGAGGCAGGCGGTGCAATTGCCGCAATGGTCCACCTCCGGCGCGTCGGGGGGCAGGTCCAGCGTGGTGAAGATCGAGCCGAGGAAGAACCAGTTGCCAAGATCGCGCGCCAGAAGGTTGGTATGCTTGCCCTGCCAGCCCAGCCCGGCAGCCTCGGCCAGCGGTTTTTCCATCACCGGCGCGGTGTCGACGAACACCTTGATCTGTTCCTCCGGCGCCTGCTCCAGCAACCAGCGGCCCAGCCGTTTCAGCCGCTTTTTGACGATGTCGTGATAATCGCGGTTCTGCGCGTAAACGCTGATCGTGGCGCGGTCTCGCAGTTCCAGGGCCTCCAGCGGGTCGGCCTCGGGCGTGTAGGGTTCGGCCAGCATGATGACCGAGCGCGCCTCGGGCCAGAGCGTGGCCGGATCGCCGCGCCAATGCATCCGCTCCGCCATCCAGCCCATCTGCCCGTGGCGGCCCTTGTCCACGAACTCGGCCAGCCGGCCGGCGGCGTCCGGTATCGCGTCGGGGCGACAGACGCGCATCTTGGCGAAGCCCTCTTCCCGGGCCTTCGCATCGAGGGCTGCCTTCAGGTCCGTCAAAAGTCGAGGTTCGCGTAATGCGGTGGTTGCAGAAAGCCGGGGATCTGGTCGGCGAGGATCGACCGGAAGGCGGGCCGCGATTTCACCTTGGCATACCAGTCCTTCACCACCTCCGACCGGTGCCAGTCCACGTCCGAGATATAGTCGAGGCAGGACAAGTGCGCTGCGGCGGTGAAATCGGCAAGGCTCAGGCTGTCGCCCGCCAGCCAGCGGCGATGATCCAGCAACATCCCCATGTAATCGAGATGATACTTGATCTTCTGCGCCCCGGTCTTGACCGATTTGCCATCCGGGTACCCGCCGCGCATCACCTTCTTGTTCACACGCTCATAGACAAGATTGGCCGTCACCTCGCGGTGGAACTTGTCGTCGAACCAGAAGCACAGGCGCCGCACCTCGGCCCGCGCCGCCGGGTCGCGCGGCATCAGCGGCGGCTCGGGGCGCGTTTCCTCGATATATTCGCAGATCGCTTGGCTTTCGCTCAGGTTCATGCCGTCGATCTTGAGAACGGGCACCTTTCCTGCGGGGTTGCGCCGCAGGAATTCGTTCGACGGTTCCCAATAGCGTTCATCGACCAGTTCGACATCGATCTTCTTCTCGGCCAGCACCAGCCGGACCTTGCGGCAAAAGGGGGACAGGGCGAAATGGTAAAGGCGGGTCATGGTCTGCTCTTGTCGGGGGGTATGCACCCTGTTTGCATCGCGGCGCGGGCAAATTCAACGCGCAAAGCAGGCGTCGCGTCCGTCTGCGCGGATCGTGGCCGCGCCGTCGGCGATCCGCGCCGCCCGGTCGCGCAGGACCGTGGTTGGGGATGCCGCGTCGCGGCTGCGTGGGCTCGGCAGGACGGCAGCCAGACGCGCGGCCTGCGTCGGGTCGAGCTCGGCGGCGGGAATGCCGAAATAATGCTGCGCGGCGGCCTCGGCGCCGAACACGCCCTCGTCGAACTCAACGATATTGAGGTAGACCTCCAGTACCCTCCGCTTGCTCCAGATCAACTCCATCACCGGGGTCATCATGCCCTCCAGAGCCTTGCGCGACCATGATCGACCCTGCCACAGGAAAGCGTTCTTGACCACCTGCTGGCTGATCGTCGACCCGCCGCGCCGCATACCCTCTGCAATGGCCGAGCGGATCGCGTCCATGTCGAAGCCCGAATGCAGACAGAAATTCGCGTCCTCGGCGGCGACAACCGCGCGCGCCAAGTGCGGCGAAACCTCCTCCATCGGGCGCCAGACCTGCCGCACCGCGCCAAGCCGGCGCGTCTCGGCCACCATGTAGGGCGTGGTCGGCGGTGCCACGACACCGTAAAGCGCGATCCAGCCCGTCCCCAGCAGCGCCACCAGAACCATGGCCTTGATCAACAGGCGCAGTCCCCGACGCCAAAGCGGCCGTCTCTTGCGTGTTGAGCTTGGGGGCATGCGCCTCCTCCTGCCGTCGTCTTGGGTCAAATGCGCTGGCCGGGGGCGTCCGGCCTGTTCGGCTTGTCGGGCTGTCCGCGGAAAGATCGACTCATGCCGAGCAAGCCTGAACAGCCTACCCCTTGTCCAGCCCCGAGCGCCAGCGGGGTCGAGAGGCGGCAGGGCCCCGCGCGAAATCGCGCGCCTCACGGGGCGCCGGTCAGCAAGCATTTGAAACTGTTTCATGAAATTGTCGCTTGAAGCCCGAAAAAACCGGTGCCACGCTGCGGTATGGAAAAACAGACGACTTTCACGACATGGCCCGAATGCGCCGCGCGGCTTGTCGCCGTGGCCGCCGGGCGGGAACCGGCAGACCTCGTTCTGCGCAATCTCCAACTGGTCAACGTGCAAAGCCGGGAGGTTCTGGACGGCTGGCAGGTCGCGGTTGCGGCTGGCCGCTTCGCCTATGTCGGCCCGGATGCCGGCCATTGCATCGGGGACGGCACCGAGGTCGTGGACGGCAAGGGGCGCTACCTGATCCCCGGCCTGTGCGACGGGCATATGCATATCGAGTCCGGCATGCTGACCCCTGCAGAGTTCGCCCGCGCGGTCATCCCCCACGGCACCACCTCCATGTTCACCGACCCGCACGAGATCGCCAACGTGATGGGGCTGGAGGGTGTGCGCCTGATGCATGACGAGGCGCTGCTGCAGCCCATCAACATCTATACCCAGATGCCTTCCTGCGCGCCGTCGGCGCCGGGGCTGGAAACCACCGGATACGAAATAGGCCCCGAGGATGTGGCCGAGGCGATGACATGGCCCGGCATCATCGGGCTGGGCGAGATGATGAACTTCCCCGGTGTCATCAATGGCGATGCGCAGATGCTGGCCGAGATCGCGGTGACGCAGGCGGCGGGCAAGACCGTGGGCGGCCATTACGCCAGCCCCGACCGTGGCCCGGCCTTCCATGCCTACGCGGCGGGTGGTCCGGCGGATGACCACGAGGGCACCCGCGAAAGCGACGCGATCGGCCGCGTGCGGCAGGGCATGCGCTCGATGCTGCGGCTCGGGTCGGCGTGGTACGACGTGGAAAGCCAGATCACCGCGGTCACCGAAAAGGGGCTCGACCCGCGCAACTTCATCCTGTGCACCGATGATTGCCATTCCGGCACGCTGGTCCATGACGGCCACATGAACCGGGTGCTGCGCCATGCCATCGCCTGCGGTTGTGACCCGCTGGTGGCGATCCAGATGTGTACCGTGAACACCGCCACCCATTTCGGGCTGGAACGCGAACTTGGGTCGATCGCGCCGGGCCGCCGGGCCGACATGATCCTGACCAGCGATTTGCGCGCCCTGCCCATGGAGGTGGTCTACGGGCGCGGCCAGAAACTGGCGGAGGCGGGCGAAATCCTCGTCGATTGCCCGCATCTCGATTGGCCCGCCGAGGCGCGCGGCACGGTGCATCTGGGCAAGGACCTGACGGCGCGGGATTTCGAGATCGCCGCGCGGGAGGGGGCCAATTCCGCCCATGTGAAGGTGATCGGCGTCGTCGAGAACCAGGCCCCGACCGAGGCGCTGACCGCCGAACTGCCCGTCGTCGACGGGCTGGTGGAGGGCGACGGCGACGTGTGCCAGATCGCGTTGGTCGAACGACACCGCGCAACGGGGGGCGTCACCAACGCCTTCGTCTCCGGGTTCGGCTACAAGGGACCGATGGCCATGGCCTCTACCGTGGCCCATGATAGCCACCACATGATCGTGGTCGGCACCGACCGCGAGAACATGGCCAAGGCCGCGATGCGGCTGGCGGAGGTCGGCGGCGGTGTCACCGTCTACAAGGACGGCGCGGAACTGGCACTGGTGGAGTTGCCCATCGCCGGGTTGATGAGCGACGCGCCAGCCACCGAGGTCGCCGCCAAGGCGCAGAAGATGGGCGAGGCGATGCGCGCCTGCGGTTGCACCCTCAACAACGCCTACATGCAGCATTCATTGCTTGGGCTGGTGGTGATCCCGAGCCTTCGGATTTCCGATCTCGGGCTGGTGGATGTCACGACGTTTGAACTCACCTCGCTTTTCGTGGAAGGTGATGCATGACACCCGTTTCCAGGCAACTCCCGATAAGAACCCCCGAGGTCGCTGAACCGCGCTATTTCACCGACGCGGCCGAGGCCGTGGCGCATTTGCAGGCGCTTTACGCGCAAGCGATCGACTATCTGCAAGCCCGCTTCGCCGAGGTCATCCAAAGCGGCGCGCCGGATTGCCGCTACCGCGCCTTCTACCCGGAAATCCGCATCACCACCGCCAGTTTCGGCCAGATCGACAGCCGCCTGTCCTTCGGCCACGTGACGGAGCCGGGCACCTACGCCACCACCGCGACGCGGCCGGACCTGTTCCAGCATTACCTGACGCAGCAGATCGGCCTTCTGATTGACAACCACAACGTGCCGGTCTGCATCGGCCCCTCGACCACGCCGATTCCGGTGCATTTCGCGGTGATGAACGATGCCGACCTGCAGGTGCCGCAGGATGGTGCGTTGGCCTTTCCGCTGCGCGATGTCTTCGACGTGCCGGACCTGTCCAACACCAACGATGATATCGTCAACGGGCTGGTTTCCAAGCAGGCCGGCGGCACCGGGCCGCTTGCGCTGTTCACCGCGCAGCGCGTCGATTATTCGCTGGCCCGGCTGGCCCACTACACCGCCACCGGGCCGGAGCATTTCCAGAATCACGTGCTGTTCACCAACTACCAGTTCTACGTGGAGGAATTCGTCGCCTTCGGGCGCGCGGCCTTGCGCGATCCCGACAGCGGCTATGCCTCGTTGGTCGGGCCGGGGAACGTGGAGATCACGGATCCCGACGCGCCGCTCGACCCGCCGGCCAAGCTGCCGCAGATGCCCACCTATCACCTGACGCGCGCGGGCGGCGGCGGCATCACGCTGGTCAATATCGGGGTGGGGCCGTCCAACGCCAAAACCGCGACCGACCATATCGCGGTGCTGCGGCCGCATGTCTGGCTGATGGTCGGCCATTGCGCCGGGCTGCGCAACAGCCAGAGCCTTGGCGATTTCGTGCTCGCCCATGCCTACCTGCGCGAGGACAAGGTGCTGGATGACGACCTGCCGGTCTGGGTGCCGATCCCGGCGCTGGCCGAGGTGCAGATCGCGTTGCAAACGGCGGTGGTCGATGTCGCGCAGGTCAGCGACTACGAACTGAAACGGATCATGCGCACGGGGACGGTGGCCAGCGTCGACAATCGCAACTGGGAATTGCGCGACCAGACCGGCCCGGTGCAGCGGCTGAGCCAGTCGCGCGCCATCGCGCTCGACATGGAAAGCGCCACGATCGCGGCCAACGGGTTTCGCTTCCGGGTGCCCTACGGCACGCTTCTGTGCGTTTCGGACAAGCCGCTGCACGGCGAATTGAAGTTGCCCGGCATGGCCAGCGATTTCTACAAGACGCAGGTTTCACGGCATCTGGAAATCGGAATTCGCGCTATGGAGGCGCTGCGCGAGATGCCGCTTGAACGCCTTCACAGCCGGAAATTGCGCAGTTTCGAGGAGACAGCTTTCCTCTGACGTCGCGAAAATCGCCTCAAAATGCGCGTTTTTTCAGGAAAAGTGACACGAGTTATTGTGTGCCCCTACAATATTCGGCTAGCTTTCGCGCAACGAGCCCAAAGGGTTCGGGCAGTTAAGGAGAACAGAACATGGCACAAAAACCCATGACCAAGACCCAGCTTGTCGCGGCCCTCGCTGAAGAGATGGGAAGCGACAAGAAAGCAGCCGCCGCAGCCCTCGATGCCGTGTCCGCCGTCGTCACCAACGAGGTCGCCAATGGCGGCGCCGTGACCCTTCCGGGCATCGGCAAGGTGTATTGCCGCGAGCGGCCGGAACGCATGGTGCGCAACCCGGCCACCGGCGAGCAGATCAAGAAAGAGGCCGACAAGGTGGTCAAGGTGACCATCGCGAAGGCCCTCAAGGATAGCGTCAACGGCTGATTGCCACCGGATGCTTGACATGCGAAGGGTCGTCCTGTGGGCGGCCCTTTTCGCATTTCAGGAGACACGGCATGGATTTGCGCGCGATCGGCATGGGGTTGGCCTTTGCGCTGATCTGGTCCTCGGCCTTCACCTCGGCGCGGATCATCGTTGCCGATGCGCCGCCGCTGACAGCGCTGGCGATCCGCTTTGCCATTTCGGGCGCCCTCGGCATCGGCCTGGCGCGCCTTCTCGGGCAGCACTGGCGGCTTAGCCGGACGCAATGGCGCTCGGTCATCGTTTTCGGAGTCTGCCAGAACGCGCTTTACCTCGGGCTCAACTTCGTTGCGATGCAGTGGATCGAGGCATCGCTGGCGGCGATCATCGCGTCGTCCATGCCGCTGATCGTAGCGGCGATGAACTGGACATTGTTCCGCGAGCGGTTGCCATGGCTCGGGATCGCCGGGCTGGTGGCGGGGTTCGGTGGTGTCGCGCTGATCATGGCGCAGCGCCTGTCGGGCGGGGTCGATCCGCTTGGCGTGGCGCTCTGCGCGATCGGGGCGGTGGCGCTGGCGGTCGCGACGCTGACGGTGCGCGGCGCCTCGACGGGCAGCAGCAGCGGTATCCTGATGATCGTGGGGCTGCAAATGCTGGTCGGGGGCGCGGCGCTGGTCCCGGTCGCGTTGGCGATGGAAAGCTGGCAGGTCAATTGGTCTTGGCAGCTTGTCGCCGCCTTCACCTACACGGTATTCGCCCCCGGCCTTCTGGCCACATGGATCTGGTTCCTTCTGGTCCAGAGAATCGGCGCCACGCGCGGCGCCACCTTCCACTTCCTCAACCCGTTCTTCGGGGTGGCCATCGCCGCAGTGTTGCTGGGCGAACGGCTTGGCTGGGCGGATATCGTGGGCGTGATGATCATCGCGGCGGGCATTCTGGCCGTGCAACTGGCACGGGTGAGGGCCTGACGGCTCCATGATGCCACCTCACGAAGGCGTCATGTGACTTTTCGGCGGACGGGCCCCAAAAACATCGCCATGTTGGAACTTCTGTTCGCCTACGGTGCGGGTCTCCTGACCCTGATCAATCCTTGTGTCCTTCCGGTCCTGCCCATCGTACTGGCCGGGTCGCTGCAAGCCAGCCGTTACGGCCCTCTGGCGCTGGCCGGGGGCATGAGCCTGTCTTTCGTCGCGCTCGGCGTAAGTGTTGCCGTGGCCGGGCGGGCTGTCGGCATCGACGCGCAGAGGATCGCGCAGGGGGGCGCGGTGCTGATGATCGCCTTTGGCCTCGTGCTTGTGGTGCCGCGTTTCTCGGCCACCTTCGCCACCGCCACTGCCAGCATGTCGGAGGGCGCCGATACGCGCATGTCGGGGCTGCCGCGCGACGGCTGGCGCGGGCAGGCCATCGGTGGCGCGCTTCTGGGCGCGGTCTGGAGCCCCTGCGTCGGCCCCACGCTCGGCGGCGCGATCTCGTTGGCCAGCCAAGGCGAGCAGCTTTGGCGCGCCACGGCGATCATGGTGTTCTTCGCCCTCGGTGTTTCGACCATCATCCTGGCGCTCGGCTACGGCGCGCGGTCGATCCTGCAACGCCGCCGGGCGCTGATGATGGCGATTGCCGAAAGATCGCGGCCCGCGCTTGGCGCTGTTTTCATCCTTGTCGGCACGGCGATCCTGCTGCGCTGGCACCATGCCCTCGAAATCTGGCTGCTCGATGTTCTGCCCTATTGGCTGCAAGACCTCTCGGTGGCGCTGTAAAGGAAATTTGACATGAACAGACGAGAGCTTCTCGCCCTGACCGGCGCCGCACTGCTGGTAGCAGGACGTGCAGAGGCAAGCTATGTCGACTATATCCCCGGCCTCGTGTCCGATCGGCTTGCAGCGGGTGAAACCGTGTTCGCGGAATTCTACGCCCCGTGGTGCGGCACCTGCCGCGCGCAGGAACGCCATATCGACGCGCTGCGCAGTGAAAACCCCGCCTATGATGCGGCGATGACCTTCGTGCGCGTCGACTGGGATACCTACGGGCGCGGCGACCTTGCCCAAAGGCTTCAGATTCCCCGCCGGTCCACCCTTGTCGTGCTGCGCGGGGAGGCGGAGCTTGGCCGCATCGTCGCCGGCACCCGGCGTGCGGATATCGCAGCCTTGATGGATCTGGGGCTGGGCTGATCCGGTCAGACCTCATTCGGGTCGTTGGTCGACGTCACGCCGACATTGTCCACCGCCCAGCTTTCATCGTGGATGTCTTGGTTCAGGGTGGACCCGAAGCCGACGCTCATCGAGGGGCCGGGGTCGGCCACCTCGACCCTGACGGAATAGCTCTGGTCGGTCCATTCGGAATTGTAGCCGCTGTGCTGGCGCGGACCGCTGGGTTCGATCGCGATGGAATAATTCGCTTCCGTGGTTGTCCAGCCACCGGTGGTGCCATCGCTCTGCCAGTCGAAATTGTGCGAGCTGACGGGCGTGCCATCAATGAACACGATGAAGTCCTCGTTGTCCCAGCTGTCGATGGCGTGAAAGTCGAATTCGACCACGGCATGATCGTAGTCGGACATCACGTCATAGGTGCGCGTCACCACCTCGGCCCCGCCGGTGCCGCCATAGGGGCCGAGAATGCCGCCATATGCCTCTTCCGAATCGTCGGTCCGGCCGCCGACCCAGAACCCGGAGCCCGATTCGAAATCATCGAAGTAGGCGGCGCGCGCGAAATTCGTGTTCACGATTTGCCCGGTCAGGGCGGTGTTGATATCGTCGGCAAGGGTTTCGACGCCCGCGGCCGTCGAATTCAGCACTGCAATGCCCATGCCAACGACGCTGGCGCTCAGCATCACGTAATCGGTCGTCACGGCGCCCGACTCCGACAAGATGAACTTCTTCAGCATGCGCGAACCCCGCAGACAGCCCCCGGAAGCACGTCTAGCGGCGAAGCTTGGTCAAAATACGATCAGTTTTGGCCGATTTTTCCGCGATTTGCCCCAATCTGGCCACGATGCAGCAGAACGTGGTCAAGTAACACGCAGGCCGCCATCGCCTCGGCCACCGGCACCGCGCGGATGCCGACGCAGGGGTCATGGCGGCCCTTGGTGACGATCTCGGTTTCGTCGCCGGCCTTGGTGATCGTCTTGCGCGGGGTCAGGATCGACGAGGTCGGCTTGACCGCGAAGCGCACCACGACGTCCTGCCCGGTAGAAATCCCCCCAAGAACGCCGCCTGAGTGGTTGGAACTGTATTGCGGCCCGTCCGGCCCCATCGTGATTTCATCTGCGTTGTCGCGGCCCGTCAGGGCAGCGGCCGCCATGCCCTCGCCGATCTCGACGCCCTTCACGGCATTGATCGACATCATCGCGGCGGAAAGATCGGTATCCAGCTTGCCATAGATCGGGGCACCCAGCCCGGCGGGCACGCCGCGCGCCGTCACCTCGATCACCGCGCCGGTGCTGTCGCCCGACTTGCGCAGGGTGTCGAGATAATCGGCCCAATCGGCCGCCGCCTGCGCGTCCGGTGTCCAGAACGGGTTGCGGTCAACCTCCTTCAGGTCGAAACGGCCCCGGTCGATCCCGTGCGGCCCCATCTGCACCATGTAGCCGGTAATTCGCAGTCCGGGCGCGAGGTCCGCCAGCGCCGCCCGCGCCACGCCGCCGGCCGCCACGCGGGCCGCGGTTTCACGCGCGCTGGAGCGTCCGCCGCCGCGGTAATCGCGGATGCCGTATTTCTGCCAATAGGTGATATCGGCATGGCCGGGGCGGAATTTCTCGGCGATATCGCCGTAATCCTTGGACCGCTGGTCGGTGTTGCGGATCATCAGCTGGATCGGCGTGCCGGTGGTTTGCCCCTCGAACACGCCGGACAGGATTTCCACCTCGTCGGCCTCGCGCCGCTGGGTGGTGAACTTGTTCTGCCCCGGTTTGCGCCGATCGAGCCAGTGCTGCAGGTCTGTCGCCGCGATCGGTATGCCGGGCGGGCACCCATCCACCGTCGCGCCAAGCGCGGGTCCGTGGCTTTCGCCCCACGTGGTGACGCGGAAGAGGTGACCGAAACTGTTGAGGGACATGCGCGCGCTCCGTTTTCCTGCCCCGGGGTTAGCCCGACGCGGCGCCGATGCCAACAGGACAATCGCGCCCGTCTTGTCGCCAGCGTGCCGCGTGGCGCCCGGCCCATAGCCCGGTGGCCAAACAGGCGGTCAGCAGGTAGCCGCCGGTCGGTGCCTCCCAGTCCAGCATCTCGCCGGCCACGAAGATACCGGGCCGTGTGCGCAGCATCAGCCCCTGATCGACCGCCGCGCGGGTCACGCCGCCGGCGGTGGAAATCGCCTCGTCCAGCGGGCGCGGCCCGGCCAGCGGCAGGGGCAGCGCCTTCAGCTTCGCGGCCAGTTCGGCGGCTTCGGGCAGCGGGCGCAGACACTCGTTCACCAGCCCCGCCCGCGCGCCGTCCAGTCCCAGCACCTTGCGCAGGTGATTGGACCGGCTCGCCTTTCCGCGTGGCCGCCGGGCGAGGCGCGCGACGATCTCTGCCTCGGTCCGGTCGGGAAACAGGTCGAGCGTCAGTGCCGCGCCGTCGCGCAATTCGCGGTAAAGCGCGTAGATCCCGCCGCCCTCGACCCCGCGCGCCGACAGGACGAACTCCGCCCGCACGCACCGCCCGCCGGCCGACAGCGCGCAGCCCTTGACCGGCGCCCCGAAATGGCGCGCCATGTGGGCCGACCAGTGGACGCCAAAGCCCATGTTCGCGGGCCGGATCGGGGCAAGCTCCACACCCTCGGCCGCGAGCCACGGCATCCATGCCGCGTCAGACCCCAGCCGCGCCCACGACCCGCCGCCAAGCGCGAGAACGGTCACACCGGGCCGCACAAGGCGTGTGCCGTCCGGCGTCGAAAACCGCAGCGAGTCGCCGTCGAATCCCTGCCAACGCCAGCGCAGACGCATCTCGGCGCGCAGTCCGGCGAGCCACGCGCGCAAGAGCGGCGAGGCTTTCATCGCTTTCGGAAAGACCCGGCCCGAGGACCCGGTGAAAACGGGCTGACCCAGCCCCGTGGCCCAGTCCTGCACATCGTTGGGCCCGAACGCCGCCAGCATCGGGCGCAACCAGTCGGCGGCCTCGCGGTAGGCGGCGAGGAAATCTTCAAATGGCTCCGCTTTGGTCAGGTTCAGCCCGGATTTGCCGGCCATCAGCAGCTTGCGCCCGGCCGAGGGCTTGGCTTCGGTCACCACGACACGTCGGCCCGCGCGCAGCATGGACCCAGCGGCCATCAGCCCCGCCGGGCCGGCGCCCACCACCAATGCGTCGATCCGTTCCACCGTCATCCGGCCCTTGTCCTGCCGCCGTTTCGTGCCACCCTATGGCGCGTAAGGGTCCGGGGCCACATGCGAAATGGATGACACGCCGATCTGCCCGCTTTGTGGGCGCCCGATACCACCGCAGGCAAAGCAGAGCCTGCATCACCTGATCCCGCGCTTGCGTGGCGGCAAGGGGGGGCCCACTGTCCTGTTGCACCAGATCTGCCATAACGAGATTCACGCGACCCTGACCGAGGCGGAACTGGCCCGGCAATACAACACGACCGAGGCGCTTCGCGCGCATCCCCGGCTGGCGCGGTTCATCGCATGGGTCGGCAAGCGGCCCGACGATTTCCATTCGAAGACGCCCGGTGCCCGGCGCGGTGCGCGGCGGCGCTAGCGACAGCGCCGCCTGTGGCGCTTGGGTGACGTTTTTGCGTCGCGGCGAGAGATGTGTCTTGTTCGAATCCGGAGTAGCCCCGAAAGGTTGTCCCGCACACTCAAGACCGGACCCTTCCCGATGACGGATTTCTTGCCCAAGGACGTGATGGATGGCCTGCGCGCCGCCCAGAGGAAAGCGGAGCGCAAGCGCAGCCGCCGGACGGTGCATGTGGGCGACGAGGCCTACCCGATCCTGGTTTTTACCGAAGATGGTTTCGCGGTCGACGCCGAGCACGCACCGCGACTGCGCGGGCTGGTCGATATCTACGAGGGGCCGCGGCATCTTTACCAAGCGCTGATCGTGGCGTCGGAGTTGCAGGGCGACGTGATGCGGTATGAATTCAAGCGCAATACGCTTGCTTCCGATCATGCTCCGCTTGACTTCTATCAGGAACAGGAGGCGCCGATCGCGCTTCTGGACTGGTCGAAAGCCTGAATTTGGTCTTTGCGGCGGCAGGCAATTCAAGGATAAAGGGGCTCGAGAGCTCGGAAATCCGTGCCCCTTTCCCTGACAGCCGAGGCCCCAGATGATCCAGACACCCTACCTGTTGTTCCTTGGCGACGCGCCCGACCAGTTGGCCGCCAAGGTGGCGCAAGGCATCCGCGACTGGCGCCCCGGCAATGCCGTCGGCCAATTCCGGATGGAGGGATGTGGCGCCGATGTGGGCCTGCCCGACATGGACCTCGGGGCGGCCAAGGCGGCCGGGGCGAAAACGCTCGTTGTCGGCGTAGCCAATCGCGGCGGCGTGATCTCGACCGCGTGGAAGAAGGTTCTGGTGACGGCCCTGGAGGAAGGCTTCGACCTTGCCAGCGGGCTTCACAACCTGCTGCGGGATGAACCCGACCTTGTCGCCGTGGCCAAGGCGACGGGCCGCGCGCTGCACGATGTGCGCGTGCCCGAGGTGCAATACCCCATCGCCAATGGCGTGAAACGCCGCGGTAAGCGTTGCCTTGCCGTGGGCACCGATTGTTCCGTGGGCAAGATGTACACCGCGCTGGCCATGGATGCCGAGATGAAGGCGCGCGGGCTGAAATCTACCTTCCGCGCCACCGGGCAGACCGGGATACTCGTGACGGGCAACGGCGTGCCGCTGGATGCGGTGGTGGCCGATTTCATGGCCGGGTCGGTGGAATGGCTGACACCCGACAACGATGCCGATCACTGGGATCATATCGAGGGGCAGGGCAGCCTTTTCCACGTCTCCTACTCTGGCGTGACCATGGCACTGATCCATGGCGGCCAGCCCGATGCGCTGATCCTCAGCCACGAACCGACCCGCCCGCACATGCGCGGGCTGCCTGATTACAACCTGCCGTCCCTGGAGGCGTTGCGCGACACCGCCTTGCCGCTGGCGCGCATCGCCAACCCGGCCTGCGAGGTGGTGGGCATTTCGGTCAACACCGCCGCCATGGGCGAGGAAGAGGCGCTGTCCTACCTCGCGGCGACGGAAACGCGCATGGGGCTTCCGGCGGTCGATCCGTTCCGGCAGGGGGCGGCGCGACTGGTCGACGCGCTGGCGGCGATCTGATGCTGTCGGTCACCGCGGACAGTTTCCCGTTGGCGCAGGTTTTCACCATTGCCCGCGGCAGCCGGAGCGAGGCGCAGGTGCTGACCGTGCGCGCCTTCGACAAGGGTGTGATCGGGCAGGGCGAGTGCGTGCCCTATGCCCGTTACGGTGAAACGCTGGACAGCGTGACAACCCAGATCGAGGGCCTGCCCGAGGGTATTTCGCGGCAGGACCTGCAGGATGCCCTGCCGGCGGGGGCGGCGCGCAATGCCGTTGATTGCGCGCTTTGGGACCTTGCCGCGAAGCAAACTGGCGCGCCGGTCTGGCAATTGGCCGGGCTGCCAAGGCCGAGGCCACTGATGACGGCCTACACATTGTCGCTGGACAGCCCCGGGAACATGCGGACGGCGGCGGCGAAACACGCGCATCGGCCGATGCTGAAGATCAAGCTGGGCACCCCGGATGACATGCCGCGGCTGGAGGCCGTGCGCGACGGCGCGCCCGATACCCGCATCATCGTCGACGCCAACGAGGGCTGGACGGCGGAGGTTTACGCCGATCTTGCCCCGCACCTGCTGCGCCTCGGGGTGCAGATGGTCGAACAGCCTCTGCCGGCGGGCGCGGATGACATGCTGGCGGAGATCGCGCGGCCCTTGCCCGTCTGCGCCGATGAAAGCTGCCATGACCGCGCCAGCCTGCCGGGGCTCAAGGGCAAGTACGACATGGTGAACATCAAGCTCGACAAGACCGGCGGGCTGACCGAGGCGCTGGCCCTGCGCGCGGCGGCGCGCGACGCGGGTTATGGCGTGATGGTCGGCTGCATGGTCGGCTCGTCGCTGGCCATGGCGCCGGCGGTGCTGGTCGCGCAAGGCGCCGACGTCGTGGACCTCGACGGGCCGCTTTTGCTGGCCGAGGATCGCGCGGCGCCGCTGGTTTACGACGCGGTCGGCGTGCACCCGGCAAGCGCGGAGTTGTGGGGGTAGGGGCGGCTACCCTGCCCGCGCGGGCCTATACCCAGCTTTCCATGCGCGCGGTGAGCGTGCCCACGCGGCGTCGAAGCTCCGCGCGGACCGGGCCGAGGCGCGGGGTGTCGCGCAGCGTCGTGAACCAGTGATCTGGCGGGGTCTTGCCGCGCCGCGCCTTGTCCCATGTCAGGCCGCGCAGCACCATCTCGGCCTCTGGCGGCAGGCGCTCGGGGATCTCGTGGCTGTTCAACACCGCCCAGACCCCGGTCCACAGCCGACCGACCGACCATGGGTTATAGCCGCCCCCGCCCATCACCAGAAGGCGCGGGCAGCCAAGCGCCTTGATTGCCGCGACCGCGTTCCAATGGGCGTTGTTGGAGAGGCTCAGCCGCGACAGCGGGTCTTCTTCCACCGCGTCGGCGCCGCATTGCACGACGATGGCGTCGGGCCGGAAGCCGTGCAGCGCGGGCAGGATCAGCCGGTCGCGGACCAGCGCCATTTCGCTGTCGTTGAAATCGCGCGGCAGCGGCAGGTTGAAGCAATTGCCGCCGCCATCGTCAGACAGCGCACCGGTGAAAGGCCAGCGGCGATCCTCGTGCACCGAGATCAGCAGCGTCTCGGCATCGCCGGCGAAGGCATGTTCCACCCCGTCGCAATGATGCGCGTCGATATCGACATAGGCGATCCGCCGGGCCCCGGCCCGGCGCAGCGACAGGATCGCCAGCACCGGGTCGTTGAGGTAGCAAAATCCGCCCGCCCGGTCGGGAAAGGCGTGGTGGGTGCCGCCCGCCGGGTGGTGGACGATGCCGCCCCGCGCCAGAAGTTCCCCCGCCAGAAGGGCGGCGCCGGCGGCGGTGGCAGGGCGGCGATACATCTCGGGGAAGACGGGATTCGACAGGGTGCCGATGGCGTGGCGATCGCGCGCGGCTTCGCAGACATGCTGGCGGGCCTCGGCCTCTTGCAGCGCGGCAAGGTAGTCAGGCGTGTGCCACAGGGTCAGCGCGGCGGGCTTGGCGCGCGGGCTGGTGCGGTATTGCGTGGCCGGCAACCAGCCAAGCGCGCGGGCAAGGTCCATCACGGTCGACACCCGCGGCACCCGCAGCGGGTGGCGCGGCCCGTAGGAGGAGCCCCGATAAATCTCGGACCCGAAAAACAGCGGCGTTGCCAGCCTGTCGGGGCATGTGTCGCCGAACTCGTCGCTGCGCATGTCCATGTGCCGAAAGTCGGCCGCATTGCCCGAAAATCAACCCCGGGGAATTTGTTCTTCCGAGCGTTTCCCCCTATGATGCGTCAAGAGCAGCAAATCTGGTGACGGGCAAACCCACGTTTCATGGGCACGACAATGACATATCAGGCGCCGATGCGGCTGCAGGGCGTCCCCAAGCGGGAAAGCCGGTCGCAGTTCGCTGCCCTGCCATTTCGCCGCAAGAAATCGGGGACCGAGATCCTGCTGCTGACCAGCCTCGATACCGGTCGCTGGATCATTCCCAAGGGCTGGCCGATGCACGACATGACGCCCGCCGCCGCCGCCGCGCGCGAAGCGTGGGAGGAGGCCGGAGTGACGGGCGTTGTCAGCGAACATTGTGCCGGTTTCTATTCCTACAACAAGCGGATGCCGGATGGTGATCAGATCCCTTGCATCGTCGCCGTGTTCCCGCTGGAAGTGCGCAAACTGCAAAAGGACTTTCCCGAGGCAGGGCAGCGCAAGTTGAGATGGGTCTCGCAGCGCAAGGCAACCGCGCGCGTGAATGAACCCGACCTGCAGAAGATCATCCGCAACTTCGACCCGAGATTGTATGTGTGACGGATCGCTGCGCCGGCATGGGGCTTGATTCCTTGCGTGCGCGAACTAAGGTCTGCCAACGATGATCCGATACAGCCTGAAATGTGCAGACGGGCATGCGTTCGACAGCTGGTTTCAATCCGCCGAGGCGTTCGAGGCGCTTGAAACCAAGGGTCTGGTTTCGTGTGCCGTCTGCGGCGGGACCGACGTGTCCAAGGCAATGATGGCGCCGGGCGTCGCCAAGCGGGGCGAGGCCGCGCCGCCCGCGCCGCCCGCGCCGCAAGCCGCGCCGACGTTGACGACCCCCGCCAACCCGATGGAGGAGGCGCTTGCGCGGTTGCGCGCCCATGTCGAGGCGCATTCCACCTATGTCGGCGGCAATTTCGTGCGCGAGGCGCGGGCGATCCACCTTGGAGAGGCGCCGGAGCGGATGATCCATGGCGAGGCGAAACCCGAGGACGCAAAGGCCCTGATCGAGGATGGCGTGCCCGTTGCGCCGCTGCCCATTATCCCCAAGGACCGGAGCACCTGAACCATGCGTGTCATCGTGACCGGGGCAGGCCGCGGCATCGGGTTGGAACTGGTCAAACGGTTGCATGCGCGCGGCGACAGCGTGCTGGGCACCCTGCGCGCGCCGGGCACGGCGCCCGGTCCGGGCGACTGGGACGTGCTCGACGTGACGCGGCCGGCCTCCGTCCGGGCCCTGTCGGATGCGCACCCGGACCCGCTGGACCTGCTGGTGTGCAATGCCGGGGTCTACCTGGACAAGCTGAACGAGATCGACAGCGGGTTTCCGCCAGAGATGTGGGCCGAGTCCTTCGCGGTGAACGTTACCGGCGTGTTTCTGTGCGTGCAGGCCTTTCTGCCGCACTTGCGCGCCGCGCAAGCGGGCAAGGTCGCCATCATCGGCAGCCAGATGGGAAGCGACACGCGCGCGCCCGGCGGGTCCTTCATCTACCGGGCATCGAAGGCGGCGGCGCTGAACCTCGGGCGCAACCTTGCCGCGGAACTGCGGCCGGAGCGGATCGCCGTTGGCATCTATCACCCCGGCTGGGTTCAGACCGACATGGGTGGCACGGCGGCCGACCTGTCGGTCACGGACTCGGCCGCCGGACTGATCGAACGATTCAACGCACTGTCGCTGGAGGAAAGCGGCCGCTTCCTGTGCTGGGACGGGCGCGAGCACCCTTACTGAGCGGCGATATCCCCGACGCTGTCAGCCTCGACGAAGGCGCGCAGATCCTCGTCCTGCAACTGCATCTCTATGGTGCGCAGCGCGTTGTCGAGCGTGGCGCGGTGCAGGGCCGCAAGCTCCGCGTCCTGCAACAGCTCCTCCATGCGGGCTTGCAGGGTGTCGTTGCAGATCGTGCTGTCCTCGCAGGAATTCAGGTCGAACTTGTCCCAGTAGCCAAGGTCGATCCGGTCCTTGTCCTTGGAATTGGCGGTGCCGCGCAGGCGCTTGAGCAGGAATTCCTCGCGGCTCTTGATCGCGTAATGGTTCATCTGTGCGAAGTCGTAGGCGACGATATCCTTGTTCGACCGCCAGCCGCCGCGCAGGTATTTCTCGCCCATCAGGTGACCGCGCGCGTTCACCCAATGCACCTGGTCTGGCAGGATTTCGCGCTTTTTCTCGAACCTTGGGCGATGCACGCCGAAATAGTCGAAGCTGGCCGGGCGGAACATCGTCTTGAAGCCCCAGACAAGCCCGTTTTCCGGGTCATCGACGCGGCAGGCACGGGTGAAGCGCTGCGTGACTGGGTCCGGCAGCATGTGCTTTTGCCCCGACGAGCCGAAAAGGCGCCAGTTGATCGAGATCGCCTCCGACTCCTCCGGGCAGGCGGCGATGAGCGCATCGACGGTGCCATCGCCGACATGGACGTTCAGGAATTCATCTGCATCGGCGATCAGCACCCATGACGCGTCGCGCACGATATTCATCTGGTTGGCCCGGCTATAAGCGCGGCGCTGCGGGTCCATGCGCGGCCCCAGCGGGTTGTCGAAATGATGCACGACGCCCATGGCATCCAGCCGGTTGAGCAGCAGATTGGTGCCATCGGTGCAGTCGTTGGAGAAGAGCACAAAATCGTCGAAGCCCAGTTCGAGGTAATGGGCGATCCATTCCAGCAGGTAGGGCCCTTCATTCTTCATGGTGGAGACGAGCACCTTGCGCCCGTCACCGGGAAAGGGCGGGGTCAGCTTGGGCCGGATCGCGGTCTTGTCATGCAGCGGGTTCACCGGTTCGCCGTCCTCGTTGATGGTCTGCCCCGTCTCGCGCGCCTTGTGGATCAGCGACAGCAGCCGTTCGCGCGTTTCCGGCTTCAACTCCGGCGCTTCCGCCTTGTCCTGCTTGCGCGTCTTGGTCTCGCTGCCGTCGAGGTTCACACCGGTCAGCTTGGCCAGTTCCTCGGCATCCTGCGCGTCCTGCCGTTTTTCCGCGTTGCGGATACCGGTGGAGCGCGCGATCATCTTGGCGATGGTCTTGTTGGGCACGCCATCGGCCTGCATCTTGCGGACAAGGTCCTGCGTGTCCTTGGGCAGGTGCTGGGTGAACAACACCTCGTCAAGCTGGTCGACGCGCACAGCGCCGGCCTCTCGCAGGTCGGCGATCCACTGGTCGTATTCGCCGGTCTGGCGCAGTTTCTCGACATGGGTGCGGTGGTAGTCGAGCGCTTTGTCCTGCAATGCGGACAGCCGGTCGTCTTCCAGCATCTTCGCCATCAGCGCCTTGACCTTTGGCGCGTGACGGGCGGCGCTGACGTCGGGTTCCTGTTCGTTGCGGTCGAAGATCGAGAAATAGGAGGCGTTGTACTTGTCCTCCTTGTTGTTGACGTTGCCGCGCACCCGGCGCAGCAGGTAGGCCTCGTAGCTTTTCACGGCGTAGTGGTTCATTTCCACGAGGCTGTAGGAAAGGGTCGGCTTGGTGGAGCGCCAACCGCTGCGCTTGAAACTGTCGGTCATCGGCTTGCCGCCGCCATTGACCCATTTTCGCGCCAGAAGATTGTCGATCTGCCCGTCCGTGGACTTGTGCTTGATCGAGGGGCGGTGGATGCCGAATTTCATGTCCTTGAACGGGCGGAACATGGTCTTGACGCCCCAGCCCTTGCGGAACTGGTCCGGCGCGCCGCGCGTGTAGCTTTCGGTGACAAGGCCGGGACGCCAATCCACAAGGTCGTTCGACCCGTAGAAGCGCCAGGTAATCACGATACCCTCGCTGTCATCGGGGATCGCGTCGACAAGGTCCTGCACGGTGCCGTCGCCAACCTTGATGTTGACGAACTCGTCGGCATCCATGGTCAGGATCCAGTCGCTATCGGTCACCTCCGTGTTCTTGCCGGCCAGCCACAGCGCATGGGGCTGCGGTTTCTTGCCTTGCGGCACATCGTTGCGGAAATGCTGGCAATAGCCCATCTCCTGCAACCGGATCAGCATCTCGTCGGTGCCGTCGGCGCAGTTGTTGGTATAGACACAGATGTTATCGAAGCCCGCAAGGTGATGGTAGGCCACCCATTCCAGCAGGCAGTGCCCCTCGTCCTTCATCATCGACAGGATCGTATACCTGTTCGTCGGCATGTTGTGCCCCCTCGGGCGCCTGTGCCCGTCGCTGCCCATCCTCGTGCCGAGGCTTCGCGGCCCGGTCATCGCTCTTGATACCGAATTAAACCGGAAAAGCGGCGAAAATACGAGGGGGCGGGGCGAAATTCCCATGATGACGCTGCCATCGTCGGGGAGCGAAGCCCTTTTTTCCATCTTGGAAAGAACAGATCAACTAAATCCCGCAAGGTTCTGCGCAAATGCGCACACAAGCGTGGTCCGTTTTCCGTGTTTTTGGCGGGACGGGGCGGGCCTATCTCCTGTCTCACACGGCGGGACACGAAGCCCTGCCGGACAGCATCGAAAACCGCTTAACAGCGAAAGGAAAAAGTTATGAAAACCCTCGCACTGACCACCGCCATCGTCGCAACCCTGGCCGCACCGGCTGCCCTCGCCTCCGATAGCCTGGCCCAATCCATGGGCGTCGCGCCCGGCCAATACACCACGGCCGAGCTGATCGAGCTGCGCAATGCAGTGGAGGAAAACGACGTTGCGCGTGTCGACTTCATCCTGAACGGCCACGCCAACCCGGTCGAGGCCGAAGACATCTACAACGCGCGCCTTGCACAGGCGATTGCGGATGGTGACGTCGTGACCGTGAACTACCTTCGCAACGCGGGGCCCGAGGTGATCTCGACCCAGAGCGTTGGTCAGAATGAACGTGCACGCGAAATCTTCGCGCGTATCGACGCCGAATGATCAACGGTTGGGGCAGGTCGCATCGCGGCCGCCCCTAATCCCTCGCACCGCGTCCGATCCGCCCTTTTCCCGATCCCGTCCTCCCCGTCGGATCCCCGGAACAGACCGGTGCGAAACCCGGCCCCTGCGCATCGTCGTGGGGGCTGGTGCCGTTTGACCCTGCTATCCGGTCGACAGCACGGAGTGTGCCAAAGCTTCCACGCGCGGGACGACATCACGCGGGGACATGCCGCAGCGCAGGGCATCATGATAAAGCATCCGTAACAGCAATTCATCGTGGCGTGTCAGGACGCCGAATTCCTCATCGTCGTTGAAGATGGACGGACGGGCCTCGGGGCTGTCATTGGTCAGGCCCATGCCTTGGGCAAGTTCTTCTTCCATGCAGGATTGGCGCATGCGCGAGGGGTGTTCCGCCCGAACGATGGCGATTGCCTGCCGAAAGCCATCTTCCGGGTTGTCGTGGGGGATGGCCATGACAAGGCACAAGGTATCGGGCCGCATCCGCATCACCGCGCTTTGCGCGGCCCGGCTCAGCCCGGGGGCGATCTGCAGAAGCGTGTTTCGGACATTCGCGCGTTCGGCTTCGCTAAGCACCAGAACGTGGAAATTGGCGCCAGAATTCACCATGCGGATCGGGTGCCCGGTGGCCCGTTGCAGCCGTTGCGAGACGCCCCGCACCGCGGCCAGATCGTGCCGTTGTTGCGTTGCGCTGACCGAGGGGCCGAAATGAACGCCAAGGCGCACGGGGTCTTCCCAGCGGCGCAGCGGGGTGTAGCCGCTTGCCGCACCGTTGCCGGTCGGGGAATACTCGGTGCGCATGGCGATCGACATGAAATTTCGTGCCAAGGTCTGCGCATCCAGCCCGGGCACCCGCCGCTCCTGCCGGAGGTGGCCTTGAGAGATCAGTTGCGCCTCCATCCGCTGGTAGTATTGCGTCAGGTCGCGCGCCTGTTGCGCCATCCCCTGTACGGGAAGCAAGCCAACCGAAAGTATGACGCCGAGGGCGCGCATGAAGCACGTCATGGCGCCCATCCGGGCCTTGTCGCAGGGCAGGGTCATCGGCACCTCCGGCTGAATTTCGACAGTGTGGTGTGTGGTGTCGGGAAAAATCCCACGTCCTTAGATCGAGTGTTCAGACCGGACACGGGTCTGTCAATCGACGGGGGCAAATCGTGACCGCCCTTGGTCGCTCCGTCGCGCAGGATACGCTTGCGGGATCACCGAGTAACCACATGACTCCATGAACGGAAATGGACGCCCCGCGCGTTGCCCGAGGGATGATCACGATTTCAACGGACCGCGACGGATCGCGGCATCGCGCCGCGAATCGTTGCCGCTACAGCGGCGTGGTGACGCCTGCGCTTTGTAATTGGTGCAACCGGGCATAGGCGCCGCCACGCGCGATCAGCGCGTCATGCGTACCCTGCTCTATCGACCGGCCCTTGTCCATCACCACGATCAGGTCGGCGTCGCGGATGGTGGACAGGCGATGCGCGATCACCAGCGTCGTGCGCCCCTTGGAGAGGCGCGCGAGGGCCTCGCTGACCAGTTGTTCGGACCGCGCATCGAGGGCCGAGGTCGGTTCATCCAGCAACAGGACCGGCGCGTCGCGCAGCATGGCGCGGGCGATCGTGACGCGCTGACGCTGCCCGCCCGACAGGCCAGAGCCGCGTGGCCCGACCCGCGTTTCAAGGCCCAGCGGCATGTCCTCCGCGAAATCGAGGACCGAGGCCGCCTTGGCTGCCGCGCGCACCTCCTCGGGTGTCGCGTCGAGCCGCCCGAGGCGGATATTCTCGGCAATGGTTTCGTCGAACAGGGCGGAGTCCTGCCCCACCAGCGCGATACCGTCGCGCAGCGCGTCGATATCGCAGGCCGTCGTCGCAACGCCGCCTACCGTGATCCGCCCCGAAGAGGGATCGACCAGCCGCGACAGGAGCGAGAACACCGTGCTCTTGCCCGCGCCGGAGGGCCCGACAAGCGCCGTGGTCCGGCCCTCGGCGGCGGTGAAGGTCAACCGCTGCAGGACCGGGCTGTCACCATAGGAAAAATCGACATCCTCGAACCGGATATCGCCCCGCGCAACCGGTTTCGGGTGCGCCGGCGGCAGGATGGTGGGCCGCGCTTCCAGAACGTCGTAAAGCCGTTCGAGCGAGGCCATCGCCGCCTGTATCTGGCCAGCCACCGCCGACAGCCGCCGCAGCGGGTCGAAGACCAGCGCCAGCGCGGTGAAGAACGACATGAATTCGCCCACCGTCTTGTCGCCCTCCATGATCTGGCGCCCGCCGTAGATCAGCACCGCGAGGAACCCGATCGCCGCGATCACGTCGATGATCGCGGGGTTGGCGGCCTTGCCGCGTTCGGACCGCAACTGCGCCGCCAGAAAGCGGTTCACCTCGCTGTCGAAACGCCGGGCCTCGTGGCGTTCCAGCCGGTTGACCTTGATCGAGACCATGCCGTGAAAGACCTCGTCCAGCTGCGTGGACAGGCGTGCGGCGGCCTCGCGCGCGGCGCGCGTGGTGGCGCGGATCAGTCTTTGCAGGAACGCCAGCGGCAGGATCAGGATGGGCACGCCCGCCATGGCCAGAAGCGCCCAGACCCAATCCGACCAGATCATGACCGACAACAGCGAGATCACCGAAACCGTGTCGCGCCCCAGCGTCATAAGCGTGGAACTTGCCGCCCCCTGCAGCGCCAGCGTATCGCCGCGCACCCTCTCTATCAGCGAGCCGGGCGCGTTGTCCTGAAAATAGCGCGCATCGAGCCCCAGAAGGTGGGACAGCAGCCGCGATTGCAGACCCGTCGTCACCCGCAACCCCACGGTCACGATCAGCAGCCGCTGGCCAAAGCCCGACAGCGCGCGCAGGATGAAGACGCCGGAAATCGCCAGCGCCACCCAAGTGACGGCACTGGCGTCGCCGGCGGCGAACACGTCGTCGAACAGCGGCTGGATCAGGTAGGAAATCGCGCCGAGCGTGCTGCCCTCGATCACCATCAGCACGAAGGCCACGATAAGGAGCGGCCAGAACTGCACGACATGATCGCGCCAGAGGCGTAGCAGGAGGTTGCGCGATGGCTCACTCACGGCGCAACACCCAGTCCAGCAGCCGGCTGCCCCGGCGGGTTCCGGTGAAAGCGTGGTACAGCGCCGCCGGATCGTAGCGGGTTTCGACCCAGTCGCGGAACGCGATCCCGGTCTCGGCCCGCGCCGCGGCATAGGCGGCGACGAACGCGTCGAGGATGCCTGTGCGCGAGATGCGGAAATGGGCGTGTTTCCAGGAAAACTGCGCCGCCGCTTCTGCCGGTTCATGCCCATTGCCGAGAAGGTAGAGCGCCGAGGCCAGCCCGGCCCGATCGGCCCCGGACTTGCAATGCATCAGCATCGGCTTGTCCGCGGCCTCCATCAGGTCAAGCGCGGCGCCGATCTCGTCCCGGGTGGGGGGGCGGTTGGAGTAGAGCCGACCGTTGACAAGGGTGATGCCATGCGCGGCGCAGGCCTCCGCCTCCAGCAGGTAGCTGCCCCATTGGTTGCGGCCGCGGAAGTTCAGGATCGTGCGGATGCCCATCGCGGCGAGATCGGCCACCTGTTCGGGAGACGGCTGGTTGGAGCGCCAGACACCGGGCGCGATTTCGTGCCGGTTGGTCCAGACCCGGCGCAGCAGCCCGTGGTCGCGCACGTTCATGTCATACCGTGCCGCCCGGCGTGCCCCCGGCGCGTCGAGGTCCGCAGACCAGCCGGCCCGCCATTCTGCGAGCGCCGCCCGGCGGCGGGCGCGGCGCGTGGCGAGCGCGGTTTTCAAGGCAGTCATCAAGGCAGGAGGCCCCGCGTGCTGAACATCAGGTCGGTTCCTTACGATCCGGGGCGCGGTTTCACAAGCCGGTCACGGCAGGATCAGCAGCCATGCCGATGCCGTTAGCACCGTCAGCGCGGTTCCGATCAACACCGAGGAGGCCGCGACCCGCCGCGCCGCGCCATACATGTTGGCAAACAGATAGGCATTCACCCCCGGCGCCATGCCCGCCGTCAGCACCGCGCCGCGCACCCGGTCATCGGGCAGGCCGATGACCCCCTGGCCAAGCCCGTAGGTAATCGCCGGGTGCACCAGCAATGACAACACGCAGGTAAAGGCGATCACCTTCACGTCGCCCTCGGGACGGTAGCGGTAGAGCACCCCGCCCAGCCCGAAAAGCGCCGCGGGCAGCGCCGCCCGGATCATCAGGTCAAGCGCCTCGCGCACCACCGCCGGCAGGGTGAGGCCGCCGAGATTGGCGGCGAAGCCCAGCAGAACGCCGATCATCAGCGCGTTCGAAAAGACCGCCTTCGCCACCGTGCCGGCAAGGCGCAAGGGGGTGCGCCCGCGCGCGGTAGCGAATTCCATCGTGGTGATGCCAACCACGTAGCAGAACGCCGCGTGGATCGCGATGATGGCGTAGTTCGGCACCAGCGCCTCGGGGCCATAGGCGCGCTCTGTGATCGGCAGGCCCAGCAGGACGGTATTGGCGAACATCGCCACGAAGCCGATGGCGATGCTGTCGGGCAGGCTGCGCGCGAAGATCAGCCGTGCGCCGAGGATGCCCAGCCCGAAAACCGCCGCCGATCCCGCGTAGTAGGAGACCAGCAGCCGCCAATCGAAGCTTTGCCCAAGGTCAAGGCCCGCGATCGCGGAAAACAGCAGGCAGGGGATGGCGAATTTCTGGGTGAACACCATCAGTCCTTCGACGCCGCTATCGGTGAACAGCCCGCGCCACACGGCTACGTATCCGGCCCCCAGCACGATAAAGACCGGCAGAACGACGTCGAGAAGCGCGGTCATTCAGACCTCTTGCCGGATCAGCAGGCCGTCATGCGCGGGGGTGATATGGTCGGGGGTTTCCGCCGCGACCGTCCTGTAATCGAGATCGACATGCATGTTGGTCAGCACCGCGCTGCGAGGCGCTGCGCGGTCGATCCATTCAAGCGTCTTGTCCAGATGGGCGTGCGACGGGTGTGGCGTGCGGCGTAGCGCATCGACGATCCAGCAGTCCAGCCCTTGTAGCGCGGGCCAGGCCGTATCCGGTATCTCCGAGACATCGGGCAGGTAGGCCACGTCGCCGATGCGAAAGCCGAGGCTGGGGATATTGCCGTGCCGCACCTCGAACGGGGTCAGCCGGATCATGCCGCCGGGACCGTCGATTTCCACGTCGCCCTTGATCGCGCAGAGGTTCAGGATCGGCGGATAGGCCGAGCCGGCGGGCTGCACGAAGGCATACCCGAAGCGCGACAGCAGGTCGTTCTGGGTGGCGCCATCGGCGTAGACATCGAGCCGCTCGCGCATGTTGAAGACGATCATGCGCAGATCATCCAGCCCGTGGGTGTGATCGGCATGCGCATGGGTAAAGACCACGCCGTTCAGCTCCCCCACGTCGGCATCAAGCAGTTGCGACCGCAAATCCGGCGAGGTGTCGATCAGCACCCGCGTGACGCCGTCGCCGTACTCGCGCTCGACCAGCAGGGAACAGCGGCGGCGGCGGTTCCTCGGCTCCTCCGGGTCGCAATCGCCCCAGTGGCCGCCAAGCCGCGGCACCCCCCCAGAGGAGCCGCAGCCGAGGATGGTAAAGCGCATCTCTGCCATCAGGCGGCCTGCCTCCACTGTTTCGCCTTCCAGAACAGGCGCTCGAAATTCTCCGTGGTCTTGGCGAAGAACTCGGCCTCGCTGATCCCGAAGGTCTCGGCGCCGCGCCGGGCGGTGTGCAGGGTGAAGGCGGGTTCATTGCGCTTGCCGCGGTGCGGCGGCGGCGCGAGGTAGGGCGCGTCGGTTTCCACCAGGATCCGGTCAAGCGGCGCGGCGGCGAAGATCTCGCGCAATTCGGAAGAGCGGGGAAAGGCCGTGATCCCCGACATCGAGAGGTAGAACCCAAGGCCAAGTGCCGCCTCGGCCAGCGCGCGTGACGACGAAAAGCAATGCATCACGCAGGTGAAGGCGCCCTGCCCATGCTCCTCCGTCAGGATGCGGGCCATGTCGTCATCGGCGTCGCGGGCATGGATGATCAGCGGCAGCCCCGTCCGGCGCGCGGCCTCGATATGGATGCGCAGGCTGTCCTGCTGGGCCTGCGCCGATTCGGCGGTGTAGTGGTAGTCGAGCCCGCTTTCCCCGATGCCGACGAATTTCGGGTGCTCTGCCAGCGCCACGAGGTCCTCGACCGTGGCCATGGGCTCGTCTGCCACGCTCATCGGGTGGGTGCCGGCGGCCCAGAACACCGGGTCATGCGCCTCGGCGATGGCGCGCACCTGCGGCACGTTGCGCAGCCGGGTGCAGATCGACACCATCCGCGTGATGCCCTGATCCACGGCGCGCTGCACGACATCGTGCAATTCCCCCGCGAAATCGGGAAAATCGAGGTGGCAATGGCTGTCGACGATCTCCGGCAGGTCGGGCATGGGAAGGATCCTTTTGCGCCGTCTCGGGATGGGTCAAAGGGGCAGACGTTCGGCGGTTTTGCCGATGCGCAGACACATATCGAGCAGAAGCGCGGCAGGGTCAAGGTTGACCGATTTGCCGCGCCGGGCCCGTTCCGTCAGGTCGGCCGAAAGGTCCGCCCAGCCCCGCGCGGCGCGCATGTCGGGCGCCAGCCGGGCCAGCAGGGCGGCCTCGCCGGCCACGATCTCGGGCGGGGGCGCGCCGGTCGCGCCGGTGCGCGCCAGACGTGACAGCAGCCGGTCGATCAGGTCGAGCGTCAGGTCGAACCGCGCCTCTGCCCCCTTGGCGCCGCCCTGATCGGACAGTTTCACGGCGCGGGCGCGGTCCATTCTTGGCAGGCTCTCGAACAGCGCCATGATCTCGGCGTAAAGCGTCAGCCCCTCCTGCCCGATCAGCGCTACGGCCTCGCCAACCGATCCGGCGGCCAACTCGGCCAGCGCCGCGCTGTCGCCCGTCTCGATCCCGGCCTGCTGCAGGGCGGCTTCCATGGCGCCGGGCGGCAGCGGGGCAAGCGGCAGCGTGCGGCAGCGCGACCGGATCGTCGGCAACAGGCGCGAGGGCTGGTGCGAAACCAGCAACAGAACCGCGTTTTTCGGCGGTTCCTCCAGCATCTTCAGAAGCGCGTTCGCGGCATTCTGGTTCATCTCCTCCGCGGCATCGACAAGGACGACACGGCGGCCGTTGCCGCCCGCCGAGAGGCCGAAGAAATCGGTGAGCTTGCGCACCTCGTCGACGGTGATCGTGGCCTTGAGTCGTTTCTTTTCACGGTCCCAAGGACGGCGCAGCAGGAACAGCCCCGGCTCCGACAGGGCGTGGACGCGGTGCGCCACCGGGTGGTCGGGCGCAATATCGAGCGTTTCCGGCGGCGGCGCGGCGAACAGCGCGTCGCCCTCTTGCATCGGGGTGGCCAGAAGAAAGCGCGCGATGCGCCAGGCCAGCGTCGCCTTGCCAATGCCCTTGGACCCGGTGATCAACCACGCGTGGTGCATGCGGCCCGAGGTGAACGCGTCGAGGAATGCGGCCTCGGCGGTCCCGTGTCCGAAAAGTGCCAGCGTCTCGCGCGGATGCGGCGCGCCGTCTGCGCGGTCGGCCTCGGGCAGGTCTTCCGCTTCGCCCGCCACCCTCATGCCAGCGCCTTGGTGACGGTCGTCAGCAGATCCGCCGCCACCGTCTCCTGTCCGCGACCGGCGTCGACGAGGTGGCAGCGCCCGGGATACTGTGCGGCAAGCGCGCGGAACCCGTCGCGCAGGGCGTTCTGGAAGGGAAGGCCGAACTCCTCGAACCGATCCTCGCCGGATTTGCGCGCCAGCCCTCGGGACAGCGCCGCCTCCGGGTCCATGTCGAGGATCAGGGTCAGGTCGGGCTCCACCCCGATAGCCAGATCGTGGATGCCGTCGACCAGCCCGCGCAGGTCGCCGCGCGTCGCGCCTTGGTAGACCCGGGTGGAATCGGCGAAGCGGTCGGTCACCACGATCTTGCCTGCGGCCAGCGCGGGCCGGATCGTGCGTTCAAGATGATCGCGGCGCGCGGCGGTGAACAGCAGGATCTCGGTTTCCGCCGACCAGCGTTCCGGGGCGCCTTCGACCAGCAGGCGGCGGATATCCTCGGCCCCCGGCGCGCCACCGGGTTCGCGGGTCAGAACCACATCCCGGCCGGTCGCGCGCAGCGCTTCGGCCAGCAGCCGGGCCTGCGTGCTCTTGCCCGAGCCATCGATCCCTTCAAGCGAGATGAACATCAGCTCAACAGCGGATCGCCGCCGAAGACCATCCGCAAGACCTCCTCGAAGGCGGTGCGCAGGCGCGGCATGAGCCCGGCGGTGCCCACGTTTTCGGTCGCCAGAAGCGGCACGCGGCGTTCGTCGAACCCTTCGGCGCGAATGACCAGTTCGCCGATCTCCTGTCCTTCCGTGATCGGCGCCGCGATCGGGCCGGTATAGACCGCCTCCGCTTCCAGATTGCTGTCCAGAAGGGCGGGCAGCAGCATCGTCACGCCCTCCGCGGCGGCCATGCCAACCGTGGCGGCATCGCCAAGGAACACCTCGGCCTCGGCCACGTGGGTGCCCGCGGCCACGACCTCGCGTTCGGCGAACTGGCGGAAGGCCCAGTTGACGATACGCTCGGATTCGCGCGCCCGCGCCTCTGCGCTGTCCAGCCCGGTAATGGCGAATGTCACCCGCCGGTCACCCTGCATGGCGGACCCGACAAGGCCGTATCCCGCTGCCTCGGTATGGCCGGTCTTGAGGCCATCGGCGCCGATGCCCAGGGACAGAAGCGGGTTGCGGTTGAACCGGTTGGCCGGCGCGCGACCGTCGAACTCGAACTCGCGCAGGGCGAAATAGGTGTAATACTGCGGAAACTCGGTGATCAGCCGTTCCGCGAGAATCCCCAGATCGCGGGCCGACATGACATGGCCCTCCGCGGGCCAGCCATTGGAGTTGCGGAAAGTGGAATTCATCATGCCAAGCTGACGCGCGCGCTGCGTCATCAGTGTTGAAAACCCTGCCTCGGTCCCGTCCGGCGACAACGCCTCGGCGAGGACGGCGGAGGCGTCATTTCCCGACAGCACGACCACCCCGAGGATCAGGTCCTCGACGCTGACCCGGTCGCGGGTGTTGAGGAACATGGTGGAGCCGCCATAGCTCATCGCGTGTTCGCTGACCGGCAGGATCGTGTCGAGCGTCAGGCGCCCGTCCTCCAGCGCCTCGAACACCATGTTGAGCGTCATCAGCTTCGACATGGAAGCCGGCGGCAGCGGCCTGTCGGCGTTGATGTCGAGCAGCACCTGCCCGGTATTGTGGTCGATCACGTAGGCCGCGGTCGCCTCGGTCTCGAAAGCGGCGGCGGGCAGGGCCAGAAGCCCGAGGACGAAAGCGAGGGCGAAACGAAATCGGGCGTACATGGGGCCTCTTGATCCTGTGGGCGTCAGTTGGTGACGAAATAGGCGTCGCCAAAGCCCAAGTCACGGACGGTGGCGCGCATGCTGTTGCGTTCTTCCGCCGTTGTGGCGGGGCCGATCACGACGCGCCAGAAGCTGCGGCCGCTGCTGGTCTGCTCATGTATGGTGGGCGAAAGGCCGACGTCGCGCATCATCTGCGCGGTGCGGTCCGCGTTGGCCTCGACGCTGAAGATGCCAATCTGGATATAGGGCCGGTCGAGCGTGCTGGCGGGGGCCGGGGCCTCGGCCTCCGCAGCATCAATGGCGGCCCCGGCTGCTGCGATCGGGTCGAGTTCCTCGGTGTCGATCTCGTCCGATGGGGCGGTGGCATCAGGCGCCGGGCTG
Organism: Nioella halotolerans; assembly: GCA_003428585.1. Classification (GTDB taxonomy): domain Bacteria; phylum Pseudomonadota; class Alphaproteobacteria; order Rhodobacterales; family Rhodobacteraceae; genus Nioella; species Nioella halotolerans. The sequence continues at coordinate 139,195 of QVQC01000007.1, forward strand.
TCCTCGCCCTCGGCGACCTCTTCGCGGCGCAGCGCGGTGACATTCAACTCGGTCGGCGCCCCCGCCACCATGCCCAGTGCTGCCGCCGCATCGGAGGAGACCTGAAGGATCGGACCCGGGTTTTCGCGCTCGCGCCGGAAGAGGGCGCCGATCACGAACTGGCCGGTTTCCTCGTTGCGGATGATCACGCGCTCCGGATCCTCGGCATCGGGATGCGCGACCCAAACCCCGCCGAGCGAGGGGCGGCCATCCCACAGCCCGCGATCGGTGACCTGGAAGACCTCGGGCGCCTCGACATCGCGGTCGACCAATACGGTCGAGTCGCCGCTGCGCTGCGCCGCGCGCCCGGTCTCGTCGGAGCCTTGCCCGAACGGCATCTCGAACCCGTCTTCGCAGGCGGCCAGCACCAGCAAAAAAACGCCGGCACCGGCAACGCGCCAGGAAAGCCGGTATCCCGTCCGCAAGCCCATGATCATTCCCCTGCTCTGCCGCCCTGCATGCCTTTTTCGCACGAGTGTGCAAGCATGTCAGGGGGTGTAATGCCGATTGCCGCGCGATCCGTCGTGCGACTTGGGCCGAAGGATACAGCAGCGCTGCCGTGCTGCAAACCCATCGTTCCCGGGGTCGGCGCGTTCCCGCACCCTGAACGGGCGCAAGCCGCTTTCAGAATCATGAAATCACCGATAAGACCCACGACCGATCCGGAGGAGTGGCAGAGTGGTCGATTGCACCGGTCTTGAAAACCGGCGTGCGTGAAAGCGCACCGTGGGTTCGAATCCCACCTCCTCCGCCACTTGCCTCCGCGAAAGCGTTCTCCCGATCCGGCTGCGGCCGGATTTTCTCGTTATTTTCGAGGGTTATGCGGGAGGGGTTGAGCACTGGTCCCGGCGCCAGCTGGCCTAGAAGCGGTCTCTCAATGCCGATATTCTCCGGACCTCATGACTGCGCGGATTTGGTGTATAGGATGCAAGCCTCTAAAATCAAATGGCTTTGCTAGGCTCCCGGCTAAACACTTCGACGCCAGTGGCGTGCGCAAGAAGACACTCAGATCGAACATTCAACAGGCGCATTATTCCCTGCCGGGCTGAACCAATCAGCTGCACGAGCTGACATCTTCGCCTTCTCCTTTAGGTGACGAGACCTCGCGCTCGCCGAGCTCGAGCGTCTCCGTTTCCGAGAGCAACCATGTCGAAAGCTGGTCGGCCGCTGCCGCGACCTTCTCCGGTTTTCGCAGGGCACACTCCCAGATCGTCGCGACGCGCCAGCCCGCTTCAAGCAGCGCGGCCCGAACGGCGCTGTCCCGCGCAACATTTGCGGCGAACTTCACCTCCCAGAACTCGGCACGCATCTTGGGGTTGGTCGCGTAGCGGCATCCCGGATGCCGATGCCAGAAGCAGCCGTGCACAAAAACGACGGTGCGGTATTTCGGAAGGACCAGGTCGGGCTGTCCGCGGACTTTCGTCGTATGAAGACGGTAGCGGAAGCCGCGTGCGTGGAGAGCCCAGCGCAGGGCCATTTCTGGTTTCGTATCCTTCTGCGCGACCGACCTCATGATGCGGGAGCGCTGCTCGGAAACCGCAGACTCGCCCGCGCTCGTTGCTGGCTTGTGAGCAGTCATGGAATCCCTAGACTTACCAATCATGGCGACAACAGTTTCACATCCCGTGGCGGGCTACGACCCTCTGTCTGAGCTAAAGGCCTACTCGGCGCTGAAGTCCCTAGATGACGATTGGCACATTTTGCATTCCATCGCGTGGCTGGGCGCTCGCGGGGGGCAGGTCAGCTGGTGTCGCTCGTTCACTGTGCGGCGATCATTGTCGCCGCGTCGGTATCGTTGCACACGTCCGTCAGCTTTTCCACCGGCATGTAGCGGCGGGAGACCGCCCATTCGTCGTTCTGTTCCAGCATCAGCGCGCCGACGAGGCGGACGACAGCCTCGCGGTTGGGGAAGATCCCGACGACGTTGGTGCGCCGCTTGATCTCCTTGTTGACGCGCCCCAGCGGGTTGGTGCTGTGCAGCTTCGAGCGCAGGCTCTTGTCGAAAGTCATGTAGGCCAGCACGTCGTGCTCTGCCTCGTCCATGAGCTCGGCGACATCGCGGAACCGCTCGCGCAGGCTATCGGCGACCTCGCGCCAGCGGGCATGGACCTGGTTGCGGTCGGTCTCGGCGAAGACGGTTTTCACCGCGGCGCTGACCACCGGCTTGTTGGTCTTGCCCACGCGCCCGAGCAGGTTGCGCATGAAGTGCACGCGGCAGCGCTGCCATCCGGCGCCGAGAACCTTGCCTGTGGCGGATTTCAGGCCCTCATGAGCATCACTGATGACCACCTTGACCCCGCGCAGGCCACGCCGTGTGAGCGAGCGAAGGAAGCCGGCCCAGAAGGTCTCGGCCTCGGAGGGCATGACGGTGATCCCGAGGATCTCGCGCCGCCCGTCTGTGTTGACCGCCACGGCCACTATCACTGCCATCGAGAGCAAGCCATTGTCGCGCCATTGATGGAGTGGATGGCTCCCGCTTCCGGCATCGCAATGTGCCATGTTGGGTGCTGTGAACACGGCCAACGAAGGGAGCCATCCATGGATGAGATTATCACAATCGGGATCGATCTGGCGAAGTCCGTTTTCCAGCTGCACGGTGTCGACGCCAAGGGTCGTCCCTCATTGCGTCGCCAACTCAGACGCAGCCAGGTGCTCGAGTTCTTTCAGCGCCAGCCGGCGTGCCTGATCGGCATGGAAGCCTGCGCCAGCGCGCATTACTGGGCACGTGAGTTGATCAAGCTCGGGCATGAGGTTCGACTGATGCAGCCCAGCTACGTGAAAGGGTATGTGAAACGGGGCAAGACCGATGCAGCCGACGCCGAAGCCATCTGCGAAGCGGTATCACGCCCCTCGATGCGGTTTGTCCCCGTGAAGAGCGAGGACACGCAGGCCTTGCTGATGACACACAAGGCGCGGGAGTTCCTGGTCCGTCAGCAGACCCAGATCGTGAACGCCATTCGCGCGCATCTTGGCGAGTTCGGCATCGTCGTCCCGAAGGGCGTTCATAATGTCGAGCGCCTGATCACGGCGTGTGACGGGGCCGGTCTGCCCGCGCCAGCGCGCAAGGCCCTGAACCTGCTGGCCGACCAACTGGTCGACACGCAGAAGAAGATCGAGGCGCTGACCGCAGACATCCGCGCGGACGCGCGGGCCAATGACGCCGCGCAGCGCTTGCAGACGATCCCCGGGGTCGGGCCGATCACCGCCAGCGCGCTGGTCTCGGCGCTGCCCGACATCGCCGAGTTCAAGTCAGGTCGGGACCTGTCCGCGTGGCTGGGCCTGACGCCCAGGCCGCATTCCACCGGTGGCAGGGAAAGGCTCGGGCGCATCTCCAAGATGGGCAACCGATATCTACGCCGGCTGCTCTATCTTGGTGCGATCGCGCAGGTCAGCGCCCGGCGCCGGGGCGAGCCCGGCGAAGACTGGCTGTGGAAGATCATCCAGCGCAAGAAGCCCAAGCAGGCTGCAATTGCCCTCGCCAACCGCATGGCGCGCACGGCCTACGCGGTGATGAAGAACCAGACGGAATTCCGGGCGGCAACCGCCGCCTGACAGAAAAAGGGCGATCAGCTCTTACAAGAAGGCAAGTGCATCGTGAGATGATGGCAAATGACGGACATATCGCCAAGGACACCCTGTTCGGACCGGAGCGCCAGAGAGCGCGTGCCATTGATTGGGACCAGAGCGACCGCGGACTTTCATCAGGGCGCGCAGCCACCGTGCTGCAGTCGAGACGCCGTATACATGGCCGCAACCGAAATCACGCCAGCTTCAACCGAGACGCTCTTGCCACGCGGGAGCCATCCATACATGGGCCGAGAGACATTGGCGAACGCGCCCGCGTCTGGTGCCTTATACCGGTCCGTTTGACGGCTTCCATGCCGTGGCGGCCTCGGTGTCGAAGACCTGCCTCGTGCGCTTCGACCGGAACCGTTACTCGGTGGATGCGCGTGTCACGCCGAAGGCGTGCCTCTGGCACGACCGGCCGTCCGGTCGAGATCCGCGCCTACGCAGACCGCATCGAGATCTGGCAGGACGGCCAGGTGGTGGGCCGACACGACCGCGTTTTTGGGCGCGATCGCACCGTGTACGACCCGCTGCACTACATCCCCGTACTTGCCCGCAAGCCCGGGGCCTTGCGGAATGGGGCCCCCTTCAAGGACTGGGAACTGCCGCCTGCCATGCGCCGGATCCGGCGCAAGCTCGAGCGTGTCCCGGGCGGCGATCGTCAGATGGTGGAAATACTGGCCGCGCTGCTGACTGACGGGGTCGAGGCGGTCGAGGCTGCCTGCGCCGAGGCACTTGGCCAGGGCGTCCACTCCGCCGATGTCGTCCTCAACATTCTCGCCCGACGTCACGCCGGAGGCGTGCCTGAGGCACGACGATCCCGAGCCGCCCGCGCCGATTGCCACCCCGGACGCGTCGCGCCAGCGGCGCGCGTCTCGCGCGACGGCTGGCTCAGGAGCCGGTCGCCGATTGCGCCCGATACGACGCCCTGAGGAGACCCGACCATGAAGAGATCGCAGGTTCTGGATGCGTCACGCCAAAGGCGTGCCTGAGGCACGACGAGCCAGCTGAAGCTCGTCGCGCCATAGGCGCGCGTCCCGCGCGACGGCATGAAGGCGGCCTATGACGAGATCCTCGCCGTCGTGCCGGAGGCACGCTTGCAGCGTGTCCGTGAAGCGACAGCACGACCCTCAAAGGATGATTGGTGAGCTTCTTCAGGCCGAGATCAGCGAGAAGCAAGCCCGGTCGATCAAGTACCAGATGGCAGTCGCAAAACTGCCATTGGCCAAGGAGATCGAAGAGTTCCGGTTCGAAGATACCCAGATCAATGAAACGCTGGTCAGGGACCTCGCCGGAGGAGACTTCCTCGCACAACAGCGCAACGTCGTCCTGATCGGCGGGACGGGGACAGGCAAGACCCACCTCGCCGTCGGTATTGCCCGCGCCTGTATCCATGACGGGGCCCGCGGGCGCTTCTTTAACGCGGTCGACCTCGTCAACAAGCTGGATATCGAGGCCCGCGACGATCGTCAGGGTCGAACCGCTGATACCCTTAGCCGCCTCGACTTCCTGATCCTCGACGAACTCGGCTACCTGCCCTTTGCTCAGACCGGCGGCC
>QVQC01000006.1 GCA_003428585.1 Nioella halotolerans
CCGGGTCCAGCCCGGCGCCCAGCCAGTCGAGCCTCTGGCGCGGTGCCTCCAGCAGCGTCTCCACCCGGGGCAGACCACGCGACACGTCGCCCAACCGCTGCCGGCGCAGCCGCAGGGCCTGCGTCGCCGCGTGGCTCAGCCGTCCGCCCTGCTGGTCCACCCAGGCAAGCAGGTCGAGGCGCACCGGCACCGCCAGTTCGGCGGCGGCCGTGGGCGTCGGCGCGCGCTTGTCGGCGGCAAGGTCGATCAGCGTCGTGTCCGTCTCGTGCCCCACCGCCGAGATCAGCGGGATCGCACTCTCGGCCGCGGCGCGCACCACGGTTTCCTCGTTGAAGCCCCACAGGTCCTCGAGCGAGCCGCCACCGCGCGCCACGATCAGAAGGTCGGGCCGCGGCAGGCCGCCCGCGGGCAGCGCGTTGAAGCCGCGGATCGCGCGCGCCACCTCGGGCGCGCAGGCCTGCCCCTGCACCGCGACCGGCCAGATCAGCACCTTGCGCGGGAACCGGTCGCGCAGGCGGTGCAGGATGTCGCGGATCACCGCGCCCGAGGGCGAGGTCACGACCCCGATCACCTCCGGCAGGAAGGGCAGCGCCTGCTTGCGCCCCTCGGCAAAGAGCCCTTCGCCCGCCAACGCCGCCTTGCGCTTTTCCAGCATCGCCATCAGCGCGCCCATGCCGGCGGGGCGGATCTCCTCGATCACCAGCTGGTATTTCGACTGTCCCGGGAAGGTCGTCATGCGGCCGGTGGCGATCACCTCCATGCCTTCCTCGGGCCGCGTGGCCATCTTGGCCGCGACGCCCTTCCATATCACCCCGGCCAGAACGCTGCGCTCATCCTTCAGGTCGAGATAGACGTGCCCCGAACGTGGCCGGGACAGGCGCCCGATCTCGCCGCGCACGCGGACGCGCGAAAAGGCGCCTTCCACGGTGCGCTTGACCGCGCCCGAGAGTTCCGAGACCGTGAATTCCGGCGCGTTGCCCGGCATGTCGTCATCCAGCAAATCACTCATGCGGCGACCCTAGCCCGGCGCGCGCGCGGCCGCCAGACCCGCCTGCGCTTGTGCCCATACCCGGCATTCGCTAACAGGCGGCAAGGTTGGCAGGCGGGGACAGGACCCATGAACATACTCATCCTTGGCGGCGGCGGGCGCGAACATGCGCTGGCCTGGGCGGTGTTGCAGAACCCCAAATGCGACAAGCTGATCGTCGCGCCGGGCAATGGCGGCATCTCGCGGATCGCCCAATGCGCCGCGATCGAGCCCACGGATGCGGGCGCGGTACTGGACCTCTGCGCCGAGGAATCGGTGGATTTCGTCATCATCGGCCCGGAAGCGCCGCTTGCGGCGGGGGTTGCCGACAGGCTGCGCGATGCGGGCCTCCTGACCTTCGGCCCGTCGCAGGCGGCGGCGCAACTGGAAGCCTCCAAAGGGTTCACCAAGGACATCTGCGATGCCTGCGATGCGCCCACGGCCGCCTATGCACGCTTCACGGCAGCCGGCCCCGCGAAGGATTACATCCGCGCGCAGCGCGCGCCGATCGTGGTCAAGGCCGACGGGCTGGCCGCCGGCAAGGGCGTCATCGTGGCCATGGACGAGGCGACCGCGCTGGCCGCCGTCGACGACATGTTCGCCGGTGCCTTCGGCGGGGCCGGCGCCGAGGTGGTGATCGAGGAGTACCTGGAGGGCGAAGAGGCCAGTTTCTTCGTGCTTTGCGACGGCGAGAACGTCCTGCCCATCGGCACCGCGCAGGACCACAAGCGCGTCGGCGAGGGCGATACCGGCCCCAACACGGGCGGCATGGGCGCCTATAGCCCGGCCCCGGCGATGACCGAGGACGTGACCCGCAAGGCCTTGGAGTCCATCGTGAAACCGACGGTCGCGGAGATGGCGCGGCGGGGCACGCCGTTTACCGGGGTGCTGTTCGCGGGGCTGATGATCGAGAACGGGCAGCCCAAGCTCATCGAGTACAACGTGCGCTTCGGCGATCCCGAATGCCAGTGCCTGATGCTGCGCCTCGGTGCGCAGGCGCTCGACCTGATGCTGGCCACCGCCGAGGGGCGGCTGGGCGAGTCCCGCGTCACATGGGCCGAGGATCACGCGATGACCGTGGTCATGGCCGCGAGGGGTTATCCCGGCGCATACGAGAAAGGAAGCGAAATCAAAGGTTTGCAGGACATGCCCGAGACAAGCTTCGAAATCTGCTTTCACGCCGGAACCACCCGCGAGGCCGGGCGCGACACGGCCTCGGGGGGGCGTGTCCTTGCGCTGACGGCACGCGGCGACACGCTGCAGGACGCGCGCGACAGGGCCTACGGTTTGGTCGCGCGCGTGGACTGGCCAGAGGGGTTCTGCCGGTCCGATATCGGCTGGCGGGCGCTGTCCGGGTAGGCGATTTCGCCCCGGCGCCATGCGTGCCCCCCCCGTACGCCCCATGTGCACCCCCGTGCAGACGGATCGCCGCTGTCGCGCTACCCCGCGACCGCCCGCAGCAGCCGGGCACGGGCCGGCGGCACGGCGCGAATCTCCAGCCCGGTGAACACGTGCAGGGTGCCGAGGTCCCGGTCCACGACGGCATGGTCGCTGACCCAGCCGCCCATCAGCAGGTAGGTGCGCAGAAGCGGCGGCATCAGCGCCTGCGCCCGGCGCAGGTCGGGCCGGCGGCGCAGCTTCTGCGCGAAACGGACCACGTTGGGCGCCTTCACCCGCGGCAGCCAGCGTTTCGGCGCAAGGTGCCTGTCCCGCAAGAGCGCGAAGGCATCGGCATACGCGTCCGCGTTGGTGCCTTGGAAGGACGAACAGCCGAACAGCATCTCGACACCGTTTCGGTCGACATAGCCCGTCATCGCGCCCCAGGCCACGCGCAGGATATCGGCGTCATGCCAGTCGGGGTGGATGCAGAAACGGCCCATCTCGACCATCGGTCCCTCGAATGCGCTCAGCGCGGCGAGTTCGTAATATTGCGCGGCATAGCTACCGGCGATCTCGGCGCCGCTCGACAATGGCAACAGCCGGAAACAGCATACGAGGGTGTCGGTTGCGCTCTCCTCGACCAGAACATGGGTGCAGGCCGGGTCGAATGCGTCCGCGTCGAGCGCGTCGGGCGCGTGCGGCGCCCCGGCCCGGAACGCGCGATGACGCAGGCGCTGCGCCGCGCGCATGTCCTCCCCGGTCACGGCGATCCGGGCGCGAAACTTGCCTTTCGTCAGATTGGGCATCCGGCCCCGCCCCTTGCCTTGCATCGCCTGCCGCAATTCGGTGGCCCGAACGCGGGCGCCACCGCCCATGCCGGCCGATGATGGCGTTAAAGCGGAATGGTGACAAGGGCACGACACGGAGGGCGTCAATAACCCGAGAAGTCGCGGTGTGTGCATCGAAGCCCGGTCCACGGTCACCGGCGACGGCCCCTGTTGCGAACGGCCTGCGGTGCACGGGGCGTCCCCGGCTGCCGTCGGGCCCGATACGGCAAGGATGCCGGGGGCTTGGCCGGGGTCCGGCCCTTGCACGGTTGCCATAATTCTGCCGTGCCGGTCCCGTATCAGAGCGCCGCGAAACGACGCGGAAGGCATGCGATGGACCAGGTGATGCAAGAGCGCCCGGCGAAATTCGGGTTGATGGGGTTCATGCTCGGTGTTGCGAGTATCGTCGTTCTGCTCGTTCAGTTATCTGTATTGTTCGAGCCGCAAGAGCAAAGCAGCGGGAGCGTCATTGGCACGATTGCCGCCGAGATAACGCAATCGGCCGCGCGTGCCGTTTCGGGGGAGCCGGCCCCGGCCGCCACGCCGCCGCCCCGGGATTACGGCCTGATGATCACGATTGCAGCCCTGTGTGCGGCGGGCCTTGCCGTCATTCTCGGCGCTGTCGGGCTCTACCGGAACGAGGCGCACCGTCTGCCCTACATGGCCGTGGGACTCGGTATTTCCGCATTCGTCATGCAATTCGTGTTCTGGTTGGCGATCCTGATTTGCGGCATCGCGCTGCTTGTCAGCATAATCGGGAATCTCGACTCTATTCTCGGCTAGGGCTGTGCACCTGACACGATATCCCCGCGACGGTTCCCCGCGACCACGCGGCGATGCAGGCGGGCCGGAGCCACGACCCGGCCACGCGCCGCTGCCTATTCTGTCAGCGCCTCGCCGATATTCACCCGGCCGATATTGCCGATCAACTGGCGCAGGAAGGTGACTTCCTGGATGTTCGATTCCGTCACCCGACGTGAGAATCGCACTACCTCGCCATCCTCCAGCCCGAGTTCGCGGATGTTCTGCACGGTGCCGCTGTCGTCGAAGCTGATGGCGACGATGTCGCGTTCGACGACTTCCGCCGCGCGGTAGGTGAAATGGCGCTGGCGCGAGGCGATGTAGAACCACGTGTCGCTGGACATGACCCCCGCCGTGGACGGCTGGCCGATCGTTTCCTCGACACTGGCGCGGGTATCGACGCCGGGCAGGATCATCTCCAGATCCTCCGCGGGCGGGATGTAGCCGTGGTTGGTGTAGGTCGCCGAGCAGGCCCCGACGACAAGCGCCAGAATGCCCGCGAGAATCAGCCTTGCACCGCGTCGCTGTCCGATCATCCGCCCGGTTCCCCTTTTCGCGCCCTTTTCAACCCCGGCCCGCCGATGCCTCCCGGTCCTGCCGCCTGTTCATGGCCCGTTCACAACCGATTTCCGGCCCGCGCCCGTGGCCCCCTTGCGGGTGCCCTCAAAGCTTCCTATCCGCTTAACCGACCATGGCGCACAGGGCAAGGTCCGCTTGGCCTGTCGCAACGACCGCCACGACAGGAGTCCAACATGAGCGAGCCGTCCGCCCCCCCCCACCGGATCGCGGTGGCCGACCTTTCGGCCAAGGCCCCGACCCCGTTCGACCTGCGCCCCGACGCCCCGGACCGCGCGGCGATGGCCGAAAGACTTGGCATCCGGGGGATTCGCAAGCTGCGCCTTGCCGGCGAGATCCGCGCCGAGGGCAAGACCGACTGGCGGCTGGAGGCGGAGCTTGGCGCCACGGTCGTGCAGGACTGCGTGGTGACACTGGAACCGGTGACGACGCGGCTTGACGTTGCCGTGACACGCCGGTTCCTGGCCGAGATGCCGGTGCCCGACGCCGATGAGCACGGCGAGGTGCAGATGCCCGAGGATGACACGATCGAGCCGTTGGGGGCGCAGATCGACCTCGACGCGGTGCTGGAAGAGGCGCTGGCGCTGGCGCTGCCGCTTTACCCGCGCGCCGAGGGGGCGGAACTGGGCGAGGCCGTCCATGCCGCGCCGGGGGTGCCGCCGCTGCGCGACGCGGATGCCAAACCGTTTGCCGGGTTGGCCGCGCTGCGCGACACGCTGACCGGCGGGAAAGACCCCGACCACGATGACGAGGAGGGGTCGCAGGGCGGCGGGAACGGGCCTGCCTGAACGCGATTTCTGCCGCCTTGATTAGGGCTTGCATGATACCGGAATCCGAGTATGTTCCCGGCCTCATTCGCCGCTTTGGAGTGACGCATCGACCCGGTGCGCCCGGCCGGTCCGGACCCGCCGGAAAAGCCCCGTTGCCGCGAAGAGACGAGACAACTTAGACAGACGCAAATCGGGGCAACGCTGCCAAGGTCGGCCCCGCTACAAACACGAAGGTTGAGACATGGCTGTCCCCCAGAATAAAGTCACCCGGTCGCGCCGCAACATGCGCCGTGGCCACGATGCTCTGACCGCTGGCAACCCCAACGAATGCCCGGATTGCGGTGAACTCAAGCGCCCGCATCACGTTTGCCCCTCCTGCGGCAGCTATGCCGGCCGCGAGGTGATTGCACAGGTCGACGAGATCGATCTGGACGACGACGCGGCATAAGCGTCGGCATCCCCCGGGGCAGGTTCGGTATGGCACAGTCAGCACAAGCGCCCGACACCGCAATGTCCGAGGTCGTGCTGTCGATAGATGCCATGGGCGGGGATCGTGGGCCGTCGGCGATTGTCGACGGCATGGCGAAGTCCGCCGCCAAGGCCCCGGGCCTGTGTTTCATCGTGCACGGCGACAGCGCCGCGCTGGACCCTCTCATCGCCCGCAAGCCCGCGCTTGCCGGGCGGTGTGACGTGCGCCATGCCGAGGGCGTCGTGCAGATGGACGACAAGCCCAGCCAGGTGATGCGCTCGGGCAAGGAAACCTCGATGTGGTCGACGATCGAGGCGGTGCGCAACGGCGAGGCGACGGTCGCGGTCAGTTGCGGCAATACCGGCGCGCTGATGGCGATGAGCATGGTGCGCCTGCGCAAGATCGAGGGCGTGAACCGCCCCGCCATCGCCTGCCTCTGGCCGTCGCGCAATGCGCACGGGTTCAACATCATGCTCGACGTGGGCGCCGATATCCGCGCCGACGAGACCGATCTGCTGCATTACGCGCTGATGGGGGCCAGCTATGCCCGCAACGGCATGGGGTTGTCGCGCCCGCGTGTCGGGCTGCTCAATGTCGGGACCGAGGAATTCAAGGGCCGGCCCGAGCTGAAGCTGGCCGGGCAGGCGATCGAGCGGGCCGCGCAGGCGGCCGATTACGATTTCATCGGCTTTGTCGAGGGCGGCGACATCCCCTCCGACCGGGTCGACGTGATCGTGACCGATGGCTTTACCGGCAATGTCGCGCTGAAAACCGGCGAGGGCACGGCGACGCTGATCCGCGATTTCCTCGGCGACGCGTTCCGCTACTCCATCCTGTCGCGCGCCGCCGCGCTGCTGGCCTATCCGTCGCTCAGACGGCTGTCGAAACGGATCGACCCGCGGCGGATGAACGGCGGTGTCTTTCTGGGGTTGAACGGGACCGTGGTGAAATCGCATGGTGCCTCGGACGCAACCGGGGTGGCGGCGGCGATCAAGCTCGCGGCGCAGCTTTCCGCCGCGGGCTTCGGCGAGCGGCTCGCCTCCCGCATCGCGGCATCGGAACGGGCCATCGCCCAGGCAAACGGAGGATCCGAGGAATGACCGGACAGATCGCGGCACCGACCCGCCGCGCCGTGGCCGTGGGCATCGGTCATTACCTGCCTGACCGGATCGTCACCAATGCGGAATTCGAGGCCAGCCTCGACACCACGGACGAGTGGATCCGCGCCCGCTCCGGCATCGAGCGGCGCCACTTCGCCGCCGAGGGCGAGACCACCTCCGATCTGGGCGTCAAGGCCGCCCGCGCGGCGCTCGACAATGCCGGGCTGACGCCGGCCGATATCGACGCGGTGATCGTCGCCACCTCCACCCCCGACCTGACCTTTCCCTCCGTCGCCACGATGATTCAGGCCGGGCTGGACATGCCCGGCGGCTTCGCCTTCGACGTGCAGGCGGTTTGCGCCGGGTTCATCTATGCGCTGTCGACCGCCAACGCGTATATCCTGTCGGGGCAGGTGCGCCGCGTTCTGGTGATCGGGGCGGAGACGTTCAGCCGGATCATGGACTGGCAGGACCGCAGCACCTGCGTTCTGTTCGGCGACGGCGCCGGCGCGCTGGTGCTGGAGGCGCAGGACGGCACCGGCCGCAGCGACGATCGCGGCGTGCTGTCGGTCGACCTGCATTCCGATGGCCGCTACCGCGACCTGCTTTATGTCGATGGCGGCGTGTCGCGCACGCAATCGGCCGGCGTGCTGAAGATGGAAGGCAAGGAAGTCTTCCGCCATGCCGTTGAAAAACTTGCCGAAACGGCGCATGCCGCGCTCCGCCGCGCGAATCTGGGCGCCGGCGATGTCGATTGGATCGTGCCACACCAGGCCAACCTGCGCATCATCAGCCGCACCGCGCAAAAGATGAATGTCGGCATGGACCGGGTCATCGTCACGGTGCAGGACCACGGCAACACCTCCGCCGCGTCGATCCCACTTGCGCTGTCGGTCGGCGTGGCCGAGGGACGGATCAAGCGCGGCGATCTCTTGGTGGCGGAGGCCATCGGCGGTGGGCTGGCCTGGGGCGCGGCGGTGCTGCGCTGGTGACCCGGCGGCCACGCGCCCAAGGCGCGGGCGCACAAGCCCTTGATATTGACTTGCTATCTGCAAGCGCGCAGGATGCAGCTACCGTTCAGGGAGGGACACGACGAATGGCCGGCAAGACTTTGACACGCATGGACCTGAGCGAGGCTGTGTTCCGCGAGGTGGGCCTGTCGCGCAATGAAAGCGCGCAACTGGTCGAGCGGGTGCTGGACCTGATGTCCGACAGCCTTGTCGCGGGCGAGCAGGTCAAGATCTCCTCGTTCGGGACGTTCTCCGTCCGCTCCAAGACGGCGCGCGTCGGGCGCAACCCCAAGACCGGCGAAGAAGCCCCGATCCCGCCGCGCCGGGTGCTGACGTTCCGCCCCTCGCACCTGATGAAGGACCGGGTGGCCACGGGCAACAAGGGGTAAGCCCACATGGCCGAAAAGTCGCCTCAGGCCTTCCGCACCATCCGCGAGGTGGCCGAATGGCTTGATATCGAGGCCCATGTGCTGCGGTTCTGGGAAAGCAAGTTCACCCAGATCAAGCCGGTGAAACGCGCCGGCGGGCGGCGCTATTACCGGCCCGCCGACATGAAGTTGATCGGCGGCATCAAGGTACTGTTGCACGATCAGGGCCTGACCATTCGCGGCGCGCAGAAGAAGCTTGCCGATGACGGTGTGGCAGCGATTGCCGACCTGTCACCCCCGCTGGACGATTCCCCCCGGCTGGACGATGAACTGGAAGACGCGGCCGCCGAAAGCGCGAACATCTGCGCAGAGGAAGACCCGGCATCGGATGACGTGGCGGCATCGCAAGCGGGATTCTTCGATATCGAGGCGCTTGCAAAAGGGACAGCGGCAGCCGAAGCAGAGGCCGAGGCGCAAGCCGATGCGCCCGACCAGCCGGGGACGGACGCGCCCGAACCGGCGAAGGCCGAAGCGACGGACGCGGACCCGGCAGAGGCGGCGCCGGAGCCGGATCCACCCGAAACCGAGGACGCGGTGGCAGAGCCCGAGCCGACCGCGGAGACGGGGCAATCGCCGCCCGCCGCCCCGGCCGAGGAGCCCCCGGCCGCCGCCCCCACGCAGGAGGACACGCCAGAGGCCCCGGAAGCGCCCGCGCCAGAGGACACGCCAGAAACGGAGCCCGATTCCGGGCCGGGCGCGCAGGCGGCGCCGCCGCCCACGCCGTTATCGGAGTTGCGGGCGCTTCTGCACGAGGCGGTGCCGCTCAGCGATGCGCAACGCACGCAGCTGGCGCCGATGATCGAGCGGCTTGAGGCGCTGGAAACCCGGTTGCGCAGCCACCATCCCGGTGAGTGACAAATCGCGTCGATGCCTCTTTTTCCCGGTCATTCCCGCTTGCACGCGCAGGCAAAATCGGTAGAACGGCGAAATGTCGGGCTATGGCGCAGCCTGGTAGCGCGTCCGTCTGGGGGACGGAAGGTCGCAGGTTCGAGTCCTGCTAGCCCGACCAATCTCAAAACCGCCCTAGCCCTGCCGGGCGGGGCGGTTTCGTCTATCGGGAGGCCGCGATGACCCCATCCCCCGCCCCCTGCGGCGTCCTTCCCGATCACGCCATAGAGGCCATGACCGCGCGCGGCGAGATCCGCCTCGACGCCCCGCTTGCACCGGCGCAGGTGCAGCCTGCCAGCCTCGACCTGCGGCTCGGGCCCGTGGCGTACCGCGTGCGTGCCTCCTTCCTGCCGGGCAAGACCCGCAGCGTGGCCGACCGGCTGGAAGAATTCACCATGCACAAGGTGGACCTTGCCGGTGGCGCAGTGCTGGAAAAGGGCTGCGTCTACGTGGTGCCTTTGATGGAATCGCTGGCCCTGCCGGGCGGGGTCAGTGCCGTCGCCAATGCCAAGAGTTCCACCGGGCGGCTTGATCTCCTGACCCGCGCGATCGCCGATCATGGGGTGGAATTCGACCGGGTTCCAGAAGGTTACACCGGCCCGCTTTATGCCGAGATCTGCCCGCGCAGCTTTTCGGTTCTGGTGCGGCCGGGGATGCGGCTCAATCAGGTCCGGTTTCGCGCCGCTCACGCGGTGCTGTCGGATGACGATTTGCGCGCGCGCCACGCCGTCACGTCGCTGGTCTCGGGCGAGGCGGTGATCGACGACGGCTTGGGCTTCTCGGTCGACCTGTCGCCCGGCGCGGGCGGGCTGGTCGGCTACCGCGCCAAGCCGCATTCGGGGGTGATCGACCTTGACCGGATCGGGCAGTATGACCCGGCCGAGTTCTGGGACCGGCTGGAAAGCGACCGGGGCCAACTGATCCTCGATCCGGGCGCCTTCTACATCCTTGTCAGCCGCGAGGCGGTGACCATCCCACCCGACTGCGCCGCCGAAATGGCGCCCTACCTTGCCATGGTGGGCGAATTCCGGGTGCATTACGCGGGCTTCTTCGATCCCGGTTTCGGCTATGGCCCGGCGGGGGGCGCGGGCGCGCGCGGCGTGCTGGAGGTGCGCTGCCACGAAGCACCCTTCGTGCTGGAACACGGGCAGGTTGTCGGGCGGCTTGTCTATGAACGCATGGCCGCCGCGCCGAAGGTGCTTTACGGGGCCGATCTCGCCTCCAATTACCAGGGCCAGGGGTTGAAACTGTCCAAGCATTTCCGCGGCTGACGCGTTGCAGGACGGCCCCGCCCGCTCAGCGCAGAATGGACGAATAGTAAAGCAGCCCGTAGCGCGCGAGGTCCTTCGAAAACCCGTTCCACAGCGCGGCAAACCCGACCGGGTCGAGCCGTTCCGCCGCCGCGATCTCTGCCAGCGTCGTCTTCCCGTCGACATGGCGCAACAGGCTGACCACCGCCCCCGAGACCGGGATCTCGGCCTTTTCGCCGTTCAGGTTCAGGGGCAGCACCCCCTTGCGCGCGATCGCCTGCGCCATGCGCGCCGCGTTGCCGCCCTTGAAATGCGGCACCAACCCGGGCGCCGGGGCAGCGACCCGACCCTCTGACTGGCCCGATGGCGCCGCATAGAGCACATGCGTCTTGATCGTGCCGCGCAGCTTTTCGGCCACCTCCATCCGCGCGAGGTCGTCAAGCCCGTAAAGCAGCCCGGCATCGGGCAGGTAGGGCTTTGGGTCATAGGCATAGGCGTGTGGCGAGCCGGTGACGGCAAGCCCCGCCGCGCCGAGCGTCTCGTGAAGTTCGCGGATCGTGTAGGGCCGGTCCTGGCTGTGCAGCAGGAGGTCATAGAAGCCCGCATCGCCCTGTTCGTGATCGACGAGGCCCTCGTTGCGCTTGAACGGGTGCCCCTCCGGCAGGCGGTCGAGGATGGCGCGCGCGGCCTTCAGCCGGTCCTTCGGCTCGCCCTGCAACAGCGTGGCGAAGGCCTCTTGCAGGGGATAGACGCCCGAGCGTCCGTAAGGCGCGTAGACCATCAGCCCGATGCCGCCCCCGGGTTTCAATGCACCGGCGAGCGCGTTGAACCCTTCCTGCGGGTGCGGCAGGTGGTGCAGCACGCCGCAACAGTCGATGTAGTCGAACGGCCCGTATTGCGCCGCGTTCATCAGCGAGCCGGTCTCGAAGCGGATGTCCTTCAGTCCGCGAACCTTTGCGCGCGCCTCGGCCACTTCACGCGCGGAGGCCGAGAGGTCGAGATAGGTGATCTCGTAGGGTTTTCGGGCGGTTGTCAGCACCTGCGCCATCTGGATCAGCGCGTCGCCGGTGCCACCGCCCGCCACCAGCGCGCGGAAGGGCTGCGACCAGTCGCGTTTGCCCGCGAACAGGAAATGGTCGATCTCGACAGGGTGCGAAGGCGATCCGGTGATCAGGCGGGTGCGCTCCTCCTCTGGGTCCCGTTCCGGGTAGGGAAAGGCGTCGTATTGTTCCTGAACCGATGTCATGCGCCCTGCCCTGCGGTCTCCACGGGATGGGTGTCAAGGCCGGCGCGCTGCTCTTGCGTCAGCCATGCGACCGGCACCACCCAGGTGTGGATGGAAAATACCACCGCCCGCGTTTCGGGCAGCCGCAGAAGGCTTTGGCGTTCGGAGCGCAGGTAATCGGCGCGGCCCGTCGGTGGCGTGCGCGGATCGTCCTCGCGCCGCGGCTGGTAGAGCGCGGGATCGTGGTAGAGAAGCGCGTTGGCCCGCCACAGCGGCCGGTCGGGATGCAGCGCGTCGAACAGGCGCTGCACGCGGCGGGCAAGGCCAGCGTCATACTCCGCCACCGGCCCGTGGATCGCGGTCAGCGGGCGGCCGATCTTTTCGGCCAACGTCCAGCTTGCCGGAAAGCACAGGACGGCGGCCGTCATCACATGTTCGGCCGCGCCGTCGGGCTGCACGAGCAGGCACAGATCCTCCTGCACCAGCCGCGCGGCGGTGACCAGCGGATGATCGCCATCCAGCGCCACCCGGACACCATCGGGCCGCGTCACCGTCTCTGGCCCGAAGGTGTAGCCCGGCCCCAGCCGCGACAGCACCAGCGCCAGCACTTCGCGCGCCGCCGCCTCGGCCCCCGGTTCGGCGCGGAACACGTCGCCGCGCCGCGTTTCCAGCAGCCGGTCGCGCAGCGCCATCTGCGCCGCGAACGCCTCGTCGCGCACCAGCCAGTCGCCCATGTCCAGCGGCTGGATCCCCGGCAGGCGGCGCGCCGGGCCGTGCAGCCATGGCGCGAAGGGCAGGCTTTGCTGACAGATCTCTTCCATAATGCGTATGGTCCCGTGCCGCGACAGGGCACGATGCCCTGTACGCGCAAAGAGACAACCCCATCCCCGGACGGGGCGCAAGGCGGTTTCCCCGCATCCGGGCGTGCCCCGCACTCAACACGTAACAACACACGGGCGTGAGGCGCTGCAACAGGCGGTTGCGGGTCCTCCCACCCTGGCACATGGTTGCCGCGCCCGAGACAGGAGACCCCGATGCCCACCGAACGTTTCACCTTCCCCGGCCATGCCGGCCACGACCTCGCCGCGCGGCTGGACCTACCCGAAGGCCCGCATATGGCCACGGCGCTGCTGGCGCATTGCTTTACCTGCGGCAAGGATATCGCGGCGGCACGGCGCATCGCGGCGCGGCTTTCGGCGATGGGGATCGCGGTCTTGCGCTTCGATTTCACCGGGTTGGGACATTCGGGCGGCGAGTTCGAGAACACCTCGTTCTCCTCCAATGTCGATGACCTCGACGCCGCGGCCAAGGCGCTGGGCGCGCGCGACATGGCGCCCACGCTGCTGATCGGGCATTCGCTTGGCGGCGCGGCGGTGTTGAAGGCGGCGGGACGGATCGACAGCGTCAAGGCGGTGGTCACCATCGGCGCGCCGTTCGACCCGGGCCATGTCACGCATAACTTCGGCGACGCGCTGGACCGGATCGAGGCCGACGGGTCGGGCGAGGTCGAGCTTGCCGGGCGCACGCTGCGCATCGGCAAGGGATTTGTCGAGGATGTGCGCGCCGAGGCGCTGGGCCCGGCGATCAAGGACATGAAGAAGGCGCTCTTGATCCTCCACGCACCGCGCGACACCTTCGTCAGCGTCGACAACGCCTCGCAGATCTTCATGGCGGCCCAGCACCCGAAAAGCTTCGTGACGCTGGACGATGCCGACCACCTGATCACGCGGGCCGAGGATGCCGATTACGCCGCCGAGGTCATCGCCGCATGGGCGGGCAAATACCTCGACCTCAACGCCCCCGCCCCGCCCGCCGGCGTGCCCGAGGGCGTCACCCGCGTCAGCGAGGCCGACCCGGACGGCTTCCGGCAGGATGTGCAGGCCGGGCTGATCCACCACGCCACCGCCGACGAACCCGAGGCCTATGGCGGCACCAACAAGGGCTTTACCCCTTACCAGTTCCTTGCTGCGGGGCTGGGCGCCTGCACCTCGATGACGATCCGGATGTATGCGCGGCGCAAGAAATGGCCGCTGACCCATGTCTCGGTCGATATCAGCCACGACAAGGTGCACGCGCAGGACGCCGAGGGCAACGGCTCTCGCATCGACCAGTTCCACCGGCGGATCACGCTGGAGGGCGACCTCGACGACGCGCAGCGCGCGCGGCTTCTGGAGATTGCCGACAAATGCCCGGTCCACGGCACGCTGGAGGCGGGCGCGCATGTGGTGACGGAACTGGCCTGAGGCGGGCTGCCCCGCATCCCGTGCAAGGCGCGCGATCGCCAGGCCGCGGGATGGCGACCCAAGATTGGAGCGAGGCGCTTTATCCCGCAACATCCGCGAAACCTGCCGCGTTGCGCTCGCACCAGACAATCGCCAGACCGGGGGGCGGTCTGGCGATCGCGCGGCGCCTGCGGCGTTATTCGCGCGACGACAGATGAAACGCGCCCCGAACCGCGCCCCGTCGTTTGTCAGGGGCCGCCCTGTTCAGTGAATGGTAAATTCGCCCACCACGTTGCGCCATTCGCCCGCGCGGATCATCTTGCGGTGGGTGAAGCGCACCGAATGCAGCGGGCCGTCGATTTCCTGCTGCCAGAACTCGATGAAGCCGAACAAGCGCGGATGATCGGGGGCAAGGTCGTAGTCCTGCCAGATGAAGCTGTTGAGAACATGCGGATGGTCCGGCATGTGGTAGAACATCTCGGCGGTGGTCAGACCGTAGCCCTTGAGCATCAGTTCGGTGGGGGTCGCGTCCATGTCTTTATCCTCGTTTTCTTGCCTCATGGTGCCGAAATCATGCCACCGCCCCGTTAAAAATCAAACAAAACAGGTTGTTACCCGTTTATCGGGCTGAGTGCCAATCGGGTGGGGCACGCCCCATTGCACCCCATATCCCGGCTCTCTATACTGTGGATCAACAAGATATAGACACGCGACAAAAAGCGAGCATCCGGCGTGAGCGATACCCCAGAACCCCCTGAAAACACGGACGAAAACGGCGCCGGCGCGCCTGTGCCCACGGGGCCGCAGATCTCCATCGCGCAAGAGATGAAGACCAGCTTCATCGACTACGCGATGAGCGTGATCATTTCCCGTGCGATCCCCGATCTGCGCGACGGGCTGAAACCGGTCCATCGCCGCATTCTCTACGCGATGCACGAAACCGGCAACACCTTCGACAAGCCCTACCGCAAGTCGGCGCGCCCAATCGGCGACGTGATGGGCCAGTATCACCCGCATGGCGACAGCGCGATCTACGATGCGCTGGTGCGCATGGCGCAGCCCTTCTCGATGTCGTTGCCCCTGCTCGACGGGCAGGGCAATTTCGGCTCCATGGACGGCGACAACCCGGCCGCCATGCGCTACACCGAAGTGCGGATGGCCAAGCCCGCCAATTACCTTCTGGCCGACATCGACAAGGACACGGTCGATTTCCAGGACAATTACGACGGCAAGCAGTTGGAGCCATCCGTCCTGCCGGCGCGCTTTCCCAACATGCTTGTCAACGGCGCGGGCGGCATCGCCGTCGGCATGGCCACCAATATCCCGCCGCACAACCTGGGCGAGGTGATCGACGCCTGCCAGGCGCTGATCGAGAACGCGGACCTGTCCAGCGAAGAGCTGATGCAGTATATCCCGGCGCCCGATTTCCCCACGGGCGGCATCATCCTTGGCCGTTCCGGCGCGCGCAAGGCCTACCTTGAGGGGCGCGGCAGCGTCATCGTCCGCGCCAAGACGCGGGTCGAGGAGGTCCGCAAGGACCGCTTCGCCATCATCCTCGACGAGATCCCCTACCAGGTTAACAAGGCCTCGATGATCGAGAAGATCGCCGACCTCGTGCGCGAAAAGAAACTCGAAGGCATTTCCGGCGTCGCCGACGAATCCGACCGAGTCGGCGTGCGCGTGGTGATCGAGTTGAAGCGCGACGCGACGCCCGAGGTGGTGCTGAACCAGCTGTTTCGCTTTACCCAGATGCAGACGCATTTCGGCTGCAACATGCTGGCGCTGAATGGCGGCAAGCCCGAGCAGTTGACGCTGCGCCGCTTTCTTACCGCGTTTCTCGACTTCCGCGAAGACGTGGTCGCCCGGCGCACCGCCTTCGAACTGCGCAAGGCGCGCGAACGGTCGCATGTGCTCTGCGGCCTCGCGGTCGCGGTGTCGAACGTGGACGAGGTCGTCGCCACGATCCGCCAATCCGCTGACGCCGCAGAGGCGCGCGAAAAACTGATGACGCGCCGCTGGCCCGCAGCCGAGATCGCCGATTACATCCGGTTGATCGACGATCCGACCCACAAGATGAACGACGACGGCACCTATAACCTGTCGGAAACGCAGGCCCGCGCGATCCTCGACCTGCGGCTGCAACGCCTGACCCAGATCGGCGTCAAGGAAGTCACCGACGAGTTGCAGGAGCTTGCCGGCAAGATCAAGGATTACCTCGCCATCCTCGCCAGCCGCGAGCGCATCCTCGACATCATCAGCACCGAACTGGCCGAGGTGCGCGACCAGTTCGCCGTGCCGCGCCGCACCGAGATCGTCGACTGGTCCGGCGACATGGAAGACGAGGACCTGATCGAGCGCGAGGACATGGTCGTGACGGTGACGGCGGGTGGCTACATAAAGCGCACCCCGCTGGCCGATTTCCGCGCCCAGAAGCGCGGCGGCAAGGGGCTTTCGGGCGGCGAGTTGAAAGAGGATGACGTTGTCACCAACCTTTTCGTCGCCAACACGCACACGCCGCTTCTGTTCTTCACCAGTGACGGGATGGTCTACAAGCTGAAGACATGGCGCCTGCCGCAGGGCGGGCGCACCTCGCGCGGCAAGGCCATCGTCAATATCCTGCCGATCCCTATGGGCGTGTCGGTTGCCGCGGTGCTGCCCATCGACCGGGACGAGGATCACTGGGGCGAATTGCAGATCATGTTCGCCACCTCGGCGGGGGACGTCCGGCGCAATGCGCTGTCGGATTTCGCCAATGTGCGCGCCAATGGCAAGATCGCGATGAAATTGCCCGAGGACGGTTCGGTCAGCCTCGTCAACGCGCGCATCTGCGCGGAGGATGACGACGTCATGCTGGTGACCGACGCGGGCCGCGCGATCCGCTTCCGGGCGACCGATGTGCGCGTCTTCAAGGGTCGCGACTCGACCGGGGTACGCGGCATCCGCCTGTCGAACGGGCATCGCGTGGTTTCCATGGCCGTGATCCGCCATTTCGAGGCGAGTTCCGAGGAACGCGCCGCCTATCTCAAGCAGCGCCGCCTGATGGCCGGCGTGACCGAGGCGGGCGAAGAGGACGAACCGGCCACCGGCGACCTCTCGCCGGAGCGCTACGCCGAGATGTCGGCCGCCGAGGACCTGATCCTGACGATCACCGCCAAGGGGTCCGGCAAGCTGTCGTCAAGCCACGATTACCCCTTGCGCGGGCGTGGCGGCCAAGGCGTGGCCGCGATGGACAAGGCGATGCGCGGCGGGCCGCTGGTGGCCTGTTTCCCGGTCGAGATGAGCGACCAGATCATGCTGGCCACCTCCAAGGGACAATCCATTCGCTGCCCGGTCGAGGGGATCTCGTTCCGCTCGCGCTCTGCCGGTGGGGTGAAGGTTTTCAACACCGCCAAGGGCGAAGAAGTGGTCTCGGTCGCGTGGATCGCGGAACAGCATGTCGAGGAAGAGGGCGATGGCGAGGGCTGAGCTTGCCCTCGTTGCCTATCTCGCGCGCGACTATGACGAAGCGATTGACTGGTTCCGCGCCGCGCTGGATTGGCAGGTGCTGGAAGATGCCGGGATGGGCGGCGGCAAGAGATGGGTGCGCATGGCGCCCGATGCCGCCGCACCGACGCAATTCCTGATTGCCCGCGCCGTCGGCGACCAGCTGGCCCATATAGGCCAGCACGCGGGCGGGCGCGTGGGGTATTTCCTGCACACGGATGATTTTGGCGCCTGCCGAACCCGGATGCAGGCCGCAGGCGTGGTGTTCGAGGAAGAGCCGAGGCACGAACCCTACGGGACCGTTGCCGTCTTCCGCGACCTTTATGGCAACCGGTGGGATCTGATCGAACCCGCGTAAGTGCAATTGCGCGCAGCACTGGCGCGCACTCGCGCATAACTGTGCGTTGAGACACCAACCTCTTTCAAGGCATGAGCTATGGGACGCTGCATCTCAGCGCATCTGCCCAAAGGAGATATCTCAATGTCTACGCTTGAAACCTACGCCCACCCCGCCGGCCGCGTTCTGCTGGCCCTCATCTTCATTGTCGCCGGGTTCGGCAAGCTTGGCGATGTGCAAGGCTTTTCCGGTTACCTCGCCTCTGGCGGCCTGCCCGCTTTCCTGGCCTGGCCCGCGGTTCTGTTCGAGATCATCGCCGGCCTCGCGCTTGCCGTCGGCTTCATGACCCGGCCCGTGGCGCTGGCACTGGCGGCGTTCTCGATTGTCACCGCGTTTCTCTACCATCTTCCGGTAAACGAGATGCAGCAGGTGATGTTCCTGAAAAACCTAGCCATGACGGGCGGATACCTGCTGCTGGTCGCACATGGCGCCGGGGCGCTCTCGGTCGATCGACGCCGTGGCGGCGCGGCCTTCGCCTGATCGTTGCCGCACTCTTCAATATCCCTGCCGCACCATCAGCATGCGGCGGGGACACGCGTCAAAGGCGCTGCCCCCGTCATGCCACAATTTGGCCCGGCCCATGCCCCGCGAAAGCACCGCCTTTTCCTTAAATGCACGCCAAATCCGCCCCAATTCAGCCCCATACCGGGCACAGAGAACTCGCCACGCCGAAAGGCGTATCCGCAGCCAAGGGCTGACTGACCGCAAAGATCTGGCCATGACACATCAAGGTGCCGACCGCATCACGCTCAACGCTACCGCGCAGAACTTGTTGCGCATTGTCATCGCCTCTTATTTTCTTGCGGTCGCGCTCAACCTCATTCCCGGCACCAGCCTGACCGTGCTTGTCGCGCAGGTTTTGCCCGTGCACATTGCCGAGCCATTGTCGGCCATGATCGTCTTCGCCTTGGCCTTCATGGTGATGATCGGGCTTTTCATGCGCCCGGCCGCGCTGGTTCTGGGGTTGATGACATTCTTTGCAAGCTACCTGCACATGATCGAACTGGGGGTGCAGGATGAGCTTGGAAGCTTCTGGCACGACCTCGTGCTGATTGCGGCGTTGATGCTGACCTATCTCGAAAACGCACCGCGTGACCAGCGGATGCGCAGCGCGATCCGGCGCAAGGTCATCCCCCGCAGGGTGGAGCCATCGCAACCGCTGCGCCCCCGGCCGGCCCCGACGGCCGCGGGCGGCGCCGCCCAGACCACGCCCCTCGCCGCCGCGAAGCCCGACCCCGGCACTGTCGGGCCATCCCGTCCGGCACGCATGCCGGCGACGGATGACGTGCCGGCCCCGATCGACAACATCTTCACCGATACTGTCACCGCACGCTGACAGGGGGCGCCTCATGGTCCCGATCCCGCCGCCATGCACACCTGACCCGGTGCGTGGCGGTTCTTCGTCCCAAGCCGTTTGCCAGCGACGGATTCGATCGGCGCGCAACGGTTAACAATCGCCAAGAGACGTCGCGTCTATTGCCACAAATTCGCCAGATACCTATCCAAAACGACAGGTAAGTTTGGCATTTCGGAAACAATACCGTCGAAAACGTCGCCCCGTTTCCCAGTAAAGCGTTAATAATCCTTGAAGGTTCCGCCGTCACGGCAACCTCCTGCCGCAATTGGCTGCCATGTTGCGATCATCGAGACACCTGAGCAACCGGGGCACTGAGATGGAAAACCTTACCGAATGGCTTCGCCTTAACTTTCGCGTCTGCCTCTCGGCAACGCTGATGATCGAGGCCGCGATCGGTCTCATCCCGCAACTGCGCGACTGCAACGTGCCCACCGTCGTGGGCAACATGGAGGGACTTGAATACCACTCCGCCGCGCTGGCCGCGCTGTTCTTCGTGCTCAGTTTCTGGCTGATCCTCGGCATCCGCACCTCCATGGTGGCCGCCATGGCGATGGCTTTGCTGGTTCTGCCGGCGATCATGACCAACCCCGACGGCGATCCTGCCCTCGCGGTGAAGATCACGCTGGTGTCGGTCTTCGCGGTGCCGCTGATCCTTTATGGGGGCGGGCGCTACACGCTTTACGAGGTGCATGAAGCGTTCAACCTCAATAGCGGCCGGATGGAGGAGTGGCAAAAACGCGGATCAGAGCAACCGGGGTAAAATGCCTCTTTTCGAATATGACCCGGGCCAGCTGCATGGCCCGGTTTCTCATTTGACCCTCCATCACTTTTAACCTATATTAAAGCATCGGGTTTTAATTTATGGAAAGGTCTGATTGCCGTGGAAAACTGGGACGATCTCAAGTTTCTTCTGGCGGTTCACAAATCTGGCACCATGGTCTCAGCCGCGCGGCAACTTGGCACGAATGCCGCCACCGTTTCAAGAAGAATAGAGCGGCTTGCCAACAGTCTGGGTGCGCAGCCTTTCATTAAATCCTCGGGCGAATGGAACCTGAACCCTGCAATCGGGGATCTCCTCAACCTGATCGAGGATTTCGATGCCCGGTTGAACACGCAAGCGAACAAGCTGGCCCTCAGCAGTGCATCGGCCCGGACCGTCAAGCTGCGCATCGGCGCGCCGCCCATCGTCCTCGGCCCGTTGCTCGGCGCCCAGAGTGGGCACTTTTACGCCCAGCACCCCGAGTACCGGCTTGAACTGCACAATCGGGTCGGGTCCGAGGGGCTGGGCGACGTTGACGTGATGCTCATGGACGTGCCGCCGACGCGGGGCCGGCTGATCACCAAGCGCGTCGGACAATACGGGTTCAAGGTCTATAGCTACGACGATTCGCCCCGCGACGGGGCGTGGATCGGCGTATTGGAGGAACTGGATTCGTTCGAGCCCATGCGCCGCGCACGGGGCATCTTCCAAACCGCCCCGATAATGCGCGCCAGCAATTTCCATGATGCCCAGGTGATTGCGAAATCCAGCCGTCTGCCGGTATTGCTTCCGAAAATACTTGCGGATCAGGATCCGGACCTGCGCCCGTTCGACAACGCGGAAGATCCGGCAATCGTCAGTTTCTGGATAGCCTATCACAATTCTCGCAAAACCGACACCGCTGTCAATTCCACGGTCAATTGGATCACCGCCTGTTTCGCAAACATGCGCGGCCGCCTGTGCTATGACTAGGTTGGTCGCGGCGACCAGATATTTCTGCACATACGCCTTTGCAACAAAATTCCTTTCAAATGAATCCCCCTGCGCCGAAGATATGTGAACAAGAAAAATACCTTGAGGCGCGGAAATGTTGACAATCCGGATCGTCCATCTGGCCAGCCGCCTGGCCTTGTCGCTTGCCTTCATGGTGATCGCGCTTAACAGCCTGTCGGTGACCCATACCGCCCGCCATGACGGGGGCGTCTGGATCCGTCAGGAAGAATGGATCGGGGTGGTGATGCTCTGCGCGGTTGTTCTTTTCGCGGCGACCTGGCTGATCTTCGGGCTGCGCTGTCATACGGTCTGCGGGATCGGGCTGGCGCTGGTGACCGGGCAGCAGCTCTGGTTGCTCGGCCTCGGGCTGGATAACGGGCTGAACCTCGTGACCGGCGGCCTGTGCCTGTTTTTGGCGCTGTTGGTCGGCCTGCTGGGCCGGTTGACGCCCCCCCCCCGGACCAGCCGGGGCTGGCGCCTCGCGGGCTGAGCGGGCTTGGCATCGCCGCCGCACTGCCCTACATCGCGGGACATGACAAAAGCGATCCATATCATCGGCGGCGGCATGGCCGGGTCGGAAGCCGCGTGGCAGGCCGTCAACATGGGCGTGCCCGTCGTCATCCACGAAATGCGGCCCAAGGTCGGCACCTTCGCGCACCACACCGGCAATCTCGCCGAGATGGTCTGTTCCAATTCGTTCCGCTCGGACGATGACGAACAGAACGCCGTCGGCCTGCTGCACTGGGAAATGCGCGAAGCGGGCGGCCTGATCATGGAAATGGCCGACCGTCATCGCCTGCCCGCCGGTGGCGCCCTTGCCGTCGATCGCGACCCCTTCGCGCAATCCGTCACCGAGCGCCTGCGCGCGCACGCGCTGGTCAGCGTGGACGCGGCCGAGGTGACCGCCCTGCCCGATGACGGTCCGGCGATCATCGCCACCGGGCCGCTGACCTCCGGCGCGTTGGCCGAGGCCATCGCGCAAGAAGCCGGGCAGGACAGCCTTGCCTTCTTCGACGCCATCGCGCCGATCGTCCACGCCGACAGCATCGACATGTCGAAGGCCTGGATGCAGTCACGCTACGACAAGGGCGAGACGGAGGAGGAACGCACAGCCTACCTCAACTGCCCGATGGACCGTGACACTTACGACGCGTTCATCGACGCGCTGCTGGCCGCCGAGAAGACCGAGTTCCACGACGGCGAAACCGCGCGCTATTTCGACGGCTGCCTGCCGATCGAGGTGATGGCAGAACGCGGCCGCGAAACCCTGCGCCACGGCCCGATGAAGCCCGTCGGCCTGACCAACCCGCACCAGCCCGATGTGAAACCCCATGCCATCGTGCAACTGCGCCGCGACAACAAGCTGGGCACGCTGTTCAACATCGTGGGCTTCCAGACAAAAATGAAATACGGTGCCCAGACCGAGGTGTTCCGCATGATCCCCGGGCTTGAGGAGGCCCGCTTCGCGCGGCTTGGCGGCATCCACCGCAACACGTTCATCAACTCGCCGACACTTCTTGATGACCAGATGCGCCTGCGCAGCCGTCCGCATGTCCGCTTTGCCGGCCAGATCACCGGGGTGGAGGGGTATGTCGAATCGGCCGCCATGGGGCTGCTGGCCGGACGCCTCGCCGCAGCGGAAGCTCTGGGCACCCTGCTGCCGCCGGTGCCGCAGGAAACCGCCATGGGCGCGCTCATCCACCACATAACAGGCGGGGCGGAGGCCAAGACCTTCCAGCCGATGAACGTCAATTTCGGACTTTTTCCACCGGTCGACCTCAAGGGTGGGCGCAAGAATCGCAAGGCGCGCTACAAGGGCTATACCGACCGCGCCAAGGCGGCATGGCAGGGCTGGCTGCAGGCGACAAGGCTGGACGCGGCCTGAGCGCGGATGCTAACAATGTCGCATGACACAAGAATTCCTGAAGAAAGTTTACGAGGTTTCGGGCGACGACGCGCTCCGCGACCTGTATGACGAGTGGGCCGACAGCTACGATGCCGAGACCGGCGCGCATGGCTATGCCACCCCCGCGCGCTGTGCCGAGGCGCTCCGCCGCTGCGGCCTTGCCACGGACGCGGAAATCCTCGACATGGGCTGCGGAACCGGCCTGTCCGGGGCCGCCTTTGCCGAGGCGGGCTTTACCACGATCGACGGCAGCGACCTGTCGCCGGGCATGCTGGACAAGGCACGCGCGCTTGGCGTCTACCGCGACCTGTGGCTACCCGACAACCTGCCCGACCGGCGCTATGACGCGGTCGCGGCGGTGGGCGTGATCGGCCCCGGTGCGGCGCCGCTGGACCTGTTCGACAGTTGCCTTGAGCATCTTGCGCCCGGCGGGCTTTTCGTTCTGTCGTTCAACGATCACGCGCTCAACCTGCCGGAATTTCCCGCCCGCATCGCGCGCGCGGTCGAGGCGGGCGTGGTTCTGCCCCGGTTCGAGGAGCACGGCCCGCACCTACCCGGGCTGGACATGAAGTCCACCGTCTATGTCCTTGAACATACGTGATCTTCCGAACACGTTTCGCGCCTTCTCCGACCGGCCCGCTGCACCTTGGCCATGCGTATTCGGCGCTGCTGGGGCATGACATGGCGCGCGAGGCGGGGGGCGAATTCCTGCTGCGGATCGAGGATATCGACCAGACCCGCGCCCGCCCGGAATGGGAAGATCTGATCTACGAAGATCTGGCGTGGCTGGGGATCACTTGGGACAGTCCGGTGATGCGCCAATCCGGGCGGATGACGCATTACGCCGCGGCACTGGATGCGCTCTGGGTGCGCGGGCTGCTCTACCCCTGCACCTGCACCCGGCGCGACATCGCCGCCGCCCTCGGCGCGCCACAGGAAGGCGGCTCGCCTGCATTCGGCCCCGATGGCCCGGTCTACCCCGGCACCTGCCGACCGATATCGCCGCCCGAAGGTCCGTTGCCACCGCGTCCGGTGGACCGGCACCTGCGCCTCGACATGGCGGGGGCGCTCGCGGCGCTCGACCCCGGTGACCTCACCTTGACCGAAACCGGCCCGGACCATGCCGGCCGGATCACGCCGTCGCGTGACAGCTACCTGTTGCAGATCGGCGACGTGGTGCTGGCCCGGCGCGATTTCGGCACCTCCTACCACCTGTCCGTGGTGATCGATGACGCGGCGCAGGGCATCAGCCACGTGGTGCGCGGCGCGGACCTGTTCGACGCCACCCCGATCCACGTGCTGCTGCAACGCCTGCTGGGCCTGCCCACGCCGGTTTACCACCACCACCCGCTGATCCGCGACGAAGGCGGCAAGCGGCTGGCCAAGCGCGACGATGCGCGCGCCTTGCGCAAATTCCGCGAGGACGGACTGCGGCCGGGGGACATTCGCGCCATGGTCGGGCTGCCGAACGCGGCCTGATCAGCAGGGATCAACCGCCCAGCAGATGGCTCAGGAACGCCAGCCCGGTGCCGATCACCAGCGCCGCGAAGCCCGCGATGCGCAGGGTTTCCTCGGGCTCATGCTGCATCCGCGCCATCAGGTCTTTCATAGTCGAAGGGGCCAGCGCATAGGCCAGCCCCTCGATCACAAGCACCAGTCCGAGCCCCCAGAGGATCGTCTGGATCATCTTGTCACTCCGACTCGGGGACGGCCGGCCCCTCCGTGTCCATCGGTTCGGGACGCTCCAGCAATTCTTCCGGCAAGGTCTCGGGCTCGTCGACAAGCCCTTCGCGGACGTCGTCGGGATCGCCGGTGACGTTCGCTTCGATGGTCTGCCTGCCCTCTCGGCCCTGCGGCGCGGAGAAGAAATCGAAGAACGAACTTGTCGGGCTCAACACCATCGACGAGTTCTCGCCGCCGAGCGCCAGTTCATACGCGGACATGGAGCGGTAGAATTCGAAGAAATCGGGGTCTTGCCCGAAAGCTTCGCCGAAGATCCGGTTGCGTTCCGCGTCGGCCTCACCACGGATGACATTGGCTTCCCGTTCGGCTTCGGAGACAAGCTCCACAACCGTCCGGTCGGCCTGTGCGCGGACCCGCTGCGCGGCTTCCTGACCGCGGGCGCGTTCATCCGTCGCCTCGCGTTCCCGTTCGGCCCGCATCCTTTCGAACGTGGCTTCAAGGTTTTGCTGCGGCAGAGAGGTCTGCTTGAGCCGCACGTCAAGCACGTCGATGCCAAGGGGTGCGGCAAGGCCACGTGCCTGTTCTGTGATCAGGCGCATCAGGTTGGCCCGGTCTGCCGACAGGATGGTGTTGGATGTCACCCCTTCGGAGCCCAGAACCTCGCGGATCTGCGGGTTCAGGATATCCTCCAACAGCCCTTCGGCCCGGCGCAAGCCGCCGACACCTACAGCCAGTCGGAACTGTTCGGTATCGACGATCCGCCAACGGGCGAAGGCATCGACCACGAGACGCCGGTCATCCGAGGGCGTCACCTCGATCGCGGCGGTGTCGATCGACAGGATCCGGTCCTCGTAATAGACGACTTCCTGGATGAAGGGGATCTTGAAGTTCAGGCCCGGCTCGTCGATGATTTGCCGGATCTGCCCGAATTGCATCACCAGCGCGCGCTGGCGTTCATCCACCACGAAGATCGAACTGAATAACAGCGCGATAGCCACCACGATGGCGGGAATTATGAAGGTCGCCTTGCGCATCATCAGTTGTTCCCCCGGTTGCGAAGTTCATTGATCGGCAGATAGGGCACCACGCCCCCGGCCCCGGCACCGCTGGTCTCGGTGTCGAGGATGATCGTTTCCATTCCGCCAAGCACCTGTTCCATCGTTTCAAGGTAGATCCTCTGACGCGTCACGTCCGGGGCTTGCTGGTATTCACGCAAGACGGACAGGAAGCGGCTGGCCTCACCCTGTGCGTTGTTGACGACCTGCGCGCGATAGCCTTCCGCCTGTTCCAGAACTTCCGCCGCTTGCCCGCGGGCATCGGCGAGGGCTTGGTTGGCGTAGGCGTCGGCCTGCCGTTCCAACCGGTCGCGTTCCTGTTCGGCGGCCTGCACGTCGCGGAAGGCATCGATCACCTCGCCCGGCGGGTCGGCCCGGTCGAAGTTGAGGCGCACGATGTTGATGCCAGCCTCGTAGTCATTCAGTGTCGCCTGGATAAGTTCCTGCACCGACGAGGCGATCAAGGCGCGGTCCCGGTTGAGGATCGGCGCAAGGGGTGAGGCGGAAATCACTTCGCGCATCGATGCCTCGGACACCGCGCGCACGGTTTCCCGCGGATCGGCGAGGTTGAACAGGAAATCCTGCGGGTCTGTGACGTTCCAGACCACTTCGAAGTCGATATCGACGATATTGGCGTCTGTCGTCAGCATCAGGCCCACATCCGAGCGACCGGAACTGCTGTCACCAATCGATTCCGTCCGGTTGGTCGTGACTTCGACCGTTTCATGCGTGACCAGCGGCCACGGCGCGAAGTTCAAGCCCGGCTCGCCCACGGCAAACCGTTCGCCGAGGAACAGTTCGACCGAGCGTTCTTCGGGCCGGACCGTGTAGACAGAGGCGAAAAGCCACAGCGCCACCACGGCCAGTATCCCCAGCCCGACGGTGCCGCGGCCGAATTGCGGACCCCCGCCGCCGGATCCGCCTTGGCCACCGCCGCGACCGCCCATCAGGACGCGCAGCTGTTCCTGGCCCTTGCGGACGATTTCGTCGATTTCCGGGATCTGCTGGCCGCCGCCCTCGCCGGGCCGCCGCGGCCCGCGGTCGTCACCGCCATTTCCCCTGTTTCCGCCACCACCGGAGCCGCCACCGCCGCCCCAGGGTCCGCCTGACTGTCCAGCCATTAAGGTTATCCCCTTGTTATGCCATTGGCGCACCCCCGTGGCCGCGCCGCAATACCCTCGTTACCTGTGCCTGTCGGCCCTGAAAATCAAGCCGTTCGCACAGGAGATTTCATCGTCACCAGTTCCTCGGCCATGGTCGGATGCACCGCCATGGTGCGGTCGAAGTCTTCCTTGGTCGCCCCCATCTTGACCGCGATTCCGATGGTCTGGATCATCTCGCCCGCGTGGTCGCCCACCAGATGCACGCCAAGCACCTTGCGCGTATCGGCACAGACGACGAGTTTCATCAGCACCCGTTCATCATGGCCCGCGAACAGCGACTGCATGGGCCGGAAGGCCGCGCAGTAGACCTCGATCGGGCCGGCGTCGCGGGCGGCCTCCTCGCTCAGCCCCACGGTGCCCAGTTCCGGCTGGGTGAAGACGGCCGAGGGGATCAGGTCGTGGTCGGCGCTGCGCTGGGTGCCGCCAAAGACGGTATCAGCAAAGGCGTGCCCCTCGCGGATCGCCACCGGCGTCAGGTTGACGCGGTCGGTCACATCGCCCACGGCGTAGATCGAGGGGATGTTGGTCTGGCTGTAGTCGTCGACGACGATTTCGCCGTTGCGGCCGGTCTCGACCCCGATCGCCTCCAGCCCCAGCCCGGCGCTGTTGGGCTTGCGCCCGGTGGCATAAAGCACCTTCTCGAAGACCTGCTCCATCCCATTCGACGCCTTGACGCGGTAGCCGCCCTCGACCGGCGTCACGGCCATCACGTTGGTGCCGAGGTGCAACTCCACCCCGCGCGCCTGCATCGCGTCGGCGATATGGCCCCGCGCCTCGCCGTCAAAGCCGCGCAGCACCTGCGCGCCGCGGTAGAATTGCGTTACTTTGCTGCCCAGCCCGTTGAAGATCCCGGCGAATTCGCAGGCGATATAGCCGCCGCCGACGACGAGGATGCTTTCGGGCAACGCGTCGAGCTTGAAGACCTCGTTGGAGGTCATCACATGATCGGAGCCCGGGAAATCCGGAACAAAGGGATGGCCGCCGGTGGCGATCAGGATATGCGCCGCCGAGAGCCGCTGGCCATCCGACAACTCGACTGTATGCGGATCGACCAGCGTGGCGCGCGCATCGAACCCGGCGGCGCCCGAGCGCGCGAGGTTGCCGCGATAGGCCGATTCCAGCCGGTCAAGCTCCGCATCCATCTTGGCGCGGAACGCGGCCCAGTCGAAACCGCCGAGGCGCACGTCCCAGCCGTATTCTCGCGCGTCCCCGACATGGCCGGGATAGCCCGAGGCGTAGACCATCAGCTTCTTGGGCACGCAGCCGCGGATGACGCAGGTGCCGCCCATGCGGTATTCCTCCGCCAATCCGACGCGGGCGCCGTGTTCAGCCGCGATCCGCGCCGCGCGCACCCCGCCGGAGCCGCCCCCGATGACGAACAGATCATACTCAAACTGGCTCATAGCCCGCTCCCGTCTCGCATATGGTCATGGCCGGGGATACCTTGGAAACCGCCCCGCATGCACCCTGCGCCATCGCACACCCCGCCCGCGCCGGTCTAGTCCTGCACGTCCACGAACAGGTTGTCCGTATCGACGATGTCGATCTGCTCGTGTTCCACGGTGCCATTGTTGATGTCGCGCACCTCGACGCTGCCATCGCCGCCGCCGATCACCACGATATCGCAGATATCAAGGAACAGCCCGTTTTCCACCACCCCCGGCACCTGGTTCAGGACCATGCTGACCTGGTGCGGATCGGCGATCTGGCGCAGGTGCAGATCGAGGATGAAGTTGTTCTCGTCCGTGCGATAAGGCGCCCCGTTGTCGAGCCGCAGCGAGACCGAGCGCCCCGTGACCTCGAGGTTGGCCAGCATCTCCTCGATCAGCGCCTTGCTGGTCTGCCAGCCGAAGGGAATCACCTCCACCGGCAGCGGGAAGGCGCCCAGCGTGTCGACCTGCTTGCCGGCATCGGCGATCACGATCATCTGGTCGGAGGCGGTAGCGACGATCTTTTCCTGCAACAGCGCCCCGCCGCCACCCTTGATGAGGTTGAGCCGTGGGTCGTACTCGTCGGCCCCGTCGATGGTCAGGTCCAGCCATTTCACCTCGTCCAGGGTCGAGATCGGCACCCCCACCTGCCGCGCAAGATCGGCGGTGCGACTCGACGTGGCGACGCCGGTGACCCGTATGCCGTCCTCGCGCACCATCTCGCCGAGGCAGCGCACCATCCACGCGGCGGTCGACCCGGTGCCAAGCCCGACGCGCATGCCGTCCTCAACGTAATCAACGGCGCGCTTGGCGGCGACGAACTTGGCCTTGTCGATGGGGGAAAGATCTGCGGTCATGGCGGTGTCACTATTGTTGCGTTGTCATGGGTCTTACACAAGCCCATCCCGGCAGGCGAGGGAAAAACCCCTCAGATCAGCGCCGAAAGCGCGGCCGAAAGCTGCGTTTTGGGCAGGATCACCAGCATCGCGCGCGCATCGAAGGTCAGGGACACGCGCGGCGCGCTCGCGCGGTTCGAGGTGCCGATGGTCCTGCCGGGCGCGAAGTCGATCCCATCGATGGGCCAGCAAAGCCCGGTCGACCGGCCCGTGACCGACGCCATCGGAAACAGCGACACCCGCGTGCCGACGGGCAGATCGAGATCCAGACGCGGCGGGGCAAGGAACACGATATCCTCGGCGGCCAGCACGATGCAGGGCGGCACCGGGTGGCGCAGCAGAACGTGCCAGGCGGCCAGTTCATGGTCGGTGCGCCGCCCGGTCAGGCCAAGCGCCAGCACGCCCGGTGCCGCGATCCGGCTGAGCGCCTTCTCGAAATCGGTGCTGTCCTGTTCGGCGACATGGATCAGCCGCCCCGGCGGCAGCGCGGCGCGGGTTCCCGCGCTGATCGAATCGAGATCGCCGATCACCCGATCCGGCTGATACCCGAGTGCCATCGCCCGGTCCGCGCCGCTGTCGGCCGCCACCAGAAGCGGCGCGCGGGCAAGGGAATCGTCCAGGTCCCGGGCGTTCACCTCGCTTCCCCCCAATAGTGTCACGGGGGTGTCGCTGTGGATCGCGACCCCGTCGCTTGGCAAAATCTCGCCTTTTTTGCTGTCAGAATTCACGTAATGGCCCCAATGCCGTCCCGATTGGTTGCAATAGGTTTGTTACACCTTTTCGCAAGATGGTAAATTCCGGGGCCGAGCCCGGAGCGAGCAGAGATTGAGTTGTGTCATGAGCGACGAGAACAAGATCCTTACAGTATCCTACGGAACCTTCTCCTGCACGCTGGAGGGGTTCGAGAACCCGTTCGAGGCGATGAAGGCGATCGCGGAGTACTTCCGCGACCTCGCCGCGGGCGACCGGTTCTTCGGGGCCGAACCCCCGACCCCCGATACCGAGATGCTGCACCGGATCACCGAAAACGCGATCCAGTCCCGCGTCGATGCGCGGATCATGGAAAGCGGCCTTTTGCTGCGCCCGCATGTCGACACGCCGCAAGAGACCGGCGCACGTGACGATGCGCTCGACGCCAGCGATGTGACCGAGGCCGCCAGCCCGACCGACGATACCGCCATCGACGCGCCGGTTCCGGCGGCGCCCGACGAGGCCGCGGCGCAGGAGGAAGAAACCACCGCGGGCGCGCCAGACGAGTCAGCCCCGGAAGGCGCAGCCGTCGAGGCGCTGCCTGACCGGGCCGGACAGCAGGAAACCGGGCCGACCGAGGCGCCCGTCGGTGTCGCGGTGCAGGAGGAAGAAACCACCGCAAGCGCAACCGACGAGCCAGCCCCGGAAGGCGCAGCCATCGACGCGCTGCCGGACCGGGCGGAAGAGCAGGATACCGAGGCGACCGACGAGGCCCCGGTGCAGGAGACCCACCAGCGGGAGGATACGCAGGACCGCCCCTCGCCCGCGATCGCGAGTGCCGCCGCCATGGCCGGCGCCGCCGCGGCCGCCGCGATGGCCGATCCGCAATCGAACGACTCCCAGCAGGAGGCCACCCCCCGGGAGGATATCCCGCAGGCCGAGGCCGTGGATCACCCCGGCGATGAACCGGACCCCGACGCCGCGCAGGCGCAGCCTGAGCCGTCCGAGGGGGAGGATACGATCTCTGCCGTGATGCAGGCGATGGCCGAGGAAAGCGGCTCCGCATCCGAGGTCGAAGCCGAGGCCGAAGCCGCGGATGACGACCGGCAGACCGGGCCGGACGCGGTGGCCGGGATGGACGAGGACGCGGCCACCGCCGACGCCACGCCCGAGATGCCTGCCGGCGACGACGCCCCCGACGCCCCGGCCGTCCAAACAGCCCCCTCCGCCCCGACCCCGGCCGATGAAACGGCGGTCGCGGAGACCCCCGAGGAGAGCGCTTACCCGGATCCCGACAGCGTCGCCGCAAAGCTCGCCCGCATCCGTCGCGTCGTGGCGATGGAGGAGGCCGATGAACATGCCGCCGACACGCCCCAAGCCTATGATGAGGACGACGGCGACAGCGACCCTTTTTCCGATGGTCCGGCCTCTGAGGCCGCGCCCGCGCCCGCGCCCGAAGCGGACGAGACCGCGCCCGAAGCGGACGAGACCGCGACCGAAAACGACACGCCAGGGCCTGCGCCCGTGGCCGACATCGCGGACGCTGCCGAGCAAACGCCCCCCGCGCCGGAGCAAACGCCCCCCGCGCCGGAACGGGCATCCTCGGCCCCGCAACCGGCTGGCGGCGCCTCGGATGCCGTCGCCGACGCGCCGGCACGCACGCGTGGCGACCAGCCCGCCCGCTCTCCGCGGGTCTGGGTGATCCGGGGCCGCGCGCCCGAAGGCTCCGCCGCCGTCGCCATGCAGGAAGAGGACGAGGAGGACGAGGCCGAAACCGGCACGGCCGACGCGGTCGAAAACGACGCCCGGCTTGAACCCGATGCCGAGGCGGAGCTTCAGCGCGAGCTTGCCGAGATCGAGGCCGAACGCGCGGCGCGGCGCGCCGAACGCGAGGCGCGGCGCGAGCACATCAACGGCGAGGACGTGCCCGAGGACAATGTCAGCCGTCTGTTCGACGCGACCGACAGCCACCTCTCGACCGATGAGAACACGCGCCGCCGCGCCAATATAGAGCACCTAAAGGCCGCCGTGGCCGCCCGCGCCGCCGAGGAACAGCTTGCCGGGCCTTCCGAACCCGAGGACGACACCGCCCAGTATCGCGAGGATCTGGAACAGGTGATGCGGCCGCGCCGGGTGCAGAAGGCCGGTCAGCGCCGGTCGTCCCGGCCCGAATCAACCCGGCGGGTGCGCGAGTCTCCGCTTGTTCTCGTCTCCGAACAGCGCGTCGATTCACGCGACGCGCAGGCCCCCGCCGGTGCCAGCGTGGTACGCCCGCGCCGCGTCACGCGGGGCAACGCGGCCGTTGTCCCGGCGCAAGACACCGCCGCGGCACGCTCTGCCGACAGCGACGGCCCGCTTGCACTTGGCACGCAGGAGCGCGCCGCCCCCGACGCGCAGGCGCAACAGGCTCCGAATGCGGCCCCCGCGGCGGCACCCGCGCCGGAACAGGGCTTCGTCACCTTCTTGGCCGAGCACGGGATCGATCCCGGTGACCTGGCCGCCGTTACCTCCGCGGCCTGCGGTTATGCCGACGGTCTGACCGACGGCGAAACCTTCGGCCGGAGCGAGGTTGTGCACCTCATCCTCGATCACTCCGACAGCGAGGCCAGCCGCGAGGATGTCCTGCGCGCCTTCGGAACCGTTCTGGCCGAGGGCCAGATCGAGAAGATCCGCCGTGGCCAGTTCAAGCTCACCCGGCAATCGCCCTATTCCAGGGGGTGACGCGCAAGAAGCCGCAGATCGACCATAACCCGGGGTTCACTGCCCCGGGCCGGTGTCATTCCCATCCTCGGGGTCGGCTTGACCGATCCCCCTGAAGATGGCGCGGAAGGGCAGCGCCCAGACCACGCCCAGCAGGATGTAGACGCCCAGTTCCAGCAGGACCGAGGGACGCTCGAATAGGCTGACAAGGAACCACGCGGCCGCGATGTAGCCGGGCAGCCCGACCAGCAGGATGAACAGCGACCAGCGCCGGCGGGATTTGTAACTCAGGGCCATCAGTCTGCAAACGGGTCCGTGACAAGAATGGTGTCGTCCCTTTCGGGTGACGTGGAAAGTAGCGCCACCGGGCAGCGGATCAACTCCTCGACCCGGCGCACGTACTTGATCGCGTTGGCCGGCAGATCGGCCCAGGACCGCGCGCCTTCCGTCGATTCCGACCAGCCCGGCAGTTCCTCGTAGACCGGCACGCAGCGGGCCTGCTGATCGGCGGCCGTCGGCAGGTAGTCAAGCCGATGGCCATCAAGATCGTAGCCGGTGCAGATCTTCAGCGTCTCGAACCCGTCCAGCACATCGAGCTTGGTCAGCGAAATGCCGTTGATGCCGGAAATCGCGCAGGTCTGGCGGACAAGGACGGCATCGAACCAGCCGCAGCGGCGCTTGCGACCGGTGGTGGTGCCGAATTCGTGCCCGCGCTCGCCAAGGCGCTGGCCATCGGCATCGTCCAGCTCGGTCGGGAACGGCCCTTCGCCGACGCGGGTGGTATAGGCCTTTACGATCCCCAGCACGTAATCGATGGCGCCGGGGCCGATGCCCACGCCCGTCGCCGCCTGCCCGGCGATCACGTTCGACGAGGTCACGAACGGGTAGGTGCCGAAATCGATGTCCAGAAGCGCGCCCTGCGCACCCTCGAACAGGATGCGTTTGCCGGCCCGGCGCTTCTCGTTCATCACCTTCCAGACCGGCCCGGCATAGGGCAGGATCTGCGGCGCGATCTCCTTGAGCCGCGCGATCAGCGCCTCGCGGTCCACCGGCGCGATCCCGAGGCCCCGGCGCAGCGGGTCGTGGTGCTGCAGCGCACGGTCGACCCGTGCCTCCAGCGTCGCGTCATCGCCCAGATCGGCCACCCGGACCGACCGGCGCCCGACCTTGTCCTCGTAGGCCGGGCCGATGCCGCGCCCGGTGGTGCCGATCTTGGTGCCCTTGCTCGCGGCCTCCTCGCGGGCGCGGTCAAGCTCGCCGTGGATCGGCAGGATCAGCGGCGTGTTTTCGGCGATCATCAGGCGGTCCGGCGTGATCTCCACGCCCTGTTCGCGCACCGTCTCGATCTCCGCCATCAGGTGCCACGGGTCGAGCACAACGCCGTTGCCGATGACACTGAGCTTGCCGCCGCGCACCACGCCCGAGGGCAGCGCGTGCAGCTTGTAGACCTTGGAATCGATCACCAGCGTGTGGCCGGCATTGTGGCCGCCCTGAAAACGGGCGATGACATCGGCGCGCTCGCTCAGCCAGTCGACGATCTTGCCCTTGCCCTCGTCGCCCCACTGGGCGCCCACGACAACAACATTGGCCATAGTGATGGATCCTTCCTGATGAACCGGGGCGTGTATAGCGGCGCCTCCGGTGCGGCGAAACCGGAAAAACGGGCGGGCCGGATCTGACTGCATGCCCGGGATTTGGCGAGGCGCGTGTCGAACAGTACACACAACCGCTCACGCGATCCAACTTTCCACCCAGACCGCCCCGACCGCTAGAACAACACCCGCCAACCTGAACAGCAAGAAGGGATTGCGGCGCCACGGCGGCCGCACAGGCAGCGCCGGCAAAGCCGCCAGCAAGAGAACAAGCCAGAACAAGGTATAGGTCAGGTCATCCACCGCACGATCGGCCCAGATGAGCGCGAGCCAGAGTGCAGCGGCGACCGGTGCCCACCACCGATGACTGGTGCGTTGAAGCCAATTGCCCTCCGCCAGCTTTTCAAGGTCAAGGTGGCGGTCGGCCAGATCAGGGGTTCGCAAAGTAGTGGTCGATGACATCCTGCTCATGAAGGCCCCGAAGAGCGGGGCGATCAACACCCAAACGGTTGCCTGGACCGCAATCTGGTCATCCGCGCTGTCGAGGGCGAGAAGGATCATCATCACGCCCCAGAAGGTCGCGTAGGTCGTCGCGGCGAAGTGCCGAAACTGCCGCCCGGTGATCTGCCGGACGCGGGCGGAACTGAGCATCGCCATGCGATCCGCCATCAGCAGCGGCACTGACATGAGCAGCGCCGTGCGCCCCATCCAGCCCGCGTCAAACGCGCCGCCGTTAAACAGGTGAATCCCGGCAGACAGCGCGGCGAACAACACCGGCGTGGCCCAGATGAGCGCGAACCAGCGCCGCGGACGCATCGGCTGAGGGGACACGGTTAAGGTCATGGGACACTCACAAACTCACACCATTATCAATTTATTCCGGCGCGGCGGCACCGGTAAAGGGCGAATGGGGGTTGCGGTCCGGCAATGCCAAGGATGCATGATCCCCCTCTTGCGGCATCCCGTCGCTTCCCATAAGTAGGCCCAAACCATTGCAAGGCCCGGGGCACAACAGTCATGGAAAACGTCATCCTCGTCGTCCACCTGATCCTTGCCATCTGTCTGATCGGCGTGGTCCTGCTGCAGCGGTCGGAAGGTGGCGGGCTCGGCATAGGCGGAGGTGGCGGTGGCGCCATGACCGGCCGCGCGGCCGCGACCGCGCTTGGCAAGGTCACCTGGGCGCTTGCGATCGCCTTTCTTGCGACGTCGATCACGCTGACGATCTTCGCGGCGCGCAACGCGGAAACCGGATCGGTCCTTGACCGGATCGGCAACGCGCCGGCCTCCAGCAGCGAGGAAGACCTGACCCCGCCGCCGGCCCAGCCGGGCGAGGCGCTGCTTCCGCCAACCGAAACCGATGCGCCGCTGGCCCCGCCACGTGCCGACTGACCACCAATAAATCTGGGGGCGCTGCCCCCTTTTTCCACAGAATATAGCGGCCGGCTTGCCCTGTCGGTGCGAATCCTGTTATGCTCAAGTCCCGTGATACATGGACGGAGCGACCGGGATCTGCCTTTCTGGGGCGCCGGTCCGACACGGGAGACTAGCACCACATGGCGCGGTTCATCTTCATCACCGGCGGGGTGGTTTCCTCGCTTGGCAAGGGGCTTGCATCGGCGGCGCTCGGCGCGCTGTTGCAGGCGCGTGGCTTTACCGTCCGGCTGCGCAAGCTCGACCCGTATCTCAACGTCGACCCCGGCACGATGTCACCGTTCGAACATGGCGAGGTCTTCGTCACCGATGACGGGGCCGAGACCGATCTCGACCTCGGCCACTACGAACGCTTCACCGGTGTGCCCGCCTGCAAGACCGATTCCGTCAGCTCCGGGCGCATCTATTCCAACGTGCTGGAAAAGGAGCGTCGCGGCGAATACCTTGGCAAGACGATCCAGGTCATCCCCCATGTCACCAATGAAATCAAGGATTTCATCGCCATCGGCGAGGACGACGTGGATTTCATGCTTTGCGAGATCGGCGGCACGGTCGGCGATATCGAGGGGTTGCCCTTCTTCGAGGCGATCCGACAGTTCGGGCAGGAGAAGCCGCGCGGGCAATGCATCTTCATGCACCTGACGCTGCTGCCGTGGATCAAGGCGAGCGGCGAGCTGAAGACCAAGCCGACGCAGCACTCCGTCAAGGAACTGCGCTCCATCGGGCTGGCGCCGGATATCCTTGTCTGCCGCTCCGAAGGCCCGATCCCGGCCAAGGAACGCGAGAAGTTGGCGCTGTTTTGCAACGTGCGCCCCGACGCGGTGATCGCGGCGCAGGATCTGTCCACCATCTACGACGCGCCGCTGGCCTACCATACCGAGGGGCTCGATCAAGCGGTGCTGGATGCCTTCGGGATCAGCCCGGCCCCGAAACCCGATCTGCGCCGGTGGGAAGACGTCTCCGACCGCATCCACAACCCCGAGGGCGAGGTGAGGGTCGCCATCGTCGGCAAGTACACGCAGCTTGAAGACGCCTACAAATCCATTGCCGAGGCCCTGACCCATGGCGGCATGGCCAACCGGGTCAAGGTGAAGGCCGAGTGGATCGACGCCGAGATCTTCGACCGCGAAGACCCGGTGCCCTATCTCGAACCCTACGACGCGATCCTCGTGCCCGGCGGCTTCGGTGAACGCGGCACGGAGGGCAAGATCAAGGCCGCCGCCTTCGCGCGCGAACACAAGGTGCCCTATCTGGGCATCTGCCTCGGCATGCAGATGGCGGTGATCGAGGCGGCGCGCAACCTCGCCGATCTGGGCGATGCGGGGTCGGAGGAGTTCGACCACGAGGCCGGCGAGAAACGCTTTACCCCCGTGGTCTACCACCTCAAGGAATGGGTGCAGGGAAACTACACGATCAAGCGCAAGCTCGATGACGACAAGGGCGGCACGATGCGCCTTGGCGCCTACACGGCGGCGCTGAAAGACGGGTCGCTGGTGTCGAAGGTCTATGGCGCCACCAGCATCGAGGAACGCCACCGCCACCGCTACGAGGTGGATACCGGGTATCGCAAGGCGCTGGAAGATCAAGGCCTGATCTTTTCCGGCATGTCGCCCGATGGCCGCCTGCCCGAGATCGTGGAACACGCCGATCACCCGTGGTTCATCGGCGTGCAGTTTCACCCGGAACTGAAATCCAAACCCTTCGCGCCGCATCCGCTATTTGCCGATTTCATCCGCGCGGCGAAGGAAAACTCGCGTCTGGTGTGATTTTTTTCATATTTTCGTCAAAGGCTTGCGCCCCCGTTCGGAGAATTCCGGCCGGGGGCGCCGCTTTTTTGGTGAACCGGTTCGGCGCCCCACACGACCCATGACCACAAGCTGTTTCAATCACCGACTTTCAACACCGAAGTCCTTTCGCAACCACCTTTTCACTGACGAACCCCTTTTCCCCCGTCCCCCCGGAAAGGCGGCGCCTCACCGACGCGCCGCCTGTCTGCCTTGGCACACACCGCACGCGAAAACTTGCAAGCAGCTTGGCAAGCCCGGCGCGGCGAAATATATGGGGCAGCATGTTTGCTGAATTGCTTCAACGCCTGACGGCGCCCGCCCCGGCCGAATTGCCCGACACCGACGCGCGTCTTGCGCTGTCTGCGCTGCTTGTGCGCATCGCCAAGAGCGACGGCCACTACGACGTGACAGAGATTGCCCGGATCGACCGGATCCTTGCCCAACGTCACGAGCTTTCGCCCGTCGACGCGGCCAAGCTGCGCGCCGACGCCGAAAAACTGGAGTCCGAGGCCCCCGACACCGTCCGCTTCACCCGCGCCATCAAGGACGCCGTGCCCTATGAGGACCGCACGGCGGTGATCGAGGCGCTCTGGGCCGTGGTGCTGGCCGACGGGGTACGCGACCACGAGGAGGATGCTCTGTTGCGGCTGACCGCGAGTCTGCTGGGCATCAACGACCGCGACAGCGCGCTGGCCCGTCAACGGGTCGAGGCGCGGGGCTGACCCCGTGCGCGGGGCGCTGGCCGTCGCGCTTTGCCTTTTCGCCGCGCCGCTCGCCGCCGACGAGACATCCCCAACCGATTACGCGGCCCTGCGCGCCCGGGCGACGGGGATCATCCGTTTCGACGATTTCCCCGCGCGACCGGAACCCGGGCATGCGCTGGACCATGGGATCGCCTTCGCGGGCGGGCGCATCGGCACCGGCTTCCTTGGCCAGACCACAAGTGCCGCGGGTCCGTTCGACCGGCTTCACGGGCAGCCCGCCGCGCCGCTGACCCTGTTGACGGGACCGGCGGGCGCGGGGCTTTCGGTGGCCTATCACCGCGGCTTCGGCTCCATGGCTCTGTTCCCTGTCGGCCCTGCGGGGTTCCCGGCGCTGGAGGCGCGCGGAGAGGGCAGCGTGGCGATCCTGTTCGACGAGGAAACCTGCGCCGTGGGCCTGCTGGTCCACACGGACTACGCCAACGATCTGGGCGTGGGCGGCGTCGAGACCGGCAGCGTCACGCTGACCGCCTATGCGCGCGACGGCACGCTGCTGGGGCAGATTCGGCGGCAGGCGGGGAGGGGTGTGTCCGCCCATGCCATCGCCGTCGGCGGCGGGATCGCCCGGCTTGCCGGCGTGACCATTGAAAACGATGACCCCGGCGGCATCGCGCTTGACGATATTGCCTTCGGCACCTGCGCGCATGTATTGGGCTGAGCCATGCACGCCTCGCTGCCCATGTATGACCGCGCCGAACTGCGCCCCGCCACCGATGCATTCTGGGCGCTCAGCCGTGACGCGCTGCGCGCGCGCGGGCTGGACGCGCCCGACGCATTGACACGGGGCGCCGCCAGCCCGTGGGACCTATGGACCTCCCCCGACCTTCTGTTGTCGCAAACCTGCGGGCTGCCGCTGCGCGCCCGGCTGCATGAAGCCGTGCAGCTGGTTTGCACCCCCGATTTCGGCCTGCCCGGCTGCCCGTTCGGGCATTACAGTTCGGTTCTGGTGACGCGCCGCGATCTCGCAGACACGCCGCTGGACCGCCTGCTGCCCCGCCCCGCCGCGAACGAGGCGCTCAGCCAGTCGGGATGGGGCGCGCTTTGCGCCCATGCCGCGCGCCACGGGCTGACCCCGCACCGCCCGATCCTGACCGGCGGGCACGCGGCCTCGGCCCGCGCGGTGCTGGAAGGGCGCGCGGATCTGGCGGCCATCGACGCACAGACATGGCGCCTCTTGCTGCGGCACGAGCCAGACCTCGCAGCCTTGCACGAATACGCCCGCACCGCGCCGACCCCCGCCCTGCCCCTGATCACCGCCAAGGGGCGCGACCCGGCGCCGATTCTCGCAGCGCTTGAGGCGGCGCTTGCCGCCCTGCCCGAA
The DNA here is from genome assembly GCA_003428585.1 of Nioella halotolerans. GTDB lineage: Bacteria > Pseudomonadota > Alphaproteobacteria > Rhodobacterales > Rhodobacteraceae > Nioella > Nioella halotolerans. The sequence continues at coordinate 39,379 of QVQC01000006.1, forward strand.
CATCACCGCGCCGCGCTTGGCCTGCGGGGGTTCGCACGGCTACCTTTGGGCGATTACAGGGCGCTTGTAATCCCGCCGGACCCGCGCGATCTGCCCGAATGAAAGGCATTCAACGCGGGCGACGCCATGTCAGCCGGTAGATGCGCATTGCATTCGCGCAGTTTTTGCGCAGAAATCACGAACGGCCTTGAGGGAAGACCACGCGTGAGCGATCAACCAGCACCGCCCGTCATCGAGATAACCGGGCTTCACAAAAGCTTCGGCGATCTGCACGTCCTGCGTGGCGTTGACCTGCGCGCCGAGGCGGGCGGTGTCGTGTCGCTGATCGGCTCTTCCGGGTCCGGCAAGTCTACGCTTCTGCGCTGTGCCAACCTGCTGGAAGACAGCCAGCAGGGCCGCATCGCCTTCGAGGGCGAGGAAGTGCAGTGGCGCGGCACCGGCCCGCACCGCCAACCCGCCGACAGCCACCAGGTGCGGCGGATCCGCACCAACCTGTCCATGGTGTTCCAGCAGTTCAACCTGTGGGCGCACATGACCATCCTGCAAAACGTGATGGAGGCGCCGGTGACGGTGCTCGGCCGCGACAAGCAAGAGGTCGAGGAAGCGGCGCGCGGCTATCTCGACAAGGTCGGCATCGGCGACAAGTGCGACGCGTGGCCGGCGCAGCTATCGGGCGGGCAACAACAGCGCGCGGCCATCGCGCGGGCCCTCTGCATGGAACCGCGCGCGCTGCTGTTCGATGAACCGACCTCGGCACTCGACCCGGAACTCGAACAGGAAGTGGTGCGCGTGATCAAGGCGCTGGCCGCCGAGGGGCGCACCATGGTCCTTGTCACCCATGACATGCGGCTGGCGCGTGACTTGTCCGATCACGTCGTCTTCCTGCATCAGGGCCTGATCGAGGAGGAAGGCCCGCCCGAGGCGCTGTTCGGCACGCCGCAATCGGCGCGCCTGCAGCAATTCCTCAGCCATACCACGTCGCAATGACGACAAACTGCAACCAGGGAGTAACCAAATGAAAAATCTCGTTCTTTCCGCCGCCATCCTGGCCCTTACCGCCGGTATGGGCCTCGCGCAGGAGCGCACCATCCGCATGGGTACCGAGGGCGCCTACCCGCCCTACAACTTCATCAACGACAACGGCGACGTGGATGGATTCGAACGCGCGCTTGGCGACGAGCTTTGCGCACGCGCCGAACTGACCTGCGAATGGGTCACCAATGACTGGGATTCGATCATCCCCAACCTGACCTCGGGCAATTACGACACCATCATCGCCGGCATGTCGATCACGCCCGAACGCGACGAGGTGATCGACTTCACGCAGGATTACATCCCGCCGGCGCCGTCGCTCTTCGTGGCGCTGTCCGACGACGTGGACCTCGAAAACGGCTATGTCGCCGCCCAGACCAACACCATCCAGGCCGGCTACATCGCCGAGACCGGGGCCACGCTGATCGAATACGCCACCCCCGATGAAACCGTCGCCGCCGTGCGCACCGGCGAGGCCGACGCGGTTCTGGCCGATGGCGACTTCCTGCTCGACATCGTGGCCGAGGATGACGACCTGATGGTCGTCGGCGACCCGGTGGCACTGGGCGGTGGCATCGGCATGGGGCTGCGCGACAATGATGACGAGCTGCGCGCGACGTTCGACGCGGCCATCACGTCGATGAAGGAAGACGGCACGCTCAACGCGCTTATCCTTGAATGGTTCGGCGACGACGCGCCCACCTACGACTGATCCCACCCCGGCGCGCGGCGGGCCCCTTCGTCCGCCGCGCGCCTGACCGCCCGAGGCCCGATGTTCGAGTTCTGCGCCGATCCCTCCGCGCTGGAGGGCGCCCCGTGGGTCGCCTGCTACCTGACCAACGGCGTGCACCTGAATTTCTACCAGAGCTTCCTGACCGTGCTGATCCTGCTGGCGATCACCGCGCCGGTGTCGCTGGCCTTCGGGTTTGTCGGCGCCAGCGCCAGCCGCTCCCGGGTCCCGCCCCTTCGCTGGCTCGGCACCCTTTACACCGCGATGGTGCGCGGCGTGCCGGACATCGTCTTTTTCCTCTTCTTCGTCATCGCGCTGGACCAGGCGCTGGAATGGGTCAACCACCAGATTCGCTGCCCCGACTGGGACGAACCGATCCGGCAGGGCGCGAATTTCCTGGTCTGCCAGGCGGCCAAGATCCCGCTGAGTTCCGCCCCGCAATGGGTGCACGAAACCTATAACTTCTTCATCGCGGTCTTTACCTTCGCGATCGTTTTCGGCGCCTTCGCGGCCAACGTTCTGCAGGGCGCCATGCGCGCCGTGCCGCGCGCGCAGATGGAAACGGCCGAGGCCTATGGCATGACGCGGCGGCAAGCCTTCTGGCGCATCCTCGTGCCGCAGATGTGGATCTACGCGCTGCCGGGGCTATCCAACCTGTGGATGATCCTGATCAAGGCGACGCCGCTTCTGTTCCTTTTGGGGGTGGAGGATATCGTCTACTGGGCGCGCGAACTGGGCGGCAGCCGCACCTCGCAATACGCCTATCCGCATCCCGACTGGCGGATGTGGTATTTCCTGGCGCTGCTGGTCTTCTATCTTGGCTTTACCAAGGTGTCCGAGGTCGTTCTGGCGCGCGTCACGCGGCGGCTCAGCCACGGGCAGGCCACGGCCGGCGGCGACGCGCAGCGAAAGGCCGCGGCATGAGTTGCTGGGAAACGGTTCAGGCCTACGCGCTGCGCTCGCTCGGGATCGGGGAGCGCCTGCTGCCACGCGGCGAGATCGGCCTGTGCGAGCAGATCACCCTGATCGGCTCGGGGTTGATCTGGAACATCTATTTCGGGGCGCTGGCGCTGTTCTTCGGCTTTTTCTTCGCGGTGGCGCTGGCGGTGGGAAAGTCGGCACGTGCGCGCCTCATCCGGAAACCGGCGGAATGGTTCATCTTCGTGTTCCGGGGGTCACCGCTCTTCATCCAGTTCTTCCTCGCCTATTTCCTGCTGGTCCGCCTGCCCGATGAAATCGTGATCGGGGCCAGCGTGACGGATATCAGTTGGCTGACCACGCCCTTCGCGCGGGCGTGGCTGGGCGCGCTGATCGTGCTTTTCCTCAACACCTCCGCCTATGCGGGGGAGATCTTTTACGGCGCGCTGCAATCGGTGCCGAAGGGCGACCTTGAAGCCGCCGATGCCTACGGGATGACCGGCTTCAAGCGGTTTCGCCGGGTCACCTACCCGACCATGCTGCGGCTGGCTTGGCCGGCCTACACGAACGAGGCGATCTTCCTCTTCCATGCCACCACGCTGGTCTACTTCTCGGGCTTCCCGGCCTTCCGGCAACAGGGGGATGCGCTGTATTACGCCAGCTACTTTGCCGATCGGACCTTCAACCCCTTCGTGCCCTACCCGATCGTGGCGGCCTATTTCATCGTGCTGACCCTGCTGGTGATCCTCGCCTTTGGCGCGGTCAATCGCCACCTCAACCGCCACCTGCCGACGGAGCGGCGCGCGCGGCTGCGCTACCGGCCCAACCTGATCCGCTGACGCGGGGCGGCCGACTGCGGATTTCCTGCATCGGACCACAAGAAAATCGGCCCGGCGGCCGGTTCTGTCTTTGATCCGTCACGAATCCCATGTAAAGAAAATCCAAATATAGATTTTCAAAAAGGTGAAATCATGGCGCTGGCCCCGAACGTCTACGACGCCGAACCGATCCCCGAGAGCGCGCGCGCCGAGATCGAGCGGCTCCTGCAAACCGGCGACCTCTTTCGTTACACCGCGCCCGAGGATGCACCGGTCAGCCTGCTGGAGCGGGAATTCGCCGATATGCTGGGCGCGAAATACGCGCTGGCCGTGTCAAGCTGCTCTGCCGCGCTGTTCCTGTCGCTGGAGGCGCTCGGGCTCGCGCCCGGCACGCCCGTGTTGATCCCCGCCTTCACCTTCGCCGCCGTGCCGTCCTCCATCGTGCATGCCAATTGCCAGCCGGTGCTGGTCGAGGTGGGCGAGGACTACCGCATCGACATGAAGGATTTCGCCGCCAAGCTGACGGAGGATGTCGGCGCCGTCATCATCAGCCACATGCGTGGCCACACCTCCGACATGGACGCCATCATGGCACTGTGCGACGCCAAGGGCGTGCCGGTGATCGAGGATGCGGCGCATTCGCTGGGCACCACGTGGCACGGGCGCAAGGTCGGCACCATCGGGCGCGTCGGCTGTTTCAGCTTCCAGTCCTACAAGCTGATCAATTCCGGCGAGGGTGGCATCCTGATTACCGATGACGCCGATCTGGTGGCGCGCGCCGTGATCATGTCCGGCGCCTACGAACACAACTGGGCCAAGCACAAGGCGCCCGCCGGTGACAACACGGGCGAGATGGACCGCGCCTTTGCCCGTTGGCAGAACAAGCTGCCGCTCTACAACCTGCGCCTGTCCAACCTGTCGGCGGCGATCATCCGCTCGCAATTGCCCGAAGTGGCGCGCCGGGTGCGCGATGGCCGCGCCAACCACGACTATGTTGCCGCGCAGCTCAACGCCTCGCCCTGGCTGTCGGTGCCGCCGGCCCTGCCCCCGGAAGAGCGGGCGCCGGATTCAATCCAGTTCAACCTCATGGGCTTCGTCAGCGATGCGGAGGCCCGCGCCTTCGCCGAAGCCGCCGCCGCGCGCGGCGTCAAGGTGCAGGTCTTCGGCCTGTCCACCGACAACGCCCGTGCCTTCTGGAACTGGCAGTTCATTCCCGGCGACCGGCCCGACCTGCCGCGGACCCGCGAGATGCTGATGCGCGCCTGCGACGTGCGTCTGCCCGCCCGGTTGACAACGCCGGATCTTGATTTCATCGCCGGGGCGCTTCTGTCCGCGGCCGAGGATATCAAGGGTGAGTTGCGCGCCTACGGCACCTGAGGCCGGCTTGGCCCGGGTCTCACATCTTTGACAGCTTGGCCTGCAATTCGGCCAATTGCTGCTTGATCTCGGCCAGTTCATCCTCCGGGCTTTGCGTCTCCTCGCCCTCGGGGGCGGGGCCGGACCATTGCCCGGCGATCCCGCCGGTCATCGCCTTCATGAACGCCTCTTGCTGCGCGCGCATTGCCTCGAAACCGGGCATCTGGGCCACCGGGTTCATGGCGCTCATGTTCTCGACCATCTTCGACTGGCCGTCGCGCAGCATTTCGAACGACATCGCCAGGAACTCCGGCACGACACTCTGGGCCTGCGTGGTGTAGCTGCGCACGAGGTCGGTCAGCACGCCGATCGGCAGCACGCTTTCGCCGCGGCTTTCGTGTTCTGCAATGATTTGAAGCAGATACTGGCGGGTCAGGTCATCGCCGGATTTCAGGTCGATGATCTTCACCTCGCGCCCGTCACGGATGAACCCGGCGATATCCTCGAGCGTGACGTAATCCGACGTCTCGGTGTTGTAGAGCCTGCGGCTGGCGTAGCGTTTGATCAGCAGCGGTGTGTCGGGGTCTGCCATGACCACCTCCCTATTCCATGCACTGCAATGCAGCACAGCGAACCCTACGCACCTCTGGCAAAAAAGCAATCACCTGAGCGGTCACAGAAAAAAGGACGGGCCCTGACGGGTCCGTCCTTCCTGACATTCGCGCGGATCGGGAGGATATCCGCGCGAAGATCGAACTGTCCACCTTAGGCGGCGGCAGAGGCCTTCTTGGCAGCGGTGGTCACCTCGGCGGTGGCTTTCTTGACGGCGGCGGAGGTCTCTTCCGAGGCTTCCTTGCCGGCGGCCATCATCAACTCGACGGTTTCCATCTGCACTTTCTTCGCGACTTCGGCGAAGGCGGCCATGGTTTCGGCGGTCATCTCGGCCTGGGCCGATGCGAAATCGGTCATCGCCTTGGTGTAGGCGGTCGGCTCGTCCTTGACGGTGGCGACATCAGCGACCTTGGTCAGCGTGTCCTTGGTCCACTTGGTCGAGATCTCGGTCGACTTCTCGGCCGCTTCCAGCGCGACTTTTGAGAACTTCTCGCCCATCGCCGCCGAGGATTTGAACGCGTCGTTGTAGGCGCTCATGTCCATCGGGAATGCGGCCATTGCTTCGTTCATGTACTTGGTGAAATCATTGGTCTTTGCCATTGGTCTGTCTCCTTCGTCCGGGCTTCGGACTTGCAAGGTTGGTCATCGGGTCTGCACACAATATGCATGCTGCACCGCAGCATTTCAAGTCTTTTTTCTGCATTGCAGCAAAACCCTTGATCTGCCTGCAAAATCAGTCCCGCGTCTTGACCAGCACATAGGTGCCCGGCGCGTCGCACAGCGCCTCATACCCCGACTCACCCGGTTGGCGCGCCGCCACCTGTGCACCGGACCGGCGCTTGAGCCAGCCTTCCCATTCGGGCCACCACGACCCTTCGTGAAACTCGGCCCCCTCCAGCCAGTCATCGGCGCTGCCCTTCACCTTCGGGTTGGTGTAATGGCCGTATTTCTTCTTGGACGGCGGGTTGATGATACCGGCGATATGGCCCGAGCCGGACATGATGAAGGTCTTGTCGCGGCTGCCGAAGCGTTCGAACCCGGCATAGCAATTTTTCCACGGCGCGATGTGGTCGGTCTTGGTGCCGATGGAACAGACCGGCAGCTTGATGTCCTTGATGTGCAGCGTCTCGCCGAGGATCTTGAAGCCCTCGCCCGCCAGTTCGTTCTTCTGGCAAAGCTGGCGCAGGTATTGCACCACCATGCGCCCCGGCAGGTTGGTGCTGTCGCCGTTCCAGTAAAGCAGGTCGAAGGCCGGCGGCGCCTCGCCCATCATGTAGCTGCGCACGGCGGGGCCGTATACCAAGTCGTTGGAGCGCAGGAAGCTCATCGTCTTGGACATGAAAAAGCTGTCGAGAATGCCCTTGTCGGTCACCTGCCGTTCGATCGCGTCGACGAAATCGTCCTGCAGGAAGACGACGAATTCGCCCTGGTCGCTGAAATCGGTCAGCGTGGTCAGGAAGGTGGCCGAGCGCACCGACTTGTCGCCGCGTTTCTGCAACAGCGCCAGCGTCGCCGACAGCGTGGTGCCGGCGATGCAATAGCCCACCACGTTGACCTGCTTCTCGCCGGTTATGTCCTTGGCGACGCGGATCGCCTCAAGGTAGCCTTCCTCGATATACTCCTCCAGCCCGACATCGGCGTAGCTTTCATCGGGGTTGACCCAGCTGACGACGAACAGCGTGTAACCGTGATCGACGATCCAGCGGATCAGCGAATTCTGCGGCTTGAGGTCCATGATGTAGAACTTGTTGATCCATGGCGGGAAGATCACCAACGGCACGCGGTGAACCGTTTCGGTGGTCGGGGCGTACTGGATCACCTCCATCATCCGGTTGCGGAAGATGACCTTGCCCGGTGCGGTGCCGATATTCTCCCCCACGGTGAAGGCGTTGGCATCGGCGAGCGTCGGAAGGATCTCGCCCTGGTTGGCCTCGATATCGCGCACGAGGTTTTCCATCCCGTCGACGAGGCTTTGCCCGTCGGTGTCGATCGCCTTTTGCAGCGCGTCGGGATTGGTGGCGAGGTAATTGGTCGGTGCGAAAAGGTCGATGATCTGGCGCGAAAAGAACTCCACCCGGCTGCGTTCGCGCTCGTCGAGCCCGTCAAGCTCCTCCATCGCCTGTTCCACGGCCTGCGCGTTCAATTCGTATTGCTTGCGCACGAACCGGAAATAGGGATGGGTGCGCCACATCGGGTTGGCGAACCGCTTGTCTCCGGGGGCGTGCTCGTCCTCCTCCGGCATCTCGAACTGCCCGGCGGCGAGCGCCTGCTGGGTTTCCATGAGATTCTCCACCGCCTGCGACCAATAAGCCACTTGTTGGCCCATCAGCTTGGTAGGGTTGGCCATCATCTCCGACCACATGGCCGACCCGGCCTTCAGGTAAAGATCCTGCCCCGGCCCCGTCAGGCCCGCATCGGTTTTCAGGTCCTTGTTGCCAAGGGCCGCGACCATGCGTTTGGACAGCTCCTCCATCTTCCGAAGGTTCTCGTGCAAGCGCTCCGCATTTTCGCCCATATCGCCGTCTCCTCCGCCGGTCTCGTGTCCCATACTTGATTTTGCCCTCTCAATGCTGCATGTGCATAGTAAGCCTTGCCGGGGTGAGGGGGCAAAGCGACGAAACGAACCGCCCCCGATGGGCCGGACGTTTGCCCAGTTTTGCAGGAGTCACGACGCGATGAAACATCTTCTTACCTACGACATGATGGAGTCGGTCCGCGTGACCAACCAGTGGCTCGGTTCCACGGCGCGGGCCATGTGCTCCTACCCGCAACTGGGCCTGCTTCCCAACCCGATGATCCAGATCACCGCCGCCTGGGGCGAGGTGGTGGAACGCAGCTTCGAGCGTATGGTCGCCAAGCCCGACTGGAACATCAATTCCATCCCCGGCACCGATGGGCGTGACCATGTCGTCGAGGTCGAATGCGTCCTGCAACGGCCCTTCGGCGATCTCATCCGCTTCAACGTGCACGGGCGCGAACCGACAGGGCGCAAGGTTCTGCTGGTGGCGCCGATGTCGGGCCACTACGCGACGCTTCTGCGTTCCACCGTCTACAGCCTTTTGCCCGATTGCGACGTCTATATCACCGACTGGCACAATGCGCGCGACATCCCGGTATCCGCCGGCAAGTTCGACATCGAGGATTATACCCTCTACCTTGTTGAATTCCTGAAGGAAATGGGGCCCGACAGCCACGTGATCGCGGTTTGCCAGCCCGCCCCGCTTGCCCTTGCCGCGACCGCCTACCTCGCCGAGGAAGAGCCGGACGCGCAGCCGCGCACCCTGACGCTGATCGGCGGGCCGATCGACCCCGACGCGGCCGCCACCGACGTGACCGATTTCGGCAACCGCGTCACCATGGGCCAGCTTGAACGCCATGTGCTGCAGCGGGTCGGCTTCAAGTATCCCGGCGCGGGGCGCATGGTCTATCCCGGCCTGCAACAGCTGAGCAGTTTCATCGCGATGAACGCCGACACGCACGCCAAGGCGTTCACCAACCAGATCCTCGCCGTCGCCAAGGGCGAGGCGTCGGAACATGACAAGCACAACCGCTTTTACGACGAGTATCTTGCGGTCATGGACATGACGGCGGAATTCTACCTTTCGACGGTCGAGCGGATCTTCAAGGACCTGGAAATCGCGGAGAATCGTTTCACCGTCGCCGGAAAGCAGGTCGATATCGGCAAGATTACCACCGTCGCCGTGAAAACGGTCGAGGGCGGGCAGGACGATATCTCGGCCCCCGGGCAATGCGTCGCGGCGCTCAGGCTCTGCACCGGCCTTCCGGAGAGCAAGAAGGCCAATTACCTTGAACCCAATGCCGGCCATTACGGCATTTTCGCCGGCAAGAGCTGGCGCAACAAGATCCGGCCGCTGGTTCTGAACTTCATCGACGCGAATTGCGACGTGCCGAAAACGCCGGTCAGGGCCGCCGCCGAATAGGCCACGGGCGCCGCCGCGCCCTACCCGTCCAGCCAACCCCGAAGGATGTCATTGACCTTGACCGGCACTTCCAGCGTCGGAAGGTGGCCGGCCTCGTCCAGCGTCATCAGGTCGGCGTGCGGCACCAGCCCGGCCATCACCTCGTGCCGGCGACAGGTAAACACGCTGTCATAAGCGCCGCATATCAGCAGCGTGGGCACCGTGATTCGGCGCAGCGTTCCCTGCTGGTCGGGGCGCCTTTGCAGGGCGCGCGATTGCGCCGCGAAGCGGGTCGGCCCGACCCGATGCGCCATCTCCCGCAGGATGTCGAGCGCCTCGGCCCGCGACGGCCCGGGGGCCAAGGCCGCCATCGGCACGGCCTCGGCCATCGCATCGTCAAGCCGGCCCGCCCTTGCACGGGTGATCATCAGGTCCCGGGTTGCGGCAACGCCCGGCAATTCCGAAAGCACATCCGTTGCGATCAGCACCAGCCGCGCGACACGCTCCGGCACACGGCGCAGAACCTCCATCGCCACCATCCCGCCCAGCGACGACCCCAAAAGGACCGACCGCTCCGGCAGGTCGGCAATGACCCGTGCCGCCATGTCCCGAACGTTGTCGGCCTCCCCGAATGTTGCGACCTGAACCGACCGGACCGGCGACAGGGCATCGAGTTGATCCCGGAAAAGGCGCGCATCGGACATGAAGCCCGGCAGGAAAACAACTGGTTCCAATTCCTTACCCCCAAGGCCCCGATGCGGGGGCGACCATCAACGCAGCACCGGCCCTAATTGGCCGGGACAAAATCCGATCCGTTCCATGCGAATCTCTGGCCACACCCCGCCGCCAGACCAAGGCCGGAGCAGGCCGACGGGCTGCGCCCCACCACAAGCTGTGCGGGGGTGTCCTCGGCCGGCTGTGCATCCATCGCCAGCGTTTCCCACGGGCGCGCGCCGCCCGCGATGGACGAGGAAACGAAGACGGAGACGAGGCAATTGTGCATACCGCAATGTCCCGCGCCCCGCGAATTGGCGAATGTCCCCTGTTGGCAGGACACCCCACGCCAGTCGAGGACGATATCCTCCATGCCGTCACCATCGAAATCGCTGCGGAAGATAAAATCCGCCCGCACCTGACCCGGCCCCGCGCACTGGTCGGTGACGGCGTCGAGCGCGGCCTGCTCCATGGACGGCCCGGAGGGCTGTAGCGGCGCGCCCCCCCCGGTGCCGTTGCCAGATTGTCCGCGCAGGGTCATCACCACGTCGCGGGCATGATCGGGCAGCGGGTGACCGGCCTGCGTCCAATGGTCGTCACAATGGCGGATCGCGGTGGCGAGCCCTTCGGCCAGCCCCGCTGCGCCGTATTGCGTGACCTGCCGATCCTGCGCCCACAGGTGCAGCCCGCCCCCCGCCATGAGAGACACGACAAGCGGGTCCGCGACGGATATGGCGGATTGCCACCGTTCGCCGTTGAGCATGTTGTAGCGCACATCCGGCAACTGGTAGCCCTGCGCGTTGGAAACCACGATCACGTCATCGCGGGTCGCGGCATTGCCGGTATGCGCATCGGTGGCCACGATCTCGCGATAGGCCATTTCGATGGTGAAGGTATAGGGCGTATGCGGCGCCGATTCCGCCCCGTACATCGGGTCCGCGCCCGGTAGGCTGCCGGAGCACCTGATATTCATCCTGTCATCCGAAGAGGAGACCCGGCCCCAGAACCATCCCCGGTCGAGCGTCGTGCTGACCGTCCAGTCCTGCGCCGCGGCGCTGCCGGCCATGACCATGGCCGCACAGATCGAGAAAATACCCCGCATGCCTATACCACCCTTATCCGAAATCACTTGTCGCAAAGAGAGTGGCAGAGCCCACCGTGTCAGGGCAAGCGGCAATCGCCGATCAGAGGCTGTCGTCGATCCAGCCGAGAACGGTTTCCGTCACCGGGCCGGTCATGGCCGGGCTCAGGATGTCGCCCGCGACGACGTGGTGGAACGGGTCGGCACCCGCCTCCGGCAGGTCGAGCGGGACCAGCGTGACCGGCCCGCCCCCCCATGACAGCAGCGCCTCGCGCGTGGCCGCGGCCGAAACGACCTGATCGAGGTCGGAGAAAATGGCCAGGACCGGCACCTCGGCGGCGGCGAGATCGCGCGCCCGGGTTTCGCGCATCAGGGTGCCGAGGCTGGTCAGCGCATCGGTGCCGTAGCGGGTGGTCCAGAACCGGGCCTGCCGGTCGTTGAGGGGGGCAAACCCGCGCTCCGCCCCGGCCAGAAGCGGCACAAGGTGGCGCGCAAAGCCCAGCTCGGTCAGGACCGCGGCGGGGTTGGCGACCCGGAAATTGGGCGAGAGCATCACGATCCCGGCCATGTCGCGCGCCATCTCGGGATCGGTCGCGGCATAGGCGGCCAGCGTGCCGCCGGTGGAGGTGCCGATGACAAGCACCCGCTCGCCCGCAGCGCGCGCAAGGTCGAGAAACAGCGCCGTGTCATCCACCCAGTCGCCGCCCCGTCGCGACCATGCCCGGTGAGCCGCGCGAAGATCAGGTTGGCGCCAAGCGCCGCGGCCACGCGGTCCGGCACCGGGCGGATTTCTTCCGACGTCGCGGAAAAGCCGTGCAGGTAGAGGATGGAAAGCGGCGTCTGCTCCTCCGGGGCCCCGGCCCAGATCACCCGCGCCTCTGTGCCCGGCGTGATGTCGTCATGCGCCGCCTCGCGCGCGGCCAGCACCTCGGCCACGCCCCTTCCCGCCAGCGACGCCGGTGCGCCGCGTTCGATCCGCTCGCGCGGGCCAAGGAAAAGTGCCCCGGCGGCGACCGCCACGAGCACCACCAGAAGGACAAACAGGCCCTTAATCAGCGTCCACATGGGCCAGCACATCCTCCAGAGTCGCAACGATCCGCGACAGGCAACAGGCGTCGGAAAACCGGTGATCGGCGCCTTTCACAAGTTCCAGCCGGATATCGGGGCCATCGAGGTGATCCAGCAGGCGCAGCGCCACCGCCATATCCACATCCGCATCCGCCGTGCCCTGCAACAGCCGTACCGGTGCGGCGACACGCAGCGGGCTGCGCAACACGAGGTGGTCGCGGCCATCCTCGATCATGCGGCGCGTGATGATGTAGGGTTCGCCGTAGTCGGACGGCAGCGCGACGCGGCCGGTTTCGGCCATCTCGGCCCTCTGTGCCTCGGTAAAACCGGCCCACAGGCTGTCCTCGGTGAAATCGGGGGCGGCGGCGATTCCGATCAGGCCGGCCACGATCCTCGGATGCTTGCGCGCCATGAGCAGCGCCTGCCAGCCCCCCATGGAGGAGCCGATCAGCACCTGCGGCCCCTCGGTCAGGGTCAGGATCGCGGCCTCGGCATCCTCGGCCCAGTCGCCGATGCAGCCATCGGTGAAGGCGCCGGAGCTTTCGCCGTGCCCGGAATAGTCGAAACGCAGGAAGGCGCGGCCCTTGCGCCGCGCCCAGTCCTCCAGGTGCAGCGCCTTGCTGCCCTGCATGTCGGATTTGAGCCCGCCGAGAAACACCACCCCCGGCGCCCTGCCCGGTATCTGGTGGAAGGCGATCCGGCGGCCTTGGGTCGTGGTCAGGGTTTGCGGGGTCATGGATATCCTCTTGTCCGGGGCTATGATCTTTCTGCCCGCGCGCGCGGCGCAAAACAAGTGTTCTACGCGGTGTCATGCGCCGCGCGGCAGCCGTCGAACAGCCGTCTCCAGCACATCGAGGAACCGGCTGCGGTCGGCCTTCGTGAACGGTTTTGCGCCGCCGATCCCCTGCCCGTCGAGGCCCGCGCGAAGATCGGCCATGATCGCGCGCGTGGCGATCTGCCCGCCGATCCCGTCCTTCGTGAAGGCCGCGCCCTTGGGGTCCATCACCTGCGCGCCGGCCTTCAGACAGCGCTCCGCCAGCAGGATATCGGCGGTGATCACAAGGCTGCGCGGCCCCGCCGCTTCGGCGATCGCATCGTCGGCGGCATCGAACCCGTCGCCCACCACGAACATCCGCACCAGCGGGTGATCGGGCAGCCGCAACCCCTGATTGGCGACGAAGACGATCGGCATTGCGTGGCGCAGCGCGACGCGGATCGCCTCCTGCTTCACCGGGCAGGCATCGGCATCGACAAGGATCATGCCGCGCCGTCCCGCGCCAGATCGCGCAACGCGCCCGACAGCAGCGCCGCCTCCGATCCCATGCCGAGAAAGGTGACGCCCAGATCGACCGCCCAACCCCGCGCTTCGGGCGTTCCAAGGATGATCCCCGCCGCCTTGCCGGCCGACCTGATACGCGGGATCGCATCGCCAATCGCCGCCTGCACATGCGCATGGCCCGGATCGTCGCGGTGGCCCATGTCGGCGGCAAGATCCGCGGGGCCTATGAAAACCCCGTCCACCCCCTCGACCGCCGCGATGTCGTCGAGCGCGGCAAGGGCGGCCCGGCTTTCGGCCTGCACGAGGATGCAGACCTCCGCGTTGGCGTTGACGGTATAGTCCGGCACCATGCCGTAGCCAGCCGCCCGCGCCACCATGGCCCCCTGCCCGCGCCCCCCTTCCGGCGGGTAGCGGCAGGCGCGCACCACCGCGCGGGCTTGCGCCGCGCTGTCGACCATCGGCACCAGCACGGTTTGCGCACCCAGATCGAGCGCCTGTTTCAGCACCCAGTCCTCGGCTACCGGCACCCGGACCACCGCCTCTGCCGGTGTCGCGGCAAGCGCGATCAACTGCGCGCGGATCGACGCGGGATCCCACGGCCCGTGCTCGCCGTCCACGAGGCACCAGTCGAACCCGGCATTGCCCGCCATCTCCGCCACCAACCCCGAGCCAAGGTTCAACCATAGCCCGCGCAGCAGCTTGCCCGCCGCCAGATCCGCCTTCAGCCTGTTCATCGGTGCTGGCATCCGCCCCTCCCGTCCGCACTGTGATCTCCGCCCGACAGTGTCGCAAAGCCCGCAGCGGCGAAAGCCCTGCGCGACCCGACCCCGGTCAGCCGCGACCGGGTACAAGCAGGCGCAAAGGGTCCATTTCGGCCCTTTTCAATCGCGAGAACCCGTCATAACGTGTGCGCCACAAGGATAGACCATCCAACCAGGGAGAACATCATGAAGAAGCTACTGCTTGCCACCGCCGCGACCGCGGCCCTGACCGGAGCCGCCTTCGCCGAAGGCCACGGCGACGGGATCACGCTTGGCGTCGCGTTCGGCTTTACCGGTCCGCTCGAATCCCTTGCCCCGCCGATGGCATCCGGCGCCGAACTGGCAATGGCCGAAGCGACCGCGAGCGGCGCGTTCATGGACGGCATGTCCGTCACCTCCGTGCGCGGTGATTCCACCTGCATCGACGCCTCCGCCGCAACCGCCGTGGGCGAGCGCCTGATCACCTCCGATGATGTCTCTGGCATCGTCGGCGCCATGTGTTCCGGCGCGACCACGTCGATGCTGACAAACGTCGCCGTGCCCAACGGCATGGTCATGATTTCGCCCTCGGCCACCTCGCCGGCGCTGACCACGATCGAGGATAACGGCCTGTTCTTCCGCACCGCGCCGTCCGATGCGCGCCAGGGCGTCGTGATGGCCGAGATCATCATGGAGCGCGGCATCGACGAGGTTGCCGTGACCTACACCAACAACGATTACGGCCAGGGCCTCGCCGACAGCTTCGCGGCAGCCTTCGAGGAGATGGGCGGCACCGTCACCATCGTCGCCGCGCATGAAGACGAGCGCGCGGATTACTTCGCCGAAGTCGGGTCGCTGGCATCGGCCGGCGGCGATGCGCTCGTCGTGGCCGGTTACGTGGACAGCGGCGGCTCCGGCATCGTGCAGGCCGCGCTCGACACCGGTGGGTTCGACACGTTCGTTTTCCCAGACGGTATGGTGGGCGAAGCGCTGACAGAGAACTTCGGCTCCGATCTCGATGGGTCCTTCGGCCAGAACCCCGGCACCGACAGCAACGGCGCCGCCCTCTTCCAGGAGATGGCCGCCGAGGCGGGCTTCGATGGCACCTCGGCCTTCGCGGCAGAGGCCTATGACGCCGCCGCGCTGCTCATTCTTGCGATGCAGGCCGCGGGCTCCACCGCGCCGGCCGATTATGCCGCCCACGTAATGGACGTGGCCAATGCACCGGGCGAGGAAATCATGCCCGGCGAGCTTGACCGTGCGCTGGAACTGATCGCCGCCGGCGAGGCCGTCAACTACGAAGGCGCCACTGCGGTGGAACTGATCGAACCGGGCGAGTCCGCCGGCAACTATCGCGAGATCGAGATCCAGGACGGTGAACTCACCACCGTGCAGTATCGCTGATCCGCGAGACAAGCGATTGACAAGGGGCAGCCCGGTTCTTCAACCGGGCTGTTCGTCTAAGGACCCCGCGGGGGAAACAAGAGGTCCGGCACATGATCACCGTTCACGACCTGCACAAGCATTTCGGCGGCTTCCACGCGGTGGACGGCGCCAGCCTGTCGATCCGGCCGGGGTCGATCACCGGGCTGATCGGTCCCAATGGCGCGGGCAAGACGACGCTGTTCAACGTCATCGCTGGCGTTTTGCCCCCCACGTCGGGCCGGGTGACCATGGACGGCGAGGACGTCACCGGCCTGCCGCCGCACACGCTGTTCCACAAGGGCCTTCTTCGCACCTTCCAGATCGCGCATGAATTCGGGTCGATGACCTGCCGCGAAAACCTGATGATGGTGCCCGGCAACCAGTCGGGCGAAACGTTGTGGAACACGTGGTTCGGGCGCAAACGCATCGCGGACGAGGAACGCGCGCTGCGCGCCAAGGCCGATGAAGTGCTTGAATTCCTGACGATTTCCCAAATTGCCGATCTCAAGGCGGCCGAGATTTCGGGCGGCCAGAAAAAGCTTCTGGAACTGGGTCGCACGATGATGGTGGACGCCAAGATCGTGTTTCTGGACGAGGTCGGCGCCGGCGTGAACCGCACCCTGCTCTACACGATCGCCGAGGCGATCAAGCGCCTGAACGAGGAACGCGGCTACACCTTCGTGGTCATCGAGCATGACATGGATTTCATCGGCCGGATCTGTGACCCGGTGATCTGCATGGCCGAGGGCAAGGTGCTGGCGGAAGGAACGCTCGACGAGATCAAGGCCAACGAACATGTCATCGAGGCCTATCTCGGCACCGGGCTGAAGAACAAGGAAACGGCATGAGCGGCTCCCCCTACGGTGACGATCGCGGCAACAAGGATGCCACGATCACCAAGACTGACGGCATCGGCACCATGACCCCCGCCGAGGGGCTGGACAATTCCACCAGCCCGGCGCCGGGCCAGCCCTTCCTGATCGGCGAGGCGATGACCGGCGGCTACGGCAAGGGCGCCGATATCCTGCATCAATGCACCATCGCCGTCGAAAAGGGCCAGATCGCGGTCATTGTCGGCCCCAACGGCGCCGGCAAATCGACCGCCATGAAGGCGGTGTTCGGCATGCTGACCCTGCGCGAGGGGCGCGTCGTGCTGGATGGCGCGGACATCAGCCACCTGACCCCGCAGGCGCGCGTCGCCAAGGGCATGGGCTTCGTGCCGCAGAACGCCAATATCTTCACCTCGATGACGGTGGAAGAGAACCTCGAAATGGGGGCCTTCATCCGCACAGACGATTATTCGGATACCATGGCGCAGGTCTATGACCTGTTCCCGATCCTGAAGGACAAGCGCCTGCAGCCGGCAGGCGAGCTTTCGGGTGGGCAACGCCAGCAGGTCGCCGTGGGTCGGGCGTTGATGACGCAACCCAAGCTCCTGATGCTGGACGAGCCGACGGCGGGCGTTTCGCCGATCGTCATGGACGAGCTTTTCGACCGCGTCATCGAGGTCGCACGCAGCGGCATTTCCATCCTCATGGTCGAACAGAACGCGCGTCAGGCGCTGGCCATCGCGGACAAGGGCTATGTCCTCGTGCAGGGGCGCAACGCCTACACCGATACCGGGCAGGCGCTTTTGGCCGACCCCGAGGTGCGCCGGAGCTTTCTGGGCGGATGAGCGTGCTGTCCACCCTCGCTCCCCGGTCCCGTGCGTCGATGCGCGGCCTCGTGCTATCGGCGCTGCTGAGCGCGCCGGCGCTTGCCGAGACCGGGCAAAGCTGTGCCTTTACGGCCGCCTGCGCCCCGACGGGCGATTGCCAGCCGGTCGAGATCGAGACCGAGTTCGGCCTTGCGGAGGGCACGGGCATCACCGCCTTCCCGACCGCGGACGCGCCCCCCGTGCCGGCGGTGACCCTGTCGCGGGGCGCCGCGCCGCGGGTCTATGCCTTCGCGCCGGGTGACGCCGCGGGCGCGCTGGTCACCATCCACGGCGACGGCACCGCGGTGATGACCCGCCATCCGGCCGGGCCCGGGGCCGCCGTCATGACCTATTTCGGCATTTGTGAGGAGACGTGACGTGGATGTTCTGAACGCCATCATCGTGCTCGCCAATTTCGTCATCGTGCCAGCCACCGCCTATGGCGCGCAGCTTGCCCTTGGCGCCCTTGGCGTGACGCTTATCTACGGGATCCTGCGATTCTCGAATTTCGCCCATGGCGACACGATGGCCTTCGGGGCCATGGTCACGATCCTCATGACATGGGCGTTGCAAGGGGCGGGCATCACGCTTGGCCTCCTACCCACGGCGCTTCTGGCGCTGCCGGTCGGCATCATCGTGACCGCGCTGCTGCTGATCGGGACCGACCGCCTTGTCTACCGGTTCTACCGACAGCAAAAGGCCAAGCCGGTCATCTACGTCATCGCCTCGCTGGGCGTTATGTTCGTCATGAACGGGCTGGTGCGCTTCATCATCGGGGTGGACGATCAGCGCTTTGCCGATGGCGAACGCTTCATCGTCAGCGCGCGCACCTTCCGCGAGATGACCGGCCTGGACGAGGCGCTGGCCATTCGCACAACGCAAGGCATCACCCTTGTCGTCGCCCTGATCGCGGTGGTGGCGCTGTTCTGGTTCCTGAACCGCACCCGCACCGGCAAATCCATGCGCGCCTTTTCCGACAACGAGGATCTGGCGCTTTTGTCGGGCATCAACCCCGAGAAGGTGGTGATCGTGACCTGGATCATCGTCGCGGCACTGGCGACCACGGCGGGGGTGCTCTACGGCCTCGACAAGAGCTTCAAACCCTTCACCTATTTCCAGCTTCTGCTGCCGGTCTTCGCCTCTGCCATCGTCGGCGGGCTGGGCAACCCGGTCGGCGCCATCGCGGGCGGATTCCTTATCGCCTTTTCCGAGATCTCGGTCACCTACGCTTTCCGCCGCGCCGCCAACCACCTGCTGCCCGAAGCGTGGGAACCTGACGGCCTGGTGCAGCTTCTGTCGACCGACTACAAGTTCGCGGTGAGTTTCACGATCCTGCTCATCGTGCTGATATTCAAGCCCACGGGCCTGTTCAGGGGGAAATCGGTATGAGCGGGATCAACTATCGCAACGTCGCGCTGTTCGGCCTTGTCGCGGTGCTGCTGATCATCACCGGCATGGTGCAATCGTGGAATACGGCGCTGGGCATCCTGAACATGGGCCTGATCTCGGCCGTGATGGCGCTGGGGGTGAACATCCAGTGGGGTTACGCGGGGCTGTTCAATGTCGGCGTCGTCGGTTTCACCGCGCTTGGCGGGCTGGCCGCCGTGCTCGTCTCCATGCCGCCGGTGAACGAGGCCTGGGCCGCCGGCGGCGCGCGCATGATGCTGGCGCTTGCCATCGGCGTGGCCACCATCGCCGCCGCGGTGCTCGCATGGACCCGCCTGCCGCGCGGCGCGCTGCGGGTGGTGGTGATGATCGCCGTCCTGATCGTGGGCTTCATCCTCTAC
The DNA here is from genome assembly GCA_003428585.1 of Nioella halotolerans. Classification (GTDB taxonomy): domain Bacteria; phylum Pseudomonadota; class Alphaproteobacteria; order Rhodobacterales; family Rhodobacteraceae; genus Nioella; species Nioella halotolerans. The sequence goes on from QVQC01000006.1 coordinate 58,555, forward strand.
CGCGCAGTCTTCGACCCGGCCCGCGACGCGATCGAGGCGGTGAACCCGTCCGCCACGGGCTATCTCGGCGGGCTCGGCCTGCCGGTGGTTCTGGCATGGCCGGTGGGCGGGCTGCTTGCCGCGGGCGCGGCTTGGATCGTCGGCAAGACGGCACTTGGCCTGCGGTCGGATTACCTTGCCATTGCGACGCTGGGGATTGCCGAGATCATCATCGCCATTCTCAAGAACGAGGATTGGCTGGCGCGCGGCGTGAAGAACGTCAACGGCCTGCCGCGCCCGGTCCCCTACGAGGTGGACCTGCAAGCCGCGCCGTGGTTTCTTGACCTGGCCGAGCGGTTCGGCGCCGACCCGGTCAGCTTCTCGACGATTTTCGTCAAGCTTTGCTACGCCGGGCTGTTCACCGTTGTCCTGCTTTTGCTGATCTGGCTGACGCAGATGGCGCTGAATTCGCCCTGGGGCCGGATGATGCGCGCGATCCGCGACAACGAGGTCAGTTCCGAGGCCATGGGCAAGGACGTGACCCGGCGGCATTTGCAGGTTTTCGTGCTCGGTTCGGCGGTTGTCGGGCTGGCCGGCGCGATGATGACAACCCTCGATGGGCAGCTTGTGCCCTCCACCTACCATCCGCTGCGCTTTACCTTCCTTGTCTGGGTGATGGTGATCGTCGGCGGGTCGGGCAACAACTGGGGCGCGGTGCTGGGCGGCTTCCTGATCTGGTGGCTGTGGATCATGGTCGAACCGATCGGCCATTGGCTGATGGTCAATGTCATCACCGCCGGCATGGCCGAGGACAGCGCCCTGCGCGATCACCTGATCGGGTCGGCGGCACAGATGCGGCTTTTGACCATGGGGGTGTTCCTGCTCTTGATGCTGCGCTTCAACCCGCGCGGCCTGATCCCCGAACGCTGACGGTGTCCTAGGGCAGCCGCAGCCAGTCGCCGGCCCCGCCGGGCAGTTGCGGGCGGAAATAGACGATGGCACGGCCGTCGGGCGGTGCGCACGCCCCGGCCTGCCACGGCGCGACCCCGTGCAGCGCCAGCCGGTGCAGCAGCAGCGCCTCGCCGGGCTGCGCGGGCAGCTCGATGCGCGGGCAGGTCTCGAATACCTCGGCGCGGGCCGCGTGGTAGGCCTCCGTCAGGTCGACCTCGGGCCAGTCCGCCGGCGCATGGTCGCGCAACACAGTGCCAAGCCGCGCGCGCATCACCTCGTGGCTGCCCTCCCAGACCACCAGCGGCGCGGCGCCGGCCCCGGATTCCGTCACCGGCAGGCCGAGGATCCAGGCATGCGGCTCCTTCAGCATCCGGCGCCGGTCCGGCCCGATCGGCAACAGCCCATCGACATGCGCCGCGTCGCGGCGGCGGCGATAGCGCGCCGGCGCGTCGCCTTCCCCGGCATCCTGCTTCGGATAGCCGGGATAGGTAACGGAGACCTGCCCGGTATCGAGCGGCAGGCGACCGCTGATCGCCTGCGCCGCCGAAAGCGCCGCACAGCGCAAGGGGGGCGACCCGGCCACCCGGCCCTCGGGGTCATTGTCCAGCACGTTCACCCCGGCAAACCACGTGCCGCCATGGCGCAGCCATTGCGCGCGCATCCCCGGGTCGCGCGCACAGTCGAGGGCCACCGGCCCGGCATGCCGCAGCCAGTCCGACACGCCGGGATCGGCCGCGAAGACCTGGTATCCGGCGGCCAGCCATGTCACAGGCCGACCGCCTTGCGCAGCATGTTGAGCGCCATGATCATGATGAAGACGGCAAAGACCCGCTTGAGCGGCTTGGGGTCCATGGCATGCGCCAGCCGCACCCCAAGCGGCGTGGTGATCAGCGTCATCGCCACGACCACCGCGAAGGCGATCAGGTTGACCTGTCCCACGGTGAAGGGCGGCCGCCCCGGCCCGTCCCCGCCCACCATCAGGAACCCCAGCACCGAGGGCACGGCGATGATCAGGCCGAATCCCGCCGCCGTCGCCACCGCCCGGTGGATGGGTCGGCCGTAAAGCGTCATCAGCGGCACCCCGAAACTGCCGCCGCCGATCCCCATCAACACCGACAGGAACCCGATCAGCGGCGAAAGCACCGTTCGCGCCACCCCGCCCGGCATCTCGTGACCCAGTTGCCAATGCGCCCGCCCGAAGGCGAGGTAAAGCCCGACACAAAGGCCCAGAACCCCGAAAATGGCCATCAACGCCTCGTTGCGCAGGCCGGCGGCGGCCAAAACGCCCAGAACCGCGCCGATGGCGATCCCCGGCCCCCAGCTTTTCAGGATCGCCCAGTCGACCGCCCCCTTTCGGTGATGCGCCAGGACCGAGCGCACGGAGGTCACCACGATGGTCGCCAGCGACGTGGCAAGGCAGATCTGCATCAGTTCCGGCGTGTCGTAACCCAGCGAGGAGAAGGCGAAGAAGAAGGCCGGCACCAGCACGATCCCCCCGCCGACGCCCAGAAGCCCCGCCACCACGCCTGCGAAGGCCCCGATGGCAAGGATCAGCCCCAGAAGCGGCAGGTATTGGGTGAAATCGGCCATGCTCTCTCCCTCGCGCTGTGGCGCCGCGACTTAAAGCAGAGCGCTGCGGGAATGGAAAGCGCGCTCAAGCCGCGAATTGCGTGACCGCGTCCAGCGCACGCACCACCACCTCGGGCCCTGCCCCCGGCTCGTGGGCCTCCTGCGACAGGATCCGCTTCCAGTGGCGCGCCCCGGGGCGCCCGGCGAAAAGGCCCAGCATGTGCCGCGTGATCTGGTTCAACCGCCCGCCCGCAGCCAGATGCGCCTCGATATAGGGCAGCATGGCCTCGGCCACCCCTTGCGCGGTCCGGGGCGGTGCACTGACGCCGAAAATGCGCCGATCGGCGTCAAGCAGGATATCGGCCGGGTTGTGATAGCCCGCCCGCCCGATCATGACACCATCCATGCCCGCGTCCAACTGCGCACGGGCCTCGTGCAGCGTGGCGATGCCGCCGTTGATCGACAGGTGCAGATGCGGGAACTCGGCCTTCATCCGGTGCACCAGCGGGTAGTCGAGCGGCGGGATATCGCGGTTCGCCTTCGGGCTGAGCCCCTGCAACCACGCCTTGCGGGCATGGATCGTGCAACGCGAGACCCCGGCGCCCGAGACGAGGCGCAGGAAGTCCGGCAGCACCTCCTCCGGCACCTGCTCGTCGACCCCGATGCGGCATTTCACCGTCACCTCGACCGGGCTGGCCGCGATCATCGCCGCCACGCAGTCGGCCACGAGGCCGGGGCGTTCCATCAGCACCGCGCCGAACGCGCCCGATTGCACCCGGTCACTGGGGCAGCCGACATTGAGGTTGATCTCGTCATAGCCATACCCGGCCGCAATCCGCGTGGCTGCTGCCAGTTCCCCCGGATCGGAGCCGCCCAGTTGCAGCGCCACGGGATGCTCCGCCGCATCGAATCCCAGCAGACGGTCCCGGTCGCCATGGATCACCGCCCGCGCGGTCACCATCTCTGTATAAAGCAGCGCCTGCGACGACATCAGACGGTGGAAGAAGCGGCAATGCCGGTCGGTCCAGTCCATCATCGGCGCGACGGATAATCTGGCGTGTTGGGTTATCTGCATTTTTTGTGTATCTTCAAACTGTTGGCGGCGGATGCTGCTACGCTGGAGTACGCCCCAATATCCCCGAATTTGCCCCACTACGACGACTCATTGCACAAATGAGCCGGACACGAAAATGGCCTCCAGCACCAAACTCCCCTCCGATGCCTACAGGGTTCAGATCAGACGAAAGGGCCGCCTTGCTGCGCGATACGTTCCTCCGCCGCGACGACGCCCATCGTTGGGCCCTGCCCAAGCGGAGACCCGGGTGGATCAGGGGCTGGCGCCTACAAGCACGTCCGTCTCCCGCCTGACCACCTTCGGCGATCTCATCGACCTCCACATAGTCGATATGTGCAAGGTAGGCAAACCGCCGCGTCGCGAGCCAAGGCCGCCACGCTCAAGACGCTCAAGCGCGATCTGGGCAAGGAGAAGATCGGGCACCTCGACCGGCAAAAGCTGATCGACTACGGCAAGATGCGCGCCGATCAAGGCGCCGGTCCGGTGACGCTCGGGATCGATATCGGCGTGATCAAGATGATCATCACCCATGCGGCAGCAGTACACGGGCTCGACATTTCTCCCGAACCCGTTGATCTGGCACGTGTCGCGCTCAAGCGGCTCGGCCTCATCGGCAAAGGCACCGAGCGGGACCGCCGCCCCACCACGGACGAGCTGAACCGCCTCTTCCGTTGCTTCGATGACAACGAACGCCTGACCCTGCCGATGACACGGATCGTGAAGTTCGCGGTGGCCACGGCGATGCGGCTCGATGAGATCTGCCGCGTCGCATGGACCGATCTCGACGTCGACCGCCGGATGCTCATGATCCGCGATAGGAAGGACCCGCGCAACAAGACCGGGAACGACCAGCGGATCCCACTCTTCGCCGCCACGGGGTTCGATGCCTCGGCATTGGTCACCGAACAGGCCAAGGAACTCGGGCACGCAAGGGGCCGGATCTTTCCCTACAACTCGAAATCGGTCGGAACGGCCTTCCGGCGCGCCTGCGTCGAGGTCAGCGTGAAGGACCTGCATTTCCATGATCTACGCCATGAGGGCACAAGCCGCCTGTTCGAGGCCGGCTTCGCCATTGAACAGGTCTCGCTGGTCACTGGCCACAAGGATTGGAAAATGCTGCGCCGGTACACGCATATCCGCCCGGAAATGCTGCACCGGCTTGCCGCGTCGCGCGCCCCTTCCCCGCTCGAGACCCGCGCAGCCGAGTGACCGGAGAGTCAGAGGGGTGCCGTCCCGGCCCGTGACGGGTTTGGAGGTCGAGAGAGAGGCTTTCGGCCGCCCGTCGCGGGAGAAAACCCATGAATACTGAGATTATCGATGCCGGGCGTGACATGAGCGGCGGCTATAAGGTGGATGTGTCGCGCGGCACGAATGTGGACCGCGTGTCGTCCGAGTGGTTCTCGCGGCCGGATGACGAGCGGTATCTGTCACTCGACGATCTGTTCGCCTCGGTCAAGGGCCGGGCGGAGCGGAGCCGGACGCGCACGGTCGAGAGCGCCGCGATCCGGGTCGAGGCGCATCGGGACAACCCGGAGAAGTTGGGGCTGGTCCTGCCGGGCGCAGATGGACCCATCGCGCCGACGCATTGGTCGTAACCGCCCGGTTCGAACCGCCTTGTAAATTCAGGCGGCTTCGTTTTCGGGCGTCGCTGCCG
>QVQC01000072.1 GCA_003428585.1 Nioella halotolerans
TCACCCGGAGATTACGCCGCCCTCAAATTTCCACCAACTCCGAGACACGACCTCAAGGCATCGGGCACGCCAGAGATGACTAGTGTCGGCGGAACGGTGTCGACAGGGATGAGAACCCCTGTTGCGGCCTCGTTGTCATTGCCGGCCGCGTCCTGCGCGACGGCGGCGGCCACGTCGAGGGTGACATCGCCATTGCCGTCGGGCGTGATCTCCACCGTGTAGGTGTCGCCGCTACCCGAGATCCCCGTTGCCGAGCCGTTGCCGACCGACATGTCGGCCAGTTCGAACCCGCTCACCGCCTCGGAGAAGGTCACCGTCACGTCGAAGGGGTCAGAGGTCACTTGCGCCGGCGCCCCGCTGATCGCGACTGTCGGGGCGGTGGCGTCCACCGTGATGGAACTGCCGTCCGTGGTGGCGCTGACCGGCCCGCCGGTGTTGCCGGCGGCGTCCTCGAAATCGGAGATCGAGAAACCTACCGGCCCCTCGGCGGTGGCGCCGCTGATTAACAGGCTGGCGGTCCAGGATGTGCCGCTGCCGGTGGCGATGACCGCCTGCCCGAGGATCGAGACGGTGGGCGCGCCGGCCAGCGGCTCGTCGAATACCATGTCGAGCGTGACGATGTCGTTATTGGTGGCGAGCGTCGGGTCGGCGTTGTCCGAGGCCAGGCTGGCCGTGGTCGCCGTGGGCGGGGTGGTGTCTGCTGGCTCCGCGATGGTGAAGTCCACGGATTCGCTGAGTCCGAACTCGCCGTTCGAGGGAGACGTGATCGTGGTCCCCTGGAAGGACAGGAACCAAGTTCCATTCCCGACATCGCAACAGATGCCGTCACCGAAGCTGTCTAACATCGTGAAGGTGTAATCGCCCGGATCGAGATCTAAGGTCTCCGTGACCGTGGTCTCGCCTGGGTAGTCAGTGTCCGGCCCGCTCGCGACCGTGACACCGCCCGCGGTCTCGAATTGCCAGGAGGTCTCGTTCGATAAAGCGTCTGTCTCGATCCTGAGAAACACGGTTTCGGCCGACACGACCGTCACGGACGCAAAGATGGCCACCAACGCAACGAAGATTGTCCGCATCACTATCCCAACTCCAAGTTATCACGGCCAGTCGCAACACGTCATGCGGCGTGGCCATCTGCACGACCGCGCACAGACCATTGATTTCATCAAGATATCGTGATCGAGGTCGAGAATATCCCAAATGCCCACGGCATGGCGAACGGCCACTGCCCGGTGTCATCTTGCAACAGGTGTGTTGCCGGCGGACAACGGGTGGCGGCGCTGGCCAAGCTGGCGCGCACCTTCCAGATCGGGTGCCTCGACCCGTTGATCTGTCGGCCGGACGTGACGCTTCTTTCTGGCGGCATTCCGGCGCGCGCCAGGCTGAGGGGTGAGCGCCTATTCGGCCTCGTCCATCGTCGTGGCGTTGAGCTGCGCGTAGCGTTCCGCGCCCAGCCGGTCGCAGAGGTCGAGCTGGGTTTCGGGGAAATCGATATGGCCTTCCTCGTCGGCCATCAGTGCCTCGAACAGCTTCATGCTGATGTAATCGCCGACCTCGTTGCAACAGGCGCGCGCCTCGGAATAGAGCGCGCGGGCCTGCTGTTCGGCGGCAAGGTCGCAATCCAGCGTTTCCTTCGGCGTCACCAACTTCTGCGCATATCTCACGCTGTTGCCGGAGATACCGATGATCGACGTGGCTGCCAGAGTGAAAGCAAAGCCGCCGCCGAAGGCCGCTGACCCCGCCGGCCAGGCACAACACCGAAACCGCCCTTGGCCACAAGCACCCCGCCCGCCGTCATCTTGACCGGGCCCCGTGCGCCGGCCCTGCGGCATCGGGCTGTCCGGGTCCCTGTCCGCCACCTGCCGTGCCGGCAGCCGTCTGTGCCACGTCCATCTTGCCTGCCCACACATCCCTGGCGATCGCGGCGAGGTCGCCGAAGAACCCGCGATCCTCGCCGCTGCGCTGGCGGTCAGCGCGGCCCTGCCGGAACAGCCAGATGCCGAAAACGATGAGCGCGACGCTGATGATCAGGCTGAATGCGGAGGTCAAGAGCACGAACCAACCGGCAACTGCGAATATCCGTGGCCCCCATTCCTCGATGCCGCCGATACGCTTCGCGTGCTCGGGGTTCGAACGGGAATAGACGACATCGACCTCTGTGCCGACATTCGGGCGCCATGAGCTTCTGCCCCGCGGGCTGAATTCGTAGCTCTCGCCATCAACGGTATAAGCGATGCGTGTGCGGTACATCTGCGTGTCATTCTCCCCGCTTGTGCCCGCGCGCTCGACACCGACGACTTGCCCCGTGATCTCGACAGGATCATCAACGGCTGGCTCAGAGATGAAGCCGGCGATATTGATGAAAACGACCCCGAAGACGATGCCGAAGATCCCGCCGAGAAGGCCGCCGCGCTGCCGTTCTCCGTTGCGGCCCCGCCGGCCACGCACAACACCGAAAATGCCCTCGGCGACAAGCACACCGCCTGCCGTCATCTTGGCCGCACCTCGTGCGCCTGGGTCCTCTGACCAGTTGGTCGAGAGTGTGTTGAAAACGTGCTGAATGCGCTGGAACATACTGCTCCCATGCTTTGGCTGAATTTTCGGGGTCAGGGACACAGCCCTGTCGGGCCGGGCGTGCCGCGCGCACAGTCGAAGGCGCGCTCCATGAACAATTGCGGGGCAGAGGCTGCGTCCCCGAAGGTCATCGCGCGCTGCCAGATCGCCGCGACGGAATCGTCCATCAGATGTCCGTGCCGGGAGATGGCTTCAACGCCGACATCCTGGCCCAGATTGACGTCCATCACGATCTCGAAGAACGGCGCGCCGGGGCGAAGGTTCTCGGAGCCCTCGAAGCCGGTCCAGCTCAGAGCCCCATCACTGATACGCGCCGCACCGGCTTCGAGCACGAGCAGATCGGCCATGGCGGCCGGCGTATAGACCCCGTTGCGGATATCTTCGTAAGGCCGGGCAAACTCCGTGCCGCTGCCATCATGCGCGTGCCAGGGGATCGCCTCTTCGCCGGCGCTGGCCAGATCGAGACAGGGCAGGGTCAGGCAGCGCCTGGCGCGCGCGTCGTCCTCGGAGATCACCGTCCGGCTCATCCCGACGGGATCGGCGGTGTGGCCCTGGATCGGGCGGAACGTCATGCGGTAGGAGACATGCGGACCGGCGCTGAAAGGCTCCGCCGGCGGGGTGCGCGATTCACCGGCGGAGTCCGCGGCCGCCTGCCGGAAGGCCGTACCGAGATTATAGCGGTCGATTGCGACGAGACTGTAGGGCACCGGTGCGCCGCCTGTGCCGTCGTCTCTCCACTCCATGGCGTAACGGATGTGATAGCGGGCATGCGGGACGACGCCTTCCTCGTTCTCGAGCACCAGAATCGCCTTGGCGAGCGGATTGAGCCGCCCGCCCGGCGGGAAAATCGTGGAAGCCTGAGGCAATGTTTGAGCCAGCCGGTCGCGCACCGCGCCATGGTCGATGGCGGCATAGCCATCGGCCTCGGTGAAGGGCTTGCGCGGATCATCAGTGTCGAGGCCAGCGGTATCGTCCTGCGCCGTCAGGAAGCGCGAATTCACCCAACCGCCATTGGCCGGCAAGGACTGATGGCGGATATTCCACCAGTCGCGCCCGTCGACATCCTGGACGCCACCGCTGCGTTCGACACCGCGCGCATCCGGGGCCAGTCGCCCTATCACGGTGCTGCCCGGGACGCCGGGGCGATCGCGCACATTGAGCATGTCATCCGCGGCCACGCCAGTGACCTGGTAGTGCGTTGTCTGCGCGGATAACAGAGAGTGGGTGCCGAGGACGAGAACAAGTGCCACAAGCAGCAAAATGCCGCGATGGGGCGCGACCGTCTTCCAATTCAAGGGTCGTGCCGTTTCGGACGGGCTGATCATACGATTATCATCCGGATTTGTCTAAATATTGACGCAGGCACGACGGTAACGAAGACCGCGTCCATGCGCCCCCACCAAACGAAGGGGTTGCCTCGGAAAGGCGTACCAAAGGGCACTTGCACGCGGACGGCACCGCCCCTGCCGAACAGCGCTCCTGGGAGGGGCGAGGCGAGCCCGCCGCGAGGCGTACGTGATCGGCAGCATGATCGAGTCTCCCAAAGAGGTGGCTTCACCTTCGCAGTTTGACACATTACCGTTCCACCTGCCCCGTCCGGAGGAACAGGATTTGGAAGACAGACTGCCGATCGTCGAAAGGAGGCCCACCATGGATCAACCGACGCAAGAGCGTCCGCAGCCGCGTATCAGATCCCTGGCGGCTGTCGTGATTTCCGCGTCGTGGCTTGTTCTTGCCGCGGTGACGATGTCGGTGGCGGCGGAAAGCAATCTTCGGAGACCATCGGGCGAGATCCTGTTGCGGGTCGACGGCGAGATCGCGCGCCGCAACACCGATGACGGCGCAGCCCTTGATCGCGAGATGCTTGCAGCGCTTCCGCAGGCGACGCTGGAGACCAGCACAGTCGTGACCGATGGGGTGCGCCATTTCAGCGGCTTTTACATGCGCGATCTGCTGGACCTGCTGGGCGCTGAGGGCGAAACGGTGGTCGCTACTGCCCTCAACGATTACGTGATCGAAATTCCTTGGGAGGACTTCCAGCATTTCGACGTGCTCGTGGCCACGCATATGGATGGCGCGCGCCTGGAACCCTGGGACAAAGGGCCGCTTTGGATCGTTTACCCGCGCGACGACCACGCCGAATTGCAAGACCTGCGCTATGATTATCGCTGGGTCTGGCAGCTGGACCACCTCGAAATCAAATGACGCGCCGACGCGGTGTCCTGGCCTACCCCCTCGGCATGATCGGGGTGATTCTTTTCGTCGGCCTTCTTGTCTTCGCCCTGTGGCGTCTGCTGGATCAGGAGGCCGACCTGCGCGGTACGGCGGCCGACAACATGCTCTGGACGATTTCACAGGCGCAAGTCGCGGCCTACCAACTGGACGCGGCGCTTGGCCGGGCCCGGCATGGCGAGATGAGCGACGACAGTTTGCGCCTGCGGTATAACGTGCTGCTCAGCCGGATGGCGTTGCTGGAGGCCGGACCGCAAGCGAGATATCTTGAAACGCTCGGACAACGCGCGGAAATCGAAAGCCTCGCCGGTGAAATCCGCTCGCAAGAGGCAGCTTTCCTGGACGCCAGCGCCCAGACCGACGGGGCGTTGCACGCGCTGCTCGACGACTATGCCGGGGCGACCGGGCGCGCGGCCAATGCGGCGATGGTCACGCAACTGGAACAGATCGGCGGGCTTCTGGATCGCCAGCATGGCGCGATCTTGCAGGTGATCGGCGCGATCACCGCCATCGTCGCGATCGGCTCGCTGATCTCTTGGCGGATGCTGACCTCTTTGCAGGCGGAATACCGGGCGCAGGTATCGCTGATGCGCGAGCGCGAGATGCGCGAGGCTTACCGGGGTTTCGTGGCCCTGGTGGCGCATCAGTTCCAGACGCCGCTTGCCGCCATCGATTCATCGATGCAGCGCATCCTGCGCAAGGGCGACGCGATGACCCGCGACGAGATCCAGCAGCGCGCCGGACGCGTGCGCGGGTCCGTGGCACAATTGACCGACCTGATGCGCGCCACCCGCGAATCCGTGCGTCTGGATGCCGGCCAGATCGAGATGCAGCCGACAACCTGCGACATCTGCAGAGAACTCGAAACGGCGCGCCGCAGCCAGCTTGACGCCCATCCGGAGCGGATGATTCATCTTGAAATCGGTGAAAGCGTCCCGGCCACGCTGGTCGTCGACCCGGTCTTGCTGCAACAGATCCTCGACAACCTGCTGTCCAACGCTCTTGCCTATTCGCCACCGAATGAACCCGTCACCATGCAGGCCGAGGCCAGCGCGGGGCGGCTTCGGATTTCGGTCAAGGACAGGGGAACCGGCATACCGGAGGCGGAAATGCCAATGGTGTTCGAGCCGTTCTTTCGCACGAGCAACACGACACAAACCGACGGCTCGGGCATGGGGCTGCATCTTTCACGGCAACTGACGCGTCTTATGGGCGGTGATATCCACGTACAGAGCAGCCCCGGCGTCGGATCGACCTTTGTGCTTGATTTGCCGTTGTGACGTCTGGCTGGAGGATCATTGCCGCAAATGTCGCGCATACCCCGCCCAAAACGAGACGTCACCGCACAGCGGCTTGCCAGATCTAGCCTATGGCGGCGAAGGCCCGCATGACACGGCCAAGAAGTTCGGCCTGGCGATTGGTGCCCGTTTTTTCGAAGATGTTGCGCAAGTGGAAGGCAACGGTGGTCTGGCTTATTCCCAGATCGTGCGCCACCTCGGCGCGCTGACGACCGCGCACAAGCGCCTGCGTCACCTGTGCCTCTGTCGGGGTCAGGCCGAAAAGACAGATCAGCGCCTCGGACGGACACGCGACGGGATGCGACGGGTCAGAGATGAACACCGCAACACCCGGCTGCCGCATGCCCGCCTCGACCGGCGAGCAGATCAGCGACAGCTCCGTGACCTCGCCGGTCAAGCAGGGCACCGTCATGCCGCGCATGAGATCATCGCTGCGCGCGGCGGCTTGGGCGACGGTGGTGATGATCTCGCGCAGCTGCGCTGTCAGGTTGGTGGATGCCATGCGCAGGCGATCATCAAGGGAAAAGGCGCCGGTCCGGGCCGACAGCGCGCGGGCCTGGTCGTTGGCAAAGACGATATGCCCATCGGGATCGACAAGCAGGACACCGATACTCAGCCGATCCAGCAGCGCCAGCTTGATCTGATCTCCGTGTATCCCGTCAAGACCATGCGCGTTGTCCTCATATGCATCGCGCGCGGAGCGGCGGCGCGCATGGACAAGACGCGCATCCACGCTGGCAAGCATGAGTTCGAAATCAACGGGTTTGACAAGATAATCCTCTGCTCCGGATCGCTTGCCCTCGAGAAGGTCCTCGCGGGTGTCCCGAGCTGTCAGGAAAATGATGGGAATGTCCGCCAAGTCTCTTTCAGGGGCGCGCATGTGGGCAAGCAGCTCGAGCCCGTCCATCCCCGGCATGGTGATGTCGCACAGAACCATGTCCGGCCGGACGGATCGAAGACAGGCGAGGGCCTCATGGCCATCCGAGGCCGCGATGGCGTCGTGACCAGCCGCCCACAGTTCCTCGACGATATCGGCGCGCAGGTTCGGCTCATCCTCGACGCAAAGGATCAGGCTTTTTTCTGAGCTCTGCAACGCTGGAGATGTCATACCTGAACGTCCGTCATACAGGGTGGCCTCGTCAACTGCATGATGGTGCCTTACCACACCGGATGGGTTGGATTGCCCCCTTCATCCGAACGGGGACAGGACAGCGCGTGGCGGGTTAGCTGTCAACCACTTCAATCATTTCAGGGAAAGATGCGCTCATGTGGGATTTCTCGGCAAGGCATGCGATGGCCATGATGGCACGGACCGCGCCGTTCATCGTCTTCCGCATGGCGGTCTACTTCGGCGTGGCCATTGCGTACATGCTGATGACCGGTGTCGGCGCGGGTGTGGGCTGGGGCATCGGCGGCTTCGGGGATGAAGGTTTCCGGGCGGGTGCCACGCTCTGGGGCGGTTTCGCGGGCTTCGGCATCACCGCGGCGGTCATGTATTTTCTGCGGGAATACCTGCTTTATGTGGTCAAGGCGGGCCATATCGCCGTGCTGGTCGACCTGATGGATGGCAAGACCCTGTCGCAGGGCCGGTCCCAGATCGCCCATGCCCGCGCGGAAGTGACGGCGCGCTTTGGCCAGACAAGTACGCTCTTTGCCGTCGACCAATTGATCAAGGGTGTTCTGAAGGCGATCACGGGTCTGTTGCGCGGTATGATGAGCATCATCCCGGTTCCCGGCGCGCGTCAGATCGTGTCCGTCGTGCAGGCCTTTCTGCGGATTGCCGTCGGCTTCATCGACGAGGTGATCCTCGCCTATGCCATACGCACCGGATCCACCAACGCCTGGCATTCGGCGCGCGAGGGGCTGGTGCTATACGGACAGAACTACAAGGTCATGCTGAAGAATGCCGCCTGGCTCGCGCTGTTTGTCTACGGCCTGTCCTTCTTGGTGTTCCTGATCATGCTGGCACCGGCAGGGCTGGCCGTCTACCTGATCCCCGGCGCATGGTCCGCAGGCGGCATGGTCTTTGCCCTGCTCTTTGCTTGGAGCGTGAAGGTCGCCCTGCTGGAGCCCTTCGCGATCGCCTGCATGATGCAGGTCTACTTCCGCACCATCGAGGGCCAGACCCCTGACCCGGCCTGGGAACAGCGGCTCGACAGCCTGTCGGCGAAGTTCCGCAAGCTCAAGGAAAAGGCGGTATCTGCGGGGGCCCCTGAATCGGCGGCCACCCCGAACCCCGCGGCCACCCCGGCATCATGATCCGACGGCCCGCGCCTCATCCGGCGGGCCTCTAGTCCCGAAAGTGCAAGCACGCCTGACAAGACGAGGACAAGACAATGACAAATCCCATCTACATCGCGCTGACGACCGCGTTCCTGTCGGCCCTGTTCGTGACCAAATCGCACGCCGAGACGGCAAGCGTGATCGTGTTCGACGCCTCAGGGTCAATGTGGGCGCAGCTCGAGGATGGCAAATCCCGTATCGAGATCGCCCGCGAAGTGATGGGCGATTTTGCGGCCGAACGCGATTCAAGTACCCCCATCGGTGTGGTCACCTACGGCCACTCGCGGCGCGGCGATTGCGGGGATATCGAAACGGTGTTGCCCGTCGGCCCCCATTCCGCCGGAGATCTTGCACAGACCATCCGCACGCTGAACCCGCGTGGCAAGACACCGCTCACCGATGCGATGGCACAGGCCCGTGACCAGCTGCCGCGCACCGCTGAGTCTGCGGATATCATCCTGATCACCGACGGGCTGGAGAACTGCGGCGGTGATCCCTGCGCGCTGGCGGCGGAGTTCGCCGCCGAGGGGATCGACCTGCGCGCCCATGTGGTCGGCTTCGCGATGGAGGCCGAGGCGGTCGAGACCCTGTCCTGTGTCCCCGATCAGACCGGCGGGCAGCTTTTCACCACGCAGTCCGGCGCCGAGCTGGCCGACGCGCTGACCGAGGTGGCCGAGGTCGAGCCGGTGGCCAGGGACGTGACCTTGCGCGCGGTGGACGCGCGCAATGGCGAGACCCTCTCGGGGGCGGTATGGGAGGTGAGCGCGGACAACGGCGAGGAGGTGTTCAGCGGCCGCGAGCGTGGCCGCATCGCGCTCGACCTGATGCCGGGCGACTATGTTGCCGAAGTCAGCGCACCGGGCTTCGCGGGAGAGGCCGGCTTCACCGTGCCCGAGGGCGATGCGCCCCCCGTGGAGATCGCGATGGAAAAGACCGAGGCGACACTCTACCTGCGGGCCGAGGACGCGACGACGGGCGAGACTCTGAAAGGCGTGGAATGGCTGGCGCTCAATGTCGAGTCCGAAGGCGCGGTCGAGACCGTGAACGAGGACGGCGGGTATATCCGGCTGCTGCTGCCGCCTGGCGAATACCGCATCGAGGGATCGCTGGGGGCGGTGACCGGCGCCACCTCCGTCGATGCCACGCTTGAAGAAGACCCGCGCATCGACGTCGCGCTGGCCGCGCCCGCGGTCGAGGTGGACCTCACCGCGCCTTTCGAAGTCACCGCCGGGGCGACCTACGAGGTCACCGTCGAGGGCGCGGACAGCGACACGGATTACCTGCTGATCGCCCGCGACGGCAGCACGGAAGAGACCAGCCGCTATCAACGCATGGACAACCGCGTGGGCGGCGATGGCACGCAGGACTATACCGCCCCCTCCGACCCCGGAGAGTATGAACTGCGCTACTACCTTGTCCGCGACGACACCATCGCGGCGCGCCACCCGCTGACCGTCCGTTCCGCCGACATCCGCATGGAGGCGCCAACCGAGGTAATTGCCGAGACGGAGTTCGAGGTGTCGATCGGCGGGGGTATCTCCGGCTATGTGGTGATCGTCGAAGAGGGCCGCGCGCCGGATGATATCGTGTCGCGATACGACCGCATTAGGAACTCGGTCGATGGCGACGAAGGCACGCTCACCCGCACCGCCCCCGAGACGCCGGGCAGCTACCTGCTGCGCTATCACGCCGGGGACGATCAGCGCCTGCTGGCCGAACAGCCCCTCGTTGTCGGCGAATAGCTCTGGCGCGACGCAACCCGTGGAAAATCAACCACCACCCGGACGCAAAAGGAGGACACATGACCTTTCGGACATCGCTTGCCATCGCCATCGTGACCGTCTTGGCGGTTGGCGCATCGCCGGACGCCCTGACCGCGCAGGATAATAAGGCGATCCCCGGTGACACCTTCATTCCCGGTGATACGTTCACGCCAGATACGGCGTTGCGCGAGATCCCCGGAGATACCTTCACGCCCACCCGCCTGCGCGCCTTCGCGGGTCAGGACATCGTCACGATCGGCGATCTGGTCTCGGCCGATCTTGAATTGGTCGGGCGCATCCTCGAAATCGACCCGCAGCGTGCTCGGCGCATGCAGCAGGAACTGCGCGAGAACATGCGCTGATCCTTGCCATGGACGCATCAAGGAGCGATATCGCCCGTATCAGGCCAGGCGCTGGGGTTGCATGCAAATGCGTCGCCTTGGCCGAATGGGCATCATGCTGGCAAGGAAGGCTTATCCCCTTCACTCCGGTCCTACATGATGTTGAATTTTCGGCGTTGCAGGGTGCG
>QVQC01000058.1 GCA_003428585.1 Nioella halotolerans
GCGCACCCTGCAACGCCGAAAATTCAACATCATGTAGGACCGGAGTGAAGGGGATAAGCCTTTCACCAGTTTGTGCATTGATTAGATAAACCACGTAGTAACCACTTGTGGCGCTTTTCGTAACCAGTGGATCAAAGAACGCAAGCCAAGGCACAGCAGCCCAAACGCCTGCACCGACACTTGCTTTAACTGTCAGTTCATAGGGAAGAAAGATGAGCTTTTTCTTGGCCTCAAGAGCGACATCATGTCTGACAAAACTCCCAAAACTGCTGTTTGCAAATGGTTTGGCTCTTTCATAAACGTAATTCTGAGCAATGCGCGCCAACATGTCGTGAAGCATCAGGCCCTCACCAAATTACTAAACATCCAACTCCTCCACGAACCGCGCATTCTCCTGGATATACTGGAACCGCGATTCCGGCTTCTTGCCCATCAGGCGCTCCACGAGATCGCCGGTTTCGCCGGGCGTGTCCTCGTCCACGCTGATCCGGATGAGCCGCCGCAACGCCGGGTCCATCGTGGTTTCCTTCAAATCCTTGGCGTCCATCTCGCCCAGGCCCTTGAAGCGGCTGGCCTCTATCTTGCCCTTGCCGCCAAGCCCCTTTTCCAACCACATCTCGCGTTCCGCTTCGTCGAGGCAATAGACCCGTTTCGAGCCCTGCGTCAGGCGATACAAGGGCGGGCAGGCCATGTAGAGGTGGCCGTTGTCGATCAGCGGGCGCATCTGCGAAAAGAAGAAGGTCATCAACAAGGCCGCGATATGGGCGCCGTCGACATCGGCGTCGGTCATGATGATGATCTTGTCATAGCGCAGGTCGTCGATGCGGAATTTCGTGCCCAGCCCGACGCCAAGCGCCTGCGTCAGGTCGTTGATCTCGGCATTGCTGCCCAGTTTCGAACTGGCCGCGCCCAGAACGTTGAGGATCTTGCCCCGAAGCGGCAGCAGCGCCTGCGTCTTGCGGTCCCGCGCCATTTTCGCCGAGCCGCCGGCGCTGTCGCCCTCGACGATGAACAACTCGGTGCCGGCGCGGTTGGTGGCGGTGCAATCCACGAGCTTGCCGGGCAGGCGCAGCCGCTTGGTGGCCGATTTGCGTTGCGTTTCCTTCTCGGCGCGGCGGCGCAGGCGTTCCTCGGCCCGCAGCACGAGGAAATCGAGGATCGCGCCCGCCGATTTCGTATCCGCCGCCAGCCAGTTGTCGAAGTGATCGCGCACCGCGTTTTCAACCAGCCGCTGCGCTTCCGCGGTGGCCAGCCGGTCCTTGGTCTGGCCGACGAATTCGGGTTCCCGGATGAAGCAGCTCACCAAAGCGCAGCCGCCGGTGATCAGGTCGTCGCGGGTGATGTTGGCGGCCTTCTTGTTGCCCACAAGTTCACCATAGGCGCGGATGCCCTTCAGGATCGCGGCCCAGAACCCGGCCTCGTGCGTGCCGCCCTCGGGCGTGGGCACGGTGTTGCAATAGGACTGGATGAATCCGTCACGCGCCGGTGTCCAGTTGATCGCCCATTCCACCTTGCCCGGCGTGTTGAAGCGTTCCTTGAAATCGACGCGGCCGGCAAAGGGCTGCGCGGCATAGGTGGAGGAGGCGCCGAGCGTTTCCTTCAGGTAATCTGCGAGGCCACCGGGAAAGCGGAACGTCGCCTCGGCGGGCGTTTCGCCGTCGTCGATGGCGGATTTCCAGCGCAGTTCGACGCCCGAGAAGAGATATGCCTTGGAGCGGACCATCTTGAACAGGCGCGCCGGCTTGAACCGGTGGGGGCCGAAGATCTGTTCATCGGCGTGGAAGGTCAGCGAGGTGCCGCGCCGGTTCGGGGCGGCGCCCACCGATTGCACCGGCCCCTGCGGGACCCCGCGCGAGAAGTCCTGCGCGAACAGTTCTCGGTTGCGGGCGACCTCGACGCGCAGGTGATCGGACAGCGCGTTGACCACCGAGATGCCGACCCCGTGCAGCCCCCCCGATGTCTCGTAGGCCTTGCCGGAGAACTTGCCGCCCGAATGCAGGGTGCACAGGATGACCTCCAGCGCCGACTTGTCGGGGAATTTCGGGTGCGGGTCCACCGGGATGCCGCGGCCGTTATCGCGGATGGTGATGGAATGATCGGCGTGAATCTCCACCTCGATGCGGTTGGCGTGGCCGGCCACCGCCTCGTCCATCGAATTGTCGAGCACCTCGGCCACGAGGTGGTGCAGCGCGCGCTCATCGGTTCCGCCGATATACATGCCGGGCCGTTTGCGCACAGGTTCCAGCCCCTCCAGCACCTCGATCGAGGAGGCGTCGTAGCCTGCGCTGTCGGAGGAGGGCGAAAGGAGGTCGTCGGCCATCTGGTCTGCTCTTTTTTTGCTGTGTTGATTGGTGGGCAGGGTATCGCAGGGGCAGGGCGCACCACAAGGGGCGACGCTGGATTTCGTGGCTGCGCCTTGCGTGACCACAAGCAAGGGGGCGGATGCGGCAGGTCTCCGGCACCGATCAACGCAAGTGCCGCCTTCCGCTTGTCAGCGACGGCGCCCCGGGGCCTCGGCACCGGGCCGGCAAGGCAAAACGGCGCCGCCCGGGTTGGGCGGCGCCGTCTTCATAGGCCCCCGAACAGGACCGGGGCAGACATCGGGGCCGGGGGCTAGTAGGTCGTAATCAGGTTCACATCCTCGGCGGCGACGATGTTGCGTTGCACGCCCACGCTGCCCATGGCGACAAGCCTTGCGATCTCCTCATCGGTCAGGGTGCCGTCATTCATGGCGTGGATCCCGTCCTCCAGGCCGGACATGATCTCGGCGTTGGTCATCTCGTTGGCGACCCGGAACAGGGCTTCGGCGTCGTCCTCCGTTATCACGCCGGCGTCGTAGAGCGCGTCGAAATGCGAGGACTGGAAGGTCACGAAGGAGTCGCTGACCTGTTGCGACCGCAGTTCCGCGTCAAGGCGCGAGGCGAGTGAGCCGATTCCATCCTCGACCACCGCCGTCGCGGCGAGCGCCATGCCGGCGGCCGCCGCCGTCAGGACAACCCAGTCGACGGTGACGGCACCACTTTCGCAGCGCAGGAATTTATGAAAACGTGACACGCTCATGGCGTAAGGGACTGCTCTTTTCTTGGACAAAATGTTAATGGTCGAAAAATGTGGCATAAACATGGCCTTGGGGCTGCCTGCTGGATGAACAATGCGGTTCCAATCAGGAAACGGGTGGTAACTTTTGCTATGATTTTCAGGGTCTTGCTGCCGTGTTCGATAGCAGCGGCCGCCCTGTTTCCGGACGCTTCATGACACGGTTTCGCCACAATCTTCGTGCCATCTTCCTGATGGGTCTGCCGCTTGCAGGCAGCCATCTTGCCCAGATGTCCATCGGTATCACCGATACGGTCATGCTTGGCTGGTATGGCGTGGGCGAGTTGGCGGCGCAATCGCTGGCCTCCTCCTTCTTTTTCGTCATCTACCTTCTCGGCTCCGGGTTCGGGATCGCCGTCATGCCGATGGTGGCAGCCGCGATTTCCAACGGCGACCGGCGGCAAGTTCGGCGCGTCACCCGTATGGGGTTGTGGATCTCGGCCTTTGCCGGGCTTCTGGCGATGCCGCTCTTTTGGTTCAGCGGACCGATTTTCCTAGCGCTTGGCCAGACTGAGGCGATTGCCGGCCTGATGCAACAGTACCTTCGCACGGCCGGCTGGTCACTGCCTTTTTTCCTTGTTGCCGTGGTGTTCAAGAGCTATCTCGCCGCGCTTGGCCACACCCAGATCACGATGTGGGCGACGCTGGCCGGGACCGTGATCAATGTCCTGCTCAATTGGGTGCTGATCTTCGGCCATCTCGGCGCGCCGGAACTGGGCATTCTAGGCGCCGCGATCGCCTCGCTTGGCACCAACGCGCTGATCATGGTGCTGTTGGCGGCCTATGCGGTCGGCGTGCGCGATCTGCGCGGCGACACGATCCTTGCCCGGATCTGGCGGCCCGACTGGGACGCGTTCCGCGAAGTCTTCGTGCTCGGCCTGCCGATTGGCCTGACCATGCTGGCCGAGGCCGGGCTGTTCACCGCAAGCGGCATCATGATGGGCTGGATCAGCGAGGAGGCCCTGGCCGTGCATGGCATTGCCGTCACGATCAGCGGCGCCACGTTCATGATCCATCTGGGGTTAAGTTCCGCCGCCACCGTGCGCGCAGGCTACGCGTGGGGCGCAAAGGACATCGCGGAACTGCGCAGCGGCGCGTTTGCCGCGCTGAGCCTGTCGCTGATCATGGTGGTTTTGACCGTGGCCGCCTTCCTCGGCATGCCCGATCTGCTGATGGGGCTCTTTCTCGACCCGGCAACGCCGGACCGCGACCGCCTGATCGCCATGGGGCGGGCTCTGCTGGCAACCGCGGCGCTGTTCCAGCTGGCCGACGCGATGCAGGTCATGGCGGTCAGCCTGCTGCGCGGGGTGCAGGATACGCGCCGTCCGATGCTGTACGCGGTGGTCAGTTACTGGGGCATCGGGGTGCCGATGATGTATCTGCTGGGCGTGACGCTCGATCTTGGCGGGGTGGGGGTCTGGCTTGGCATGGCCGCGGGGCTGACGGCAGCCGGGATCAGCATGATGGCACGCTTTTGGCGCGGGCCGGCACGCTCGCCCTTGGCATTCGTGCCGGATGTGCCCGCGCCGAAGCCGACCGGCGCGGGGCGCTGAGGCGCCGCCCGGTCACCGGGTCAGCGCATCGAGGATCCGCGCCCAGGACCGGATGCCGCGATGGAAGCTGTCGAGATCGTATTTCTCGTTGGGCGAATGGATCGCGTCGTCGTCCTTGCCGAAGCCCGCCAGCAGCGCGTTCATGCCCAGCACCGTCTTGAAATGCCCGGCTATGGGGATCGAACCGCCGCAGCCGATCAATGCGGCCTCGCGCGGCCATTCCGTCGACAGCGCCGCGCGCGCCTTCTCGAACGCGGGGTCGCTGGTGTCCATGATCCCGGCGGGGGCGCCGCCATGGCCGATCCAGTCAACGGAACAATCGGGCGGCAGTTGCGCCTCCACCCAGCCGCGGAAGGCGCCGCGCAGGCGGTCGGGGTCCTGCCCCTCGACAAGCCGAAAACTGACCTTGGCATGCGCCTGCGACGGCAGAACCGTCTTGAAGCCCGCACCGGTATAGCCGCCCCAGATGCCGTTGATCTCGGCGGTGGGGCGCGACCAGATCATTTCCAGCCCCGTGCGGTCCTGTTCGCCCGCGGGCTGCGAGAGGCCGACCTCGCCAAGGAAATCACGCTCCGAGAAGCCGAGCGCCTGCCACGCGGCTTTCTGGTCGGCGTCGATCTCCGGGATGCCATCGTAAAAGCCTGGCACCTGCACCGATCCGTCGTCGCCATGCAGGCCGCCGAGGATCCGCGTCAGAACCCGGATCGGGTTCATCGCGATGCCGCCATACATGCCCGAATGCAGGTCCTTGTCGGGGCCGGTGATCGTCAGTTCCTCCGTCAGGTTGCCACGCAGGCGCGAGATGATGGCCGGCGTTTCCTCGCCGAAGAGGCCGGTATCGCAAATCAGCGCGATATCGGCGCCCAGTTCCTCCGCGTTCTCGCGCATGAAGGGGACCAGCGAGGGGGAGCCGGATTCCTCCTCGCCCTCGAAGAACAGCGTGATCTTGCCCGGCAGGCGCCCATGCACGGCCACCCATGCGCGGCAGGCCTCGACGAAGGTCATCAGCTGCCCCTTGTCGTCCGAGGCGCCGCGCCCGCGGATCACCTTGCCCTTGGCGGTGTCCTCCACCGCCGGCTCGAAGGGCGGATTGCGCCACAGGTCCAGCGGATCGACCGGCTGCACGTCGTAATGGCCGTAGAACAGCAGGTGCGGGCCGTCGCCATCGCCGCCATGCGCGACCACCATCGGGTGGCCCGGCGTCGCGCGCTTGGTTGCCGCGAAGCCGATCGACTCCAGATCCTTCACCAACCAGTCGGCGGCAGCGTCGCAATCGGCCTTGTGCGCGGGATCGGTGGAAATCGACGGGATGCGCAACAATGCCAGCAACCGGTCGGTCGCGGTGTCTAGGTCTTGGTCGATGCGGTCAAGCACGGGGTCGAGCGACATGTGGGATCCTTTCGGGTGGCAAAATCTCCGGGGAGCCTAACAGCCCGCCCGCCCCTGTCCAGATATTGCCCGGGGACGGTCGACAGGCTAGGTGGGGGGTATGTTAGCGACGCCCACGAGATCAGCGAGCGGAGATTTTTCAATGAACCTTTCCTCTCACCTGCGCCACGCCGGATTTGGCATCGCCCTGTCCGCAATCGCGCTGCCCGCGATGGCGCAAGACCTGCCGGACCTGCGCGAGGCGCGCCGCCTGACCTTCGCGCCGGACGGCGCCGTCGAAGTCGAGTACATCCCCGATGACTCGGTCAGCGCCTCGGATGCGGCGCTGTTGCAGATGGACCTGTTCCAGCAGCAGATCGGCGCCAGCGTGCCCTATTACGGCGCCGTCGCCATGGCGCCGGGCATGGGGCTGCAATCGGAAGCCACCGTCGCGGGGGCCAATTTCCACGACGAGGACAACGCCCGTGCCTTCGCACTTGCGGGATGCGAGGAGTTGCGCCGCGACGGCCCGGACTGCGTGGTGGTGATGGTGATCCGCCCCGACGGGTGGGAACCGGGCCGCGCCCTGCAACTCAACACCGAAGCCACGGCGGCGCTGCGTGGCGCGTATCGCCGCATGGGCCGCCCGCGCGCGATGGCGATCTCGGATGCGACCGGGCAATGGGGAATCGGCGAAACCGGGCAGGCGGCCGTGTCCGAGTGCGGAGAAAGTGATTGTCGCGTCGTTGTGATCGACTGACCGGTGACCGGGCAGTTGATCCATGTCAAAGTCACGAACGCGTCAATTTGTAACTTGCTTATAACGGGCCTGCGCGCCTAGTTCAGTGAAACCCGGTTCGGCGCGAAACGGCACCGGCCCGCAGCCAACCAGCAGAGTCCTTCGGGTCCGCAAGGCCCCGCACGTGAGGAGACCGCCAGTGAACTACGATGCCGCGCTTGATGGCGCCCTTAACCAGCTGCACGAAGAGGGCCGCTACCGCACCTTTATCGATATCGAGCGTCGCAGGGGCCAGTTTCCGCATGCCGTCTGGAAAAAGCCCGACGGGACCGAGCAGGAAATCACCGTCTGGTGCGGCAACGATTACCTTGGCATGGGGCAGCACCCGGTGGTGCTCGAAGCGATGCACAAGGCGCTGGAAGACACCGGTGCCGGGTCGGGCGGGACGCGCAACATCTCGGGCACCACGGTCTATCACAAGCGGCTGGAGGCCGAGCTTGCCGACCTGCACCGGAAAGAGGCGGCGCTGGTCTTCACCTCGGCCTATATCGCCAATGACGCGACGCTTTCGACCCTGCCGAAGCTTTTCCCCGGCCTGATCATCTATTCCGATGCGCTCAACCACGCCTCGATGATCGAAGGCGTGCGCCGCAACGGCGGTTCCAAGCGGATATTCCGTCACAATGACGTGGCCCATCTGCGCGAATTGCTGGAAGCCGACGACCCCGACGCGCCCAAGCTCATCGCCTTCGAATCGATCTATTCGATGGACGGCGATTTCGGCCCCATCGCGGAGTTGTGCGAATTGGCCGAGGAATTCGGCGCGCTGACCTATCTCGACGAGGTGCACGCGGTGGGCATGTACGGCCCGCGCGGCGGCGGCGTCGCGGAACGCGACGGGTTGCTGGACCGGATCGACATCGTCAACGGAACGCTTGGCAAGGCCTTCGGCGTGCATGGTGGCTACATCGCCGCAAGCGAAAAGATGTGCGATGCGGTGCGGTCCTACGCGCCGGGCTTCATCTTCACCACCTCGCTGCCGCCGGTCGTCGCGGCGGGGGCGGCGGCGTCTGTCCGCCACCTCAAGGCCGATCAATCCCTGCGCGACCTGCACCAGGAACGTGCCAAGGTGCTCAAGCTGCGGCTCAAGGCCATGGGCCTTCCGATCATCGATCACGGCAGCCATATCGTCCCGGTGATCGTGGGCGATCCGGTGCATACCAAGGCGATCTCTGACATGCTGCTGGCGGATTACGGTGTTTACGTGCAGCCGATCAACTACCCCACCGTGCCGCGCGGGACCGAGCGGTTGCGCTTCACGCCGTCGCCTGTGCACGACCCCAAGATGCTCGATGGGCTTGTGCGCGCGATGGATGCCCTGTGGAGTCACTGTGCGCTGAATCGTGCCGAAATGAGCGCCTGACACCTTTCACGCAGGTGCAACGCCCCTTCATGTTGTGTTAAAACGTGATCAGGCCCGGCGATCTGGGGAATCACCGCTGGGCATGGGGATGCATTCGGTCTGTAGATCGGAAAACCGTCAGTGACCGGAACAAGCGCGGGGCGAGGCCTAATGGGCAGGACCACAGACACGTCAGAGGATGGCAATACATTGCCGTTCGACGAGCAGGCCGTGCTCGACGTGCCTTTGGGGGACTTGATGCGGGGCGAACGCGCCACGCTCGGCAAGTCGCTGCTTGACGTGGAACGCGAACTCAAGATCAAGGCCGCCCATATCGCCGCGATCGAGAATGCCGACCTGTCCGTCTTTTCCACCAAGGGGTTCGTCGCCGGCTACGTGCGGTCCTACGCGCGCTATCTGGGCATGGACCCGGAATGGACCTTCCGCCGGTTCAGCGAAGAGGCCGGGTTTTACGGGGTGCACGGCGATTCCGCCCTGCAGGCGAAGAAGGCGAAACGCAGCTTCGCGGATGCGCCGCAGCGGGTCAGTCCTAATGACGTGATGTCGACCGCGCGCGTCTCCTTCGCGCCGGAACCCGACCGCCTGCTCTCTCGCTTGGAGCCCGGCGCGCTTGGCTCGGCCTTCGTTCTGATCCTGCTGGTCAGCGGCATCGGTTACGGCGCGTGGTCGGTCCTGACCGAAATCCAGAGGGTGCAATTCGTACCGGTGGAAGAAGAGCCCGAGATCGTCACAAACATCGACCCGGAGGAAGCCGCAGGGATGCTGTCGCTGGCTGGCGCGGACCTTCCCGACGCCACCACGCCAAGCCTGCCGGCGGTGGACCCGGTCGACCGACTGTATCGTCCGCAAGCGCTCGACACGCCCGTTCTCACGCCGCGTGACGAGGCGATCGCGTCGCTCGATCCTGACAGTGTCGGCGCGTTCGCCGCGCCGCGGGCCGGGGGGGCACAAGCACAACCCGCAGCGGAAAGCTTCGAACTGGCCGGCGACGTGCAGGTGACCGAAGACCCGGCAGCCGATGAGGTCGTGCTTTTCGCCGTGCGCCCGTCCTGGATCCGCGTCAGTTCTGCCGCCGGCACCGTGCTGTTCGAAGGCACGCTTGACGCCGGTGACAGCTATACCCTGCCCGAGGGCGCCGATCTACCAAGGTTGCGTGCGGGCAATTCAGGCTCGCTCTATTTCGCGGTGAACGGCGTGACGCTTGGCCCTGCCGGCCCCGGCGCCTCGATTGCGCGCGACGTGATCCTGACCGCCGATGCGCTGTCGGACAACTACGCGATGGCCGATGCCACCGCCGACCCCGACCTGCCCCGGGTCGCGGCATTGGTGCTGAACGGCGACGAGGACGCCGGCAACTGAGCGCTGCCCGTTGTCGCGCCGCGTCGCAGGGCCTATCTGACGAGTAAGAGTTATAGACACCGACCAGTCAGCGCAGGATCCCGATGTCACACAATCCCATTCGCCCATGGCGCAATATCGACCGGCGCGACAGCCGCCGCATCCATGTCGGGTCGGTGCCGGTGGGCGGCGGTGCGCCGATTTCCGTGCAGACGATGACGAACACGCTGACCACGGACGTTGCGGGCACCATCGCGCAGGTGCAGGCCTGTGCCGAGGCGGGGGCCGATATCGTGCGCGTCTCCGTTCCGGATCGGGACTCGGCGCGCGCGTTGAAGGAGGTCGTGGCCGAAAGCCCGGTGCCGATCGTCGCCGACATCCATTTCCACTACAAGCGCGGCATCGAGGCAGCCGAGGCAGGCGCCGCCTGCCTGCGCATCAACCCCGGCAATATCGGCGATGCCACCCGCGTGGCCGAGGTGGTGAACGCCGCCCGTGACCACGGCTGTTCCATCCGCGTCGGGGTGAATGCCGGCAGCCTCGAGAAGCACCTTCTCGACAAGTATGGCGAGCCGTGCCCCGAGGCGATGATCGAAAGCGGGCTCGACCATATCCGCATCCTTCAGGATCACGATTTCCACGAATTCAAGATCAGCGTGAAAGCCTCCGACGTGTTCATGGCCGCCGCCGCCTACCAAGGGCTGGCCGAGGCGACGGACGCGCCCATCCATCTTGGCATCACCGAGGCGGGCGGGCTGACGACCGGCACCATCAAGTCGGCGATCGGGCTGGGCAACCTTCTGTGGATGGGGATCGGCGACACGTTGCGCGTCAGTCTTTCGGCCGATCCGGTCGAGGAGGTGAAGGTCGGTTATGAGATCCTGAAGGCGCTCGGGCTGCGGCACCGCGGTGTCAACATCATCTCTTGCCCGTCCTGTGCGCGGCAGGGCTTCGACGTGATCCGCACCGTGGAATTGCTCGAGGATAGGCTGGCCCATATCAAGACGCCCATGAGCCTCTCGGTGATCGGCTGCGTTGTCAACGGCCCCGGCGAGGCCCTGCTGACCGATGTCGGCTTTACCGGCGGCGGCGCGGGGTCGGGGATGGTCTATCTCGACGGCAAGCAGGCGCACAAACTGGCCAATGACGGCATGGTCGATCATATCGTCGAACAAGTCGAGAAGAAGGCCGAGGAGATCGAGGCCGCGCGCACCGCGGATCAGGCCGCCGAGTAACGTGGCGCCGCGACGCCAAGCGTCGCGCTTGCCCGCGATCCTGCCCGGAACGTCAGCCCCCGCCACCAATGTGGGTGCATGTGGCGGGGGCCTCCCGGTCATCGTGCCTGCGCGGTCGGATGCAACAGGCCGCGAGGCAAGGGTAGCAGGGCGAAGGTTTCGAGAAGGTTAACAAAGGAGCCGCTGACGTCGGTTCACTCGGCCTTACCTTGTTGCTGCGTGTTTTCTCGGACTGTGTGAGACTGAGAGAGCACGG
>QVQC01000040.1 GCA_003428585.1 Nioella halotolerans
ACCGATCCCTCACATGCCCGGAACGCGCCGCCAGGGAATTTCCACAGCATTCGCGACACGACCCCACAGCCATCCGGCCATTGACACCGGAGCAGTCCGGCCGGGCCCCGCCCCGCAATTGACCTTTCCACGACAGGATCTGGAATGATCGTTCTGAATATATCTAACTGGATCAGGACGCCCGTCAGGGGCGGCAGGAGAAACAGAGAGGTCCCCCATGTTCCGAACCACCTTCCCCATCGCAGCCCTCGCGCTGAGCACCACCTTGCTTTCATCGCTCCCCGCCGCGGCGGAAACTTTCCGCTGGGCCGGCACGACCGACCCGCAGACGATGGACCCACATGCGGTCAACGCCACGCCGGTCCTGTCCTTTCTCAACAACGTCTACGAGGGCCTTGTCCGCCGCGGCCCGGACATGAGCGTCGAGCCTTCGCTGGCCACCTCTTGGGAGGCGCTGCCCGATGGCGCCGGCTGGCGGTTCACCCTGCGCGAAGACGTGACCTTCCACGACGGATCCGCGTTCGATGCCGATGACGTGATCTTTTCCTATGAACGGGCGGTGTCGGAGACGTCGGACGTTCGATCATGGTTCGCCTCGGTGACGGAGGTCGTTCGGGTCGACGATTTCACAGTCGATTTCATGACCTCCGCGCCGAACCCGCTGTTTCCCGGTTCGATCGCCAATTTCATGATCCTCGATTCGGGCTGGGCGGCCGAGAACGGCTCCGAAACCCCGGCCCGGGAGGAGGAGTCCCGCGCGACCCGCAACGCTAATGGCACCGGGCCCTTCATGCTTGCCGCGCGCGACCCCGGCATCGAAACCCGGCTGGTGCCGTTCGACGGCTGGTGGGACGAGGCCGAGCACAACGTGACCGAGGCAATCTTCACCCCCATCGGCAATCCGTCGACCGGCTTGGCGGCGCTTTTGTCGGGCGAGATCGACTTCATCTCGCCGATCCCGCTGCAGGACGCTGAGCAGGTCGAGGGGCGCGACGGCTTTACCGTGCTTTCCGGGCTTGAAACCCGCGTCATCATGCTGGGCTTCGGGCACGATCATGAAACGCTGCTCTATTCGGAGGAAACGACCGACACCAACCCGTTCCACGACCCGCGGGTGCGACTGGCCGTTGCGCAGGCCATCGATGTCGACACGATCGACCGGGTGATCATGCGCGGCACCACCGAACCGGCCAGCCAGCTTGTGCCGGACGGGCTGTCGGGCTGGTCCGCAGAACATGCCGATCGCCCGCCCTACGACCCCGAGGCCGCGCAGACCCTGCTGGCCGAGGCCGGCTACGAGGACGGGTTCAGCTTTGGCCTGATGTGCCCCAATGACCGCTACATCAACGACGAGGCGGTGTGCCGGGCCGTCGCGTCGATGCTGGCGCGGGTCGGGATCGAGGCGAACGTGAACGCGATGCCGGTGCGCGGCTACTGGGACGAGCTTCGCGCCGACAACTTCGACATGTATATGCTGGGCTGGTCGCCGGGCACCTTCGATGCCGAACACCCGATCCGGTTCCTTGCCCACACCCCGACCGAGCGGCTGGGGACATGGAACTTCGGCGGCTATTCGAACGCGCGCGTCGACGAGCTACTGGCGCCGGTCCAGTCGGAGGTCGACCCCGAGGCACGGCAGGCAATGCTCGATGAGATTGCCGGCATCCTGCAAGATGACGTGGCCTATATCCCGCTTTACACCCAGCCCCTGATCTGGGCGATGGCGGAAAGCGTGGACGTGGTGCAGCGCCCGGACAACTTCTTCATGTTGCGGTGGGTGACGGTAAACTGAACCGCGAGGAGGACGGCGATGGTCGCATATACTGCAAAACGGCTGATCCAGTCGGTCTTCGTGATGGTGGCCGTCGCCTTCCTCGCATTCTCGCTTTTCGCGTTTGTCGGTGACCCGGTTGCCCAGATGACGGGCGTCGAAACCTCGCCGGAGGATCGGGCGCGCCTGCGCGAGGAACTGGGGCTGAACGATCCCGTCGTCGTGCAGTTCACCCGCTTCACCGGGGATTTGCTGCGCGGCGATTTCGGCTATTCCTTTCGCACCCGCGAACCGATCGGCGAGATGATCCTGTCGCGCCTGCCCGCGACGCTGGAGCTTGGCACGGTGGCGCTGCTGATTTCGCTGGTCGTCGGCATCCCGGCGGGGATCTACACCGCCCTGCGCCCGCGCGGCGCGATCAGCCAATCGATGCTGATCGGCACGCTGATCGGGGTGTCGATCCCGACCTTCGTGATCGGCATCCTGCTGATCTTCCTCTTCGGGGTGAAGCTTGGCTGGCTGCCCACCTACGGGCGCGGCGGCACGGTCGAGATCGGCTGGTGGCGCTCTTCGCTGTTTACCGCGCAGGGGTGGCGGTCGCTGATCCTGCCGGCGGTCACGCTGGGGCTGTTCCAGTTGACGCTGACCATGCGGCTGGTGCGCGCGCAGATGATGGAGGTGATGCGCACCGACCATATCCGCTTTGCCATCGCGCGCGGCGTGCCGTGGCGCAGCATCCGCTACCGCCACGCGCTATCCAACACGATGATCCCGGTCATCACCATTATCGGGCTTCAATTCGGTGGCGTGATCGCCTTTTCAATCGTCACCGAAAGCGTGTTCCAATGGCCCGGCATGGGTTTGCTGTTCCTCGAGTCGATCCGCTTCGTCGATATCCCGGTGATGAGCGTCTACCTCGTCGTCATCGCCTTCTTCTTCGTGCTCATCAACCTGGCCGTCGACCTCCTTTACGTCGCCATCGACCCCCGCCTGCGCGTCCGGGAGAGCGCCTGATGCTGGCCCGCCTGATGCGGATCGAGGGTGTCTGGCTGTTCGCGCGCAGCCCCGCGGCGATCCTCGCGGCGATTGCTACCGTGACGATTGTCGCGGGCGCCGCACTCGCGCCTTGGATCGCGCCGACGAACCCCTACGACCTTGCGTCGTTTTCGCTGATCGATGGGCTGCTGCCCCCGGCGTGGGAAAACGGTGGCCGCCCGCGCTTCCTGCTGGGCACCGATGACCAGGGGCGCGACATGCTGTCGGCGATCCTTTACGGCGCGCGGCTGTCGCTGTCGATCGCGGCCATGGCGATGACCGTCGCGCTGCTGCTTGGGGTCGGGCTGGGGCTGGCAGCCGGGTATCTGGGCGGGCGTTTCGATGCCATCGTGATGCGCATCGCCGATGTGCAGCTTGCCCTGCCGGCGATCCTGACCGCGCTTCTGATCGACGGTATCTCGCGGGGCCTTCTGCCGCGCGCGGTGCATGACGACCTGCGGATCGCGGTGATCACGCTGGCGATTGCCCTGTCGCTCTGGGTCAATTTCGCGCGCACCGCGCGGGCGTCAACCTTCGTCGAGCGCAACAAGGATTACGTGCAGGCGGCGATCATGATGGGCCAGCACCCGCTGCGGATCATGCTGCGCCATATCCTGCCCAATATCGTGGGCCCGCTTCTGGTGATCGCCACTGTCGATCTGGCCTCGGCCATCCTGCTGGAGGCGACCTTGTCCTTCCTCGGGGTCGGTCTGCCGGCGGATTCGCCGTCGCTGGGCACCCTGATCCGGATCGGGATGCAGTATCTTCTGTCCGGTGAATGGTGGATCCTGTGGATCCCGACGGTCTTTCTTGTCGTCTTGGTTGTCGCTATCAACCTGCTGGGTGACTTCCTGCGCGACCTGTTCAATCCGGGGATGCGCTGATGTTGTCGGTCGAGGGGTTGAGCGTGCGCTTCACCGATCGGTTCGGCGCGGCCATGGCCGTGGAGGACGTGTCGTTATCGGTGGAACGGGGCGAGATCCATGGGCTGGTCGGCGAATCCGGTGCCGGCAAGTCCACGATCGGCGCCGCGATCATGGGGTTGCTGCCGGCCGCCGGGCAGGTGGCCGCGGGCAGGATGACCCTTGGCGAGACCGATCTGCGAACGCTGTCCCCGGTCGCCGCGCACCGGCTGCGCGGAAAGCGGATCTCGATGATCTTCCAGGATCCGCAGACCAGCCTGAACCCGCTGATGACGGTGGAGGCGCAGTTGATCGAGACGATCCTCGCGCACGAGGAGATGACGGTCGAGGCCGCGCGGCGCCGCGCCATCGACCTGCTGGAAGAGATCGGGATCGCCAATGCCCCCGCGCGCATCCGCGCCTACCCGCATCAGTTTTCCGGCGGCATGCGGCAACGGGTGGTCATCGCGCTGGCGCTGTGCAGCAACCCCGAACTGATCATCGCCGATGAACCGACGACCGCGCTGGACGTGGCGGTGCAGGCGCAGGTGCTCGACCTGATCCGGCGGCTTGCCAAGACGCGGGGCGTGGGCTTCATCCTGATCACGCATGATATCGGGGTGATCGCGCAGGTTTCGGACCGGGTGACGGTGCTTCGTGACGGAAGGGTGATGGAACAGGGGCCGACGCCGCGGGTGCTGGGGCAGCCCGACCATCCCTATACCAAGGCGCTGATGGCCGCGGTGCCGCCGCTGGATCGCCGGCTGGAGCGGTTCCGCCTGCCCCGCGTGCCGGGGGAGAAGATGGCGCAGGTGGAGGCAGACAAGGCACGCGAAGCCGAGGACTGGCTGATGGAAGAGACCGGATCGGGGCCGGCGCTGGACCTGTCGGGCATCACCGTGCGGTTTCGCGGCGAGCGGCGGGGGCTCTTCGGCCCGCGCGAGGATTTTACCGCGCTCGACGACGTCTCGCTTTCGGTGCGCGCCGGCACGGTGATGGGCCTCGTCGGGGAAAGCGGGTCAGGCAAATCGACGCTTGCCAAGGTCATCGCCGCGCTGGTGCAGCCGGCGGCAGGCGAGATGCGGCTTGACGGGGTGGCGCTGCCGCCGATGCGAGCGCGCCGCCGGGCGGACCCGTCGCGGCGCCTCGTGCAGATGGTGTTCCAGGACCCCTATTCGAGCCTCAATTCCCGCCACCGGGTGCTCGACGTGCTGAGCGAACCGCTTTGGCTTTACGGGCTGGAACCCGATGCCGGGCGGCGCGACCGACTGGCGCATGCGATGCTGGCCCTTGTCGGGCTGCCCGTTGCGGCCGCCGACCGCTATCCGCACCAGTTCTCTGGCGGGCAGCGTCAGCGGATCGCGGTGGCACGGGCGCTACTCTCGCGCCCGGGGTTGCTGCTTTGCGATGAACCAACAAGTGCGCTGGACGTCTCCATACAGGCGCAGATCCTGAACCTTCTGAAGGACATGCAGGCGCGTTTCGGCCTGACAACACTGTTCATCAGCCACAACCTCGCCGTGGTGCGTCAGATGTCGGATGATATCGCCGTGCTGAAGGATGGGCGGCTGGTGGAAACCGGCCGGTCGGAGGCATTCTTCGCGGCACCGGACGCTACCTATTCGCGCGACTTGCTGGCACAGACCCCCTGTACCGGTCAACAGTTTTGAGACAGGATTTTGGGCTAAGCGGCGTTCTGCATGTTCACGGTTTGCTCTCGTCTGATGGCGGCTGGGGGTCGATGGCCGTGGCGCTCGATCAGCCAGTGCTCGTTGTAGGTCCGCTGGAACTGGAGGAGGGCCTCCCGCAACCTACTCGTGGGAGAACAAACGACTGGAAGGCATCAGCCGTGCAATATGATGCAATAACGCTTGATACGAACGTTTTCGACCGCAATGGCCTCGTGCTTGAGAGCGGCCTCCTGGCGCAGATGACGCAGTTTTCCGGAGGTTCCGCTCAGTTCATCATGTCGGAAATCGTCCTAGGCTCTGGACCCATTGATTTCAGATGGGCTGCGTGATTCACGGCACCGAAAACGGAGCGGTGACATGTCTGATCTCTTCTGGCTGAGTGACGCGCAGATGGCGCGTTTGGAGCCCTACTTTCCGAAGTCCCACGGCAAGCCGAAGGAATCCGCCAGACGCTCGACAATCAGCGGTCCGGTCGTGTCTCGGAGTTGGTGGAAATTTGAGGGCGGCGTAATCTCCGGGTGAACCAACACC
>QVQC01000013.1 GCA_003428585.1 Nioella halotolerans
GTAAGCGCTACGGCGTTGCCCTATGCGGCGAGGCTTGACGGCTGGGCGTAGCGCCAGGGCATCAGGTCTTCGATGCCGCTTTGCGGGTAGCCGTCGAGGATGGCGCGGAGGGTGGCGTCGAGGTAGTCGACCGGGTTCACGCCGGACATCTTGCAGGTGGCGACCAGCGAGGCCAGCATGGCCCAGTTCTCGGCGCCGATTTCGTTCCCGGCGAACAGCGCATTTTTTCTCGTCAGGGCAATCGGGCGGATCTGGTTCTCGACTGGATTGGTGTCGAGTTCCAGTGTGCCAGCTTCCAGAAAGCGGATCAGACCTGGCCAGTGCGCCAGGGTATAGCGGATGTCTTCGGCAAGCTGGGATTTCTGCGGGATGCGCGAGAGTTGCGTTTCCAGCCACGGCTTGAGCGCGGCGATGATTGGGACCGAATGCTCATGCCGGGCGGCCAACCGGACGGCCACTTCCTTGCCGCGCACGGTCTTCTCGATCTGGTAGAGCAGCGCGATCTGGCGCAGCATTTCCTCGGCGATGGGCGATCCCTCGTTCTCGAACCGTTTCACGAAGCGGCGGCGGACATGGGTCCAGCAATAGACCAGCTGCCACGGGCCGATGTCGCGCGCGATCTCGGTCAGCGCGTTGTAGGACTGGTAGGCATCGCATTGCAGGAACCGGCCACGGTATCCCGCCAGGAACTTCAGCGGATGCTCCTTGCCCCGGCCAGGGGCGTAGTGGAACAGCACGATGGGCGGGCCGACACCACCATGGCCGCGATCATCGGCGACGACGGCCCAGAAGTAGCCGCTCTTGGTGGCCTTTCGGCCCGGGTCCAGCACCGGCGCGCGGGTTTCATCCACGAAGATGCGCTCGGCACCCCGCAGATGGGCGCGCATGTGATTGATGACGGGCATCAGGTGGAAGCACGCGCGCCCGACCCAGTTGCCGAGCGTGCCGCGGTCTAGGTTGATCCCTTGCCGCTTGAAGATCTCGGCCTGCCGGTAGAACGGAAGGTGGTCGCCGAATTTCGAGACGATGATCCAGGCGATGAAGAGCTCCGTGGGCAGACCGCCGGGCACGACATGTTCGGGGGCATGCGCCTGTGCCACGGCCTGCGAGCAGCGGCGGCAGGCGTATTTGGGGCGCCGCGTCACAAGCACCCGGAACTGGGCGGGGATCACGTCGAGCCGCTCGGATACATCCTCGCCTATCTTCGCCATCTCGCCGCAACCACAGGGGCAGAGCGTGCTGGCAGGCTCGATCACGCGCTCGACCCGCGGCAGATGGGACGGCAGATGGCCGCGATTGCGCTTTGGCTTGCGGGGTTCCTCACCGCGCGCCCGCTGCATCGCCGCTTCGGCCTTCTCCTGCGCAGCCTCGAGCACGCCTTGGGCGAACTCGGCATCTTCCAGGGGAAGATTGAACTGGTCCGGCGACAGCTTCTCGGAGCGCTTGCCGAATTTCTCGCGCTGCGCCGCGCGCAGGATATCCTGTAGTCGGCGGTTGGCCTCTTGCGTCTCGGCCAGCGTCGCTTCGACCTCGGCAAGGCGGGCCTTCAACAGGGCATTTTCGCGCGCAAGATCAGCGGTTTCCATGGCAGAAAGTGAATCACAGGATGCCATTTCAGGCCAGCAAAAACAGGTCTTTCAGAGCATTTTGCCTGTCATCCAGCCACCAGCGGACGCCGCGCCCGTTCTGGCCTGACCAGTCGCCAATCCACGCCCTCAAAAAGGGCCGCAAACTGCGCGCTGGACATGCGCATCACCCCGTCGCGCACCTGCGGCCAGACGAACTTACCGCCCTCAAGCCGCTTGTGGACCAGCACCATGCCGGTCTGATCCCAGATCAAGAGCTTGATCCTGTCCGCCCGTTTCGCCCGGAATACAAAGGCCGCCCCGCAAAACGGGTCCATCCCGAACATCTCCTGCACCGCCAATGCCAAGCCATCGATGCCCTTGCGAAAGTCCACCGGCCGGGTCGCCACAAAGACCTTCACCGGCCCACCATGACCAAACATCACGATGCTGCAGCCCGTGCCGCGCGGATCGCCCGTGTCAGCTGCTCCTCATCGGCATCAGCGCCAGCACGGATCACGATATCGCCCACAACAATCTCGAGATCGGAACCGGCGACTGCCGACGGTGTCTCGGCCGAACTGTCATCGACCACCAGCTCCGCGAAGACCGGCAAGGATGCCACGCTCTCGGGTACCACCAGGTTGCCTTTGCGAAGCTGCTTGCGCCAATCGTAAATCTGCCAGCGGGTCGTCCCGTGCTTGCGCGCCACATCGGCGACCGTCACCCCCGGCATCATGCTCTCCGCCGCGATCCGCGCCCGCTCCGCCTTCGTGCGCCGCCGCCGGCCACTCGGCCCATCGATCACTTCCAGCCGGGAAACTCCAACCCCCATCGACC
>QVQC01000085.1 GCA_003428585.1 Nioella halotolerans
CTGTGCACGTGTCTTAGCCATTCAGGTCAGGAATGGGCAGGCGGTGCCAACCGGGTGATTACCCTCGACGAACTGCTGCCGTGGAACTGGGCGCCCATGTCAGAGGCGACACCCGAAAACGAAGCCGCCTGACTTTGCAAGGCGGTTCAAACCGGGTGGTTACGAAAAGTCTTAGAAACAGTGCACGCGTATCCTTAGCATAAAAGCAATATAAAGGAAACGCCTAGCCATTGAATGATACCTTTAAGACTTCATGGGATATTATTTAGACTTTCGGCTAAAGCTGAAATATACCCTAGATTATCGAGACTGTCTTTTCCGGCCCAGATTGAAGATCTGTTGCTCTATCAATCCTTATACAGACATACTATCAACTGGTATGGATCAATTAGAAGCCATTCGGTGCCGCTAAAGTGCCAGCCGGCATCCACTGCCAAATCCTTTACCTTTTCGACAACAAAACTTGACTCTCCGTACTCCGACGATCCAGCGTTTTGTGACGCGCCGCTAGGCAAAAATGCGACGCCTTCTTCGTCATGCTGGCGCAGCATTTCTGTTACCTTCTCATTGCCGAGCACTTCTGCACGCGCGGCCCAGTATTCCCGGGGACGAATGGTAAAGACGAAAAGTCCCCCGGGCGCGGTTGCCGCGCGCACGGCGCGCAAAATCTCAGCCGTGTTCCGCTCGCCGATGTGCGTCATTACCGAGAAGGCAAAGCCGAGGTCGATGTCCTCGATGGGATGCGGCAATGCCTGCGGACGATAGTCGATCTGAACAACCGTTCCCGGCACACGAAGCGTTTTACAGTGCTCGAGTGATTTTTGCCATGGATCCGCACCGAAGAGCGCATCCGGATCGCTGAAATACAGCATTTGCCGGATCAGCCGACCCCAGCCGCAGCCATAATCGAGTATTCGCGCGCCCTTGGGCGCCTGACCGCGATGCCGTGTGTAGAACCGCTCGCACACATGTGAGAACATCACAGTCTGTTGAAGCAGCTTGAAATCGCTGTTTCCGGCCCACGCGCGCTGGATTTCCGCCGAGGGATAGACCGGCAACACGTCACGCAGTACCGGAAAGTCGTTCGATACTCTGGCCAGGACAACAGCGAACTCATCCTGCGTTAACCGCCGTAGGACCGGCAGTGCCGCCTCGAGCCCACCGTTAGCGGCAGCTGTTTCTGCCTCGTTCAAAATCGGGTGTAGTCTTTGAGGAAGCATCGTTTATGTCCCATGCTGCTGGTAATGATTTAGGTAAGTTTGGTGCACGCTACTTTCCCGCATCGGGGTCGTCGAATTTCACGTGGAGCGCGTTTCCATCCAGCTTGCGCAGGCGCCGCTTGCTCACCTTAGAAAGGCACACTGGCTTTGACATGATCCCCGCCCCTTCTTGCAGTGATGCGATGTTCAGTTAACCATCGCGGGTCATGAATGCCATGACGGTATAGATATTTCATCCTCATCAGGTTCCTTTCTAACGTCGCATCATGTGGCGCAGCTGACGATGCAAGCGGATTGCGGGCCAATGTTCAGCTTCAATTGAACAAAAGGCCTGTTGCATCACACCCGTGAGTGAAAAATCCTGCTCATGCAGTGAGGAGAGGATAGCACGATAAGATTCGGGGTCAAGGGGTTCATACAATACTTCACTAGGCCCTGTTTCAATCCTGATGGCCTCCGGGTCTGACAAGCGCGCATCAAGGACAAGCCGCGTGTCCGATCGTGCCGCTTGCTTCAAATTAGCGATTGCCCGTTCATAGTGTTGTTGAGCAAAACTGGCGGTTTGTTCATCATGCCAAGTGACGGGATTACGGGCGGTCGCAATCGGGTCGTTGAAAAGCATTAAGGTGACTTGATCCAGATCGACCTTCGGAAGCAGCCGGTTCAAAGCAAGCTTAAATTTCAGTCCGTCTACCGAGAGCGACGGATTCACGTCCTTGCTTTCCGCCGGCCTCTCGACGCTTCTATCCAGAAAGCTGTCTAGGGCGCTCAAAATATCGTCACGAGACGTGGTCCGACTGTAATATCCAACCCGAACCGAGGTGACATTTGGGTTGGCTAGCCATGCCAGTACAGTGCTGTCGTATTCATGGTCCTTTCGGTCAATTATGCTGCGCTTCCAAGCTGAGAAAAGGTCTGCGCCCTCCGCCGCAAAAGCCGCGTAACCATTCTTGATTTGCTGTGAAAAGGCTGACGGCAATCGCTCGGCATGCGGGCGGATGAACACAAGAACCTGCACCTTAACAAATGTAGAGAGGAAGTCTTGCATCATGGGATGCCCACCCAGACTATGCAGTCCTTCGCTCGACACCACAACGCCATCATGGCCCTCCGCTTCAGCCAGGATAAGTTCCTTGGCCTCCCGATAAGCATTGATATCGTCTCGCTGAATTGCTCTAGCTAGGCGGACGTGATGACCGGGAAACAGTGAATTGGTCGCCGCCTTGGGCACACATAAACCCTGCTCAGCCAGCCGTTCTGCATTGGCCGCTAGCGTGAACTGAAGCGCGGTGCTGCCGCATTTCGACAAACCCGGGTGAAGAAAAAGCGTTTTCGGTTTCATAACTAGTCGAAGCTCCGGTATTGCCGCGCACCTAAGACATCACCAATCGCCCGCAGCCAATCGTGCTCGAACATCTGGTCCGGTTCGAGGTGGGCACCTTCGGCCCACTCGTTCCAGGCGTTCACGAAGAGCAGGCGCTCGTCGCCTGACAGGAACTGGTTCGCCTCGGCCAGCTTGGCCTCGACATAGGCCTGGAACCTTTCCGGCCGGGCGCCCTCCAGCGTGGTGTGTGCCAGCGGCTGGCGAGGAGTGTTGTCCCAGCTGGGGAAAACCCCGGGAAACCGCACCCGGCCCGGTCGCCGGGCATCGCATGCGTTCACCACGGTGCCCGGGTAATCGTAAACCTTGCCGAGAAACCCCGGCTTGACAGGTTTGGGCGGTGTGGCGACCGGCTCAGCGATGCCTTGCGGCGGGAACTCCACCGAGGCGTCGAACCCGAGATCGGCCGGATCGATGCCCTTGTTGGCCGTTTCCATGCTTTCGACATAGGCCAGATACACACCGCCGAGGCCGGCATCGTGGAAACGGCCGCGCAGATAGTCACAGACCTCGCCCACATCGGGGATCAGCATCGGCCGGTAGATGAGCAGCAGGGGCAGGCCGTTGACCCTGATCGCGCCCGGCAGACGGGCGGCGGCGATCGCGTCGTCGGCGAAACTTTCAAAGGTGGGCTGTTCGTAATCCTGGGTCATCAGGGCATGCTTTTGCGAGCCGCCGTCCCAGTGCTTGGTCCAGTTCTCATTGGCCCAGCACAGGCAGAACCGGAAATCGGCGTCCCCCCGGGCGATCAGGTTGCGCAAGGGAAGGTCGAGCACGCGCTGGCCCTGGAAGTTGTAGTAGTACATCACGAAACCGTGGACGCCGTAGCGACGTGCCATGCGCATCTGGTCTTCCATTGTCTCGACCAGTCGCAGGTCGTAAAAGCCCAGATCGGCCGGGAGGTGTGGCTGATAGTGGCCATCATAGGAGGGCTGCGCCCGCGTTACGTTGGTCCACTCCGTGAACCCCTTGCCCCACCACAGGTCGTTTTCCGGTACGGGGTGGAATTGGGGCAGATAGAAAGCCAGCACGCGCACCGCCATGCCGTCCTTTAGCCGGGCGCCCCATTTTTCCAGAAGTGTCTGCTGGTTGCGCCGCACGAGCTGAACCCGCCGCAGCTGCGACATCGCCGACGTTGATGCGCTGAGATGGTGAATGCAGCGGGCCGCGCCGACATAGCGAATCCTGCCCCCGGCCTGGCGCAGCCGGATGCAAAGATCCACGTCCTCGCAGTAAGCGGGTGCGAAACGCTCATCGAAAAGGGTCTCTCCGACCCGGTCGCGGCGCACGAGCAGACAGGCGCCCGATCCGTAAGGGATGTCGCGCTCATGCGTGTACATCGGCTGATCGGGATCGTCCCCGACCCCGACCATGCCGGTGTCGCCGTCGGGCTCGATCGTGCATCCGGCCTCTTGCAGCCGTCCGTTGGGATAGAGGATCTTGGGCACCGCCGCTGCGATCTCCGGATCCGCGCGGATCGCGGCCCAAAGCCCGTCGAGCGTGTCGGGTTCAAGCTGTGCGTCATTGTTCAACAACAGCACGAAAGGTGCCGTTGAGCGTGTATAGGCCGCGTTGCAACTGCGCAGGAAATGCATGTTCCGCTCGTTGCGGCGATATGTCAGCCCCGGCACGCTCGCCATCTTTTCATAGCGCGGATCAGGTGAACAATCATCGACGACCGTTACGCGGACTGCCATCGTCGGGGTGGCCTGCTGGATCGAGGCGAGGCATTCCACGGTCTTGTCGAATTCGAGGTAGCACGGTATGAGGATATCGATTTGCGGCTCGGCATCGATCGCGAAACGCATCTGCGACAGGGTCGCCTCGGGATCTTCGAGCGCCACCGGGCGAATGTCACGTTCCACGAAGCGCTCGACCCTGTTGCGGGCCCTGCCGTCGATCCTGTCCACCAGCTCTGAATGGTTGCGCAGTAACGTGGCCGATGAACGATCGGGCCGAAACGCTTGCGACGTCCGCGGGACGGCCGGTCCGGAGGGGGTGGCGCGGGCCTCGTCCTCGCAGGGCGCGCGGGACGCAAAACGGCCGTAGCGCAGATAATGTGCCAAGGGGCGGTCCAGAGGATGGCCATCCTCGGCATAGTACTCGCTATACCATACCGGGTCGAAGCGTGATCCCGGGTCACGCCGTTCCGCATCACCGACGGTCACGAAGTGAAGGAACGCGGCCGCCGCACCTTGGGGTACATCCGGGAAACTGGCCCGATAGTGATCGACATCGATCATTGGATGGGGAGCACACCCCGTCTCGTCCCCACGCAACAGGAAGTCAAACAGCGCCGACGGCGAAACCGGCGCACCTTCGGCTGTGCGGCGGTAGTGTTTGATGTCGAAGAACGCGCTCGGATCGACGATGTTGCGCTTGAAGCGCGACAGGAAATCCGGAAAGTTGTGCGCGTCCACAAGTTCGAAATCGGGGCGGATGAAACGCATGTACTCCAGGTCGACGAGGGGGTGAGGCGACACCCCCGCGTGCAGACCGTTCAGTAAGAAGTCCAGCAGAGCGCTCTCGTTTTCCGGAAGATCGCCGCGCTGCTTGCGGTAGAACGGTTCGTCGAGGATAGGGAAAAGTGCCGCTTTGTCACGCAACGACAAAAGCGAATACAAGTCTAGAAACTCTTCCCCATATACTATGTCAGCCCCAACCACATTTCGGACCAGGTCTTGTGACACAAGACCGCTGTCGAGATAAGCTTGCGCCATGGCGACTGCCTGGCTTGGAAATTGGATCTGGCCCGTTTGTGTCATTTGAGAAGACGATCCCATTTTTTGACGTAGTCAACGGTCCCGGCTGACGGCGCCCGCCATTCATACCACCCGGTTTCGAGGTAATGCTGTTTGGCCGACTCGATTTCCCCGTTCGTGATGGCATAATGGACGTCCGGATAGGTGTTCATATACCATTGGCTGTCGAAATCGGCCGATACGGCAAACCTGCCCTCGAAGTAACCCGACAGGAAGTAGTGCTCGCTTACGTTCTCGATTGCTCCGGCCTCCACCGCCTTGTCGATGTCGTCGTACCGGCGGTATCCGTCCTCGTCGATTTTCGTCGCGGAAAGGGCCATTTGTATCAACTCTCGAAGCACCGCGCCGTCAACCTGCACCTGTTTGCCGGCAACCAGATCATCAGCCGTGATGCCGAGGCTGTCGAAAAAGTGGGATGGATGCGGAAAGAACGCCATAGTGACAGCTCCTGTAATTGCTTGGGGTTTTGTGCACGTCGATTTCAGTCTTCCCCGTTCGTCTCAGAGACCGATAAAAGCCTACAAGCGGTCATGACCACCCCAAGCCTGCGTTCATCCCCGCCGCCATGGTCGAAGGGGCGGTCAGTGCGCAGCGACACCTCGACCTCAGTACCCCGCCGCGCGGCGAGGGTTACGGAAAATCTTGCCACGTCCTGCATGGGGAGGGGGTCGTCCGTCAGCAGCGTTCGCGGGCCTTGCCTTATCGCCAGACGTCTCTCCTGCGTGCCGTCGTCGGGGTTGTACACGCTCACCGCGAGCCGTGGATTGTCGGAAGGCGCCTCGAACCGTATCCTCAGATACGGAGAAATCCACCCGTC
Organism: Nioella halotolerans; assembly: GCA_003428585.1. Lineage (GTDB taxonomy): Bacteria > Pseudomonadota > Alphaproteobacteria > Rhodobacterales > Rhodobacteraceae > Nioella > Nioella halotolerans. The sequence continues at coordinate 6,181 of QVQC01000085.1, forward strand.
ATCATGCCACTGCCCCACCTCCACCGTGCCGCCTGCGTCTTGAGAATGTTCCGCCACGGTCTCAAGCCTCCTCGAGCATCGCGTTTACACGGTCGAGCATGCGAAGCCCGACGGCACGAAACGAACAGTCGCGGCGTACCGCTTCCTGACCCTGAGCGGCCGCGGCCCGCGTGAACACGGCATCGGTCACCATTTGGTCGGCGATCCTCACCGCGTCGTCCACATCAGGCTCTGCCCACACTTGCCCGGCGTGGAAAGGGTACTGGCCCTCGAGGACATCCGTCAATTCATAGCCCACCCACCCGGGATAGCTTCTGTTCATGTAATCAAGGTTTCCGGACCATCCGGTCGCGATGACGGCTCTGCCGAGCCACATAGCCTCGGCGGCCGCCCGGCCGAAACCCTCCGACCGATGAAGGGAGACAACGCAATCACAGGCGGCGATCAGGCTCTGGGTTTCGTGAGTATCCAGAAGCCAGTCGATGAAGACCACATCAGGACTTGCGTTCCCCAAGGCCTCCGCGACCCATTCCTTCGCGTCGTCATCCCCGCTCTTGACCTTCACGACGAGCTGCATGTCTGCAAACGGGTGGCGCTGTCGCAATTGATGGAACATCTCGAGTGCCGCTTCGGGATTCTTTCTCGTGCTGTAGGATGACAGGTCGAGCAGCGTCAGAAATACAAACGACGAGCTGCGGATAGCGAAATGACGCCGCGGCAGGTAAGGCCGGGCGGGCATCTCGACGGCCTGGCCAACATGAACGGACGCGACACCCGCAGCCGCAAGGCTTTCCTGAACGAAGCGGGAAATTGCCCATACCTCGTCGAAATGTTCGAGTTCGTCTGCCCATTCTGCCGGATATCTCGGCAGCTCCCAGGCGGGCACGACCACGTTGCGGCCGGCGGAGAAATCGAGCCCCCGATTTTCGAGCTGGGTGAGCACCGGCGCCACCTCGTCGCCGTTGATGTGGAATACCCGCACGGGGGCGTCGAGGTCCCTGCTCTCCGAGCCCCGGCAAAGGGATATATGATCACGGTCGAGGCGCTTGGCATGGCGATACACGTCAAAAATGCGGCAGCGCGGGTCAAGGAAACGGTAGGAGGAGAAAGCCGATCGCATTTCATCGCCCTTGCCAATATTGGCGAAGGGGTGCCCTGCAAAAATGACAGGTGGTTGATCGTTGCCCCTACTCATTTCACGACCTCGAGACGCGCTTTGAAATGACATTTGGATATCATGTGCTCCCACCTGTCTGGGTCTTGCGCCGGTTCATTCAAATTCCGCAAGTGGCTTTTCGGTCAAGCGGCGTTCTGCTACGAAGGTGCTGGAAACCCAGTGACGCGGGATATCGACCGCATTGTCATCACGCACCTCGAGGATCTTGTAGGACATCTCGTCCAGGATCTCGAAAATTCTCGGCTGACATAGACAGTGCATCCGAAACGGCGCCTGTTCATCAGCATTTTCCAGATAGCTTTCGACTGAAAAGTGGTAATTCACCGAGTAGGTCGGGACCTGAAAAATGGCGACACCGCCGTCGCGAACCCCGCCAAGCCCTTCGCGCAACCAGCGCTCGATCAGGGGGGGCGGTCCATACTGCAACATGAACCTGGAATACCACGCGTCGTACGGGGCGACATCCCCCGGCGCGAGCCCATTCTTTTCAACCCATGTGATGTTATCGATGTCCCAGCGCCTTGCGGCGGCCGCAGCATCCTCTAATCGAGCAGCCGACACATCGATCCCTACAACTTCCTCAACCTCCTCGGCGGCTTTAATTGTGAATCCGCCCGATCCACAGCCGAAATCGACCATGCGATGAATGTCCGCCAGCGACCGCCCCGCGCGCGCCAGGGTCTGCCGAAGGTCGTTCAACTCTTCCGCGCCGGTGGCGGGATGGGCGTCATCACGGGCAGCGGGGGCTGCGTCGCTCGCATCCCGTCCGGGCCGCGGGATGACGGACCGCGCTTCGCCACCGTCCCGGTTCCAGTTTCCCCGCAGGTGGTCGAACATGGCATGCTGCTGCGTCTCGGTCGCGGTGAGGGAAATATCCAGTGCCGGCAAGTTCAGGCCCGCGGCGTTCAGTTTCTCGCGATGGACCCGGCGAAATTCAGGGCTGTCCACGATCATCTGTCGCAGGGCCGGCAGGGTCTTCCTCGCCGCGACCAGGCGGTTCAATTCGTCACGGTCCGGCGGACGTCCCAGAAAGGCGCGATACGCCGTCACGATGTCCCCGCGACCAAGAGGCATGTCCGGCTGGTCGGAGCAATACAACGCGCGCAGCGTGGCAAAGAAGTCGGACAGTGCGTGCAGATAATTCCGGGCGGCCGCCGGGCCGAGCGGGTTTGCCGCGGGAGGTGTCCGTGTGAGGTCGGCAGACCCGTCAATGACCCAGTCGGCATCGGGAAAAAGGTTATTCACGAAAGAGGCGATATCCGACTCGAAAACCGGCATCCGCCCGCGCGCATGTCGAAACGCGTCGAGATATGCGAGATTCACGTCCGTGAGATCAAACTCAGGGAGTGTCTTGACAGCCTCGTTTACAACGATCGCCGAAAGAAGATCGAAGGACGCGTTCGCGTTGGCGCTCGCCTTTATCGCCGTCTCGGTCAATGGGACGTTGAGGATCGCGCTGAAGAAACGCCCCAAAAAAGACCCGTCGCCGGTTGGCGAGTCATAGGGAAAAACCGTAACAGCGTCATCCCCGAACGCGGCCGACCACCTTGCGACCGTGTCACGGGGCGAGAATTTCATGAAGCTGTCGAAATTCCTGATAGCCACGGCGTCGCGGTGATGCCGGAAATAGTGGTTGAGGTGTGAAAGCAGATAGTCGTTCTTACGGCGGAGAACGAGCACGATCGACACCGCATCGAATACACCGGACACGGCCTCGGCCAATCTTTTGACCCCTCCGGCCGACGTCGCGGTGCACAGATCCTCGCCCGACAGGAAGACATGGGACAGTCCGCGGTCCGCGGCGTCGGAAAAAACACGTTCTATCGCCGCTTGCAGCTCAGCCGCCTCACCATGCTCGACGAGTGCCGCGAGTTCGGAATGCTGCTTCGGGAATTTCGGAAACAGGTTTTCCGGATAATAAACATCTGATTCTTCCAGCATGGCGGTTTCGCGCAAACAGGTGCTCTGAATCGCTGTGCTGCCCGCTTTGTGGGAGCCAATATGAATTGTCAGTTTCACGTTGTGAAATCCATAGATTGATTCATAGCAACTATTTTCCGGTCAACTGCCCACAAGATCATGTGCATACAGCATCATGGTTGCCCGGACAAGCGTTCATGCCTCGCCCCGCTGCCACTGCGTGATCTTCGAGGCCCACATTTCTGGGAACCGGTCGACGGGCCAAAATTCGTCTGGCGCAGCCAACGGAACCAGGCCAAACGACTGTATATCAGCGGCCGTGGGGGGGGCACAAACCGCGAGGACGTTCGAGTTTATGCCGCTTCCGTAATAATGATCGACGGGATTCTTCGCAAAGTTGTCGGGTCGGTACAGTGGCGCAGCATGCCAGAAAATCCGATAACCCAAATCGAGGAGCCACGGAAAGGCCTCCGAGCAAAAAGCACGATTACGGGTCTCGAAATAAAGGGCTGGCCGGTCACGCTCTATAAGGGCGCGGCCACCGCGGAACACCTCAGGCTCGTGGCCCTCGACATCGACCTTGATGAAACCAACCGGTGTGCTCTCAAAATCCAGATCATCAAGCGCGTGGCAAGTTATCGGTCGACCGGGACCTGATTGCTTGACTTGCACACCGCCGCTGGCATGCGGCGTGCGATAGTCGATATGCGGCAATCGCACCGTACCGTTTCGATCCGAAATTGCCGCATTGACCGGCAAGACGTTAGTTACCCCATTGAGCGCTAGGTTGCCGCAAAGCCTGTGAAAGATATGCGGTTGAGGCTCGAAGGCGTGGACGAGGGTCTCGGGTTCGGCATGTGCAGCCATGGCCAAGGCCAGTGCGCCGATATTGGCTCCGATGTCTATCATGCTGCGAGTGGGCGATGCGACGCTCCGAATTACCGCAATTTCCGAAACTGCATATTCACCATAACCCAAGATTTCACGATCGACCCCAAGGTCGGCGCGATTCAGGATCATCGGGCCATGTAGTGTCATCTCGACAATCAGGCCGCGGCCGGTGGAGTCCAGTTTGGCCGCGATACTTCGCGTTGGTGCCGCGAATGAGACACGGCCTGGCGGCAAGAACTCACCGGTGACCGAGTCCTGAAGCGAAATAACCACTGTTTGGCCCCCTGTAAGATGGCCGTCGAGCATGTGTGAAATTCCAGCATGACTGCGCGGTGATCTCGTTCCGAGATCAGGGCGAAACCCGTCTGCAGTCAGGGTCGCAACAGGCACTTCGTCGAGCAGAAGCCGCAATTGCACGACGCGATCGGGATTAGACCTGTCAGCAGCCCATCCTATGATTTGGCTGTTTTCGGCAATTCTGAAGTTGCCAGTCAGCATGAATCTTTTTCGTCTTGTGTACCCAACTACTCAACCTCTAGCCGGTCCTGAATCGGCGCACAATGATTCTTATACGTATGGGCGGCGGCGCCGTTAATAAAGTCTGGCCCCCGTTCAGGGATGTTTGTGTTGCGCGAGAGCATTACCGTCCGTTCTCTAATCGCCATAGTCAAGAGCTGATTTCTCTGCTGTTCATCCTGCGCGCCGGGCTCTTTGGTTCTGGAACATCCTCAAAACCTGCCATTTTCGGTCTGATCGGCGCTGTCAGAGGAACCAGCTTTGAGCCGTGGCAGGGCGCCAGCCAGCGTTTGCCCATGACACAACTGAACCGCCCCGGGTTTCCGAGAGGGTAAAACTCTCAGAGGATGACCCTTATGGAATCGA
>QVQC01000068.1 GCA_003428585.1 Nioella halotolerans
GACAGGAACGGACTCGCATTGCCCAGAACGTGGTGAAAGGTGGGGGCCAGCTCGCGCTTACTGTCTTTCTGCCTTGCCATCGGCCTCGGGGCCGTGGCTGCGCCGGTCCATGCACAGGCCCCGGTCGCCCAGACGTCCTTGCGGGCCGATACGCTCGCGCTGTTCGACGCCGTGGGCATGGAGGAAAGCTTTGCCATCATGGTCGATACCGGCCGGCGCGATGCAGGGGCATTGGCAGACAGCCTCTTTCCACGGCGCGACGGGCAGGGATGGGCGCAAATGGTCGACCGGCTCTACACGCCGACCGCGTTGCGCCGGACATTCGTAGACGCCTTTCCGGAGGACCGGATGTCGGTGGCGCGGGCACGGGAAATCCTCGATTTCTTTACCTCCGATATCGGGCAGCGCGTGGTCGAGGGCGAACTGACCGCCTGGCGCGCCATCACCGATCCGGAGGTCGAGGCGGCGGCGATCGCGCTCTACGAGCAGCGGCAGGCCGATGGCGACCCGCGGATCGACCTTCTGAGCCGGATGATCGCCTCCAACGATTTCGTCGACCTCAACGTCATGGCGGCGCTCAATTCGAATTATGCCTTCCTTCTGGCCATGTCGGACGGCGGCGCCTATGAGCGCCCGATCGCGCAGGACACGATCCTGCGCCGCGTCTGGCAGGAGGAACCGCGGATCCGCGAGGAAGCGACCCGCTGGCTTTACGCGTTTCAACTGATGGCCTACGACAACCTGACCGATGCCGAGCTTGAAGCCTATATCGCCTTCTCGGAATCCGGGGCCGGGCAGGCCTATAACAGCGCGCTCTTTGCCGGGTTCGACGCGGTCTATACCGAGATGAGCGGGCGGTTGGGCATCGCCGCCGCGCAGTTCATGACCGGGGAGCCGCTGTAGCCGCCGCGGGTTCGGCGGCCGAGCACCGCGCGGCATGGGTGGCGCACGCCGACCCCCCCTGCGCGCAGGCCCACGAGGCGGTCTTCCAGGCCGGCTATTCCCTCGCCGACTGGCAAAGCATGTATCGGCTCGGACAGGCCGTTGGGGCCCATGGCGCCGCCCCGGCCGAGTAGCGGCGCGGGTTTGGCGAGGCGGCCCGGAATCCCGCCAAGACGGCTTGACTTGCACCGGCGCGTGGGGCAATAGCGGGGTTCATTCGCCGCCCGAAGCGACTCGGGCGGCGCTTGCTGTTGACAACCGATGCCCCGAACGGGGCACGCTGTCCGAGGCGCAGGCCGACTGCACCAACACCCGGAAACCGGGGGCCACAGGGCGCGGGAAACGAAGGAAAATGCCGATGTTCGCGGTCCTCAAGACCGGTGGCAAGCAGTACAAGGTTCAGCCCGGCGACGTTCTGCGCGTCGAGAAGCTGGCCGCCGATGCTGGCGACACCGTCCAATTCAACGATATCCTGATGCTGGGGGGCGAGAGCACCGTGCTCGGTGCCCCGACCGTGGCCGGTGCTGCCGTGCAGGCGACCGTGATCGACCAGATCAAGGGCGACAAGCTGATCCATTTCGTCAAGCGCCGCCGCAAGCATGGGTCGCAGCGCACCAAGGGTCACCGCCAGAAGCTGACGCTTGTGCGCATCACGGACATCCTTGCCGAGGGTGGCGATGCGACCGGTGTCAAGGCTGCTGTCGGCGCGGGTGCCGCCGTGGTGACGGGCGAAGCCGACCCCGCGGCAAAGACGGCCAAGAAGAAATCGGCCAAGGCAACCGCCGCCGCCGCGGATGACCTCAAGGTATTGTCCGGAGTCGGCCCCGCGCTGGAAAAGAAGCTGCACGCGGCAGGCGTGACCAGTTTCGCCCAGATCGCAGCCTGGACCGAGGAAGACATCGCGGCGATGGATGAAAAGCTGTCGTTCAAGGGCCGGATCGAACGCGAAGGCTGGGTCGATCAGGCCAAGGCCAAGATCGCAGAATAAGGAGAGACACCCATGGCACACAAAAAAGCAGGCGGTAGCTCCCGGAACGGCCGCGACTCTGCCGGTCGCCGTCTCGGCATCAAGAAATTCGGTGGCGAGGCCGTCATCCCCGGCAACATCATCGCGCGTCAGCGCGGCACCAAGTGGTGGCCGGGCGAGGGCGTCGGCATGGGCAAGGATCACACCATCTTCGCCACTGTCGAAGGCGCCGTGACGTTCCGCAAGGGGCTCAAGGGCCGCACGTTCATTTCCGTAATGCCGGAGGCGGAAGCCGCGGAGTAGCGCCGGACCTTTTTCCAAGATCGAGAGGGGGATCGGCACCAAGGCCGGTCCCCCTTTCACATTCCGGGGATAAAGCCTTGAGGAGGCTCGCCGCGATGCCCACTTCCACCGGGCAGGCGAGAGGCCGACCCCCGATAGCTGTTCTGAGGAGGAGCAGGATGAAACAAGAGACTATCGTCAAGCAGCCGATCATCGAAACGCCGCGCTTCGTGCTGCGTCCGCTGCGCGGCTCCGATGTCGGCCTGATGGAGCTTTACGCGTCGGACCGCCGCGTCGCCGAGATGACGACGACGATCCCGCACCCGCTGCCCCCGGGCGCGGCCGAAGCGTTCGTGGCCAAGGCGCAACGCGACGATCGGCGCGAACATGTCTGGGCGATGGATGCCAGCGACGAGGGCGGGGCCGAATTGATGGGCTTGATCTCTCTTGCGCAGATGGATCGCAACCAGTCCGAGATCAGCTACTGGGTGGCGCCGGCAATGTGGAATACCGGTCTTGCCTCGGAGGCGGTGAAAGCGCTGGTCGCGGCCAATCCGCTGGGTAACGCCACGATGTTCGCAAGCGTTTTTCAGGACAACCCGGGCTCGGCGCGGGTATTGACGAATGCGAAGTTCACCTATCTCGGCGATGCCGAGGCGTTCAGCGTCGCGCGCAATGCAAAAGTGCCGACCTGGACCTATCTGCGCAAACTCGATTGAGGCAAGCGGCGCGGGGCTTGAGCCCCGCACCGGTTCCCTTTAATCCCGACATCGAAAAGCGGGGCACACCCCCGCGGGGACCCGGACCATGAAATTTCTCGATCTTGCCAAGGTCCACATCCGCTCCGGCGCGGGCGGCAACGGCTGCGTGTCCTTCCGGCGCGAAAAATACATCGAATATGGCGGCCCCGATGGCGGCGATGGGGGCCGCGGCGGGGATGTCATCGTCGAGGTAGTGGACGGCCTGAACACGCTGATCGATTTTCGCTACCAGCAGCATTTCTTTGCCAAGAACGGCCAGCCCGGCATGGGCAACCAGCGCACCGGCAAGGACGGCGCGGATATCGTGCTGCGCGTTCCCGTCGGCACGGAAGTGCTGGACGAGGACGAGGAGACGGTCATCGCCGACATGACGGCGCTTGGCCAACGCATCGTGCTGGCCAAGGGCGGCAATGGCGGCTTTGGCAACCTGCATTTCAAGACCTCCACCAACCAGGCCCCGCGCCGGGCCAATTCCGGCCAGCCGGGGGTGGAGCGCACGATCTGGCTGCGCCTGAAACTGATCGCCGATGTCGGGCTTCTGGGGCTGCCCAACGCGGGAAAATCCACCTTTCTTGCCGCGACGTCCAACGCCCGGCCCAAGATCGCCGATTATCCCTTCACGACGCTGCATCCAAATCTCGGCGTTGTGGGTGTCGACGGGGTTGAATTCGTGGTCGCCGATATTCCCGGCCTGATCGAGGGTGCGCATCAGGGCCGCGGGCTTGGCGACATGTTCCTTGGCCACGTGGAACGCTGCGCGGTGCTTTTGCACCTCGTCGATGGCACGTCGGAGGACGTGGCCGAGGATTGGCGCGTGATCAATCACGAGGTCGCGGAATACGGCGAGGGGCTGGCCGACAAGCCGCGCGTGACGGTCTTGAACAAGGCCGACGCACTGACCGAGGAGGAGCTTGCGGCGAAACGGGAGGCGCTGGAGGCTGTCGCCGGCCCGGTTCTGGCCATGTCGGGCGTCGCCGGGCAGGGCGTGACGGAGGTGCTGCGCGCCCTGCGCGCCCGGATCGATGCGGGCCGCCTGCGCGAACGCAAGGGGCAGGAGGCGCCCGCGCCATGGCAGCCCTGAACCTCGCCGACGCGCGCCGGTTGGTGGTCAAGATCGGCTCCGCGCTTCTGGTCGACAAGGATACCGGCGCGTTGCGGTCGGACTGGCTGACTTCGCTGGCCGCCGACGTCGACCGGATCAAGGCGCGCGGGGCGGATGTGGTGCTGGTCTCGTCGGGATCCATCGCGCTTGGCCGCGCGGTTCTGGGGCTGGGGCAGGGGGCCCTGTCGCTGGAACAGGCGCAGGCCGCCGCCGCCGTGGGCCAGATCCGGCTGGCCCGCGCCTACGAGGCGGCGCTCGATCCGCACGGGCTGAAGACCGCGCAGATCCTCGTGACTCTGGAGGACAGCGCCGACCGCCGCCGGTATCTCAATACCCGCAACACGCTGGGCACGCTTCTCGGCCTCGGCGTGGTGCCGATCGTGAACGAGAACGACACCATCGCCACCGACGAGATCCGCTACGGCGACAACGACCGGTTGGCCGCCAACGTGGCCGCCATGGCCGGCGCTGATCAGCTGGTGCTTCTGTCGGACGTGGACGGGTTTTATACCGGCAACCCGAAGGATGACCCCGACGCCACGCGCTACGAGGTGATCGATGCCATCACGCCCGAGATCGAGGCCATGGCCGGCGATGCCGGCTCGGGCCTGTCGAAGGGCGGTATGAAGACCAAGCTGATGGCGGCGCGCACCGCCACGGCGGCGGGCTGCGCCATGGCGATCACCGAGGGGTCGGTCATGGGCCCGCTCATGGCCCTCGAGCAAGGCGCCAATGCCACGTGGTTCACCGCCGCGCAGGATCCACAAACCGCGCGCAAGCACTGGATCGCGGCGATGAAACCCAAGGGCGCGCTGCGCCTCGATTCCGGGGCGGTGGCGGCGCTCGGCCGGGGCAAGTCGCTGCTGCCGGCCGGTGTGACGCAGGTTGCGGGGGCATTCCGGCGCGGCGACCCGGTTGCCATCGAGACCGCCGCCGGCAAGCAGATCGGCACCGGCCTGACGCGCTACACCGCCGAGGAGGCCGCGGCCATCGCCGGCCACCGCTCGGACGAGATCGAAGCGCTGCTCGGCTATCCCGGCCGCGCCGCGCTGATCCACCGCGACGACATGGCGCTCTGACCCTTCTTCTTGGTAGAAGCATGCAAGTTCGACCCCAGCGACGGAAACCTGTCATGACCGAAAACGCCGACATTCCCACCCTGATGGCAGATATGGGCGCCCGTGCCCGGGCGGCGGCGGCGGAGCTTGCCCATGCCCCGGCGGAAAAGAGGGCAAAGGCCCTCGACGAGGCCGCGAACGCGGTTCATGCCCGCCGGGCGGAGCTTGTCGCCGCCAATGAGGCGGACCTCGCCTTTGGCCGCGAAAAGGGGCTGAGTGTGGCGATGATGGACCGGCTCACGCTCGACGATGCGCGGATCTCGGGCATCGTCGCGGGGCTGCGCGCCGTGGCGGCGCAACCCGACCCGCTGGGACAGGTGATCGCGGAATGGGACGTGCCGTCGGGGCTGCACATCGCGCGCGTGCGCACCCCGCTGGGCGTCATAGGGGTGATCTATGAAAGCCGCCCCAACGTGACCGCCGATGCCGGGGCGCTCTGCCTGAAATCGGGCAACGCGGTGATCCTGCGCGGCGGCTCGGAAAGCCTGCACAGTTCCAGCCTGCTGGCTGCGTGCCTACGCGACGGGCTGAAGGCCGCCGACCTGCCTGAAGACGCGATCCAGCTGGTGCCCACCCGTGACCGCGCGGCGGTGAAGGAATTGCTGACCATGACAGAGACGATCGACGTCATCGTGCCGCGCGGCGGCAAGGGGCTGGTCGGTCTGGTCCAGAAAGAGGCGCGGGTGCCGGTCTTTGCCCATCTCGAAGGTATCTGCCATGTCTATATCGACAGGGACGCCGACCCGGTGAAGACGCTCGATGTGGTGCTTAACGCCAAGACGCGGCGCACCGGTATCTGCGGCGCCGCCGAATGCCTGCTGATCCACCGCGACGTGGTGGACACGATCGGGCAGGGGGTGGTGCGCGCGCTGCTGGAAGCGGGCGTCGAGGTGCGCGGGGATGCCACGCTGCAAGCCATCGATGGCGTCATCGCGGCGCAGGCAGAGGATTACGGGCACGAATTCCTAGACATGATCATCGCGGCGAAGGTTGTGGATGACATCGACGCGGCGATCGACCACATCCGGATCCACGGCTCCGGCCATACCGAGAGCATCCTGACCGAGGATGACGAGGCTGCGAACCGTTTTTTCCTGCGTCTCGACAGCGCCATCCTGATGCGCAACGCCTCCACCCAGTTCGCCGACGGGGGGGAGTTCGGGATGGGTGCGGAGATCGGCATCGCCACCGGCAAGCTGCATGCGCGCGGGCCCGTTGGGGCGGAGCAGCTGACCTCCTTCAAGTATCTCGTGACCGGCAATGGCACCGTGCGACCGTGACCCGCCGCCTCGTCCAGCCCGCATTGGCTGTGCGCGGCGGGGCTTGACCGCGGATCGGACCTGCCATTAGGTCAACGCTGTTTCCCTTCCTAGCCAAAAGGTGGCCCATGACCGACGGTTCCAACCTTCCCAAGACGCTTGTTCGCCGCATGCCGCTGGAGCCGGGCGTCAGCCGCCCGGTGGTCACGCCGATCCAGCCCTCGGTGGTCTATTCCTCCGAAAGCCCTGACCAGTTGGAAGGCCAGTACGCCGGCGAGAGCCACGGCTATACCTACAGCCGGGAGGGCCACCCCAACGCCGACCTGCTGGCCGCCAAGATCGACATGCTGGAAGGCGGGCACGGCGGCATCATCTGCGCCTCCGGCATGGCCGCGGTCGCCACGGCACTGATGGGGCTGCTGGGTCAGGGCGACCATGTCATCGGGGGTGACCAGCTTTACGGCCGCTCGTTGCGGATGATGCGCCAGGATCTGCCGCGCTTCGGCATCGCGACCAGCCTCGTCGATACCGGGGACGCGGAAGCGGTTGCCGCCGCGATCCGGCCGGAGACGAAGATGATCCTTGTCGAGGTCATGGCCAACCCGACGCTGCGCATCGCCGACATGGAGGGCATTGCCGCGCTTTGCCGCGAGCGGGGGATCCTCTTGGCGGTGGACAATACCTTCACCACGCCCACGGCCTACCGCCCCTTCGACCACGGCGCCGATATCGTCATCCATTCGGTCACCAAGCTTCTGGCCGGCCACGCCGACGTGACGCTTGGCTATGTCTCGGCCAAGGATCCCGAGATCACGGAAAAAATGAAGGTGTTCTGGATCACCATGGGAGCGACGCCCAGCCCGAACGATTGCTGGCTGGCCGAACGCGGGCTTTACACCTTCGACCTGCGCTATGAAAAATCGCAAGCCAACGCCGCGCTTCTGGCCGATTACCTTGCCACGTTGCCCGGTGTCACCCGCGTCGTCTATCCCGGCCGCGCCGATCATCCCGATCACGACCGGGCGGCAACGCTGCTGAACGGCCAGTTCGCCAACATGGTCAGCTTCGAGGTCGCGGGCGGGCGCGCGGCAGCCAATGCCCTTGTGCGCGCCATGCCCGACATGGCGTTTGCCCCGACGCTCGGCGATGTCGGCACGACGCTCAGCCATTCGGCCACCTCCTCGCACCGTCTGGTGCCGCTGGACGAGCGCGAGGCCATCGGTATCACGGAAGGGTTCTTCCGCGTTTCGGTCGGCATAGAGGATATCGAGATTCTGAAGGCGGATTTCGCCGCTGGCTGCGCGGCCGCGGTGGCAGCAGGCTGAAAGAGGCGCGTTGTCGAATCGCCGCCTTGTGCCTAGGCGGGGGGCACCCATGCCTGACAGGAGACCCCCGGATGCCCCGCAGCACGTTGATTGACACGCTTTGCGCGGTGCCCGACCCGATGCTGCGCATCGCCCCCGGAGGCCAGATCGACGAGGCGAATACCGCCGCCGAGGCGATGCTTGGCGAATGGATCCGCCAACGCAGTTTCGTGACGGTGTTGCGCCAGCCGGTGCTGATTTCCCAGATCGAGGCCGCGTTTCGCGATGCAAAGCCCGGCACGACGCGGTTCACGAAAACCGATCAGGCGGGCGAAACCGTTTACCGGGTGCAGGTGACCCCGCTCTCGGCCGGGGAGGACGGGGTGCTTCTGCATTTCGCCGATGTATCCCACTTTCAGGAAGCCGAGGAGATGCGCCGCGATTTCGTTGCCAATGTCAGCCACGAACTGCGCTCGCCGCTGACCGCGTTGATGGGGTTCATCGAAACCCTGCGCGGCCCCGCCCGCGACGACGCCGAGGCGCGCGACCGTTTCCTGTCGATCATGGAGGATCAGGCGCTGCGCATGAACCGGCTGGTGGGCGATTTGTTGTCGCTCAGCCGGGTCGAGGCCGAGGAGCGGATTCGCCCTTCGCAGGATGTTGACCTGCGCGACCTGCTGGACGGGGTGATCGCCGCGCTGGACCAGACCGCGCGCGAGCAGGACAGCCCCGTCAACATCGAGGCCGCGCCGGGCGATTACCGCCTGCGCGGCGATACGGACCAGTTGACGCAAGTGTTCATGAACCTGACCGAGAACGCGCTGAAATACGGTGGCGCGGGCCGACCGGTGACGCTGCGCCTGTCGGACGGCGAGGGCAAGGGCGCGCTGCGCGGGCCGGTGGTGCAGGTCGAGGTGATCGACCGTGGCGACGGGATCGACCCGCTTCACCTGCCGCGTCTGACGGAACGGTTCTACCGGGTGGATTCGCACCGTAGCCGCGAGATGGGGGGAACCGGGCTTGGCCTCGCCATCGTCAAGCATATCGTGAACCGACATCGCGGGCGGCTTCGGATTTCAAGCGAACTCGGCAAGGGCAGCACCTTCGCCGTGATCCTGCCGCGCGGTTGACCGGGGCGTTAGTGATGCCGTGGATGATCCGGGTTCTGACGGGCAGTTTCATATGCGCGGCCTCGGCGTTGTCGGGCCTTGCTCAAACGGATGCTGCGCCGGTGCCCGCCCCGGCGACGGAAGCCCGGCCGGTGCCACGCCCGGACCCGGCTGCCTTGGCGCCCGCCGCCTCGCCTCTTCCGATGCCGCGGCCCGGGATGTCGGTGCCCGAGCTTCACTGGGACGAGTTGCGCCCCGGCATGGCCGCCCCCGCGGACCCGGCATGGGGGCGCGTGCTTTATCGGGCGGTGTTGCGGCAGGAAGCGCTGTTGAACACGGTGCCCGATGATATCGCCGATTGGTGCCCGGGCTACGCGGCGGGCGGCTCAGCGCGACGTGCGGCGTTCTGGGCGGGGCTGGTCTCGGTCCTCGCATGGCATGAAAGCACCCATCGCGCGGCGGCGGTCGGGGGCGGCGGCCGCTGGTTCGGATTGGTGCAGATCGCGCCTGCGACGGCCCGCGCGCGCGGCTGTGCGGCGGGCAGCGGCGCGGCGCTGAGCGACGGGGCGGCGAACCTGCGCTGCGCCGTGCGCATCCTGACGCAGACCGTTCTGCGCGACGGCGTGGTCAGCGCCGGTATGCGCGGTGCCGCGGCCGAATGGGGGCCGTTTCACGACCGCGGCAAGCGCGAGGGGATGCGCGACTGGGTCTCGGGACAGGCCTATTGCAGGGGCTAAAGCGCGCGCACCGGGATGCCGCGGGCGGCTGCCTCACGGATCAGGGGCAGCGTGTTGCGCATGACATGCCGCGGCAGGGCCACCTCGTCGCCCGAGCGCAAGACCAAGGTGGCGGAGGTCTTGCTCAGCCGCAGGTGATCGACGCGGTGGATCGGCAGGCGCCGTTCGCTGAACCCGTCGAAGATCGTCATGTCGCGTGACGTGAGGCCGATCCCGTAACCGGGTTTCAGCGCGATTTGCAGAATACATATCGCGATGCAGGGTGCCACCAGCGCCCATGTCCAGACCGGCGCACCCCGGTCTGCCAGCAGCGCCAACATGACCAACCCCGTGGCAAGCACGGCCCAGGCGACGCTGCGGCGTTCACGCACGATTTTCGTGTAGTGTCCTGTCATGGGTGATACCTTGCCGCGCCAATCGGGACAATTTTATGGCGGGCCGGCGGCGCGTCAGTGAGTGTTGCGCGAATGCGCCAGCATCCGCCCGACCATTTCCCCCAGATCGCGGCTCAGCCCCTCCGCCCGGTCGATCCGGCGCAGTTGGGCCTCGATCATCCCTTGTCGGTCGGTGTCGTAGCGGCGCCATGTCTCGAAGGCGGTGGACATGCGCGCGGCCGTCTGCGGGTTGACCGCGTCAAGGCGCAGCAGCCAATCGGCCAGAAAGGCGTAGCCCGCGCCCGACGGATCGTGGAACCCGGCCGGGTTCCCAGCCGCCAGCCCGGCCACGACAGAGCGGAAGCGGTTTGGGTTTTTCCAATCGAAATCAGGATGCTCCGTGAGGATCTTCGCGCGGCTGACGGCCTCACCCGGGGCCGCGTGGGCGATTTGCATCATGAACCACTTGTCCATAACCAGTCGGTCGCCATGCCAGTCTTCGTGGAAACGCGCCGCGATCTCGGTATCGCCCGCATCAAGAAGGCAACCGAAGGCGGCCAACTGATCGGTCATGTTGTCCGCGCCGTCGTAATGCGCACGCGCCCGGGGCGGCCCGTCAAGCGGGGTCAGCAGCCGGAGCGCCGTGTTGCGCAGGGCGCGCTTGCCCGCAGATGCCGCATCGGAGCTGTAAGAACCTTTCGTAACCATCTGAGCATAAATCGTTTCCAGCGTATCGCGGGCGGCCTCCGCGATCTGGCTTGCAAGCAGTTTCCTTGTGTGATGGATCCGCGTCGGATCGGGCACCAGCCCGGCATCAACGCAGCCTTGGGCGATGTCATCCTCGGAGGGCAGTGCCAGCACCAGCGCCCGGAAGGCCGGGTCGAGCGCGTCATCGCCGGCCACCCGTGTCAGCGCGTCGAGATAGGCCGCGGCGGGCGGCGTGCCGTCCTTCAGCATCGACAGCAGGCTTTCGCGGCTGAGCGAGCGGCCCGCCTCCCACTTGTTGAACGGGTCGGTGTCATGGGCCAGCAGCAGCGCGCGATCCTCGAATCTCGGGCTGTGATCGAGGATCACCGGGGCGGAGAACCCACGCAGGATCGACGGCACCGGCGGCGCGGCGAGACCCTCGAAGCGGAAGCTCTGGCGCGGTTCGGTCAATTCCAGCACGCGGGTCGGCGCGACCTCCACGCCATCCGGGCCGATCAGTCCGACGGCCACAGGTATGACCAGTGGCCGTTTCTCGTCCTGCCCCGGTGTTTCCTTTGTTTCCTGAGATATATCAAGGACATATGTTCCATCCTTGAAGCTTTCCTCGACGGTGATCCGGGGCGTGCCCGCCTGCGAATACCAGAGCTTGAACTGGGTCAGGTCGCGCCCCGTGGCGTCCTCGAACACCTTGAGCCAATCCTCGATCGTCGCGGCCTCGCCATCGTGGCGGGTAAAATAGAGGTCGAGCGCCCGCTGATATGCCGCGTCGCCGACCAGCCGTTTCAGCATGCCGATCACCTCGGCGCCCTTTTCGTAGACGGTCGCGGTGTAGAAATTGTTGATCTCGACGAAGCTTTCGGGTCGCACCGGGTGTGACAGCGGGCCGCTATCCTCGCGGAACTGGCGGGCGCGCAGCATCAGCACATCGTCGATGCGTTTCACCGCGTGGCCGCGCATGTCGCCGGAAAACTGCTGATCGCGGAAGACGGTCAACCCTTCCTTCAGGCACAGCTGGAACCAGTCGCGGCAGGTGATGCGGTTGCCGGTCCAGTTGTGGAAGTATTCATGCGCGATGATGCCCTCGATCAATTCGAAATCGCGGTCGGTCGCGGTTTCGGGGCGTGCCAGCACGAATTTGGAATTGAAGATGTTCAACCCCTTGTTCTCCATCGCGCCCATGTTGAAATCGTCGACCGCGACGATGTTGAACACGTCGAGATCGTATTCGCGGCCGTAGACCTGTTCATCCCATGTCATGGCCCGTTTCAGCGCGCCCATGGCGTAATGCGTCTTGTCCTCGTCGCCGCGCCGTACCCATATGTTGAGTGCCACGGTGCGTCCGGACCGGGTGATGAAATGATCGGAATAGGCCACCAGATCGCCCGCGACGAGCGCGAAGAGATACGAGGGCTTGGGCCACGGATCGCGCCATTCCGCCACGGGGCCATGCCGCGCCACCGGGTTCCCATTGGACAGCAGCACCGGCATCGCGGACTCGATGCGAACGGTGAAGGGCGCCATCACGTCGGGCCGGTCCGGGTAATAGGTGATCTTGCGAAAGCCCTCTGCCTCGCACTGGGTGCAATACATGCCGCCCGACATGTAAAGCCCTTCAAGCGCGGTGTTGTCGGCCGGCGCAATCTCAACCTCCGCTTCCCATGTGAAGGCGTCTTCGGGCAGGCGGGCGGCGGGTACGGTCAGCACGCTTTCGGTGCGCTGGTATTCGTTTTCCGACAAGGCCACGCCGTCGATGGCGGCGGTGAGCAGCGCCAGATCCTCACCATCGAGATGCAGATCGCCGTGCGCAAGGCCCGTGTTGCGGACAAACCGGATGCGCGACCTTACCCGTGTCGCCTTGGGGTCCAGGGTGAAATCCAGCTCCACCGCCTCGACCCACCAGTTGGGTTGCGTGTAATCCGACAGGTGAATCGTCTGCGGAGGGGCGTCGCGCATGGTCGGGTTCCTTGGATCGAGGGTGTCGGCGGGGACAGTAGCGCCCCAGCCGGCGGCTGCAATCCCCTATCCATGCGCAGCAACGGCGCGGTCCGGCGCCTCAGATGATCGCCTGACGCATGCGGGCAGAAACCCATTCGCTCAGCACCACGGTGGCCAGGATCAACAGCAGGATCACCGTCACCTGGCTCCACGCCAAGGTATTGAGCGAGGCTTGCAGCTTCAGCCCGATGCCGCCCGCGCCAACCAGCCCGAGGATGGTGCTTTCGCGGATGTTGATATCCCATCGAAAGACCGAGATACCCCAGAAGGCGGGCATGATCTGTGGCACGATGCCGTAGCTTAGCACCTGCGCGCCGCTGGCGCCGGTGGCCTCGATCGCCTCGATCTGGCGCGCGTCGGTTTCCTCGATCGCCTCGTAAAGCAGCTTGCCGACGAACCCGATGGATCGCAGCGCGATGGCGACGATCCCGGCCAGAAGGCCCGGCCCGATGATGGCCACCAGCAGAAGCGCCCAGATCAGCGAGTTGATCGAGCGCGAGGTCACGATGATGAATAGCGCCATGGGCCGAAGAATGGTCTGCGACGGCGTGGTGTTGCGCGCCGCCATGAAGGCCACGGGCACCGCCATGATGACGCCGCCGATGGTGCCCAGCGTGGCGATGTTGATCGTGTCCCAGAGGGGTTGCATCAGTTCCGGAAGGTAGGACCAGCGCGGCGGCACCATTCGCCCGCCGATATCGGCGGCCTGCCGCGGCGCGTCGAGCACGAAATACCACATCGTGTTCTCGGTCATCAACTGCCAGCACCAGACGAACAGCGCGACCAATGCCAGCCAGCCCATCCACATGAACAACCGCTTGCGCGGGGTGCGGTGGCGCCAGACCTCGGAATAATGCGCGATCTCGGTCATTGCAGGAACTTTCTGAGATAGCTGGAGCTGTATTCGGCGACCATCACGATCAGGATGATGATCAGCAGCACGGCCCCCGCGCTGTCATATTCGTAACGGTCGATGGCGGTGTTGAGCGTCGCGCCGATGCCGCCCGCGCCAACGATGCCGATCACCGCGCTTTCGCGGAAATTGATGTCGAGCCGGTAGAGCGACAGGCCGATGAGCCGCGGCATGACCTGCGGCTGGATCGCGTAGTTGATCAGTTGCACCCACGAGGCGCCGGTGGCGCGGATCGATTCGGCCTGTGCCTCGTCGATCTCTTCGATATCGTCGGCCAGCAGCTTGGCGATGAAGCCGATGGTGGCAAAACTCAGCGTCAGGAAGCCCGCGAAGGGGCCGAAGCCGAACATCGCCACGAGGAAGATGGCGATGATCACCTCTTGCAGCGCGCGGCTGACGGCGATGATGCCGCGACAGACGTAATAGACCGACCGCGGGACGAGGTTGCGCGCCGCGCCGATGCCCACGGGCACCGAGATGATCACCCCGACGACCGTGGAGGTCAGCGTCATGGTCAGGCTTTCGATCAGGCCGCGGCTGATATCGGTCCAGCGGCTGGTGAAATCGGGTTGCAGGAAGCCCATGGCGAAGCGCTGGCCGCGCTCCAGCCCCTCGTAGACGCGGGACCAGTTCACATCGACGGTGCTGATGGCCAGCACGAGGTAGACGAAGATGCCGATCTGTAGCGCGATGCGCCAGCGCCGGTCCTTGACGATCTGCGGCGGACGGCGCCACGTGGTGGGGTAGGCGGCAACGCTGCTCATCAGGCGATGGCCTCCATCCGGGCGCGCGCGTCGGCCTCTGCCTCGGCCTGTTCGGCGTCGCCCTTACGCATCGCGTTCCAGTCCTCTTCGCCGTAGATCGTGGTCAGCGCCGCCTCGGTCAGGGCTTCCGGCGGCCCGTCGAACACCACCCGGCCGGCATTGAGCCCGACGATGCGCTGCATGAATTGCTGGGCCAGCGGCACGTCGTGGATGTTGACGATGGCCGGCAGGTCACGCTCGGCGCAGATCTCGGTCAGCAGGCGCATGATCTGCCGGCTGGTCTTGGGGTCAAGGCTCGCGGTCGGTTCATCGACGAGCAGCAACTCCGGGTTCTGGGCCAGCGCGCGGGCGATGCCGACACGCTGACGCTGCCCGCCTGACAGCGCATCGGCACGATTGTCGGCCTTGTCCATCAGCCCCACCCGGTCGAGAAGCTGATAGGCGCGCTGGATGTCGGCTGCGGGATACTTGCGCAGGAAGCTGCGCCAGAAGGGCACATAGCCAAGCCGTCCGGAAAGGACGTTTTCCATCACCGTCAGGCGCTCGACCAGCGCGTATTCCTGGAAGATCATGCCGATCCGGCGCCGCTGCCGGCGCAACTCCGCCTTGCCGAGGCGCGCAAGATCCACGTCGCCCAGCAGGACCTTGCCGGCAGTGGGTTCGACCAGCCGGTTGATGCAGCGGATCAACGTCGACTTGCCGGCGCCGGACGGGCCGATCAACCCCATGATCTGGCCTTTCGGCACAGTCAGCGACACGTCGGAGAGCGCGGAATCGCCGGTCTTGTAGGTCTTGGACAGGCCGTCGAGGGTCAGCATGCGGTAATCCTCTATAAGTCACACGGGCGGCGCAGGGGCCGCCCGTGTCGCATCGCGATGAAATGCAAGCGATCAGTTGCAGTTGTATTCGACGCCGTTGAATTCGTCGATGGTGCGGATCACGGCCCAGTCTTCCTCGAAGGTGATCGGGATGAACTGGGATTCACCGTTGCGGCCGAATTCCTCGGCCAGCGGCGTGCCTTCCCAGTCGTAGCTGAAGAAGGCTTCCTGCACCGCTTCCTGAAGCTCGGGCGTCAGGTTGTAGACGGTGCCGTAGCCAGTGGTCGGGAAGGTCTGCGACTGGTAAAGCGACACGATCTGGTCTTCGGACACCACGTCGCGCTCCATCATCCTTTCCATGACCGAGTTCGCGATGGTGGCGGCCGGGTAGTCGCGGTTGGCAACACCGAGGATCGAGTTGTCATGCGCGCCAGAGAACACCGCCTCGAAATCTTCGCCGGCGGTCATGTTGAACTCGTCGAACAGGATCGCCGACGGCGCCTTGAAACCCGAGTTCGAGGTTTCTGCGGTGTGGGCCAGTTGGCCGCCGCGGATATCCTCGACCGACTCGATGCCGGAGCCGGGGTAGGTGATGATTTCCATCTCGTAACCAAAGGAGCCGTCCTCGGCCGCCATCATGGCGAAGGGACGGAACCCGGCGCAGGCCACGGCCAGCGGGTTGGACCCGGTGTTGAAGCCGGCGACATGCAGGCGACCGGCGCGCATCGCTTCGATCTGGGCGGCGTTCGACTGAACCGGGAAGAACTGAACGTCGCGGCCCGTCACGTCGGACATGTGGTCGAGGAAGTCGGCCCAGACTTCGGCATACACGGCGGGGTCTTCAACCGGGGTGTAAGCGAAGATCAGGGTCGAGGGGTCGATCAGTTCGGACGGATCTTCGGGAATGTCCGCGATCAGGTCGCCGTCGGCATCGGTATACCGGTCGCCAAGCGCGAATTCTGCCTGCGCCGGCAGCGCGAAGGCCAGTGCGGCAAGGGCGGTAAGGGTGGTGGTGGCTTTCATGGTATCCCCCAAGGGCTTGTGTTGCGGGGCCGCATTATCGCGCTTCTGTAACGGGATTGTGAAAAACGATGGATTCATCTTTCGCGCCCGGCCTTGCGTCGCGCGCGACGGGACGCTCAGCCCTGTCATGCCGCGCGTGGCACAACCACGAAACATCTATTCTTGCCCGAAGATCCGGATCAGGAGCAGCGCCAGCGCGGTCGCGCAAAAGCGGCGGAGGGCGTAGGGAACGCCATGCAACTTGATGGCGGCGGCATCCCCGAGCGGTTTGCGACGGTGGCCTCCAGACCATGCCCGGGGCGACTCAACGCGTCAGGACGCCACGCTGCTTCGGCGCCGCGTTGCGGTCCCGGCAGGTCCGGGCCGTCCGGGCCGTCCGGCGCGGTGGCGTGGGCTTGATCATGAAGATCAGCCGGACCGCCGGATTCAGGTGATAAACCGCCCTTTGCCGTTGCGTGACAAGGCCGGGGCGCCCCGGAGAAACGTCACGCAACTGTTGCATGCTCGGTCTAATCCCGCGGTCATGAAAGATTCGACTGCCAATCCTGCCGTGCCCAGCGTTGCCGCGCGCCCCGACTTGTCCCTTTCCGGCGTGACCAAGGCTTTCGCAACGGCGACGGCCTTGCAGGATGTCGACGTCACGCTGCCCGCCGGGAAATTCTCGGTCCTGCTGGGGCCATCGGGCTGCGGAAAGTCGACCCTGTTGCGACTGATCGCCGGGCTCGATCACCCGACCGCGGGCACGATCGCGCTTGGCCCCGACCGGATCGACCATCTGCCGCCCAAGGGGCGCAACCTTGCGATGGTCTTCCAGTCCTACGCCCTGTTTCCGCATCTCGACGTGGCCGAGAATATCCTCTTCGGCCTGTCCGTGCGGCGGGTGCCCAAGGCCGAGCGGCAAGAGCGGCTGGAGCGCGTCGCGTCCATGATGGGGCTGTCGGAGTTGCTGGCGCGCAAGCCGGCCGAACTTTCCGGCGGACAGCAGCAGCGCGTGGCCCTTGCCCGCGCGGTCATCTCGCAGCGGCCCGTCTGCCTGATGGATGAGCCGCTGTCCAACCTCGACGCCAAGCTGCGCGCGGAAATGCGCAGCGAGATCCGGGCGCTTCAGCAGCGGCTTGACCTGACCATGGTCTACGTCACCCACGATCAGGTCGAGGCGATGACCATGGCCGACCATATCGTGGTGATGAACGCGGGTCGCGTCGAACAGGTGGCGACGCCCCGCGACCTCTATGCCCATCCCGCGAGCGTCTTCGTCGCCGGCTTCATCGGGACGCCGCCGATGAACCTGTTGCCCCGCGCGGCGATTCCCGGCGTCGCCGCGCCCGCGGGCGCGGCGACCATCGGCATCCGCCCCGAGGAAGTGGCGCAGGGCGGCGACGGCCTCCGGCTGCGCGCCGCGGTGCGCAGCGTCGAATACCTTGGCGCGGACCAGATCGTGACGCTGGAGGTCGGCGGCGCGCGGCTGTTGCTGCGCCAATCCGGGCAGGCGCTGCCGCCCGGCGACGCGCTGTCGCTGACCCTGCCGGAGCCGGCCCTTCATTTCTTCGACGATGCCGGGCACAGGCTGCCCTCGCCATCGGACCAATCCCCCCAACCTCAACAGGAGCTACAACGTGAAACACGCGCTTAAGGGCTTTCTCGCCTCGACCACGGTGCTTGCGGCCATGTCGCAGGCGGCATGGGCCGTCGATCTGGAATTCTACTTTCCCGTCGCCGTCGGCGGCAGCGCCGCCGAGACCATCGAGGGCCTGACAGAGGCCTACATGGCCGAGAATCCCGATGTCTCCATCGAGGCGATCTATACCGGCAGCTATGCCGACACCACGACCCGCGCCATCACCGCCTCGCGCGGCGGCAACCCGCCGCAACTGGCCATCCTGCTGTCGGTCGACATGTTCACCATGATCGACGAGGATCTGGTCCTGCCGTGGGACGATTTCCTGACCGAGGAAGAGATGGAGGACTGGGTCGGCGGTTTCTACCCGGCCTTCATGCGCAACAGCCAGACCGGCGGCCAGACCTGGGGCATCCCGTTCCAGCGTTCGACCCCGGTGCTCTACTGGAACAAGGAAGCCTTCGCCGCGGCGGGCCTCGACCCCGAAACGCCGCCCGCGACATGGCAAGAGATGGTGGAGTTTGGCGAGGCGCTGACCATCCGCGACGACAGCGGCACGGTCACCCAGTGGGGCGTGCGCATCCCGTCCTCGGGCTTCCCGTCGTGGCTCTTTACCGGGCTGGTGGCGTCGGCCGGGCAGGACGGTCTGGCCAACGACGCCGGCACCGAGGTGTATTTCGACACGCCCGAGGTGATCGGCGCGCTGGAATATCTCGTCGCGCTGGCCAACGAGCATGAAGTGATGGAGCCCGGCATCCTAGACTGGGGCGCCACCCCGCGCGCCTTCATGGATGGCAACGCGGCCATGGTCTGGACCACCACGGGCAACCTGACCAACATCCGTACCAACGCGCCTTTCGATTTCGGCGTTGGCATGCTGCCTGCGAACGAACGCCCCGGCGCCCCCACGGGCGGCGGCAACTTCTACCTATTTCAAGGCTCGTCGGACGAGCAGCTGGCTGCCGCGGTCGATTTCGTGCAATGGGCCACGGCGCCCGAGCAGGCCGCCGAATGGTCGATCGCCACGGGCTATGTCGCGCCGCGCGCCGACACGTGGGAAAGCGAGCGCATGCAGGCTTACGCACAGGAGGTGCCCGGTGCCCTCGTCGCGCGGGAGCAACTGGCCCATGCCGTACCGGAGCTTTCGACCTTCGAGGGGCCGCGCATCACGCAGATCATCAACGATGCGATCGCTGCCGCCATCGTCGGTGACATGACCCCGGCCGAGGCCATGGCCGACGCACAGGACGCCGCCGACGCGATCCTCGCGGTCTATCGCTGAACCACCACCACCGCGCAGCGCCCCCTCCGGGCGCTGCGCCCCATGCAAGGCCCGCAAGATGGTTCGAAAAGACTGGCTGATCGCGCTGGCCTTCCTCGCCCCGGCGCTGATCCTGCTGTTTACCTTCACGCACTACCCCGCGGTCCAGACGGTGATCGACAGTTTCTGGTCCACCGCGCGGGGGCGCAGGCCGTCGGTTTTCGTGGGCTGGGACAATTATGCGCGCATGCTGCAGGATGACATCTTCCGCCGCGCGATGATCAACAACGCGATCTATGCCGCGATCACGATTCCGGCCTCGGTGGCGCTGGCTCTGGCGATGGCGCTGTTCGTGCAGGGGCGCATCCTCGGGCGCGGATTCCTGCGCATGGCCTTTTTCACGCCGACGGTGCTGCCGCTGATCGCGGTGGCCAATATCTGGCTGTTCTTCTACCTGCCCGGCTTTGGCCTGTTCGAGCAGGTGCGCGGGCTGGCCGGGCTGTCGCCCCGCAACTGGATCGGCGACCCCGACACCGCGCTCTATGCCGTCACCGCCGTGACCGTCTGGGCGCAGGCCGGGTTCTTCATGATCTTCTACCTCGCCGCCCTGCAGACCATCCCGCCAAGCCTGCGCGAGGCCGCAGAGATCGAGGGCTGTTCGCGCTGGACCTTCTTTCGGCGCGTGACATGGCCGCTGATCATGCCGACAACCTTGTTCATCTCGGTCAATGCCACGATCAACGCGTTCCGCACGGTGGACCATATCTTCGTGATGACGCAGGGCGGGCCGAACAACGCGTCGATGCTGCTGCTCTACTACATCTATGAACAGGGCTTCCGCTTCTGGGACACCGCCTATGCCTCGGCGCTGACGGTGGTGATGGTGATCATCCTGGCGATCGTCGGCATCGGGCAGTTCTTCTTTCTCGACCGCAAGGTGCATTACCGATGAGCACGCTGGCGATCCCCGCGTCCCGTCTCGATCTCGACCGGGCGCTTTTCATGGTCGGCGCGTGGGCGCTGGCGCTGGTCTGGCTGTTGCCGCTGGCCTACGCGGTCTGGACCGCGATCCACCCCGCCGCCTTCGAGACGCGGTTCGAACCCTTCGCGCCGCTGACGCTGGAAAACTTCGTGCGTGCATGGAACGCGGCCCCCTTCGCGCGCTACTTCGTCAACACGATCCTGTTGGTCACGATGATCCTGACCGCGCAGTTGATCCTTTGTTCCTTGGCCGCCTTCGCCTTCGCGCGGTTTGAATTTCCCGGCAAGAACACCCTTTTCGCGCTGGTGCTGGTGCAGTTGATGGTGATGCCCGACATCCTGCTGGTGCGCAATTACGCGACAATGGGCAGCCTTGGGCTGATCGACACGATCCTCGCCATCGGGCTGCCCTATTTCGCCAGCGGCTTTGCCATCTTCCTGTTGCGCCAGACCTTCAAGACGGTGCCGCGCGAACTCGACGAGGCCGCGCGGGTCGAGGGGTGTTCGTGGCCCGGGCTTTTGTGGCGCGTCTACGTGCCCTTGGCGAAACCGACGATGCTGGCATTCGGGCTGGTCTCGATCAGCCACCACTGGAACAATTTCATCTGGCCGCTGATCATCACCTCTTCGGTGGAGACGCGGCCGCTGACGGTCGGGTTGTCGATCTTCGCCACCACCGACAGTGGCATCGAATGGTCGATCATCACCGCGGCCACGCTGATCACCTCCGCCCCGCTGTTGATCGGCTTCTTGCTGTTTCAACGCCAGTTCGTGCAAAGCTTCATGCGCGCTGGCATCAAGTAGAAAAGGACCCTCTCATGCCCCTGCCCACGATCGGTGCCGCCGTCCAGATGCGCGATATGGACGCTCTGCAAGACTGGATTTTCACAGCCGACCGCCCCATCGAGATTCAGGATTTCGTTGGCGCGGAGGTGATCGCGGGCGACGTCTCGGATCTTGTCGCGGCATGGCGCACGCGACTGGACGGGCACCGCGGCCCGCGCGGGATCCATGGGCCGTTCTTCGGGCTCGACCTGTCGAACCCGGATCGCGCGATACGCGACATCATCGCCGCGCGCCTGATCAAGGGGGTGGAGATCGCGGCACAGCTTGGCGCCGACGTGATGGTGGTGCATTCGCCGTTCAATTTCTGGCACAAGCTGAACTATGCCAATTACAGCTTCCTGCGCCCCGGCCTGATGGACGCTTGTGCCGAATGCCTTGCCCCGGTGCTCGACCGGGCGGCGGGCGAGGGCGTGACGCTGGTGCTGGAGAATATCGACGACACCGATCCCGCCGATCGCGGCGACCTCGTGACGCGGATCGGCCACGCGAACCTGAAGCTGTCCGTCGATACCGGCCATGCCGACCTCGCCCATGCCAATTACGGCGCGCCGCCGGTCGTCGACGTGCTGGGCGCGGCGGGGGAGCAGCTGGCGCATGTCCACCTGCAGGATGTGGACGGGCACGCCGACCGGCACTGGCATCCCGGCGACGGGCGCATCCACTGGCGCCCGGTGATGGAGCATCTTGCGGGGCTGGGCGATCCGGCGCGTCTGATCCTCGAGGTGCGCGCCAAACTGCACCGGCTACCCGAAACGGCGGACAGGCTGGCGCGGTTGGCGGCATAGACGCTTGTCCCGGCTGGTGCCGCAGTGACCGGGCGCGGTTCGGCCCGCGTCAGCGGATCCGCGCCTCGGTGTCCTTTTCGAAGATGAAAAGCCGCTCGGGCGCGAAGTCCAGCCCGACCCTGTCGCCGGACCGGCTGCGCGTGTCGCCGCGTTCCTCGATGATCATCCGCTCGCCCGTCGGCGCCGACAGGTAGGCGTAGCTGACCCCGCCAAGCGCCTCGGTCAACTCGATCGCGAAGCCGTCGCCCGCCGGATCGAGGCTGGCATGTTCGGGCCTGAGGCCAACGATCACGCGGCTTCCCGTCGCCGGCAGCGTGACCGGGGGCGCCACCCTGCGCCCGAAGGCCGGCACGTCGATCCCGCCATCTTCCACGGTGCCCTCGACGAAGTTCATCGCCGGGCTGCCGATGAAGCCCGCGACGAACCTGTTGTCGGGATCGCGGTAAAGGTCGAGCGGCGCGCCCACCTGCTCGATCACGCCGAATTTCAGCACCACGATCTTGTCGGCCAGCGTCATCGCCTCCACCTGGTCGTGGGTGACATAGATCATCGTCGCGCCGATCTCCTTGTGCAGGCGGGCGATTTCC